>NZ_JAYESK010000001.1:0-612178 GCF_034720455.1 Pseudarthrobacter sp. C1 | reverse complement strand
CCGGTTCAAAAGCGGTTCCACACCAGGGTTGGTAAAAAGATAACAAGACTGCTTGCGTCCACTATGTGGTTCCCGAACAACAAACCATTTGTTGCAGGGAACACCAACTAAATAACAACACCACAATGTTGTAACCACAACACTTCCCACCCCCCGGGACACCCGGGCGGACGGGTAACAAGGTTACGGCGGTCATAGCGTGGGGGANAACAAACCATTTGTTGCAGGGAACACCAACTAAATAACAACACCACAATGTTGTAACCACAACACTTCCCACCCCCCGGGACACCCGGGCGGACGGGTAACAAGGTTACGGCGGTCATAGCGTGGGGGAAACGCCCGGTCCCATTCCGAACCCGGAAGCTAAGACCCACAGCGCCGATGGTACTGCACCCGGGAGGGTGTGGGAGAGTAGGTCACCGCCGGACATACATTCAAGCAGGGCCCTGACAACAACGTCAGGGCCCTGCTGCATTTAACCCCCGGGTTACAACCACCAGCACGCCGGCTACCCGCAGCCAAGGGTCGCGGCGTGGGAGGCCACGCAGACGGTAAAGTTGGGCACCATGGACAGCCTCTTCAGCCACGCGCAGGAACCCACCGGGAACGACGACGAATCGGCCCCCGAGGCACTGGGCCCCGTGGTGAACACGGTGATAGTTCCGGGAAGCGTTGGCCATGCCTTCGCGGGCTTTACGGACCACACGCACCTGTGGTGGCCCCTGGAATCGCACGGCGTCTACGGTGCAGGCTCCTACGTGGAATTCGAGGAGAACCTCATCCTGGAGACAGCCGACGACGGCCGGACCACCATCTGGGGAACCCTTGATGACTGGCAGCCGCCATTGTCATTCCATGCCACGTGGCATCCCGGCACCACCGCGCTGTGGTCCACTGAACTCCTCGTCGCCTTCCGTGCCGTCGCGGACGGCACCGAGGTCCGGGTCTTCCATGAGGGGTGGGAAGGTGCCGAAGATCCAGCCGCCACCAGGGCGAAGTATGCCAGCGACTGGCCGGGGATCCTTGCGCGGTACGCTCGTTTCATGGGTGCTGCAGGCACCCCGGGCGCATAGGGTCAGGCCCCCGTCCTAGCCCGGCCTAGACTGGGGGAACACGCGCTACGAGGGACGGAGGCTTCGTGGGAAGCATAGTGGACGAGCTGGAAGCCATCCTTGCGCCCGGGCAGATAGAGGTGGGCGAGGCCGCGCTCCGCAGGTACGCCGTGGACCAGGCCCCCATCATCGACTTTCAGCTGCCGTTGGCCGTGGTCTTCCCGGAATCCGTGGCAGACGTCCAGGCCGTCGTCCGCGCCTGCGCAGGCAGCAGTGTAGCCCTCGTGGCCCGCGGCGCAGGGACGGGAGTCTCCGGCGGGGCCCATGCCACGGAGAACTGCATCATTCTTTCCTTGGAGCGCATGGACCGCATCCTCGCCCTCAGTCCGGATGACGAAACGGCAGCGGTGGAGCCCGGGGTGGTGAACGCAGCCCTCAATGAGGCTGCCGCCATGCATGGGCTGATGTACGCGCCGGATCCAGCCAGCTTCCGCAGCTCCACCATCGGCGGGAACGTTGCCACGAACGCCGGCGGGCTGCGGTGTGCGAAATACGGGGTCACCAGGGACTCGGTCCTCGCGCTCGACGTGGTGCTGGCTGATGGGTCGCTCATCCATACCGGCCACCAGACGTTCAAGGGCGTGGCCGGGTACGACCTCACCAGCCTGTTCGTGGGGTCCGAGGGCACGCTCGGCATCGTCGTCGGGGTCACGGTCCGCTTGAAGTACCTGCCGCAGGAGGTTCACACGGTCGCGGCGTTCTACCCGGACTTCCGGCAGGCTGCCGCGGGTGTCCTGGCCGTCGGCAAAGCACGGGTGCAGCCCGCCATCATGGAATTGCTTGATGGCGGTACGCTGGCCCAGCTCGATGACATCCACGGCTCTGACCTCACCGCCCGGGGCCGGTCATTGCTCCTGATCCAGACAGACGGGTTCGGTGCAGCCGCAGAGGCCCAGGTAGTGCGGGACGTCCTCCGGGCCGGGGGCGCAGCTGTCACCACCGAGGCCAGCGCCGAGGCGGAGCGGTTGGTGGAGCTTCGCCGGCACAGCAGGGGAGTGGAGGTCGACGACGAATACCGCGTGGGCGAGGACGTCGCCGTGCCCCGTTCCCGGCTGGTGGATTACGTTGCCGCCCTGGAATCGATGGCCGTGGACCACGCAGTACACCTCAAGGTGGTGGCGCATGCCGGCGACGGAAACCTGCACCCCACCTTCTGGATCGACCGCACGGGCAACGGTGTCGACGCCGGCGCCATGGAACGGCTGCAACGGGTCCTGGACGAGTCCATCACAGCCGCGCTGGAAATGGGCGGGACGATTACGGGCGAGCACGGAGTTGGCCAGTACAAATTGCGCTGGCTGGGCCAGGAACAGGCGGAGCCGGTCCGGGAACTCCAGCGCAGGATCAAGGAACTGTTTGATCCTGCGGGCATCCTCAACCCCGGGAAGGCTATCTAGGCTTTGGCGTGCGGTTCAGTCGTCCGAGTCGGGGTACTCGTCGATTGACTCGTCTTCGCCGTAGCGCGACTCCTCGGTCTCCACTTCGAGGATCTTCAACAGCTCCGTATCCGGGTTCAGCATGATGGCGGCCTCGTCCCGGCGGTGCCGCAGGATTGAGTCGATGTAGGACTGCACAGCCTCCGCCAGCGGGATGTGCCGTTCCTGCTTTTCGGACATGTACCAGCGGTGTTCCAGGACTTCGTGCACCACTTCAGCGGGTTCGAGCTTGCCGGAAAGGTCCCGCGGAATGGACCTGACGATCGGCTCGAAGATCTGGCTGACCCAGAGGTGGGCGCTGTATTCCTCGTCCATGCCCGGGTTGTTGTCTGCGCGGAACGAATCCATGTCATTGAGGAGGCGGCGGGCCTGGTTCTCCTGGGCGTCGATGCCCGTAAGCCTCAGCAACCGCCGCTGGTGGTGCCCCGCGTCCACCACCTTGGGCTGCAGCTGGATGGTGGTGCCGTTCTGGGTGGTCTTGATGGCGTATTCCTCGACGTCGAAGCCGAGTTCGTTGAGCCGGCGGATCCGGGCGCTGACCCGCCAGCGCTCACCCAGTTCGAAGGACTCCTTTTCGGTAAGCTCCTGCCACAGGCGGCGGTAGCTGTCCATGATCAGCTCGCTGGTGGCCACCGGGTCCACTTTTTCCTCGATCAGCCCGCCGTCGAGCAGGTCCATCAGCTCGCCCGCAATGTTGACCCGGGCGATCTCGAGGTCATATTCACGCTGGCCCGTGGACAGGTCCGGGTACAGCTCGCCGGTCTCCGCGTCCACCAGGTAGGCGGCAAACGCCCCGGCGTCGCGCCTGAACAGCGTATTGGAAAGGGACACGTCGCCCCAGTAGAAGCCGATGAGGTGGAGGCGCACCAGCAGCAGCGCCTGGGCGTCGATAAGGCGCGTCAGCGTGTCCTTGCGGAGCATTTGGGAGAACAGGGCGCGGTACGGCATGGAGAACTTCAGGTGCCGGGTGACCAGCACCGGGTTCAGCGGACGCCCGTCCAGGGTGGTGCGGCCGGTAATCACGGCCACCGGCTCCACGCAGGGGACATCCAGCCGGGCCAGCTTGCGGAGCATGTGGTACTCGTGCCGGGCCACGTGCTCCGACGTCTCCTTGATGGCGATGACGGAGCCGCCAAGATGGGCGAAGCGCACGATGTGGCGGGAGATGCCGCGCGGCAGCGCGGCCAGGTTCTCTGCGGGCCAGTCTTCCAGGGCAATGTGCCACGGCAGGTCCAGGAGCTCGGGGTCCGCGGCCGCCGCCGTGATGTTCAGCGAGCTGGAGACCGAGGCTGCCTTGCCGTCGTCAGCGCTGGCGGCCACAAACCGCGGCAGCTTCCCGATCTGCCCGTAGTCGGTGGGTTCGTCGTGCCACTGGGCGCTGTATTCCTCGGTCATGGCTCAATTCTTCCGTACATCGGGCGGCCCGCTAAATTCTCCTGGGCCGCAGTTAAAGGCCGACGGCGGCCCGCACCATTGCGTAAAGGTGCGGGCCGCCGGCGGCCCGCACCAATGCGGAAACGTGCGGGCCGCCGGCGGCCCGCACCAATGCGGAAACGTGCGGGCCGCCGGCGGCCCGCACCATTGCGTAAAGGTGCGGGCCGCCGTCGGTTTGGCTTTTGCTGGGAATCAGTCGCCGAGGCGCAGGCCGGTCTTGGTGTCGAACAGGTGCACGTGGCCCGACTGCGGACGGACGTAGATGACCTCGCCCTTCATCGGGGGGCGGCGGCCGTCGACGCGGGCCACGATGTCGTGGTCCTTGCCGTCAAGCGTGGTGTGGCCGTAAACGTAGGCGTCGGCGCCGAGCTCTTCGACGACGTCGACCTCAACCTTCAGGCCTTCACCCTGCGGCGCGGTCTCGAGGTCTTCCGGCCGGCTTCCAAGGGTAACGGTGGAGCCGTGTGCTTCCTCGAGGACGTCGCGCGGCACGGGGTAAACGGTGCCGCCGAACTGCACGCCGCCGTCCACCACGGGGAGTTCCAGCAGGTTCATGGCGGGGGAGCCGATGAAGCCGGCAACGAAGACGTTCTTGGGACGGTCGTACAGGTTGCGCGGCGTGTCAACCTGCTGCAGCAGGCCATCCTTCAGCACTGCAACGCGGTCGCCCATGGTCATGGCCTCGACCTGGTCGTGCGTCACGTAGACGGTGGTGACGCCGAGGCGGCGGGTCAGGGATGCGATCTGCGTACGGGTCTGCACGCGGAGCTTGGCGTCAAGGTTGGACAGCGGCTCATCCATGAGGAAGACCTGGGGGTTACGCACGATGGCGCGGCCCATGGCGACGCGCTGGCGCTGGCCGCCGGAGAGTGCCTTCGGCTTGCGGTCCAGGTACTGCTCGAGGTCAAGGAGCTTGGCGGCTTCGCGGACGCGCTCGGCGCGCTCTTCCTTGGAAACGCCTGCGATCTTCAGGGCGAAGCCCATGTTGTCGGCCACAGTCATGTGCGGGTACAGCGCGTAGTTCTGGAAGACCATCGCGATGTCGCGGTCCTTCGGGGGAACATCGGTGACGTCGCGGTCACCGATCAGGATCCGGCCGGCGTTGACGTCCTCAAGGCCTGCGAGCATGCGCAGGGAGGTGGACTTGCCGCAACCGGAGGGTCCAACGAGGACCAGGAATTCGCCATCGGCGATGTCGATGTTGAGCTTATCGACGGCGGGCTTATCTGTGCCCGGGTACAGACGCGTAGCGTTATCAAAAGTAACTGTAGCCACAGTTATCAATCCCTTCACCGGCAGGTACGTGCCGGACGATCCGTTGTGAATGGTTCATGTTTGTTCAGTTTTGTGCTGCTGACGCTCCCGGGCCGAGGCCGAGGAGAGCCGAGTGACGCCGCACGGTTCTTGTGCGCCACATCACATGCAAGAGTATGTCAGATGTTTCAACAATGGTTGCAAATGTTACGGTCATCACATGTGAGCTTGCGCATGCCCGGGCCGGGCTGCACTACCCCTGCGCGGCTGCGGGGTCCTCCTCTGCCACGGCGATGCTCCGCTCCTGGAGCAGCACCTCCAGCAGTTCGGCAATATGGACCGGAGCCTCAACGCGGTATTCGGCCTGGGTGAAGTCAAGGCCCACCTTGACGCCTACGTCCCCCGGCTCCAGGCGCGCCAGGGCGTCTTCGTCCGTGGTGTCATCGCCGGCGAACAGGACACCGGTAGCTCCGGTGATCTGCCGCAGGAAGGTGACGCCCTCGCCTTTGGACGCGTTGACCACCGAGGTTTCAAGGACCCGCTTGCCGTCCTTGAGGAACACCCCCTTCCGGTCCTGCAGCAGGGAGCGGGCAGCAGCCACGGCGTCTTCGGCGACATCATCGGCGGCGAGGCGGGTATGGAGGACCACCCCTGCGGGCTTGTCCTCAAGCGTGGTGCCGGGAGCTTCCCTGACGATGTCCTCCAGGACGGTGCGCACCTCGGCCAGGAGGGCCTTTTGCCCTTCATCGAGCGTGAGCCCGGCGGATCCCGGACCCAGCCATGCCTCGGCGCCATGGCTGCCGATGAGGAGCGTGTCCACCGGAGGGGAGGCGACGGCGCGCAGGCTGGCGAGGGCGCGGCCGGAGATGAGTGCCGTCGTCGTCCGTGGAAGCACGGCGAGGCCGGCGAAGGCGGCCGCCGAGCGCGGCAGCGGCCGGGCGTCGTCGGCGCGGCCGACGATGGGCGCCATCGTGCCGTCGAAATCCATGGCCACGAGCAGGTGCTCGGTCCCGGCGATCCGCCGGATGGCTTCCCGGAGCTCGGGGGACAGCGAAAGCCGGTCCTTGGCGTGGCGGGCGTCATGAGTCATCGCGGACCACCTTTTCGTTGAGCGCGCGCAGGAAGTCGGCGGACCAGTGGTCCACGTCGTGCTCGAGGATCTGCTTGCGCATGGCCCGCATCCGCCGGGACGCGTCCCGCTGTTCCAGGTTCACGGCACGCATGATGGCGCCTTTGAGGCCGTCAATGTCATGCGGATTAATCAGCAGTGCCTGCTTGAGCTGGTCGGCTGCACCGGCGAACTCACTGAGGACCAGGGCACCGTCGTTGTTGGTGCGCGCCGTCACGTATTCCTTGGCCACAAGGTTCATGCCGTCCCGAAGAGCCGTTACCAGCATGACGTCGGCAGCAAGGTACAGCGCCACCATCTCCTCCACCGGATAGCTGTGGTGCAGGTAGCGTACGGCGGTGTTCTCGATGGTGTCGTACGTGCCGTTGATATGGCCCACCGTGCCCTCCACCTCCTCGCGCAGGAGGCGGTACTGCTCAACGCGCTCGCGGCTGGGGCTGGCCACCTGGATCAGGGTGGCGTCGCCAACGGAAAGCTTGCCGTCCGCCAGGAGCTCCTCAAAGGCCTTCAGCCGGTGCCGGATGCCCTTGGTGTAGTCCAGGCGGTCGACGCCGAGCAGGATCGTCTTGGGGTTCCCGAGGTCCTGCCGGATCTGGCGGGCCCGCTCAATGATGTCCGGGTTGGAGGCCAGTTCGGTGATCTGCCGGACGTCAATGGAGATGGGGAATGCCTGCGCCCGGGCAATGTGCGTAACGGCGCCGTCCTGGCCCTTCACATGGACCTGCTGCTGCTTAACGCTGGCGCCGAGGAAGCGGCGTGCGGAGCGCATGAAGTTTCCGGCATCGCTGGGCCGCTGGAAGCCCACCAGGTCGGCACCGAGGAGCCCGTCAATGATGGCCTGGCGCCACGGCAGCTGCGCAAAGATCTCCGGCGGCGGGAACGGGATGTGGTTGAAGAACCCGATCCGGAGGTCCGGCCGCGCTTCGCGCAGCAGGCGCGGCACCAGCTGGAGCTGGTAGTCCTGTACCCACACCGTGGCGCCGTGATCGGCGTGGCGCACGACGGCGTCGGCGAACCTCCTGTTGACCTTGCGGTAGGCGTCCCACCACGTACGGTGGAACTCCGGCGGGGCGATGACGTCGTGGTACAGCGGCCAGAGGGTGGCGTTCGAGAACCCCTCGTAATAGAGCTCCACTTCGTCGGTGCTGAGCTGGACGGGGACCAGGTCCATGCCGCCGTGGCTAAAGGGTTTGACTGTCTCGTCGGGGGCGCCGTGCCACCCTACCCACGCGCCGTCGGTCTTGGTCATCATGGGGGCCAGCGCAGTCACCAGCCCGCCGGGGGACCGGCGCCAGCCGGAGCCGTCATCCCCGCTTTCCCCGGGTGCGCAACGGTCCACCGGCAGCCTGTTCGACACCACCATGAAGTCGTACTTCGTGGCTCCGCCGTGGGCGGAGCCGGCGGTGCCGGACGTAGATGTTGCGGAAGGTTTTTCCTGGACGGGTGTTTGCATTGCGGCCCCCTGGGGTTGCTTGTGCCTCTCAGCCCACCCTAACGGGACGGAATCTTCCGTGCTATTCGTCCGTTGGTCAACCCGGCGGTTAGTTGAAAGCGCAAGCTCCCAGCTTTCTCCCCTAAAATGTAGGAGTTGCCACGAAGTGGTCCCCCCACGTCAACCGACCCAAGGAACACATGAGCCCCGCAAACGAAGTACGTAAGTCCAAGGCTGAGCGCACCGCGGAGGCGCGGGAAAAGGCGCGCCAGATCCGTGAAGCGCAGCTGAAGAAGGACAAGCGCAACAAGCTGCTCATCGGCTGGGGCATCGTGGCCGCCGTCGTCGCCATCCTGGCTGTCGTTGCGCTGGTCGTGACCACCAGCATCAGGCAGAACACCCCCATCGCCGACCAGGGTCCGGTGCCGGCCAACGCCAACGTCAACGGCGGCGTGACCCTGCTGGCCAACTCCGAAGTGAAGAAGACGGACCCGGCCACGGTGGACATGGCCAATCTTCCGGCCAAGCCTGAAACACAGCCCAACCCCGTGGTGGCGCCGGGGGCCGAGGCCGAAGCGGGACAGCCGGTCAAGGTCATTGCATACATCGACTTCATCTGCCCCGTTTGCCTCCGGTTCGAGGAAACATACAACGAGGCCCTGACCAGCCTTCGCAATGAAGGCAAGATCACTATGGAGTACCGGCCGCTGGGCTTCCTGGACCGCCAGTCCAGCACCAACTACTCCTCACGTTCCGCGAACGCCGCCGCGTGCGTTGCAGACAAGGCCCCCGGGAAGTACGCGGATTACATCAATATCCTCTTCGACAACCAGCCCGCCGAGGGCGGAGCCGGCCTGTCTGATGACAAGTTGAAGTCCCTGGCCAGCGACGTTGGCGCAGACATCAACAGCTGCGTGGACGACAAGACTTTCCGTCCCTACGTCAAGTACTCCACCGACCTTGCCGCAAACTCCGGCATCTCGGGGACGCCCACCATCTTCATCGACGGCAAGAAGTGGGACGGCGCCTCGGACCTGAACGCCGAGATCCAGGCGGCCATCGACGCCAAGGCCTAAGAGCCTAACGGCATATCGGCGGCCTGTTCCGGATTCTTCCCGGAACGGGCCGCCGTCTTTAAGGCCGGTTCGGGGCGTTGGCGCGGGCGTTTTTACCACCGGCGCCACTTGGGCTAACCTTATCTAGCGCCGTTCAGGCGCCAGCCCGCAGGGGCACGCCTCCTTAGCTCAGTTGGCCAGAGCACCGCTCTTGTAAAGCGGGGGTCGTCGGTTCGAATCCGACAGGGGGCTCCACTACCCTCTCCTCTCCGGACGGCTAAGCTGGTTCTATCCCGACCATCAGCCTGCTGATAAAAGGAGTGTGGGTGCCATGCCCAAGACCGGAAAGAACGGCCACGCCCGCAAGGATGAGCTGCCCTCCACCCTGCAGCGCTCCGGGCGGAAGGCCCAGGACACGTTCGCCAAAACCTACGATTCAGCCCTTGAGAGCTACGACAATGACGAGCAAAGGGCCGCCCGGGCAGCCTACGCCTCGCTCAAGCACAGCTACGAGAAGGTGGGCGACCACTGGGAGCCGAAGGAAAAACGCGGCCCCTCGGACAAACGGGCCGAAGGGGGCGTGCGGTCCTCCGAGCCCACCGCGGGCGGCGTGAACGCGAACGCCTCGAAGGAACATCTCTATAAGCTCGCGCAGGAGCTGCACATCGACGGCCGTTCCAAGATGGACAAGGACGAACTGGTCAAAGCCATCCAGAAGGCCAGCGATGCGGCTACCCGGAAGGCGCGCGGCTCGTAATTTCCCTTCTGCCTGCCCTTGCCGTACAGCCCCTGCAGGGTGTCGAATCAGAGGACATGTTCAGCCCGGTTGGATGGCGAAGGCGCCAGGAGGTTCCCATGTCGGTCAGAGGCACCAAGGACTCAGCCAGGACAGCGGCCGGAAGGAACGGACCCGAGTCCCGACGTGCCGATGCCTCCGCCGGAATCGCAGCAGAGGAGCCCGCCAAAATCCGCAACGTGGCGCTCGTAGGCCATTCAGGTGCCGGGAAGACCATGCTGATCGAGGCGCTGCTCGCTGCCAACGGCATGATCACCCGCAAGGGATCCATTCCGGACGGGACCACCGTCAGCGATTCCGACCCCGCCGCGGTCCACCAGCAGCGCTCAGTGACCCTGTCGCTGGTGCCGCTGCTGGTTGACGGCATCAAAGTGAACCTCCTGGACACCCCGGGCTACCCGGATTTCATCGGCGAACTCCGTGCAGGACTCCGCGCCGCGGACGCCGCCCTGTTCGTGGTGTCCGCGGTCGACGGAATCGACGCCACCACCACCGCGCTGTGGGATGAATGCGAGCACATGCGCCTGCCCCGTGCCGTCGCCATCACCCGCATGGACCACCCGCGGGCAGATTACGACGGCGTCCTGGCCGCCTGCCGGAAGTCCTTCGGCGAGGGCGTCCTGCCGCTGTACGTTCCGGTCCGGACGGGCGCTGAGGTCACCGGCCTGCTCGGCCTGCTGTCCGGGACGGTCAGCGATTACTCATCCGGGGAGCTGTCCGCAACGACGCGCGAAGCGACCCCCGACGAACTTGCGGCCTTCGGTGCCGCCAGGGGGGACCTCATCGAGGGGATCATCGGCGAGAGCGAAGACGAAACCCTGATGGACCGCTACCTGGCAGGCGAGGACATCGAAACCGACGTCCTTGTCGCTGACCTGGAAACCGCCGTCGAGCGCGGGTCCTTTTTCCCCGTCCTGTCCACGTCGGCCGTCAGCGGACTGGGGACCGCGGAACTGGTGGAGGTCCTGGTCCGGGCCTTCCCGCCTCCGTCGGACGGCCGGGTGCCCGAGGTGACGGACCTGGCGGGCGCGCCCGCCGGGCCCTTGTCCTGCGATCCGGAGGGCCAGTTGGCGGCAGAGGTGGTCCGCACCTCCATCGACCCGTTCCTGGGCCGGATCTGCCTGGTCCGGGTTTTCTCCGGCACGCTCCGGGAGGATGCTCCGGTGCACGTTACCGGCCAGGGCCTGGCCGACCGCGGCCACCAGGACCACGACACGGACGAACGCGTTACGCACCTCTACTCCCCGCTCGGTGCCTCGCTGCGGCCTGTCCCGCACTGCGTGGCGGGGGACATTTGCGCGGTGGCGAAACTGGGAAGCGCCGAAACCGGAGACACCATCTCCGGCCGGGACCGGCCGCTGCTGCTGGCCACCTGGGAGATGCCCGAGCCGCTGCTGCCCGTGGCCGTGGAGGCTGATTCGCGCAGTGACGAAGACGCCCTGGCGCGCAGCCTGGGGAAGATCGCGGCCGGCGATCCCACCTTGCGGGTGGAACGGAACCAGGAAACGCATCAGCTCGTCCTTTGGTGCATGGGGGAGGCCCACGCCGAGGTGGTGCTGGACAGGTTGCGGGACCAGGGCGTGAAGCTGCATACGGTGGACGTGGTGACGCCCTTGCGTGAAACTTTCTCGGCCCCCGCCGCCGGCCATGGGCGGCACGTCAAGCAGTCCGGCGGCCACGGGCAATATGCTGTCTGCGATATTGACGTGGAACCCCTGCCACGCGGCGGTGGCTTCGAATTCGTGGACAGGACGGTGGGCGGCGTGATCCCGGGGACGTTCATCCCGTCCGTGGAGAAGGGCGTCCGTGCCCAGATGGAAAAGGGGGTCAGCGCGGGCTTCCCGGTGGTGGACCTGCGGGTGACGCTCACGGGAGGCAAAGCGCACAGCGTGGATTCCTCCGATGCCGCATTCCAGGCCGCCGGGGCGCTGGCCCTGCGCGAGGCGGCGGCAGCAGGGCGGATCCAACTCCTGGAGCCGGTGTCATCGGTGGTCATCACTGTGACGGACGAGCACGTGGGGTCCGTGATGAGTGACTTGTCCGCCAGGCGCGGCAGGCTCACCGGAACCACCTCCTCCGGTGACGGCCTGACCGAAATCAGCGCTGAAGTCCCGGACCAGGAACTGCTGCGCTATGCCGTCGATTTGCGGGCCCTCACCGCGGGATCCGGGCGCTTCCGCCGCCGGTACCTGCGGCATGATCCGGTACCCGCCAGCTTCAGCACCCCGTAGCCGCACCTGCCATGAACGACGCAGCCAGGAAGATCCAGCGCGTCTACCTGACGCTGACCCTGGGAAACACCCTGGCGGCCTCGTTCATCTGGGGCATCAACACGCTCTTCCTGCTGGATGCGGGCCTAAGCAACCTGGAGGCCTTTGCCGCGAATGCCTTCTTTACGGCCGGCATGGTGCTGTTCGAGGTGCCGACCGGAGTAGTGGCGGACAGTTGGGGCCGCCGGGTTTCCTTCCTGCTGGGCACACTCACGCTGGCCGGGTCCACCTTCCTGTACTACCTGCTGTGGCAGTTTTCAGCCCCGTTCTGGTGGTGGGCCGTGGTCTCGGTCCTGCTGGGCCTGGGCTTCACCTTCTTCTCCGGCGCAGTGGAGGCCTGGCTGGTGGACGCCCTGAGTTTCGCCGGTTACGAAGGCGGGCTGGAAACGGTGCTTGGCCGGGGGCAGATGGTCTCCGGCGTTGCCATGCTGGCGGGCTCCGTGGCCGGCGGGGTCATTGCCCAGGCCAGCAACCTCGGTGTTCCGTTCCTCGTTCGGGTGGGCGTGCTCACCGCCATGTTCGCCGTGGCCTTCCTGCTCATGCACGACGTCGGCTTCACGCCTGAACGTTCGGCCCATCCGCTGCAGGCCACCCGGGCAGTATTGCGGGCATCCGTGGACAACGGACTGAAGAACCCGCCCGTCCGCTTCATCATGCTGGCGGCCCCGTTCACCGAAGGGGTGGGCATCTACGTTTTCTATGCCCTGCAGCCCTACCTGCTTCAGCTTTTCGGAGACCCGCGGGCCTATGCCATAGCGGGCCTGGCGGCGGCCCTGGTGGCAGGAGCGGACGTCGTCGGCGGATGGATGGCGCCCCGGGTCCGGAAACTGGTCCGGCGGCGGACCAGCGTGCTGATAGCCACGAACGTGGCCAGTGCACTCGTCCTGGTGGTGCTCATGTTCACCAGCGTCTTCTGGCTGGCGTTGGTGCTCCTGGCACTCTGGGCAATCGTGTCCTCGGCCGGCACGCCCGTCCGGCAGGCATACCTGAACGACATGATTGCCTCGAAGCAGCGTGCCACAGTGCTGAGCTTCGATTCCCTGATGGGCTCGGCCGGGGGAGTGGTGGTGCAGCCGCTGCTCGGCCGGACCGCGGACCTCTACGGCTACCCGGCTTCACTGGCCGTGGGTGGGGCAGTGCAACTGATTGCGGCTCCCTTTATCCTGCTCAGCCGTCGGCAGCGCTCGCCGGCGGATGTTGCTACCGGAGTCGCGGCAGCGCCCTGAGCTGCAAAGACCCGGGCCCCGGACGCGTCGTCCAAGGCCCGGGTCTGCATGGAGCAGCGCCGCGGCCGCGGTAGCCGCTACTTGACGCCCGCCTCCACGGTTTCGCTGGCCGCCGGCGTCGCTTTTTCCTCGGCGGGCGGAGGTGAAGTCTTCAGCTTGAACCGTTTGCCGAGGTCACCGCCGTCGCCGCTGCGGTTCTTGTTGAAGATATCGAAGCCGACGGCCAAAAGGAGTACCAGGCCCTTGATGAGCTGCTGGTAATCGGTGCCCAGGCCCAGGATGGACATGCCGTTGTTGAGCACTCCCATGATCAGGCCGCCGATCATGGCCCCCGCGACTGTTCCGATCCCACCGGTAACAGCGGCGCCGCCGATGAAGGCTGCAGCGATGGAGTCCAGTTCGAAGCCTGTTCCACCGGCGGGCTGCGCAGAGTTGAGCCGCGCGGTGAAGACCAGGCCTGCGAGCGCGGCGAGCACGCCCATGTTCACGAAGAGCCGGAACGTGACGGCCTTGGTCTTAATGCCTGACAGTTCAGCTGCATGGAGGTTGCCGCCGATCGCGTACGTGTGCCGCCCGAAGACGCTGTTGTTCATCAGGGCGGTGTAGGCGATCACCAGCACGGCCAGGACCACCAGGACGATCGGCGTGCCACGGTAGGAGGCCAGCAGGAAGGTGATGATGAGCATGAGTAGCGCCGTGAAGGCGGTCTTGATGACGAACCAGACCAGGGGTTCGCTCTCGAGGTCGAACTTCCTGCGGATCCTGCGCTCCTTGAGGGCCTGGATCAGCAGTGCCACGGTAGCGCCGGCACCCAGGATCACTGTGAGCCACTCCAGGACGGACGTGCCGCCGGAGATGTCAGGAAGGAAGCCGCCGCCCAGGGCCCGCAGTTCGGCGGGGAAGGGGGTGATCTGCTGGTTCTTGAGGGTGATGAGCGTGAGTCCGCGGAAGATCAGCATGCCCGCCAGTGTGACGATGAAGGCCGGGATCCCCACATAGGCGATCCAGTAGCCCTGCCAGGCGCCCACGAGGGCCCCGACCAGCAGGCAGGCCGGGATTGCGGCCCACCACGGCCAGCCCCAGTGCACAATCATGACGCCGGCCACGGCGCCGATAAAGCCGGCGACGGACCCGACGGAAAGATCGATGTGACCGGCGATGATCACCATCACCATGCCGATGGCCAGGATGAGGATGTAACTGTTCTGGACCACCAGGTTGGTGACGTTCTGCGGTTCCAGCAGGATCCCGCCGGTCAGCCCCTGGAACAGCAGGACGATCAGGATCAGGGCAACGAAGATGCCAACCTGGCGGAGGCGGCTTGTGAGGAATCCGAGCGATTCTCGTAAGGCGGACATTTCGCTATTCCTTCTCTTTGGTCATGTAGTGCATCAGGGTTTCCTGGGTGGCCTCGGCGATGGGGACTTCACCCGTTATGTGGCCGGCGGCGAGGGTGTAGATGCGGTCGCAGATGCCCAGGAGTTCGGGAAGTTCCGAGGAAATGACGATCACGGCTTTTCCTTCGGCCGCGAGTTTGGCGATGATCGTGTAGATCTCGTATTTGGCACCGACGTCGATCCCGCGGGTGGGTTCATCGAGGATGAGCACGTCCGGGTCGGAGAACATCCATTTGCTCAGCACCACCTTCTGCTGGTTGCCGCCGGAGAGCTTGCCGGTGATGGCGGCCACCGAGGGTGCTTTGATGTTCATGCTCTTCCGGTAGCCGTTGGCCACCACGGTCTCCTGGTTCTTGTCCACGAAGCCGCGTTTGGCGAGCTTGCGCAGAGCTGCCAGGGAGATGTTGCGCTTGATGTCCTCGATGAGGTTCAGGCCGTAGTGCTTGCGGTCCTCGGTGGCGTACGCAACGCCGTGCCGGATGGCGTCAGAGACAGTTGAGGTGTTGATTTCCTCGCCGTACTTGTAGACCTTGCCTGACGTTGCGGTGCCGTAGGTACGGCCGAAGACGCTCATGGCGAGTTCCGTGCGTCCGGCGCCCATCAGCCCGGCAAGTCCCACCACTTCGCCCTTCCTGACATGCAGGTTGGCGTTGCGGACCACCATGCGGCTGTGGTCCTGGGGATGCCGGACGGACCAGTCTTCGATCCGGAGGACTTCTTCGCCGATGTTCGGCTCGCGGTCCGGGTACAGGCTCTCCAGGTCACGTCCCACCATGCCGCGGATAATCCGTTCCTGGGTGATCTGGCCCTCATCGAGCCGAAGGGTCTCGATGGTTTTGCCGTCCCGGATGATGGTGACGGCGTCGGCCACCTTGCGGATTTCATTGAGTTTGTGGCTGATGATGATGCTGGTGACCCCCTGGCCCTTCAAATGGAGGATCAGATCCAGCAAGTGGCCGGAATCCTCGTCGTTGAGGGCGGCCGTGGGCTCGTCCAGGATGAGCAGCTTCACTTCCTTGGACAGCGCCTTGGCGATTTCCACGAGCTGCTGCTTGCCCACGCTGATGTGCTGGACGGGAGTGACGGGGTTTTCGTCTAGGCCCACGCGGGCCAGCAGCTTTGCTGCCTCCAGGTTGGTCTTGCGCCAGTCCACCCATCCGTTGGTGGCTTGTTCGTTGCCGAGGTAGATGTTCTCGGCGATTGAGAGGTACGGGCTCAGCGCCAGTTCCTGGTGGATGATCACGATGCCCCGCTTCTCGCTGTCCGAGATGCTGGAGAAGTTGCAGGGTTCGTTTTCGAAGAGGATTTCCCCGTCGAAGGTGTTGTGCGGATAGACGCCGGACAACACTTTCATGAGCGTTGACTTGCCGGCGCCGTTCTCACCGCAGATGGCGTGGACCTCGCCACGGTTCACATCCAAGGTGACGTCCTGCAGCGCTTTCACGCCGGGGAACGTCTTGGTGATTCCTCGCATTTGAAGAATGGGTGTGTTCATCGTCAATTCCCACTGACTGGTCGAAGCTTGGCCTTCCTGCTGCTGCAGGAAGGTGCGGGCGGGGCTGTGGCCGGATGCAGGTCCGGCCACAGCCCGGGACGCTGACTACTTGACGTCGGCGTCGGTGTAGTAACCCGAGTCGATCAGTTCCTTTTTGTAGTTGTCCTTGGTGATGATCACGGACTTCAGCAGGAAGGCCGGGACAACCTTGACCTTGTTGTCGTAGGTCTTGGTGTCGTTGGTCTCCGGTTCCTGGCCCTTGAGGACTGCATCAACCATCTTGACGGCCTGGGCGCCGAGCTGGCGGGTGTCCTTGAAGATGGTGGAGTACTGCTCGCCGGCGACGATGGACTTCACGGAGCCCTTTTCGGCGTCCTGGCCGGTGACTACCGGAAGGCTTCCCTTGGCGTAGCCGCCGGTGCTGGTGAGGGCGGAGATAATGCCGATGGACAGGCCGTCGTACGGGGAGAGGACGCCGTTCAGCTTGGTGCCCGAGCTGTAGGCGGAGGTGAGAATGTCTTCCATCCGCTTCTGTGCCACGGGTGCCTGCCAGCGAAGGATGGCGGCCTGCTCAAACTTGGCCTGGCCGCTGGGGACCTTCAGCGTGCCGGCATCCAGGTACGGCTTGAGGGTGTCCATGGCGCCGGTCCAGAAGAAGTTGGCGTTGTTGTCGTCCGGGCTTCCGGCGAAGAGTTCGACGTTGAAGGGGCCCTTGCCGTCCACCTTCTTGCCGCTGGCATCGACCAGGCCCAGGCCGGTCAGCAGCGACGTGGCCTGCTGGACGCCTACGGTGTAGTTGTCGAACGTGGTGTAGTAGTCCACGTTCGGAGTGCCGTTGATGAGACGGTCGTAGGCGATGACCTTGACGTTCTGCTCCTTGGCCTTGGCCAGGACGTCGGTCAGGGTGGTGCCGTCAATCGCAGCGATGATCAGGGCTTTGGCGCCCTTCGTCAGCATGTTCTCGATCTGCGAGACCTGGGTTGGGATGTCGTCGTTGGCGAACTGGAGGTCCGTCTTGTAGCCGAGGTCTTTCAGGGACTTCTCAACGTTGGCGCCGTCGGCAATCCATCGTTCGGATGTCTGGGTTGGCATCGAGATGCCAACCAGCGAGTCGCCGGGCTTCGCCGCGCCGCTGGATTCGGTGGCTCCGCCACGGGAGCCGCAACCGGTGGCTCCCACGGTCAGGGCGAGGACAAGGGCCACCGCGCCCATGAGTTTTTTGATTCTCACCATTTTCTCCTTCCGCGGCAGCATTGCCGCGAAGTGTTGTTGGGCCGGGAAGCAACGATGCTCCCGGCCCTGGCCACATGGTTGATGTGTCGGTTCAATATAGACTGATTTGTGAACGCTAACAAGAGCCTCCTGACGGAAACTCCGAAAACCTTTGACCTCATTGACTTCTTCTTTGTTAGCGTTCACACTTGCTGCAGCACTTAGCTCGACCCTGACCCTACAAAACCGGTAATGAGGCCTCTGCCTCCCGGATGGAGGCAACCCCATGCCAGCTGCGTTGTTCACTTCCAGCTCCGACGTCCACCCCGACCACTGCGTGATCGGGGTGGACTACGGAACCCTGTCAGGCCGTGCCGTGGTGGTGCGGGTCCGCGACGGCAAGGAGCTCGGCAGCGCCGTCCATGAGTATCCCCATGCAGTGGTGACCGGCTCCCTGCCCAAGGACGTGGCGGGCGACGACGGAGCACGGCTTCCCGGGGAATGGGCGCTTCAGGTGCCCAACGACTACAGGGACGTCCTGCGCATAGCCGTTCCCGCCGCAGTGGCCGCCGCGGGGATCGACCCGGCCGCCGTCGTCGGTATTGCCACTGACTTCACCGCCTGCACCATGGTGCCCGTCAAGGCGGATGGCACGCCCCTGAACGAATTGCCGGGCTATGCCAACCGGCCGCATGCCTACGTGAAGCTCTGGCGCCACCACGCCGCCCAAGGGCAGGCCGACCGGATCAACCGGCTGGCCGCCGAACGGGGCGAAGAGTGGCTTCCGCGGTACGGGGGCCTGATCTCCTCCGAGTGGGAGTTCGCCAAAGGCCTGCAGCTGCTGGAAGAGGATCCGGAGGCCTACGCCGCCATGGACCACTGGGTGGAGGCGGCCGACTGGATCGTCTGGCAGCTGTGCGGCCGCTACGTCCGCAACGCCTGCACCGCCGGCTACAAGGGCATCTACCAGGACGGGCGGTATCCCTCGGCGGATTTCCTGGCCGCCCTGAACCCGGACTTCAAGGACTTTGTCAGTTCCAAGCTGGAGCACGCCATCGGGCGGCTGGGGGACGCCGCCGGCACCCTGACGGCGGAGGCGGCAGCCTGGACCGGGCTGCCGGAGGGCATCGCCGTGGCCGTGGGAAACGTTGACGCCCACGTCACGGTCCCTGCCGCCAAGGCAGTGGAAGCCGGCCAGCTGGTGGCCATCATGGGCACCTCCACCTGCCACGTGATGAACGGCAACGAACTGCGGGAAGTGCCGGGAATGTGCGGGGCAGTGGACGGCGGCATCGTGCCGGGCCTGTGGGGCTACGAGGCCGGGCAGTCCGGCGTGGGGGACATCTTCGGCTGGTTCACCAAGTACGGCGTCCCGCCCGAATACCACCAGGCTGCCAGGGACGGCGGGCTGGGGATCCATGAGTACCTCACCGAACTGGCGTCGCGGCAGGCCATCGGGGAGCACGGCCTGATCGCACTCGACTGGCACTCGGGCAACCGCTCGGTGCTGGTGGACCATGAGCTGTCCGGCATCGTGGTGGGCCAGACCCTCGCCACCAGGCCCGAGGACACCTACCGCGCCCTGCTGGAAGCCACGGCCTTCGGAACCCGCACCATCGTGGACGCCTTCCGCGACGCCGGGGTTCCGGTGAAGGAATTCATCGTGGCCGGCGGCCTGCTCAAGAACAGGCTCCTGATGCAGATCTACGCGGACGCCACCGGCCTTCAGCTGTCCACCATCGGCTCGGAGCAGGGTCCGGCCCTGGGATCCGCCATCCACGCCGCCGTCGCCGCCGGAGAATACGCTGACATCCGGGAAGCTGCCGCCGCCATGGGTTCCGAACCCGGTGAGGTCTACACGCCCATCCCGGAAAACGTGGCCGCTTACGAGGAACTCTTCCAGGAGTACAAGGCCCTGCACGACTACTTTGGCCGCGGCGGCAACGACGTGATGCACCGGCTCAAGGCCATCCAGCGCAAAGCTGCCCGGACCGCCCTGCCCGGTGCCGGCTCCGCCGCCGAAACGGCCGTGGAGGTGTCCGCATGAGTGCAGGGAATGGAACCGGAACCGGGACCCTGGAAACCATCGCCCGGGTCCGTGAAGAAGTGTGCGCGCTGCATGCCGAGCTGACCCGCTACGAACTGGTGGTGTGGACCGCGGGCAACGTTTCCGCCCGGGTGCCGGGCACCGACCTGATGGTCATCAAGCCCTCCGGGGTCGCCTACCAGGACCTGACCCCGGAGCAGATGATCGTGACCGACCTGCACGGCACGCCCGTCAGGGGCACCAACGTCGGTGGCGGCGGCACGGTGGACTGGGGCAACCCGCCGCTGTCTCCGTCGTCGGACACAGCAGCGCACGCGTACGTCTACCGGCACATGCCGGAGGTGGGCGGCGTGGTGCACACCCACTCCACCTACGCCACCGCCTGGGCTGCGAGGGGGGAGGCCATCCCGTGCGTGCTGACCATGATGGGCGATGAGTTCGGCGGCTCCATCCCGGTGGGCCCGTTCGCGCTGATCGGCGACGACTCGATCGGCCACGGGATCGTGGAGACGCTGAAGAACTCCAATTCACCGGCTGTCCTGATGCAGAACCACGGTCCCTTCACCATCGGCAAGGACGCCCGCTCCGCCGTGAAGGCCGCCGTGATGTGCGAGGAGGTGGCCCGCACCGTCCACATTTCCAGGCAGCTGGGCGAGCCCCTGCCCATCGACCAGGGCTCCATCGACTCCCTCTATGCCCGCTACCAGAACGTCTACGGCCAATAAAAAGCACAGGCCAGTAATCCAGCGCCGCCACATCACTTCCCAGGAGAATCCATGAGCACCGCAGCAAACACTTCCCTCGACGGCTACGAGGTCTGGTTCCTCACCGGCAGCCAGCACCTGTACGGGGAGGAAGTCCTCAAGCAGGTGGCCGCCCAGTCCCAGGAGATCGCCAACCAGCTCAACGCCAATTCCGCCGTCCCGGTCAGGATTGTCTGGAAGCCTGTCCTCACGGATTCGGATGCCATCCGGCGGACCGCGCTGGAGGCGAACTCGGATGATTCCGTGATCGGTGTGACCGCCTGGATGCACACGTTCAGCCCGGCCAAGATGTGGATCCAGGGCCTGGACCTGCTGCGCAAGCCCCTGCTGCACCTCCACACCCAGGCCAACCGGGACCTGCCGTGGGCGGACATCGACTTCGACTTCATGAACCTGAACCAGGCCGCGCATGGAGACCGCGAGTTCGGGTACATCCAGTCCCGCCTGGGCATCGCCCGGAAGACCGTCGTCGGGCACGTCTCCAACCCTGACGTGGCACGCCAGGTGGGTTCGTGGCAGCGCGCCGCCGCCGGCTGGGCCGCCGTCCGCACCCTGAAGCTGACCCGCTTCGGCGACAACATGCGCAACGTCGCCGTCACCGAAGGCGACAAAACCGAGGCCGAGCTGCGCTTCGGCGTCGCCGTGAACACCTGGTCCGTGAACGAGCTCGCCGACGCCGTGCACGGCGCGGCGGAGGCCGACGTCGACGCCTTGGTGGCGGAATATGAGGACCTTTACGACGTGGTGCCGGAGCTCCGCGCAGGCGCGGCCAGGCATGAATCGCTTCGGTACGGGGCCCGGATCGAACTCGGCCTGCGCAGCTTCCTGGAGGCCAACGGCTCCGCCGCGTTCACCACGTCCTTCGAGGACCTGGGCGCCCTGCGCCAACTTCCCGGCCTCGCGGTGCAGAGGCTCATGGCCGCCGGGTACGGCTTCGGCGCCGAAGGCGACTGGAAGACCGCCATCCTGGTCCGCGCCGCGAAGGTGATGGGCGCAGGCCTGCCCGGCGGTGCCTCGCTCATGGAGGACTACACCTACCACCTGGAACCCGGGTCCGAGAAGATCCTGGGCGCGCACATGCTGGAGGTCTGCCCCTCCCTCACGGCATCGAAGCCGCGCCTGGAAATCCACCCGCTGGGCATCGGCGGCAAGGAAGACCCGGTCCGCCTGGTGTTCGACGCCGATGCCTCCCCGGGCGTCGTCGTCGCACTGTCCGACATGCGGGACCGTTTCCGCCTGGTGGCCAACGCCGTCGACGTCGTTCCCCTGGAGCAGCCGCTGCCCAACCTGCCCGTGGCCCGCGCCCTGTGGGAGCCCAAGCCGGACTTCGCAACCTCCGCCGCGGCATGGCTCACCGCCGGCGCCGCCCACCATACCGTTCTCTCCACCCAGGTGGGCATGGCAGTGTTCGAGGACTTCGCCGAGATCGCCAAAACCGAACTGCTGACCATTGACGACGACACAACCATCCGGCAGTTCAAGAAGGACCTGAACTGGAACGCCGCCTACTACAAGCTGGCCGGCGGGATCTGACCCAGTGGCACGGCTGAGCTCCCGGCTCCTGCCACGGACAAGAACGCCGTGACGCGCGGCAAGCCTCGCCGGCTGCCGAGGCTTGAGGACGTGGCGGAGTTGGCCGGGGTCTCGCACCAGACCGTGTCACGGGTGGTCAACAACCACCCCAACGTGAGCGCGGGGACGCGGGAAAGAGTGGAAGCGGTGATAGCCCGGCTTGGCTACCGCCGCAACACCGCAGCCCGGAGCCTGGTCACCCGGCGCTCGCAGACCATCGGGGTCCTGGGCAGCGAGCTCTCCCAGTACGGTCCTGCCAATACATTGCTGGGCGTGGAACGCGCTGCAAGGGACGCGGGATATTTCGTCAGCGTCGCCGCGTTGCGGGAGTTCAGCCGCGACGCGATCCTGGACGCCGTCAGGCACTTCCTGGACCAGTCGGTGGACGGCATCGTGGTAATCGTTCCGCACCTTGAGACGCTGGCGGCGCTGGCGGAACTTCCCATCGGAGTGCCGGTGGTGGCCGTGGGACCCGATGGGAACGACACGGTTGGCGGCGTCAGGGTGGACCAGCGCCGCGGGGCTGAACTGGCCGTGCGGCACCTTATCGGGCAGGGGCACGTCCGGATCGGGCACGTCGCGGGGCCGCAGGACTGGATCGATGCCGTGGCGCGCGCCGACGGCTGGCGGTCCACCCTTGCCTCTGCCGGACTCGATACGGACCTGATCATCGAAGGTGACTGGAGCGCCGGCAGCGGCTACGAAATCGGCCGGCGGATCGCGGCGACCCGCCGGGCAACTGCCCTCTTCGTGGGCAACGACCAGATGGCCTTGGGAGTCCTTCGCGCACTGACCGAGGCTGGCATCAAAGTGCCGCAGGACGTGTCCGTGGTGGGCTTCGACGACCAGCCCGAGGCCGGCTACTTCAGTCCGCCGCTGACGGTGGTTCGGCAGGACTTCGAGGAACTGGGCCGGCGGTGCATGCAGATGATGTTCACGGCGTTCGACGGGACGGAAGGACCCCGGACACTCGTGGTGGAGCCGGAACTCGTCCTGCGCAGCAGCACGGCGCCGCCCGCCTGAAAAGTCCGCCCGGAGACCGGGCCGGCAGCTGATTTAATCCGGGGGAGACCGCCGCGAAACGTGGCCACAACAATCGCTGCGTAGGTTTCATTGCATGACGGACACCCTGCTCATCCGGCTCCGCGACTGGCTGCTGGATACGTTCACCTACGAATCCGAGTCCAATGCCGCCGGCGCCATGGCCGACGCCAGCCGGTGGGGCTGGCTTCCGGCCTTGAGTGGAGTGTCCCTGGGCGCCGACCAGGCCCGGTCCGAGCATGCAGGAACAGCGGGTGGAAGCGGCGGAATGTCTGCTTAGCCACACTATTGCGCCAGTAGGGCGATAATGCCCTAAACTGCTGCACTGAGGTGCCTGAATGGCGCTGCGCAGCAACGAAAGTGAACAGGCTATGGCTACCGATTACGATGCTCCACGCAAGCAGGAAGAAGAGTCGCCCGCCGACTCTCTTGAAGCCCTCCAGGCGTCGCGGAGCGGCAACGCGCAGACAGCGGTCATAGATGTCGACGAGAACGACACTGCCGAGGGCATTGACCTGCCGGGTGCGGATCTTTCCAACGAGGAACTGACGGTCATTGTTGTTCCCGAGCAGTCCGATGAGTTCACCTGCTCGTCGTGCTTCCTGGTCCGCCACCGCTCGCAGGTTGCCCGGGAAAAGGACGGCCTGAAGTACTGCCGCGACTGCGAAGGCTGACCCTTCTTCCGGATTGCCCGGCGCCGGCCACCCCCCTCGGGTGACCGGCGCTTCTTGTCTCCTGCCGCCGTCGTTATCCCGGTAACGGCAAGGTGCCGGAACAATGCCGAAACAACACGGAACGGGTTCCAAACGGGCCGGCGGGAGCCCTGTTTCGGCTCTCGCTATACAGGGGCGTGATGAAGGGCGCCGCGGGTTAACGGTTGCGTGGCGAAGCGGCAACAAACCTCGTTTCGCGCCGTAAACGCTCCTACTCTTGAGCTATCCATTCGCTCCACACATGGGTGGCTCCAAAATGAAAAAGTTCTACACCTGGCTGGCTGCCATCCTCCTGGCGGCCGGGCTGGGAATCGTGGTTCCGGGTCCCGCCTCCGCTTCCACCTCCTACTGCGGGCTCGTATGGGGGTCTTTGGCCAAGGCCGACCAAAGCATGAGCACCGCCACCGTCACCAATGTCCGGACCGGGCAGCACTACTGCTTCGACAGGATGGTGGTGGACCTCAACGGCGCCGTTGCGGGTTATACCGTGCGGTACGTTCCACAGATAGTCCAGGACGGGTCCGGCTTTGCCATCCCCGTCCGGGGGAACGCGCGCCTGCAGGTGACAGTGAACTCGCCCGCCTACGACGAGGACTACAACTCCACCTACAACCCGCCGAACCAGGCTGAGCTCTCAAACGTTGCCCGCTACCAGACTTTCCGCCAGGTGGTCCTTGCCGGCAGCTACGAGGGCTACACCAGCATCGGGCTGGGCGTACGGGCCCGCCTGCCGTTCCGGGTCTTCACCCTGGACGGGCCGGGCTCCGGGTCGCGCCTGGTGGTTGACGTGGCGCACTACTGGTGACAGTCAGCCAACCAGCACCGAAGGTGCCGTTCCCCCGGTTTCCAGATGAACGGCACCTTCCTTCGCCGGCGGTGACGGCCTCCGGAAGCCTCCGCGCCTTTACTCCGGGACCACCAGTGCGGGGGTATCCCGCTTAAGGGTCTCGCCGCGGAAGAAGCCGGGGCGGACCCTGGCCATGATGAGCATGACGACGGCACCGGACGCCAGGATGCCGACGCCCAGGACAAAGACCAGGCCCACCCCGAACACCTCCGAGCCGCTGCCGAACTCCGGCGCCCAGCTGTCCACGGCGGTCTGCAGGAACACTACGAACAGTCCCACGCCGCCCAGCACCGGGCACACCAGGCGGAGGACGAAGTGGCGCATGCTGTTGAACAGGCTGTGGCGGAAGTACCAGGCGCAGGCCAGGGCAGTGAGGCCGTAGTAGAAGCAGATCATCAACCCGAGCGCCAGGATGGTGTCATTGAGGACATTCTCGCTGACCACGTGCATCACGGCGTAGAAGCCCGCGGACATGATGCCGGCGGCAACCGTGGCGAAGCCCGGCGTCGCAAACTTCCTGCTGACCCGGCTGAACGGCTCCGGAAGCGCGCCGTAGTACCCCATGGCCAGCAGGCTGCGGGACGGCGACATGAACGTGGACTGCAGGGACGCGGCAGAGCTGGACAGCACTGCCATGGACATAAGGATGGCGAACGGACCCATGATGGGAGAGGCCAGTGCCGTGAAGATGTTTTCGTGGATCTCGGTGTTGTTCAGGCCGTTGCCGGTATCACCTACGCCGGCGAACATCATGGTGGCGATGCTCACCGTCAGGTAGATCGCCAGGACGATCACGGCGGTCAGGGTTCCGGCCAGTCCTGCCGTCCTCTTGCCGTTGGAGGTTTCCTCATTGACGGTCAGGCAGACGTCCCAGCCCCAGTAGACAAAGATGGACAGTGAGATGCCTGCGGCGATCTGCCCGAAGGTCTCGATCCTGGTGACGTCGAACCACTCCCAGCTGAACGGGATGGCAGTGTCAGAGGCGGACCAGTTGGCGAAGGCCATGCCTACAAAGAGGCCCAGGACAAGCAGCTGGAATCCCACCAGGCTGTACTGGACCAGCTTGGTGGTGTGCAAGCCGCGGTAGCTGACCCAGACGGCCAGGGCCACGAACACAAAGCAGGTCAGCACGTTCAGGGCCTTGTTTGCCGCCAGGTCGGCGAGCTCCGGCGAGCCCGTCAGCTGGGAAAGGAAAAGGTAAAAGAAGTCGACGGCGACTCCCGCGAGGTTGGAGAGCACAATGATGTTGGCCGCCAGCAGGCCCCACCCGCCCATCCAGCCAACCCACGGGCCGAAGGCCTTGGTGACCCAAGTGAAGGTGGTGCCGCTGTCCGGGGAATCGGCGTTGAGTTCCCGGTAGGCAAGGGAGACCAGGATCATGGGGATGAAACCGATCAGGAAGATGACGGGCAGCTGGAGCCCGGCTTCGTTGACCGTGGGGCCAAGGGCGCTGGTCAAGGTGTAGGCGGGGGCGATGGTGGAAATGCCCAGGACGACGACGGCGAGAAGTCCCAGCTGCCCGCCCTTCAGTCCTTTGGGGCTGGTGCCGGCGGCTGCCGGTGAGGGCCTCCCGGAGCCGTAGGCGGATGTGCTGGTGCGGATGGTCTCGGTCATGGCACCACTTTCTGGAGAAGTTGAGACGACGGTCACTATATGAATGGCGTTCATTTAGTATGGAGGGGAGCGCCTCAGGAAGCAAGGAAAATAATGAACGGCGTTCTTTTGTTTCGGTTGTGAGCGATTTAGTAAGCTCACTGAGAAATTCCCCGCGAGCCCTCGGCCGTGCCCGCTGGTGCTGGTAGCGTCGGGCTTACTGGACCAATTGAGGAGGATGCATGAAAGCTTCACCGACACTGACCAACAACCTGCAGGCCGTGCTCGCCGACCTGATTGAACTGCACATCCAGGGCAAGCAGGCACACTGGAATATTGTGGGAACCAACTTCCGCGACCTCCACCTGCAGCTGGATGAGATCGTTGACGCCGCCCGCCAGTTCGCCGACGACACCGCCGAGCGGATGCGGGCCCTCCACGCCCTGCCTGACGGCCGCAGCTCCACCGTGGCCGGGTCCACCAGCCTGGCCCAGTTCCCTGACGGCCTGATCAGCACCAAGGATGCGATCGAGCGGATCGTGGCTGCCCTTGAGGCTGCCGTTGGCACCATGCGCAAGGTTCACGATGAGGTGGATGAAGAGGATCCCACCACCGCGGACCTGCTGCACGAGTTCATCGCCAAGCTGGAGCAGTTCGCCTGGATGGTCAATGCTGAAACCATGAAGCCCACCGCGAGCGTAACGGCGCCGGACTCTAAGTAGCAGCACCCGCGGCGAAGCGGCCTGCCCGGCGCCCGCGGCCGGAGCCACACGCTCCGGCTGCGGGCGCTTTGCTGTCACCGGCGGGGGCACGCCTGCGGCCTTCAGCTGGCTGCCTTGGGCACCTTCCGGAGTACGACGGCGGCGAGGACTGCCGCCGTCGCCATCAGTACCAGCCCAATCGCTGCGGTGACGTGCACCCCTGACTCGAAGGCCGAGCCGGCGGCCTGCCGGAGGGTGCTGGCCATGGGGCCCGGCAGGCCGGCTGCCAGTTCCATGGCTCCAGCGAGGGTCTCTCGGGCGTGCGCGGTGCTTTGGGCGGGGGCGGTTTCTGCGAGGCCGGCCGGAAGCCGCAGGTTGTGCTGGTAGGAAGCTGTGAGGATGGAACCCAGCACGGCGGTTCCCAAAACGGCGCCAATTTCGTACCCCGTCTCGGAAATCGCTGCCGCCGCCCCGGACTTTTCCGGCGGCACGCTTCCCAGGATGAGATCGTTGGAGATGGTCTCTGCCGTCCCCACGCCCAGTGCAAGGACCAGCAGCGCGCCGAGTAGCAGCGCGGGCCCGCCCCCGGTGCTTCCGAAAGCCACCATGCTGTAGCCGGCGGCGCTCATGGCGAGTCCTGCCGCCACCACGAAGCCCGGCCGTACTTTCCTCACCGCCGGCACCACGGCAAGGCCCGACACCATGGTGGCCGCCAGTGCCGGGACCATGGCCATTCCGGCAGCCGAGGGGGACATGCCTTCAATGAGCTGGAGGTGCTGGGCGAGGAAGAGGATAAAGCCGTTGAATGAAAACAGGGCCAGGATATTGGCAGTGATGGCCATGCTGAACACCCTGTTCCGGAACAGGGACAGGTCCAGCAGTGGACTGTGCAGCCGCTGCTGCCTGCGTACGAAGGCCGCGCCCATTGCCAGGCCGAGCGCCATGGTTCCGAGGGCTGTGGCACCCGGGCCTTCGGTGGCCAGGTCCTTGATCCCGTAAACCATGGGAACCATGGTGAACAGGGAGAGCAGGATGCTGGGCACGTCCACCTTCCCCGGTGACGGGTCCCTGGACTCCGGGATGAAGGCCGGGCCCAGGGTCAGGAGCGGCAGCATGATGGGCACTGCCACCAGGAGTACGGCTCCCCACCAGAACTGTTCCACCAGCCACCCGCCAAGGATGGGCCCCAGTGCGGCGCCGCCCGAGAATCCGGCGGCCCAGATGGCGATGGCCAACCTCCGCCGGTTGGGGTCCGGGAAGATGTTGCGGATCAGGGACAGCGTGGCGGGCATCAGCATGGCGCCGAAGAAGCCAAGGAATGCCCTGCCTGCGATGAGCCATCCGGCGCTGGGGGCAAAAGCGGTTGCTGCCGAGACTGCGGCAAAGCCGATGCTGCCGATGACCAGCAGGCGGCGCCGGCCGATCCTGTCGCCCAGGCTTCCCATGGCAACCAGCAGCCCGGCCAGCACCAGCGGGTAGGCGTCCACAATCCACAGCAGTTCTACCCCCGAGGTGCGGAGGGCGGCGGCAATGGCAGGCAGGGCGAAGGTCAGGGCCGTGTTGTCCACGGCTACCAGCAGGACCGGGAACATCAGCAGGCCCAGCGCCAGCCAGTCGCGCCAGCTGCCCCCGGGCAGGCCTGGCGCGGGCAATGCGGTTGGAGCCGGGCGGATGGTGCTCTGTTGAGAGGCGGCGGGCATGATCATGCTTTAACTATACCGTCTGGACGGTACAGTTAAAAAACAGGTTCGTGACCATGCATGATGGGAACCATGGCCAGAAAACCCGTTGCGCGAGATGCCGTCCTGGATGCCTTCGAAGAACTCCTGATCGACGTGGGGGAGCGGGCTGCCACCCTGGACGCGGTGGCCAAGCGCGCGGGCGTCTCCAAGGGGGGCCTCCTGTACCACTTCCCCAACAAGGAAGCGCTGATCGCCGCCACCCTTGAACGGCTGGACCGCCTGGCAGGGGAGGACCTCGCCGCCATGGCCTCCGCACCGGAGGGGGCGGCGGCATACTTCATCAAGTCGTCGCTGTGGTCCGATACTCCGATGGACCGCTCCTTTGTGGCCGTGACGCGGCTGGCGGAGGTGGCCCACGAGGAAGCCCGCCGCCGCTTCGCCGCCATCCAGCAGCAATGGCTGGAGCTTATCGGGCAGGACGTGGGCACGCCCATGGCAAAGGCAGTGCTGTACATGGGGGACGGGCTGTACTTCAACGCCATGTGGGAAAGCGGGCCGTCCGGGAAGGCGGGGAGCAGGCAGGCGGACGTGGCGGAACTCCTGTCAGCCGTGGAACGGCTACGGGGCTAGCTGACATTTGCCCCCGGGCCCGCGGCATAGGAGAATTGTGCTGTGTGCGGGCCGTTACCCGTGCGCCAGAGACAACCCAAATGAATAGCCTTTGATCTGCGGCGGGAGAGTTCTGCCAGAAGGTACAAGCAGGCGCCGTAGGAGCAATACCTCCCCAGGAATCTCACAGGCCCATGTACCGCCGCGGCGAGGCACCTCTGGAAAGCAGCACGCCGTCCGCTTTGAGGTCCGTTCCCCGGATCCCTTGACTGACGTGCTCACCGACGGTGCAAGCGGTGCCCGCGTGTTCAGGCAACGCGGAAACTCTCAGGTACAGATACAGAGCGGGGAGGACCCGAATCGATGCGGCGTATCCTGCGCCGCCTTAGTTATGGAGTTCCTCGTGACTGTATCTCCGGCCTCCGCCGTTCCGGCCACTGCCACCCCGGCAACTGCCGAACCCGCTTCTGCCGCCACCTTTGTTGACCGGCACATCGGCGCAAGGCGCAAGGCCGACGTCGAAACCATGCTCAAGGCCGTGGGCTACGACACCGTGGACGCGCTGGTTGATACCGCCGTCCCCAAGGACATCCGGCAGGACTCTGCGCTGGAACTGGCAGGTGCGCTGAGCGAGGTGGAGGCCCTCACTGAGCTCCGCCGGCTGGCCGGCAAGAACAAGACCGCGGTGCAGATGATCGGCCAGGGCTACTACGACACCGTCACGCCGCCGGTGATCCGCCGCAACATCCTCGAGGGCCCGGCGTGGTACACCGCCTACACCCCGTACCAGCCGGAGATTTCCCAGGGCCGGCTCGAGGCGCTGCTGAACTTCCAGACCATGGTGCAGGACCTGGTGGGCCTGCCCATCGCCAATGCCTCCCTGCTGGACGAAGCAACGGCCGTGGCCGAGGCCGTGCTGATGATGCGGCGGGCCAATAAGAACGCAGATGCCCGGGACGGCAAGACTGTGCTGGATGCCGACTGCCTGCCGCAGACCATTGCCATCGTGAGGGGACGGGCAGAGGCACTGGGCTTCGAGGTGGAAGTGGCCGACCTTTCCAACGGACTTCCCGACGGCGCCATCAATGGTGTGGTGCTCCAGCAGCCGGGCGCTTCCGGCCGCGTCTTTGACCACGCCGCAGTGATTGCCGACGCCAAGAGCCGCGGGGCGCTGGTGACCGTGGCCGCCGACCTCCTGGCCCTCACCCTCATCACGCCTCCCGGCGAGCAGGGCGCGGACATCGCCGTGGGCTCCGCCCAGCGCTTCGGCGTCCCGCTGTTCTACGGCGGCCCGCACGCGGCCTACATGGCTGTGCAGAAGGGCCTCGAACGCTCCATGCCGGGCCGCCTCGTCGGTGTCTCGAAGGACAATGCCGGCGTTCCCGCCTACCGCTTGGCACTCCAGACCCGCGAGCAGCACATCCGCCGCGAGAAGGCCACGTCCAACATCTGCACCGCCCAGGCGTTGCTGGCCATCGTGGCTTCGATGTACGCCGTGTACCACGGCCCGGAGGGCCTGAAGGCGATCGCCCAGTCAGCACACTCCCACGCGAAGATGCTGGCCGCGTCCCTCAAGGCCGCCGGTTTGGACGTGCTGCACACCAGTTTCTTCGACACCGTCACCGTCTCCGTGCCGGGCAAGGCTGCCGGGATCGTCGCTGCCGCCGAAGCCACGGGCATCAACCTGCGCCTCATCGACGCGGACACGGTGGGCTTCTCCGCCGATGAAACGACAACATCAGAAATTGCCGCCGGGGTGCTGGAGGCCTTCGGCGTCCCGGCCGCCGCGGACGGCGAGGGAGAATTCGCGCTGGATGCCGCCGTCGTGCGTTCCTCCGCGTACCTGCAGCACCCGGTGTTCAACACGCACCGTTCCGAAACCCAGCTGCTGCGCTACATCAGGAAGCTTTCGGACCGTGACCTTGCGCTGGACCGCACCATGATCCCGCTGGGCTCCTGCACCATGAAGCTGAACGCCACGGCCGAGATGGAAGCCATCTCCTGGCCGGAGTTCGCCTCCATCCACCCGTTCGCCCCGGACTCCCAGACGGAGGGCTGGCGCGAACTGATTGCCGACCTCGAGGCGCAGCTGACCGAGATCACCGGGTACGACCAGGTGTCCATCCAGCCCAACGCCGGCTCGCAGGGCGAGCTCGCCGGACTGCTGGCGATCCGCGGCTACCACCACTCCCGCGGGGACCAGCAGCGCAAGGTCTGCCTGATCCCGGCCTCGGCGCACGGCACGAACGCCGCGTCCGCAGTCCTGGCCGGCATGAAGGTGGTGGTGGTGGCCACGGCACCGGACGGAACCATTGACCACACTGACCTGTACGCCAAGATCGAAGCCAACAAGGATGCCCTGTCCTGCATCATGATCACGTACCCGTCCACTCACGGGGTGTACGACGCCGACGTCCGTGAAGTCTGCGACGCCGTCCACGCAGCCGGCGGCCAGGTATACATCGACGGCGCCAACCTCAACGCGCTTGTCGGGCTGGCGCAGCCGGGCAAGTTCGGCGGCGACGTTTCGCACCTGAACCTGCACAAGACCTTCTGCATCCCGCACGGCGGCGGCGGACCCGGCGTCGGGCCCGTTGCTGCCAAGGCACACCTGGCACCGTTCATGCCCGGCAACGCCGCCACCTGGACCGAAGGCAACGACGTGCCGATCTCGGCGTCAAAGTACGGCTCCGCGGGCGTGCTCCCCATTTCCTGGGCGTACGTGAAGCTGATGGGCGGCCACGGACTCACCGAGGCCACCAAGTCCGCGCTGCTGGCAGCGAACTACGTCGCAGCCCGCCTGAACGATTTCTTCCCGGTCCTCTACACCGGCGAAGGCGGGCTTGTGGCACACGAGTGCATCCTTGACCTGCGCGAGCTCACGGCACGGACCGGGGTCACGGCCGAGGACGTGGCCAAGCGGCTCATCGACTACGGCTTCCACGCCCCCACCCTGGCCTTCCCCGTCGCGGGGACGCTCATGGTGGAGCCCACGGAGTCCGAGGACCTCGGGGAAATCGACCGCTTCATCGAGGCCATGATCGCGATCCGCGCCGAAATCGACCAGGTGGCGGACGGTGACTTCACTGTTGCAGAGAGCCCGCTCCGGAACGCTCCGCACACGGCCGCGGCGGCGATCAGCAGCGACTGGGACCGCGCCTACCCCCGCGAGCAGGCCGTATTCCCGGTGAAATCGCTTAAGCAGGACAAGTACTTCCCGCCGGTCGGCCGCATCGACGGCGCAGCGGGGGACCGGAACCTGATCTGCTCCTGCCCGCCGCTTTCCGAGTTCGAAAACTAAGGACACGCTCCATGGCTGAGAAGCACACTGCCCTGTACGACGAGCACAAGAAGCTGGGGGCATCCTTCACCGACTTCGGCGGCTGGCAGATGCCGCTCAAGTACAGCTCCGAGCTCGCCGAACACCACGCCGTCCGGAAGAGCGCCGGCCTGTTCGACCTCTCGCACATGGGCGAAGTCTGGGTGACCGGGCGGGACGCGGCCGCCTTCCTGGACTACGCGCTGGTGGGAAAGATCTCCGCCATGCCGGTGGGCAAGGCCAAGTACTCTCTGATCTGCAATGAGGACGGCGGCATCATCGACGACCTCATCACGTACCGACGTCCCGCAACCGCCGGCAGCGCAGAAGGCAGTACCGACCGCTTCCTGGTGGTCCCCAACGCCGGCAACGCCGCAGTGGTGGCTGCTGAGCTTTCCAAGCGGGCTGCCGGGTTCGACGTGGAGGTGAATGACGCCTCCGCCGTGACGTCACTGATCGCCGTCCAAGGCCCCGCGGCGCAGGAACTGCTGCTCCGGCTGGTCCCCGCAGCCCGGCACAGCCAGGTGACGGAACTGAAGTACTATGCCGCCGTCGAGGTTCCGTTCCTGGTGGGCGGCGCCGGACTGGATTTGCTGCTCGCCCGCACCGGCTACACCGGCGAGGACGGGTTTGAGATCTTCGTGTCCAACGACGACGCCACCGGCCTGTGGCAGGCACTCATCGCCATTGCCGAGGACGGGGAGCTGACCCCCGCCGGGCTGGCCTCACGCGACTCACTCCGGCTTGAGGCAGGCATGCCGCTCTACGGGAATGAGCTCTCCCTGCAGGGCGATCCCTTCGCCGCAGGCCTGGGACCCGTCGTCGCACTGTCCAAGGAAGGCGACTTCGTGGGGAAGGCGGCGCTCGCCGCGAAGAAGGACGCCGGCGCCGGCGCCGGCTCCACCACAGGCCGAAGGCTCGTCGGGCTCAAGGGACTCGGCCGCCGTGCAGGCCGGGCCCACTATCCGGTCCTCAAGGACGGCAAAGTGGTAGGCGAAGTCACCTCCGGCCAGCCCTCACCCACCCTGGGGTACCCCATTGCCATGGCCTACGTGGACGTTGAGTTCACCGCTGTTGGCACCACCCTGGATATCGACCTGCGAGGTAAGGCAGAGCCGTTCGAAGTCGTCGACCTGCCGTTCTATAAACGCGCCAGGTAGGGCGCCTCCCCGTGGTCACCTTTGGCCCGGTGGGAGCGGCATCCTCCGCGTGCTGCTCCGTGGCTGGCTTCGGGACCGGCGGACCGGACTTTTCACGCGTGCTGGCTCGTTCCTCGCCTCTGACGCACGCTTCCGAAAAGCCCGGCTCCGCCGGCGCTCGTGCCCACGTCGCCTTGGTGACGCTCCACCCACCCATTACACGTCTCGTTAGGAATCCCACCATGGCCGTTGGCGTCTTTGATCTGTTTTCCATTGGGATCGGACCTTCGAGTTCTCATACTGTGGGGCCGATGCGGGCTGCTGCTGTTTTTGCTGAGGAGCTGAAGGCTTCGGGGGTGCTGGCGGGGGTGGCGTCGTTGCGGGTGGATTTGTATGGGTCGTTGGCGGCGACGGGCCATGGGCATGGGACGATGACGGCCATTTTGCTGGGTTTGGAGGGATTTCATCCGGAGTTGATTTTGCCGGAGGAGGTGGAGGAGCGGCTGGCGGCGATCGCGGAGACGGGGTTGCTGCAGCTGGCCGGTGCGGTGGCGTTGCCGTATGGGGTGAAGGATATGGTGCTGCGGCCGTTGACTGTCCTGCCGCGGCACACGAACGGGATGACGTTCACGGTTTCCGACGCGTCGGGCGAGGTTTTGCATGCGGCGACGTTCTTTTCGGTGGGCGGCGGGTTCATTGTCCGTGAGGGTGAGGAGGACGCGGCCCAGCTGGAGCTGGAGGTGTCCAAGAAGGAGCTGCCGTTGCCGTTCCGGACCGCGGCGGAGTTGCTGGAGCATTGCCGGGAGACGGGGCTGGGCATCAGTGATGTGATGCGGGTGAACGAGGAGGACAGCCGCACCCCGGGGGAGATCCGGGCGGGCCTGCTGCATATCTATTCGGTGATGGAGGGGTGTGTGGCCGCGTCGCTGAAGCGTGAGGGGGTGCTGCCGGGCGGGTTGAAGGTCCGCCGCCGGGCCCCGGACTGGTATGACCGGCTGCGGAAGGAAAGCGCCCGGCCGGCCGGGTCCGAGGACGAAGGCGACGGGGCCGGGGAGTTTCATGATCCGAAGTATTGGCAGGAGTGGGTTAATTTGATCGCCCTGGCGGTCAATGAGGAGAACGCCTCGGGCGGGCGGGTGGTCACGGCGCCGACGAACGGGGCGGCGGNGAGTTCCATGATCCGAAGTATTGGCAGGAGTGGGTTAATTTGATCGCCCTGGCGGTCAATGAGGAGAACGCCTCGGGCGGGCGGGTGGTCACGGCGCCGACGAACGGGGCGGCGGGGATCATCCCGGCGGTGCTGTATTACGCGCTGCATTTCGCGCCGGGGATGGAGAACGCGTCCCGGGCGGACCGGGAGGATGTGGTGGTGAAGTTCCTGCTCGCAGCGGGCGCGGTGGGGGTCCTGTACAAGGAGCAGGCGTCGATTTCGGGGGCTGAGGTGGGCTGCCAGGGTGAGGTGGGCTCGGCGTCGTCGATGGCCGCCGCCGGGCTGGCGGAGGTGATGGGCGGGACTCCGGCGCAGGTGGAGAACGCCGCGGAGATCGCGATGGAGCACAACCTGGGCCTGACCTGTGATCCGATCGGGGGCCTGGTGCAGGTGCCCTGCATTGAACGGAACGCGATCGCGGCGGCGAAGGCGATCAACGCGGCGAAGATGGCGCTTTGGGGCGACGGTTCGCACCGGGTTTCGCTGGATGAGGTCATCGTGACCATGCGCGAGACCGGCAAGGACATGAGCTCCAAATACAAGGAAACGGCCATGGGCGGCCTCGCCGTCAACGTCGTCGAATGCTGACAGCGTGGACCTTCAGTTGTGGGCCGCAGCCCACCAGTTCAAGGTGGACGCAAAGACCAGCCAGGCAATGTAGGGGAGCAGCAGCAGTCCCGCGGTCCGGCTGATGGGGCCGAAGTAGAGGACAGTTACCGTGACCGCGGCGATCAGGGCCACGATAATGGCCATGGCCAGCCACAGGGCAGCCGTACCCATAGCGGGATACAGGCCGAAGAACACCGGAGTCCAGGCAAGGTTCAGGCCCAGCTGGACCGCGTAGGCCGTTAACGCCGGCCTGGTCTTGGGAGCCCTCTTCCGCCACACAAGCCAGGCAGCCACCGCCATGGCTGTGTAGAGCAGGGTCCATACCGGGCCGAAGAGCCAGTTGGGCGGGGACCAGGGCGCCTTGTCAGCCGTGGCGTACCATCCGTTCACGTTGTCAATGGTGGAGAATCCGCCGAGCCCGGCCACCAGGAAGGATGCCGCCAGGAATCCGGCCAGCACCGCTGCCTGGACCCGCGCGCTGTACGGCTGGTCGCTTGCATCCGGCGGGGATGACGACTCTTCACGGTTCGGCTGCATGCCTCCACCCTTGCCAACCGGTCCACCCGAGTCAAGGGCACGGGCCACGGCAGGCACGGGCCGGCTGCTGAAAAGCCGGGACGGCATCAGGCTTTAGACTTGAGGCTGCATGTCCGCACGCAGACACGAGTACCGAACCGCGCACGAAACCGATTGGACACGGCCCCCTTGCGAGAATTCACCGCACGATTCGCCACCGCCGAGGAAATTGAAAACTGGGACAAGCACGTCACGGCCAATCCCAACGGCGGCAACATGCTGCAGTCCGCCGCATATGCCTCAGTCAAGAACGCCAGCGGCTGGAAAGTCCGGTTCCTGGTGCTGGAGAACGCGGCAACCGCCAGCTACAACCTGGTACTCGAAAAGAGTTTCCCGCTGCTCGGCCGGCTTTGGTACCTCATCAAGGGCCCGGACCTGGCAGCAGCTGATGACCTGAAAGCAGCGCTGGAAGCCTGTGCGGCTTTCGTCCGTAGCCGGAAGCTCAACGTCTTCACCATCAAGATCGAGCCGGACGTCGTCGACTCCGACGAGGCCCAGGCCCACCTGCAAGACGCAGGCCTGGTCAAGGCACCCAACATCCAGTCCAACGACTCCACGGCCCTGCTGGACATCTCCGGACCGGAAGAGGCAGTGTTCAAGGCCATCTCCTCCCGCGCCCGCAACGCCATCCGCCGCGCTGAGCGGGAAGGCTGCGAAGTGGTCCGCGAAGAACACGGCCCGGAAACCTACCGGGCCCTTTATGACCTCATGGCCGACACCGTCAAGGCCAAGGGCTCCATGCCCCTGCGCAGCTACGAGTACTACGCAGCCTTCTGGGACGAATTCTGCAACCGGGGCCAGGGCAGTTTCTTCTTCACCTACGAGGACGGAAAGCCCAGCGTGGGAGCCTTCGTCATCAATTACGGGGCCAAAGCCACCTATAAGGACGGCGGTTCGACCCAAAACCGCAAGCAATACGGTGATTCCCACCTGGTGCAGTGGGCCGCCATCCGCCGCATGCAGGAGCTGGGCTGCACGGAATACGACTTCTGCGGGACCCCGCCGGCTTCCCGGATCAAGGACAAGACCCACAACCTGTACGGCATGGGCATGTTCAAGACCAGCTTCACCAAGACGGTCACCGACTTCGTGGGATGCCACGACTACGTTCTCTCGCCCTTGAGTCACCGGCTCTGGGTCAACGGAGCAGAGAAGGTCTTCCGCCGGATCGAAACCGCCCGCACCGGCCAGCAGTTCTACTGACCGCGAGCAGGAGCGCCCCCGCCGGCTGCCCTGCCCATCCCGACCGACCTCGCCCGCCGCCCGCCATTTGCCAAGCCTCTTATCCGTGAAGAAGGTAACTCCTTGAATGCAGTCCCCGCCGCCGATCTCCAGTTCGCCGTGCTCAGCGATGCCGAATTCGAGCAGTTCGCGCTGAAGCACCCGCAGAACAGCTTTCTCCAGTCCGTTGACTTTGCCCGGTTCCAGCGCGCCAGAGGACAGCAGGTGGAGCTTTTCGGGGTCCGGCAGCACGGCGAACTGGTTGCAGCAGGGAAACTGAACTACACCACCACCCGGCTGGGGTACACAGTCTGCGAATGCGCCAAGGGACCCCTGATGGACTACACGGACCCTGACCTGGTGCGTGCCGTCGTCGGACTCCTCCGCAAACGCGCGGCGGAGCGCAAGGCCGCCGAACTGCGGATCTCCCCGAACCTCAGGTACATTGCGCGTGACGCCGATGGTGCCGAGCATCCCGAGATCGAGGACAACAGGCCGCTGGTGGCACAGCTCGGCGGGCTGGGCTTCCGGCACCAGGGCCTGGCCATGAACTTCGTGAACGTGAACTGGATGTTCATCAAGAACCTGGAAGGCATCCAGGACGCGGAAGAACTGATCATGGGCACCAGCTATCGGACCCGGAAGGCCATTCGGAAGGCCGAAAAGAACGGCGTCTTCCTGGAACAGGCCACCCTGGACACCCTGGACGAGTTCTACGGCGCCCTGAGCCGGGCCGGTGACGAAAAGGGCTTTGTTTACCGGGAACGCGCCTACTACGAGCAGCTGCTCAGCACCACGTCGCCTGAGTTCACCAAGCTCATGATGGCCAAGATCGACATCCCCGCCTACCGGAAGTCCATCACGGAGCGGCTTGCGGCGGAATCGGCCACCGCTGATGAACTGCGCGAGGAGGTGGCGGAGACAGGCAGCAAAAAGAAGAACAACCGCCTCAAAGTGGTCCAGGACCTGGTGGACAGCTACGAGCGAAGCCTGAAGGACATCGAACGCTTTCCCGACTCGGTGGGCGTGGCCACGGTGGCCGCCATCCACTTCGTCTGCTACGGCGACGAGGTGGTCTGCGTCATCGGCGGCACGGTGCAGGACTACATCTACTTCAACGGCGCTACCTCGCTGTACTGGGGAATGATGCTCCACGCCCTCGAAAAGGGGTACCCGAGGTACAACTTCTACGGGACGTTCGGCATCTCCGGCCAGGACGAGGAAGGCCACGGGGGCTACGCCTTCAAGAAGGGCTTCGGCGGGGAAGTGGTGCAGCTCCTGGGCGACTTCGTGCTGCCCGTCCGGCCCGCCGTGTTCCACGCCAACAAGCTGGCCCGGATGGCAGCAGGCGCCGCACGCGTCGTGCTGGGCAAGCTGCCGCTGAAGCGCTCCGCCTGACGCCGCCTGCACACCACCACAACGGGAGGAGGGACAATGACTGAGCGACCCGAGCGCCCCGGCGCCGGATCCCCGAAGGCCAGGCCGAACACGGACGGCCTGCCCAAGACCGAGCCGCTGACTCCCTCCCAGCTGCGGCAAAACGCTGCGGCCAGGAGAATGCTGCGTCGCCTGGTCCAGGGTGAAAACCCGCCCACGGCTCCCCTGAGCATCGTGGACAGGCTCACCGGCAGCCCCTACGCGAATCCCACGATCCAGGTGGGAGGGGTGGACACCTCCGCCCGCAAGACCCTGGACTTCGCCCTGCACCTGGCAGAAACCATGTTCCGCTATGGTGCGGGTGCCCTGGAAGTGGAGACCAGCATCATTGCCGTCACCGCCGCCCTGGGGCTGAAGAACATCGAGGTGGACATCACCAACCAGTCCGTTGGCATCAACTACGCCCCTAAGGACCAGACACCCATCGCACTGCTGCGTGTGGTCCGCTCCTGGACCAACAACTACGCCGGCCTGGCCAAGGTCCACCAGCTGGTGACCGACATCGTCGCCGGGGGAGTGGGCCGGGACGAGGCAATCCGACGCCTGGACGAGGCCATCACCAGCCCCAAGCCGTTCCCGCGCTGGATGGTGACGGCGGCGTTCGGCGTTTTCGCAGCGGCATTCGTTGCCGTGCTGGGCGGCGGACCGGTGTCCTCTGCCATAGCGTTCGCAGCCAACATCGGAGTGAGCCTGCTGGCCCGCCAGCTGGGCCGGTGGCGGGTTCCCGACTTCTTCATAACGGCCAGCTGCTCTTTTGTGGTGACGCAATTGGCGCTGGTCCTCTGGCAGTTCGGCCTGACAACATCGCCGGCCATCGTGGTGGTGGGAGGCATCCTCCTGCTCCTGCCCACGGGACGCCTCGTGTCCTCAGTGCAGGACGCCATCAACGGCTTCCCTGTTACGGCCGCGGGACGGTTCCTGTCCACGCTGCTCACCTTTGGAGCCATCGTGGCAGGCATCGCCGTCGCCTTCGTGGTCGGGGAACTGACCGGCATGCAGCGCATTGACGTGACGCAGACCTTTCCGCCGGCCTACGACCTGTGGGTGCTGGTCATCCTTGTTGCCGTGGCGGTGATGGCCATCGGGGTCACGGAACAAACCAGCTGGCGGCTCCTGCTCCCCACCGCGGCGGTGGGGGTGGCCGGCTACTTCGTGCTGCTGGGCGGCGGACTGCTGGGCATCGGGGACCGGTTCTCTCCCGCCCTGGCCGCAGTGGCCATCGGCCTGCTGGCCCGCGTCGTTGCCCTGAGGATGGGTGCCCCCCAGCTGGTGGTGGCCGTGCCCGCAGCGCTGATCCTGCTTCCGGGCCTCACCATCTTCCGGTCCATGTACGTGCTCACCATCGAGGAAGCCGAGATCCTGCTGGGTGCCGGCGGGATGCTCAACGCCGGAGCCATTGTCCTGGGAACGGCCGGCGGGATCGTCCTTGGCGACACGCTGGCGCGGCCGCTGACCCGCAGCCTTGCCAGCAACGAGCGGCGCCGCGCCCGCCGCCGCTGACCGGCTGCCAGGATCTGCCTGGCTGGATCTTCCTGTTCAGATCTGCCCTACGGGCAATTTCTTCTCCGCCTGGAAATCGTCCTCAACACGGCCTTTCGCCCAGTAACCGGACAGGGACACCTGCTTGCGTTCAAGGCCGCGCTGTACAAAGAGCACATCACGCAGCGCCTTCATGTAGCCGCGCTCGCCGTGGGCAAAAACGTCCACCCGGCCAGCGGGCCAGTCCGCCCCTGCCACCGCCTGCACCAGCAGGCCGCTTTCGCCCGCAGGGACGCCTCGACGGAACAGCCAGTGGAGCTTCACTCCTGCGGGGGCGGCAATCTGCTGCATGTCGGCGTCGGAATCGACCTCAAGGAAGGCGAGGCCGGCGGCTTCAGCCGGCAACGACTCTATGCACGCCGCAATGGCGGGCAACGCCGCCTCGTCCCCGGCGAACAGGTACCAGTCAGCGTCCGGGGCAGGGTTGTACGCCCCTCCCGGACCGGTGAAGGTCAGAATGTCGCCCGGCCGGGCCTTCGCCGCCCACGGTCCTGCCAGCCCTTCGTCGCCGTGGACCACAAAATCGATGGCGAGCTCCCTGGCCAGGGGATCCACCCAGCGGAGCGTGTACGTGCGCGTGAAAGGCCATTGTTCCCGCGGCATGCTCTCGCGGATGCTCCACAGATCCAGCGGGGAGGGGTAGGCGACGCCCGGTTGCGGGAAGACAATTTTTACGTACCGGTCAACGAAGCCGTTGTTGACGAAGTCCGCAAAACCGTCCCCGCCGGCAACAATCCGTACCATGTGGGGCGAGAGCTGTTCCCGGCGCAGAACTGCGAGGTTGACCTGCGGGCGGCTCTTCTTGGTGGCGCTGGTGGCGGCGGGAACAATGCTCATAAGGGAAGCCTAAGCTAGGCTACCGGCGGAAGCTCCCAGGTTACGCCCGGGGCACCCTGCTCCCGCAGCAGCTCGTTGACGCGGCTGAACGGCCGCGAACCGAAGAAGCCGCGGGACGCGGACAGGGGGCTGGGATGCGCGCTGGACACGGCCGGAACCCCCGGCAACAGCGGACGCACGCTCTCCGCGTCCTTTCCCCACAGCACGGCAACCAGCGGCAGGCGTGACCCGTCCGGAGCCCGCCGCCCGGCCACGGCCTGGACGGCCGCCGTCGTAATCTCCTCCCAACCTTTCCTGCGGTGCGACCCTGCGGCTCCGGCCCTTACAGTCATCACGCGGTTCAGCAGCAGCACACCCTGCCCGGTCCAGGCGGAAAGGTCGCCGTGGACCCTCGCGGGAATTCCCAGATCCGCCTCCAGCTCCCGGTAGATGTTCGCCAGGCTCCGCGGGATGGGCCGGACGTGCGGATCAACGGAGAAGGCCAGGCCGACGGCATGCCCCGGCGTGGGGTACGGATCCTGCCCCACCATCAGGACTTTCACCTCCGCGAGGGGCTGGCGGAAAGCCCGCAGGACGTTCGACGGCGCCGGCAGCACCGTGTGCCCGGCCGCCTCTTCGTCGGCAAGGAAAGCGAGCACGCCGCGGAGTCCGCTTTCCACGCCCGCCAAGGCGTCTGCCCAGTCAGGCGCCATCAGCTCCTTCAGCGGCAGCTGCGCCAGTTCGGCGAAACCCTGCCCGCGCGCCGGATCCTGCGCCAGTTCGAAAAGGGCATCTGATTCAAACACCGTCCCATTCTCGCAGGGCGGCCGCCGGCCCCGGTCCGGCAGGCCGCCCGGCACAAATGACAACAGTGTTATTCGTCCGTAGCATGGGGGTCAGACATTTTACGTAACCAGCAAGGGAGAGTGCGCCGTGGCGGAACCAGCTCGGGAGCACCTGCCGGAGCAGGAACAGCGGAACGCCCTCCTGCCGGATTTCACGCTGCGGGATTCCCCCCTGAGCGAGCGTGACCAGCAGATGCTCGCCCTTGAACGGCAGTGGTGGAAGTACGCCGGTGCCAAGGAACAGGCCATCAGGGAACTCTTCGATCTCTCCGCGACACACTACTACCAGCTCCTCAACGCCCTGATCGATACCGAGGATGCGCTCGCGCATGACCCCATGCTGGTCAAGAGATTGCGTAGACTACGTACGTCGCGTCACCGTGCACGCACTGCACGGCGCCTGGGGTCCGACGCATAAGACGCTCACGCTGGTTCCTCAGCAGCAACACACAAGGATGTCTCTTTCCCATGACCAAATACGCCCGCGATGAATTCGACAAGGTCCCGGAGACCGCGTCGCGACAAGGTGTCCATCGCACAGCCTCTGCTCCGTCACGGGTCCGGCTGTGGCCCGTCCTGGCGGTGGGATGCGTTGCCCTGGCCATCGGGCTGGTTTCCTTCCTGATCCTGCCCAAGCTGGGGTTTGCCGGTCCGGCAAGCCAGGCCTCGTCGAGCCTCGAAGCAACACCGCTGGCCGGAACGGGGTCGACGCCCTCCGCCGCGCCGGACGCGTCCGTCACTCCCCCCGCTGAGCCCTCCGCCGCGCCTGAAACCGCCGGATCCGAAACGGTCCCCGCTGCCGGGACAGGGTCCAGTAGCCGCCCCACGGCGCAGGCTGCGTCCGTAGACAAAACCCAGCCTGTGGCGGTCTACAACGCCGCCGGGACCGCCGGGCTGGCAAGCCGAGTAGGCGGAACCGTGCAGGCGGACGGCTGGCCCCTGGGACAGGTAGGGAACTGGGCGGGAGCGCCGCAGCAGGGCTCCATCATTTTCTACTCCGGCCCAGCCCAACGGGCCAACGCGGAAGCCCTCGCGGAACTCCTGGGCGTCCCCACCGTGGTGAGCAGCACCGACTTCCAGGTTCCCCTGGTGGTTGTGCTGGGCCCGGGGTACCGGTAAGCCGGGTTCTTCCATCAGCCGCGCTGCCTTGGGCCACACCCGGTCCGGGGCCCGGCGTTACGCCTGAATAACGTTTGCCGACGGCACCGCCGGGGGCCTGCGGCACCGACCCGCATTGGCTAGAGTAAATCCCGGGCTACGGCCCGGCGCCGGGGCACCCCCGCAGCATCCCGGACCTTACGGAAAGAGTGGTCACCATGGCACGAGGAACCGTCAAGTGGTTCAACGCGGAAAAGGGCTACGGCTTCATCACCGTTGACGGCTCCAGCGACGACGTCTTTGTCCACTGGTCTGCTATCGAAGGCGAAGGTTACCGGGCACTGGACGAGGGACAGCGCGTGGAACTTGAAGTCGGCGAAGGCGAGAAGGGCCCACAGGCGGAAAGCGTCCGGCCGGCCGAGTGAAGCATCTGATTGTCCCCGCCGGGACCCTCCGTCCTGCGTTTGCCGCGGCCCTCTGCTGCACGCTGGCCCTGACCGCCTGTTCCGGGGTAACCGGAAACGCACGCCTGGAAACAACGGAAGCCTCCGGTGACGGGACGCTGCGGGTAGGCCTCATCCTGGACAATGCGGGGGAGGGCAGCTTCCTGAACGCGCCCCAGGCGGCCGCCGCCAAGCTCGCAGTCAAAGAGATCAACGCTGCCGGTGGGCACAAAGGCCGGCCCGTGGAGCTGCTGCCCTTTGAAGCCGGCCAGGATGCAGCGTCGCAGGCCCAGGCTTTGGTCCAGGCCAAGGCGGACGTGGTGATCGGCCCCACCGACTCCAGCCACGCCAAGGCCGTCGTGGACATCCTCTCCCGGGCCAGGACGCCGCTGATCTCGCCGGCCAACACCGCGGCCGGGCTCAGCACCATCCCCAGCGGCGGATACTACTTCCGGACGGCGGCCGCCGACGTCGCGCAGGGACCCGTGCTGGCCAAGCTCGCCAAGGACGCGGGCGCCGCCACCATCTCCCTGATGTTCCAGGAAGGCGCCTACGGCAGCGACGTCTCCGCCGCCGTCGCCGATTCCGCAGAACAGGCCGGACTGGAAGTGGTTGCCACAGCCGGGTTCAAGCCGGGTGAAGCGGGAAGCGCCGCTGCCGCCGCCCGCGGGGCGGAACCCGACGCCGTCATCCTGGTGGCCCGCGACGGCGCGCAGGGCGCCCTGGCTGAACTCAACAACGCCGCCCTGGCCGGCTCGAAGATCATCCTCAGCGACGGCGCGTTCGGCCGGTATGCGTCCAAGCTGGGTACCAAAGCCCTGGAGGGTGCCCGCGCCGTTGTTCCCGGCGAGCTGCCATCCGCCGCCTTCCAGGAAAGGCTCCTGGGCATCGATCCCGGCCTGAAGGACGTGTCCTTCGCCGCGGAAACGTACGACGCCGTGACCCTCGCAGCCCTCGCGGCAGCCAAAGCAGAGGACGACTCGGGCCGCTCAATTGCAGCGAACCTCATCGCCGTGTCAGGCGGGACTGCCGCCGGCAAGGATGGCGGGACTGCAACGGTGCCCGGCACGCCCTGCCCCAGCTACAAGGAGTGCCTGGCGGCGAAGGCCTCCGGTACCGGCATTAATTACGACGGCGAATCCGGCCCGGTTGCCTTCGACGCCAACGGTGACATCACCTCGGCGACGTTTACGGTGTTCACCTACGGGGCAGACAACAATCCAACGCCCACCGGCCGTGAAACTGCAGGCCGCGCCGGCTGATCGCCCTCGGCGTAGAGATGCCTGCCAGGGCGCTTTCCGCGCGTCATTCGCTTGCACTCTCCCGTGGGGAGTGCTAATTATTGAGTTAGCACTCTGACGTACCGACTGCTAAAGCAAAGCTGGTTCCGGCCGGCGGCGCGCGGCACCGGGCGAGGAGCGAAGAAACACCTCACTGGAGTGAGGCCCGCACCCGGGGGCATACAGAGGCCGCCGGCAAAGGGTCGTCCGTCGCGGGCACTGCAGCGAAGGTTCATTCTTAACGACTGTCCCGAAAGGACTACTGCCGTTATGGCCAAGATCATTGCATTTGATGAAGAGGCACGCCGCGGCCTTGAGCGGGGCCTGAACATCCTCGCCGACGCCGTTAAGGTCACCCTCGGCCCGCGTGGACGCAACGTCGTCCTCGAAAAGAAGTGGGGCGCCCCCACGATCACCAACGATGGTGTTTCCATCGCCAAGGAGATCGAGCTGGACGATCCCTACGAGAAGATCGGCGCCGAGCTGGTCAAGGAAGTTGCCAAGAAGACTGACGACGTCGCCGGCGACGGAACCACCACCGCCACCGTTCTGGCCCAGGCCCTGGTCAAGGAAGGCCTGCGCAACGTTGCCGCCGGTGCCGACCCGCTGTCCCTCAAGCGCGGCATCGAAAAGGCTGTCGAAGCCGTCACCCGCGAGCTCCTGGCTTCCGCCAAGGAAATCGAAACCAAGGAAGAGATTGCCGCTACGGCATCCATCTCCGCAGGGGACGAGGAAATCGGTGCGCTGATCGCCGAAGCCCTGGACAAGGTGGGCAAGGAAGGCGTCATCACGGTCGAGGAATCCAACACCTTCGGCCTGGAACTCGAGCTCACCGAAGGCATGCGCTTCGACAAGGGCTACATCTCCGCCTACTTCGTCACCGACGCGGAGCGCCAGGAAACGGTCCTCGAAGACCCGTACATCCTGATCGTCAACTCCAAGATCTCCAACGTCAAGGAACTGGTTGCTGTCCTCGAAAAGGTCATGCAGTCCAACAAGCCGCTGCTGATCATCGCCGAGGACATCGAGGGCGAGGCCCTGGCCACCCTGATCGTCAACAAGATCCGCGGCACCTTCAAGTCCGTTGCCGTCAAGGCTCCGGGCTTCGGTGACCGCCGCAAGGCACAGCTCGCCGACATTGCCGTCCTCACCGGCGGCCAGGTCATCTCCGAGGAAGTCGGACTCAAGCTGGAAAACGCCGGCCTGGAACTCCTGGGCAAGGCACGCAAGGTTGTGGTCACCAAGGACGAGACCACCATCGTTGAAGGTGCCGGCGACGCCGACCAGATCGCCGGCCGCGTGTCCCAGATCCGCGCCGAGATCGAGAACTCCGATTCGGACTACGACCGCGAGAAGCTGCAGGAACGCCTGGCCAAGCTGGCCGGCGGCGTTGCAGTGATCAAGGCCGGTGCCGCAACCGAGGTTGAGCTCAAGGAGCGCAAGCACCGCATCGAAGACGCAGTGCGCAACGCCAAGGCCGCTGTTGAAGAAGGCATCGTTGCCGGTGGCGGCGTGGCCCTCATCCAGGCCGGTGCCAAGGCATTCGCCAACCTGCAGCTGTCCGGCGACGAGGCCACCGGTGCCAACATTGTCCGCGTTGCCATCGATGCTCCGCTGAAGCAGATCGCCTTCAACGCCGGCCTGGAGCCGGGCGTTGTGGTTGACAAGGTTCGCGGCCTGCCCGCAGGACACGGCCTGAACGCCGCAACCGGTGAGTACGTCGACCTGCTGGCTGCCGGCGTGAACGACCCCGTCAAGGTAACCCGCTCTGCCCTGCAGAACGCGGCTTCCATTGCCGGCCTGTTCCTCACTACCGAAGCTGTTGTTGCCGACAAGCCGGAGAAGAACCCGGCCCCCATGGGCGGCGGCGACGACATGGGCGGCATGGGCGGCTTCTAAGCCCTCCTGCCGGGCTTTGTCCCGCTGGAAACGAATGCGGCCCCCTCTCTTGAGGGGGCCGCATTTGTGTTCCTGGAGAGTGCCTGGCTTTTACTTCCGGGCGCTGGACAGCATTCCCTCGACTTCCCTCTTGAAGGCCTCTGCCGCTGCCTGGGGAGTCAGGCGGTCGTAGAGAACCTCATCGGTGTACCGCTTGATGACGTTCTGTACGCTGCCCGCGCCCACCGGAGGAACGGGCGGCGCGTCCTTCATATCCGGAGCAATGTCCTTCAGGAAGCCCACCACGGTGGTGTCTGCCGGTTTCAGGGACGGTGTGATGCCCTTTACGATCTCCGTGTTGGTGGGCACGCCGCGGTCCGTCATCAGGATTGCGCCGGCTTCCGGGCTGTTCGCCAGGTAGTTGATGAAGGTTGAGGCGGCTTCGGTGTGCTTTGACCGTGAGGAAGCGGACCAGAACATGGTGGGCTTGTAGTACATGCCGTTCTCAGCGGCAACACCGTCGAGGCTAGGCGCACGGAGCATCTTGATGCTGCTGCCGGTAGTGGACCCGAGCGATCCGAGCTGGTTGGTCCACCACCATGCCATCCCCACCCTGTTGGTGCCGAAGAGGCTTTCTTCCAGGCCCGCGCCGGAGTCCTCGGTAGCCACCGTGGCCGGCGGGCTTGCCTTGGAGTCGCGCTGTTCCTTGAGCCGCTCCCAGAAGGAAGCGGCCGTTGCAGTGTCGAAATCGAGCTTGCCGTCCTCGGAGTAGAGATTCTCCCCATGCTGGCGAAGCCAGATGATCAGGTCTGCCTCGTTGCTGCCATATGCTGCGCCGTAGTTCTTGCCGTCTCCGGCGGCGCTGATCTTCGTTGCAGTCTCAATGAAGTCGTCCCACGTCCATGAGGTGTCATCCGGAAGCGGAACGTTTGCTGCCTCGAAAACCTTCGTGTTGGCCATGATGACGTAGGCGTTCCGGCCGGTGCTCAGGCCGTATTGGGCGCCGTCGTACTGGCCCGAGGCCAGGGCTTCCTTGTCGAGTTTGGAGGTATCAATGCCGCTTTGCTTGGACAGATCCAGGAGCGCCCCGCGGCCGCCGTATTCGGCAATGTACTTCTGGTCCATCTGGATCACGTCCGGCGCGTCGTTGGCCGCGGTCTTGGTGGCCAGCTTGTCCCAGTAGCTGCCCCATTCGCCCGGCTCGGACTCAATCCTGATGTTCGGGTGTTCCGCTTCAAAGGCATCGATGACCTTTTCGGTCTGGGCGTTGAGGTATTCGTTCCCCCACCAGGCGAAGCGCAGGGTTACTTGCTCATTGCCCTCGGAGCCGGAAGAGGAACCGCAGCCTGTGGCAAGGAGGGAAAGGGCGACGGCTGCTGCGCCGAGCTGGAACCTTCTCCGGCGGAGGGTTGGAATCGTCATTGATATGCCTTCCTAATGGCGGGGCGCTTCTCTTGGGTGGACGCTGGCGTCGGGTTGTCGGCAGTGCCGGCCGCTGAGAAAACGCTTTCTCATGTCAGTAGTGCGATTCTGCCTGCCTGCCATTGCCCGCGTCAAGCATTTTCGGTAAACGCTTTCCGTCAGGTCAAGGCCTGATCCGCCTGGCGGCCCGGGTAGGGCGCGTGTGCGGCGGAGGTACGGTACGGCATCGTACGGTGGCAAAGGCCCGGTTTGTCCTGCCGGTCTGGGAGGATGGACCGGTGACAATTACTGCAGCGGCCGACGGTTCGGCCTTGGGAAACCCCGGTCCGGCCGGCTGGGCCTGGTACGTGAACGACGATTGCTGGCGCGCCGGAGGATGGCCCCACGGGACGAACAACCAAGGCGAGCTGATGGCGGTCCTGGATCTGTTGCGGGCCACGGCCCACCTTCCCCAGGAGGACCTGCACATCCTCTGCGACAGCCAGTACGTCATCAATTCGATCACCAAGTGGATGCCGGGATGGAAACGCAAAGGCTGGCGCAAGGCCGACGGCAAGCCGGTCCTCAACGTGGATTTGCTCAAGGAGCTGGACCGGGAGCTCGCCGGCCGGAAGTACACCTTCGAATGGGTCAAGGGGCATGCCGGGCATGACTTGAACGAAGCCGCGGACGAGCGCGCCAGGGCGGCCGCGACCGCCTACCAGCAGGGGGTGGCTGCCCGGTCCGGGCCCGGTTTCCCTGGCGCCCACCACGCCCACCATCCGCCGGCGGCCAAGGATACGCCGGAGGCCGCCCCCCGTGCACCCCGGGAAGCCGCGACCTTGCCAGGAGCCTACGAGGAGCCGGACCTGTTCAGCCAGCTGGACAACGGCGCTTTCGGCGGACCGGACGCCGCTGCCCAGCCAGGTGCCGCCGTGCCGGAGGCCTTGGTGGAGGAACTGGAGCGCGAGCTGCTGGGCCCCCTGGTGCGGGGGGACATCGGCCGGACGGCTGTCCTGCTGCACCCCGATTTCATGGAGATCGGAAGCTCGGGCAGGGTGTGGACCCGGGACGCCATGATGATGGCGCTCGAGGAGGACCCGGGCGAGCGGACAGACATTGAGATACTTGGCGCGGACCGTATTGGCGCTGACGCGGTCCTGCTGACGTACCGCAGCTACGCGCGCTCCGGCACCACGCTCAGAAGCTCACTGTGGGTGCTGGACGGCGGCCGCTGGCGGCTGCGGTTCCACCAAGGTACTCCCGAGGCTTAGCCGGCTCCTGGGTATCTACCCGGTCAGCTGAACCGCTGCGTGTTGCCCTGTTCCGCCTGTGCGTAGGTGGCAGCCGCGGAGGCAAGCGCCGTGTTGATGGACGCCAACGAGGCCTCCACGCGTCCCTGCGTGATGGTCCATTCCGTGATGAGCGCCTGGAAATTCGTGGCGGCGGTGCCCCGCCATGACCCCTGGAGCTCGTCCAGCCCGCGTTTCATTGCCTGGACGTCCGCGCTGATCCTGTCCACTGTCGCCTGGACACTGGCGGACTTCAGCTGAAGGAGTTCGGTGTCGACGGAAATGATGCTCATGGCCGTGCCTTTCGCTGTGGGGGCAGCTTTCGCCTGCGGGGCCCGGCTGGTCCGGACCGCTGATAACGAGCGTAGGGAGCAGGCCCCTGGAGCCGCTACGGTCCGGCGCTATATGTGGACAACCCCGCCGTCGCTGCCTGTTCCGCCTCGGCAGCTGCCCCGGTATTCAGCGCGTCATCACGGTGCGGAAGGCTGACCACCAAGGTCGCGCCGCCGCCGTCGGTATTTTCCACCCGGACGGAACCGCCGTGGGACCCTACAATTGCGGCCACAATGGCCAGGCCGAGTCCGCTTCCGCCCGTTTCCCTGGTCCGTGAGGTGTCCGCCCGGTAGAAGCGCTCAAAGACCTTGGAGGCGTCCTCTTCGGAGATGCCGGGTCCATGGTCGCGCACTTCAATGACCGAGCGCAGCTGTCCGTCCTCCCTGGCGCGCACCCCCACCGCCAGTTCGATCGGGCTGCCCTCCGGCGTGTAACGCAGGGCATTGCCCACGAGGTTCCCCACCACCTGTCGGAGTTTGGCTTCGTCCCCCAGCACCGGGGCAGCCGCGGCAGGTCCGCCGTCGAGCCCGGTCAGCGAAATCGCCCGCGAGCGGTCGCTGGCCTGCGTGTCCACCACGGCGTCATGGGCGAGCAGCTGGAGGTCCACGGGCTTCTGCTGCAGCGGCCGCTGCTCGTCGAGGCGGGCCAGCAGGAGAAGGTCTTCGACCATTGAGCCCATGCGCTTGGCTTCGCTTTCAATCCTTCCCATGGCTGTGGCCACGTCTTCCTCGGTGGTCAGTGCGCCGTGCCGGTACAGCTCAGAGAAGCCACGGATGGTGACAAGCGGGGTCCGCAGTTCGTGGGAGGCGTCAGCGGCGAACCGCCGCATCCTCGCCTCCGAGGCCGTACGTGCCGCGAAGGCCGTCTCAATGTGGGCCAGCATGGCATTAAGCGACCTGCTGAGCCGTCCCAGTTCAGTGCCGGGATTTTCGACGTCGACACGGCGGGAAAGGTCACCGGCGGCAATGGCCGCCGCCGTCTTTTCCACCCGGGCCAGCGGGCGGAAGGAGCGGGACACGGTCCAGCTCGCGATCAGGGAGGCCAGCAGCAGGGTCAGCAGGCCCACCCCGGTCACCACCAGGGAGGCATGTTTGAGGACATCGTCCACGCTCTGCAGGGGCAGCCCGATGACCACCACAGCGGTGGTCTGGTTGTTCTGCACCGGCACGGCCACCACCCGCCAGTTCTGCCCGTCCGTACCGCGCACCTGATAGGGAACGGCGCCGCGTTCCTGCGCCTGCTGCACCGTGACGGAGCTGATGTCCGGACGGCTCTCAGGGTCGCCGCCGAACGGATACGGCTCCTCGCCTGGCGCGAAGAGAATAAGTGAGTAGTCAGTGGGAACCATCGGGTTGGGCGCCTGAAGCGGGGTGAAGGACCGCTGCTGCCGGGCCAGGTCTACCGCCGCGGTGAGTTTGTCATCCACCTGTGCCTGCAGGTAGCTGTGGAGCAGGGCCAGCGTTCCCGCTCCGGTCACCGTCAGGGCAACTATCAGCAGCGCCATGATCATGGCCACCAGTTGCGTCCTCAGCGAGGCCGACTTCCATCGCTGCAGCAAGGTCAGCGCTTTTCAGCCGTCCGAAGCACGTAGCCCACACCGCGCTTGGTCTGGATCAGGGCGGGAGCGTCGGGATCGATGTCCACCTTGCGGCGCAGGTAGGAGATGTACGACTCCACGATGGAGGCATCACCGTTGAAGTTGTATTCCCATACGTGGTCCAGGATCTGGGACTTGGACAGCACCCGGTTGGGGTTGAGCATGAGGTACCGGAGCAGCTTGAACTCGGTGGGGGAGAGCTCGATCACCGTGCCGCCGCGCCGCACTTCGTGGGCGTCGTCGTCGAGCTCCAGGTCGTCGACGCGGATGACGGCGTCGTCATCCAGCAGCGGCTGCGTCCGGCGCAGGACGGCGCGGATACGGGCCACCACCTCGTCAAGGCTGAACGGCTTGGTGACGTAGTCATCCCCGCCGACGGTGAGGCCTGTGACCTTGTCCTCGGTATCGTCCTTCGCGGTCAGGAACAGTACCGGGAAGTGCTTGCCCGAGGCCCGGAGGCGGCGGGTGACGGTGAAGCCGTCCATGTCCGGAAGCATGACATCCAGCACGGCCAGGTCCGGGGCATGGGTTTCGGCAGCCGCCAGGGCGTCCCGGCCGTTCGCGGCCGAGACAACCTCGAAGCCGGCAAACCTTAGCGAGGTGGACAGCAGCTCGCGGATGTTGGGTTCATCGTCAACAACAAGGAGCTTTGCCTCGGGACCGTTCTTGTTCATGCTCCCATTCTGCTCCCAGAGTCTGTGAGTTTTCTGGATGCATGGTGAATGTTGCATGGGCGTCCGCGGCGCGCAGTAAAGTTGGTGGCGCCGCCAGGGTCCCCTGCACGGGAGTGCGGAGGACCCTGGCTTTGGGAATCACTTCAAAGTGATCAGCTGGTCAGGTGCCAGATTTCCCTGTCTACTGCGGGATGTCCACATTCGCGGGGTGACCGCCGTAGCTCTTGTCGTCATACGCAGCGCCGCCCAGGCTGCAAAGCTGGGCGGCCGTGGTGCCTGAGGGAGCCGTGGCCAGCGAGTCCTTGTTGACGCCATCAACCGTGACCTGGCTTGAGTACAGCGAGTTGTCGGCTTCCTTGCAGACGAGCACGATGATCTTGAAGTCGCGCGGGTCTACAAAGGTCAGGCTGACGTTCGTGCCCCCCACGACGGTCACTGCTTGGGGCGCTGCCGTGTCGTGCCCCGTTGGTGTGGTGGTCTCAACTACCCAGTAATTGCCTTGGAGAACCTGGCTGAACGAGCACTTGCCGTCGGCGCCGGTGGTGCAGGTTGTGGCGGGGGTTACGGCCAGGTCTGTTGCCGGATCAAAGGTTCCGCCGACAGGTGCGGCATCGTTGTAGAGCGTGAAGACGGCACCGGCCAGTGGGGAGGCCGGCGAGTCGTCGTCGGTCTTCAGCACGTTAATGTCGGCGCACTTGGACGTGGCGACGGATATCGGGGCGATGAAGTCCTTCAGAGCCGCTGTAAATGAATCTGAGGAGCGGCTCTTCAAGTACGCACTGCTGAACGGCAGGCAAGGGTCCGTGCCGACGATACCGGCAGCGGTCAGGTTGATGGCTGCTTCGCCGAAGGTCCGGACACTCAGATCTCTCGGAGCGTTGGGTGCGATGGGGTCCGTAACCACAGCGGTGTTGATTGAACCCTCGAAAGTTCCGGTCAATGGCTGGACTTTGCCCCAGCAGGGGGTCGCGTTGGCTGCCTCGCAGAGCGTCCGGGCACCGGTGGTGATCCACCGGTGGAATCCAAGAATCGGATTCACGCCGCCTTGGGACAGGTCATATTTGATCAGGACATCGCCGGCCGTACGGACGGGGGTCACACCGTTGGAGGACAGCACAGACGACTGGTTGAATTCGAAGTCCATGTTGGTAGTGCCATTTGGTTCCTGGACCCGCTCCCACGCGAGGTATGCGTACGTGCTGCCGTTGGATTCTTCCACGAACTTGGCGTAGAAGCGTGTCAGGTCGCTCTTGTTGTTGGGGATGGATCCGTCGACGACGGACGGTACTGCGGTGTCTTCCTTCGTGCCTGTACCGAATGAATTGTCTGTCTGGCCGGTTGGAAGATCGAGACCGCAACCACCGGTCAACGTTGAACAATCAATGCCGATGTTCGCCCAGTCTTTGATGTCGCCTGTGTCGACGACCAGGTTGCCGTCCTGAGCGTTTAGTTGGGCTCCGGAGAGCGTGGCCTGAGCCGACGTGACTCCGGTAAGGATCAAAGCCAGACAAGCCATGCCTGCGCCCAAGCGGGCGCGCGTTATATTCTCCATTGAATTACTCACTTCTGGGAGTGGCGGATGGTGTGACGGTCGGCGCGGACCTGTGGTCCGGCACCGGGAGGTCCCCCAGCATCCCTCTCCAAGAATCTGATCGGATGGCGCCCGCGCGTCGGGTGCCCGCCGGCTACTCCGGTGGTCGCGTCTTTGCGGCACGGAGCGGGCAGGCAGCACGGAGCCAAGTGTTATAGCTTGGGGGTGCGCGGGTGGATCGGCTGGGGCGACTGCGCATGCACGCGTCCTCATACACGGGGAAAGCCATGAGGCTTCGCCCATCCTGATCTGAGTTCAGGACCTTTTACCAATGTGTAACCCAGCGCTCTGAGCGTAGCCCGGGGATAACGGGATGACAACGTCCGGAAGAGATATTGACCAAATATTGCCCGAGGGTTCATCAAAGCTGACATGCGGCTCCACGCTGCGATCCCGTCCATGGAGGCGGGCACCTACCTGTGCGAGCCGTTGGGGACCGCGAGGTTCTCGGTCTAGCCGGTGAACACGTCCGTGGCGGTCAGGGTCCCGGGCGAACTCCCCCGCGGGCACGCCTTCCATTACCGCTACGCCCTCGCCGCAGCGAAGACACGGGCATATTGGAAGCAGAAACCACGGGCATCGGAAGCATTCAGCCACGCGAGCCGGTGCGGCACGGACAACACGTTTGCGGGCATCCCGTGACATACCCGGTAGGTGGCGACTTAGGCCCCGGCGGGATTCTGTTCCACATCCTTGGCATCCATGATCCGGTAGGCATAGCCCTGTTCCGCCAGGAACCGCTGGCGCTTCGCCGCGAATTCCTGGTCCAGGGTGTCCCGGGCAACGAGCGAATAGAAACGCGCCGCCCTGCCGTCCTTCTTGGGCCGCAGGAGCCGGCCCAGGCGCTGCGCCTCCTCCTGCCGCGAGCCGAACGAACCCGATACCTGGATGGCCACCGATGCTTCCGGAAGGTCGATGGAGAAGTTGGCCACCTTGGAAACCACGAGCGTCTGGATGTCCCCGGCCCGGAAGTCGTCAAAAAGCTTCTGGCGTACCTTCACGGAGGTGTCGCCCTTGATCACCGGCGCCTGCAGGCGCTCGCCGAGGTCATCGAGCTGGTCGATGTACTGGCCGATGACCAGCAGCTGTTCACCGGCATGCCGGGCCACCAGCTGTTCCACTACGTGCGTCTTGGACTCGGAGGTGGCGCAAAGCCGGTACTTGTCCGCATCATCGGCCATGGCATAGGCAACCCGTTCGTCCTTGGGCAGGTCGACCCGGACTTCCACACAGTCTGCCGGCGCGATGTAGCCCTGGGACTCAATGTCCTTCCAGGGGGCGTCGTACCGCTTGGGCCCGATAAGGCTGAACACCTCGCCCTCGCGGCCGTCCTCGCGCACCAGGGTTGCGGTAAGGCCCAGCCGGCGCCGTGCCTGGAGGTCGGCGGTCATCCGGAAAATCGGTGCCGGCAGCAGGTGCACCTCGTCGTAAATGATCAGTCCCCAGTCGTGGCCGTCCACAAGCTCCAGGTGCGGGTACAGGCCGCCGCGTTTGGTGGTCAGCACCTGGTACGTGGCGATGGTCACCGGCCGGACTTCCTTGACCGCTCCTGAGTATTCGCCGATCTCGTCCGCGGTGAGGGACGTGCGCTTGAGCAGCTCGTCCTTCCATTGCCTGGCGGCTACCGTGTTCGTGACCAGGATCAGGGTTGTGGTGGAGCCGGTAGCCATTGCCGCGGCGCCCACCAGGGTCTTCCCGGCTCCGCAGGGAAGCACCACCACGCCGCTTCCCCCCGACCAGAAGTTGTCGCTCGCCATCTGCTGGTACGGCCGCAGCTTCCAGCCATCCTCGTTGAGCGCGATCAGGTGCGGGGTACCGTCCACATACCCGGCCAGGTCCTCCGCCGGCCAGCCGATCTTCAGCAGGAGCTGCTTGAGCTGCCCCCGCTGGGAGGCGTGCACCACAACGGTTTCACCGTCGATCCGGGGCCCCAGCAGGGGCTGGATCTTCTTGGCCCGGATCACTTCCTCCAGGACGGGGTAGTCGTCCGTCCGCATGACCAGGCCGTGCTGCGGGTCCTTCTCCAGGCGCAGCCGCCCGTACCTGGACATGGTTTCTTCAACGTCGATCAGCAGCGAATGCGGAACCGGGAAGCGCGAGTACTTCAGCAGCGTGTCCAGCACCTTTTCCGCATCCAGCCCGGCGGCGCGGGCGTTCCAGAGCCCCAGCGGTGTCAGCCGGTAACTGTGCATGTGCTCCGGTGCCCGTTCCAGCTCGGCGAAGGGCGCGATGGCATGACGGGCTTCAGTTGCCAGTTCATGGTCCACCTCAAGCAGGATGGTTTTGTCACTCTGGACAATCAGGGGTCCGTCGTTCACGCAGGGAAATCCTTCACTGGCGCAGTTCCTCTGCAGCCTCAATGTCGATGATGCGGTGGATGGACAGTACGCGTTCTGTTTCCTTTGCAGGATCAAACACCCGGACGCGTCCGCCGCTTACTGATAGCGGAACAACTACTTCCAGGCTGGCATTCCCCAGCCCGTCCACCACGTTCATGCTGATCCGCTGCTTGAGCCTGATGGCCCGCTGCAGGGCCTCAAGCCCCAGCTGGGTTCCGGCCTCGCCGTCCCGGTGTCCGGAACCGCCGCGGTGTCCGACGGCGGCGCCCACCTGGCGCAGGACCGCGAGCTGTGCGTCCACCTCCTCAGCCCCCGGCGCCGTCCGCGGGGCGGTGTAGACAGGGCGCAGGTGGTCCTGCGGGGTCGGGGCTGCCCGGAGCCGGACCACCGGTTCGTCCGCGCCGTCCACGGAGGGGGAGAGCCCCAGGGTGCGGAGAACCTGGGCGGTTTCCCGCGGTGGCGCCGAGGAAACCAGGACGGTGGGAGCAATCTTCACCAGGTTCAGGCCGGACGCCTTCGGCCCGGAGAGAAGCTCCAGGAGCGCGGCTTCGTCTTCGCTCTGGATAAAGCTGGCAGCCGCCCCCACCCGCAATCTTCCGTGCCGTGAGGCCGTGTCCTCCACAAGGTATTCGAGTGGCTGGGGCACGGCGGTGGCAGAGTGCTCACGGAGGAACTCCAGGATGCCGGCGGCGTCCTGTCCGCTGTCCAGGGCCCGCTTGATGGAGCCGGCGGAAAAGCGGTAGGTGGTTGCCGGACCTTGGCCTTCCGCGTCAGCCATCAGCAGCAGCTTCCCGGTCAGTTCGGGGGCCAGGTACCCCGGGGCGACGGCAGTGAGGTCGGCCTGCAGTAAAACGTGGGTGACAGCTGCCGGCAGGTGCTCGCCCAGGATGGCAAGCGCGGCTTCAGGGTTGTCTTCCGCCAACGCGCTTCCAAGCTGGCTCAGGGCTCCGGATCCCACCAGTCCAAGGAGCTCGGCTTCGGCGAGCACGCCGCGGATCATCGAGCTGAAGCGCCTGGCCATCCTGGGCTGTGCCCACTCTGCGCGCTGGAGAACAGCTGCGGCATCAAGTACTGGTGCGGTCCCGTCCGGGGCGCCTGCCTCGGCAGTCAGCTCATCCAGGATCTCCAGGATGCGTTTGCGGACCACCGGGGCATCAGGCCGCTGCGCTTCGGCTGACAGCGCGATGACGGTGCTGCCGGAGGCGGAACGGTGTGCCGCCGGCACGCTGCGCGTTCCATTGACGGGCTGGCCCACCAGGGACGGCACGCGCTGGCTGGACAGCCAGGCGTTCACCAGCCAGAGCCACTGTTCCTGCCGCGGCAGGACGAGCCATTCCAGCTGCGGAGGCTGGATCCAGGACGAGGAATCGACATCCAGGCGGATGAGTCCGGCCAGTGCGGTCAGCTCCAGCAGGATTCCCGCGTGCTGCAGGTCGATCCGCAGCAGTTCGGCAAGGCGCCTCATCTCGCGCACTCCCACACCGCCGCTGCGCAGCGTGACCAGCGGTTGCTCCCCTACAGCGTGGAGCAAATCGCTTACCAGGCGCAGCGTCTCCGAGATGGCGCTGAGTGCTGCGTTCCGGCGCAGCGCCGCTGAGGTCCGGCCGAGTTGGGGGACCGGGGGCGACAACGTGAAATCGTCGATCACCGCACCGCCGCGCAGCGAGATCCCCACGCTGTGCGGCAGCTCGACGTGCGCCGCGTCCAGCGGCACCAGCAGGCCCCGCGCCAGGAGCCAGTCCACGGGCCCGACGTCGGATCCTTCCGTGGCGATTGAGGCCTTCCGTTGGGCCTGGGGGACGGCACCCATGGCCCAGTTCCGGAACCTGGCGAGCAGCGCCGTCGTCCGCTCCGGGGCAGTGGACAGTATGCTCTGGAGAGCCTCGGGGGAGGAGGTCCAGTGCTGCAGCGCCAGCGCCGCCTCCATGGGGGTGGTGGCATCGTGGATGGCAACACCGCTGCGGTGCAGTTCGGACACCAGTTGCACGGCCCGCTGCGCGAAGGCCGGCTGAAGGCGGACCAGCTCGGTGTAGCTCCTGCCCAGCCCGGCGGGATAGATGCCCACCACGTCCTTCAGCGAACCCACCGGGAGGTAGTAGTGGTGTTTCGCCGCGGATGCCGGGGTGCCGTGCGGCGGCTCGGCGCGGTGCACCAGCGCAAGTTCCTGCAGCGAATGCAGGATCCGCTCCACCGAGGCTGCCGAAGACCCGGAAATCATCTTCCGGAGTCCCGCGGCGGACGCGCTGTGGCCGGTGTCCGTATTGGTGCACAGGTGGAGGGTTTCGAGGACCTGCATCTGCGGACGGTTGAGGCGTTCAAGTGCCCGCTGCACGCTGAGCCGGGCACTTGCCCGCGCGGCAAGGGCGGGGAAGTCCGGAACGGGGGGCGAAATGAGGTCCGGCCGCGCATCGAACAGCGCACGCAGTGAATCGTCGCTGCGTGCCTCCAGCTCCTTGCTCAATGCGCGAATGAGGGACATCAGTCCAACGTTACCGCCGGTCCGGGTTTGCTGCCCGGCGGCGCCCGGCAACGCTGTCCAGAACCAGGAACAGCATCAGGAGGAACGCAAGCGGCAGGCCGTAAAGCGCCGTATAGGTGACCCAGGCCGGAGCCACTGAGCCGGCAAAGGCAAGGGCCATCACGGTGCCCACTGCCACCAGGGAAAGCACGGCCACAGCCGCGGCGATGATCATCAGGGCACGCCGGTAGCGCGAGGGTGTCATGGACGTAACGCTACCCCTCCTGCCGCACCGGGAGTGAATGGTGCTGAAGGAGGCAGCCGGAAGGTTGCACTGGGCCGTTGAAAGCGTCAATAGGGCGGTGGGCAGGATAACCTTGAGGGATAGACCAACACGGTCCGCAGCCGCCATACCTTGAACCCGCATTGCAGTGCGGATGCGGTGACGGCTGGCCGTGTCAGAAGACGTCAGAACGAAGAAGGTTGATTACGTGCCTACCGGCAAGGTCAAGTGGTATGACAAGGACAAGGGCTTCGGGTTCCTCGCAGGCGAAGACGGCCAGGAGGTATTCCTGCCCAAATCGTCGCTGCCCGAAGGCGTAACAGAGCTCAAGGCAGGCACCCGGGTTGAATTCGGGGTAGCCGACGGACGCAAGGGCGCCCAGGCCCTGGGGCTGCGCGTCCTGGACAAGACGCCCTCGATCGCCAAGGCCAAACGGCCCAACGCCAAGGAACTCGCCCCGCTGGTCCAGGACCTGGTGACCGTGCTGGACAATCTCTCCGGAACCCTCTCCGCAGGCAAGTATCCGGAAGGCAACAAGGGCAAGGCCATCGCCGCTGCCCTGCGTAAGGTTGCCGACGAGCTGGACGTTTAGGCGCCGATGAACCCGGAAGCTGAACAGCCGGTGGCCGCCGCCCAGGACCAGGACGGTCCGACGGCGGGGGCTGCTGCCGCTGCCAACCCTGCGGCTGCGGGGGCCAAGGCCATGTCCAAGCGCCGCGCGGGTGTTCCGGTGTGGCGGACAGGCAAGCCTGATGCCTTCCTGGCTGCAGCCGTGGACACCGCCCGCACCGCCATCGAGGGCATCACGGCACCGGCTACGATCGGCCAACACCTTGCGGCCAAGAGCGAAGGCGACCGCCTGGTGACCCATCTGTTTGAGTCGAAGCTGGCCGGTTACCTGGGCTGGCAGTGGTACGCGGTGCTCACCCGTAACTCCCGCTCCAAGGTCGTCACCGTCAACGAACTCGGCCTGCTGCCGTCGGAGGATTCGATCCTTGCCCCGGAATGGGTGCCGTGGGCGGAACGTGTCAGACCCGAGGACGAGCAGGAGCCGGAGCAGGTGCCGGCCCAGGAGCCGGAACAGGGCCAGGAATCCGGGGAGGAAAAGCCCGGCGACGGTGGACAGCCCGGCGACGAAGCAAGGACTTCCTGACCACACACGAACGGCGCCGTCCGGGATGATCCCGGGCGGCGCCGTCGTACGTTAAGGCTGCCGGCCTACTTGCGCAGTTCGCCCACCACGTAGTCGATGCTCGCCAGCAGGGCAGAGACGTCGGACGGCTCGATGGCCACAAACGTGGCGATGCGCAGCTGGTTGCGGCCCAGCTTCCGGTACGGCTCGGTGTCCACGATGCCGTTGGCCCGCAGGACCTTGGCCACCACGGCCGCGTCCACTGAATCGTCGAAGTCAATCGTGGCGATTACGTTGGAGCGCTCGTCCGGGTTGGCGACGAACGGCGTGGCGAATTCGGAGGACTCCGCCCAGCTGTAGATGCGTCCGGCAGAATCTGCAGTCCGCGCCGAAGCGAAGTCAAGCCCGCCGTTCGCGTTCAGCCACTGCACCTGGGCGTCCAGGGTCACCAGGGTGGACAGCGACGGCGTGTTGTAGGTCTGGTTCAGGCGGGAGTTGTCAATGGCCGTCTGGAGGTCCAGGAAGTCCGGGATCCAGCGGCTGGTGGACTTGATCCGGGCCGCGCGCTCCAGTGCAGCCGGCGAGAACAGGCCAAGCCACAGCCCGCCGTCGGAGGCAAAGTTTTTCTGCGGGGCGAAATAGTAGACGTCGCTCTCCGCCACGTCGACGTCCAGGCCGCCGGCTGCCGACGTCGCGTCAATAAGGACCAGTGAGCCCTCATCCGCGCCAGCCACGCGCTTAACGGGGGCGGACACGCCAGTGGACGTCTCGTTCTGCGGCCAGGCATAGGCATCAACGCCCGCCTCAGCCTGCGCAGCAGGGCGGGTTCCCGGCTCGGATTTGATGATGGAGGAGGCATCCAGGAAAGGTGCCTTGTTGGTGGCTGCCGCGAATTTCGAGCCGAATTCACCGAATGAGAGGTGCTGCGCCTTCTTCTCCACCAGGCCGAAGCTGGCGACGTCCCAGAACGCCGTGGAACCGCCCACGCCCAGCACCACCTCATAGCCTTCCGGGGCACGGAAGAACTGGCTCAGGCCTTCGCGTACGGACCCCACCAGGTTCTTGACCGGTGCCTGCCGGTGGGACGTTCCCAGGATGGTCTTCGATGCGGCGGACAAGGCATCGATCTGCTCCTGCCGGACTTTGGAGGGACCGGCGCCGAACCGCCCGTCCTTGGGCAGGAGGTCGGCGGGAATAGTGATGCTGGTTTCGCTCACAGGTGCTCCAATTTCGGCGTGGACGGGGTGTTGGTCCGGACGGATGTGGGTGCCAGGCAGTCGCGGCGACTGTGACTCGGGCCCTCCCTCATTCTGCCTGAACAGCTGTTTCAGCGGGAACCGGGACCGTCATAGTCCAGACATTGAGACAGGGCCCCTGCCCGCGCCGTCAACTATTCGGACAAACTCAAAATAGGCTAAGCTTTCCAACGGACCACGCTGCATGTGAAGGCGGTACGGTGGGACAACGCAAGGTACTGCGCTCGAGGAGCTGAGCTGGATGACGGATCTGATCGACACTACGGAGATGTACCTTCGGACCATCTTGGAGCTTGAGGAAGAAAACATCGTTGCCCTCCGGGCCCGGATCGCGGAGCGGCTGCGCCACTCCGGGCCCACTGTGTCGCAGACCATCGGCAGGATGGAACGGGACGGCCTGGTGGTTGTCTCCGGAGATCGGCACCTTGAACTCACGGAGGTGGGCCGGAAGCGCGCCACCGAAGTCATGCGGAAGCACAGGTTGGCGGAGCGGCTCCTGGCCGATGTCATCGGGCTGGACTGGGCCTACGTCCATGACGAAGCCTGCCGCTGGGAGCACGTCATGAGCGAACGGGTGGAACGGCGCATTTACGAAATGCTGAACCATCCCACTGAGTCCCCGTATGGCAATCCCATCCCGGGATTGGCGGCCCTCGGGGGCGAGGCGCAGGCCGCTGCGGACGCGGCGGTCAGCCTGCTTGAGGCCATGAAGACCTACGGCCCGGCGTCTGAGGTGACAGTCAGCCGCCTGGCAGAGCCGATCCAGGTGGAACCCGAGTTGTTGGTCCAGCTTGATGAAGGCGGAATCCGGCCCGGTGCCTCGGTCTCGCTGGAGCGGGTGGGGGAGTACATTTCGGTCCGCGTCCCGGGCATCGAAGGGGCCCTGGAGCTGCCGCCGGAAGTCGCGGCGCACGTCTTCGTGGCCGTACGCTAGGGACCGCTTGAGGCCTCCCGGCTACCCCAACGGGTGCCGGTTACGCAAAGATAACGGAATTGTTACTTTGGGACTTTTGCCCCTATAGTTAAACCCAAGCGTTGATACTAAAGCGTTACCTGATCTGGAGCCGAGCTCTGCCAGCGGATCAGGTGCACGAGTCATTACTGGCAGAGGCGGGGGAACCACAAACGGCAGCCGGGGGACTGCCTTGGGGTGAAGTCCGTCAGCAGCAAGCCTCTTCCAGTGAAGGATCCTCCGTGGATACCTCTGTGCCGAAGCTTGCTTACGGCGGACCGGGTCTTTGAACTCTCTGACCCGAATCCGACAGCTAACTTCGCAGGCTTTCCAGAGAGGAACCCTTCTTGTCCATGCAGACCCCCAGGGGACGCCGCCGCGCAGCGGTGCCCGCTTCGACGCCGCGGGTTGTTGAAGTCATCACCACGGAACGCCCCCGCGATCCCCACCGTGATGCGCGCCGCCGTCGTGGTCCCTTCCGCCAAGTCACCGAGTTCGCTGCTGCGAGCGGAATCGGCCAGAAGGCCGGAATCGCACTCGCAGCCACAGGCCTGGTGCTGACCGTGACGGTGCCGGCCACCAGCCCCGTGATGGCCACCGACGCTCCCGGTGTTACTCCGATGGCAGCCTCAGCCGTCACGCCGCAGCCGCAGATCTCAGCCGAGGCCGGTGCCCAGATCGATTTCAGCCGTTCCGCCGTGGTCACCCAGGCGGATCCGGACGGCAAGCTCAAGCAGCTTCTCAGTGCCCAGTCCGCCGGCTCGGTGTCACGTGCTGCCTCGGCAGGAAGCCTCGGCGCTCCACTGGCCACGCTGACCACAGCGTCCCCCTTCGGCTACCGCGTCAGCCCGATCACCGGTGGCTCAGGCGACTTCCACCGCGGCCAGGACTATGTGGCCCAGTGCGGTACGTCGGTCTTCGCTGCCGCCACCGGTACCGTGACCTTCGTGGGCTGGCACCAGTTCGGCGGCGGAAACCGCGTTGTGGTGGACCACGGCAACGGCCTGGAAACCACGTACAACCACCTCTCCTCCTTCAGCGTGAGGGAGGGGCAGACCGTCTCGCGCGGGGACGTAATTGCCCTTAGCGGGACCACGGGCGCCTCCACGGGCTGCCACCTCCACTTCGAGGTGCAGGTCAACGGCGAAGTGGTCGATCCGACTGGCTGGCTGTAGTCAAGTGACGGTGAACTATCAGATGATCGTGACTTGCCGTGACCTGAATGTGACATTCACTCAAAACTGCTGTACCGTCTAACTCGCGTCAACTTTTCCGAAGTTGACGCTCTTGTGCGGATTGCCTAACTCTGCCACCGCTCAAGGTCCGTTCGCATTTCATCGTCTGGCAGGGGCGGGGGAACCAATTTTGGTCTTGGCTTTGGCTAAGACCTTGGGGTTAAGTCGCAAAACTTCCTTGGAAGCAGCGCGGCCGGGTGACTCCCATCCGAATCCGACAGCTCACCTCGCAGGCATTGGGAGAGGCTACCTTCGTGTCTTCACGCAATAATTCTGCGCGCCACCGTGCGCAAACGGTTCGTACCAACCCCTTGGACACTATGTCCAAGGCTGTTAGTGCCAATGCCGGGACAGTAGGTCGCCAGGCTGCCGTTATCGCCGCAGCTTCCGGTCTTATCCTCAGCATGGGCCTGCCCGCCAACGCAGCGGACACCACCGCTGGTGTTTCCGCTTCCACCGAGTCCGGCTCCGCGCAGGCTGCCCTGGCAGTCACCGCAGCCCCCACGGCCACCGTGTCGTTCGAGCGGCCCGTGGTCAAGACCACTGCCGCCCCGAAGCCGGAGCGGGTGCGCCCACAGTCCACCGCCACGGAAACGGGCGCAGCGTCGAGTTCGGAGTCTGCAGCGGACAAGCTGGCCAAGACTGTCTCTTCCGCTTCCACCTCAGGCATTGCTGCCATCGCCTACACGGGCATTGGCAGCCCCTACGTCTGGGGCGGCACCAGCCCGGTCACCGGATGGGACTGCTCCGGCTTCACCCAGTGGGTTTACGCCCAGGCCGGCATCAGCATCCCCCGCGTCAACGCCTGGACTGCCATGACCCCCACCTCCACCCCGCAGCCCGGCGACCTGGTCATGCAGAACGGCGGAGCGCACGTCGGCATCTACGTCGGCAACGGCATGATGGTCAGCGCGCTCAACCCCTCCCAGGGCACGCTGCTCCACGCCGTAGCCGCCACCGGCACCTCTTCGTTCTTCACCATCAGCAAATAGTTCTTGGACCCTCGGGTCCAAGAACTATTTCTTTGCTCCACCACGCTTTCCGCTAACACCACATCCCCGTTCGGGGCGTGCCGGCGTACCCCCAAGATGCCGGCGCGTCCACATCCCTTGGTGCCCACAACGGCCTGAGGAAAACGAAAGAGAGAACTGATGACTACTCGTGCTACCGCACGGCATCGCGCCGAGGTCACCAAAACCAGCTCAATCGCCATCATCGCCAAGGCTGTCGGCGAGAACGCCGGCGGCGTAGGCCGCCAGGCCGCTGTCATCGCCGCCGCTTCCGGCCTGGTACTGACCAGCGGCATCGCGGCGAACGCTGCCGACTCCAACGTCCAGCGCGACTCCGCTCCGGCTTCCACCCTGGAAGTTGAATCCGCCGTCGAAGCCCCCATCTCCGCGGCCTCCACGATCAACATCACCTTCGAAAAGCCCGCCGTCACCACCACGCCGGCCCCGGTTATCGAAGAACCCGCACCTGTCGAGGTCCAGGAGGCCGAGCCGGCCCCCGTCGCCCAGCCTGCTGCTCCCAAGGTCACGGCCAAGGTTTCCACGGCCTCGGCCCCGGCCGCCGCTCCCACTGCTTCCGCCAGCGGCAAGGGTGCAGCCATCCTGTCGGCTGCATACGCCCAGCTGGGTGTTATGCAGGACTGCACCATGCTGGTCACGAACTCCCTGGCAGCAGTGGGGATCAACTTCCACGACTGGCCTGCAGGCTACCTCTCCCTGGGTCGCACCGTCAGCGCTGCCGAGGCGCAGCCCGGCGACCTGATCTACTACGCCGACGGCGGTGCCGGCATGGCACACATTGCTGTCTACGCAGGCAACGGCCAGGCCGTCCACGGTGGCTACAACGGAAACCAGACGGTGGTCTTCAGCGCCAACGTCGGCTCCGGCCCCGTGTTCATCCGAGTGAACTGACCCGCCAGTTCCGGCGGTCCGACCAGGACTCAAAAGAACCCTTGCCCTCACGGCAAGGGTTCTTGCCTTTTAACTGCCGGCTGCTCCAGCCGTTCAGTATGCGCCGCCTGACTGGATCGACACGACCGTTCAGGGAAAGGGCGATTAGCCGATCGCGCGCTTCTATGTTTACTCTTGTGGTGTCGATCCATAGCCCGGACATGCCGAGGGCAGCCGGCCCTCGTGCCCCTGGACGGGTGCGGCCGTGAAGAGGTACGTGCATGCGCACTCTCGTTCTGAATGCTGGGTATGAGCCCCTGGCGGTGATCACTTTCCGCCGGGCGCTGGTGCTTGTGCTCACGGGCAAGGCCAGCGTGGTTGCCGAAGGCGATGATCCCGTGGTGGGACCGCAGGAAATCCTGGGCCGTCCCTCGGTGATTCTCCTGAACCGTTACATCCGGCCGAGGTACAACCAGGCCACTGCTGTCAGCCGCCGCGGAGTGCTCAGGCGCGACGGCCACAGATGCGCGTACTGCGGTAAAGCGGCCCACACCATCGACCACGTCCACCCCAAGTCCCGGGGCGGCGAGGACTCCTGGGAGAACCTGGTGGCGGCCTGCCTGCGCTGCAACAACGTCAAGGGCGACCATACGCCGGCGGAAATGGGCTGGAAACTGCGTTTCGTCCCGGAGCCACCGCATGGAACCATCTGGCAGATCAAGGAACTTGAGAAGCCCACTCCAGCCTGGGATCCGTTCCTTCTGCCGGAGCGGGCCGCCTGACCGGAACCTTCGGCACGCCCGCAGCGCCGCCGATGGCTAGGCTGGGGGCATGGAACAGAAGCGGCTGGACTTCAATGCAGTGATCCTGGCCGGCGGCCGGTCTTCCCGGTTGGGCGGGGTGCCGAAACAGGGCTTGGTTTTCCATCATGACACCCTCCTCCAGCGCGCCCTGGCCGCTGCAGCGGATGCTGCGCGGACGGCGGTGGTGGGCCCGGACGCCGGACATTCTGTCCCCGGGGTGCTTTTCTGCCGGGAAGAGCCGGAGTTCGCGGGGCCGGCAGCTGCCATCTCCGCCGGACTTGACGCCTTGGCCCGGGACGGACACGAGGCGGAGTTCACTTTGGTGCTGGCGTGTGACATGCCGCTGGTCCGGGACGCAGTGGAGGCACTGGTGGCGGCCATGGTTTCGACGAACGCAGACGGCGCCATGGCACGCGCGGAAGACGGCCGGCTCCAGCCTCTGGCCGGTTTTTACCGCACGGCTGCGTTAAAAACCTCGGCGGCGCAGCTCTCGTCCCGTGGCGCCCTTATTAACGGCTCCGTGCGCTCCCTCCTTGCTAGTCTGGAGGTGCAGCCTGTCACCGTCCCTGCAGGTTCCACGGCAGACGTGGACACCTGGGATGATGCCGCCGCACTAGGGATTGCCGCCGGCAACCAGGACAAAGGCCAGGACCGGCGCAGCCGCAGTTAAATAGGGAGGCACGTTCGTGAAAAGCCAGGATGAAACGCTGGAGGAGTGGTGCAGGTCCCTCCTCCAGGCCTATGAACTGGAGGACGTCCAGGTGGACGTCAACGCCATCCTTGCCTTGGCCGGTGTGGCCGCCCACTCGGTGGTCCGTCCGGCCGCGCCCCTGACGACGTTTATTGCCGGGTATGCCGCCGGCCTGGCGTCCGGCTCGGGCCGGGCACCCAATGCTGCTTCCATGGAGTCCGCCCTGGCCGTGGCCCGTTCCCTGGCTGCCGACTACGATGCTGAAGCCGCCGGGGCTCCCGGCGAATGACGAAGGAGTCCCAGCAAGCAGCGGATGCTCCCGGGGGCGGGCAGCCGAGGCACCTCGACCATACGTGGGAAGAAGCCCGGCAGGCAGCTTTCGACGCCGGCACTCCAATCCCCGCCGGCCCTGTTCCCCTGGAGCTGGCCCTCGGACGCAGGCTGGACCAGGACATTGTGGCCCTGCAGGTGATGCCCCACTATGCGTCATCGGCGATGGACGGCTGGGCCGTTAATGGCACGGGGCCGTGGATCCTGGTGGATGCAGGTTTGCCGCTGGCTCCGCACCAGGCCAGTCCCATTGCCACGGGGGGACTCATACCGCCCGGGGCGAAGGCGGTGCTGCGCAGCGAAAGCGCCCGCCTGGACAAAGACGAAGACGGGCTGCCCGTCCTGGTGACCGGCGGCACTGCCCGCCCTGGCGAGCCCCGTGCAGGCCAGCATGTCAGGAAAGCAGGGGAGGAGGCCTCGGAAGGGGACATCCTGGTCAAGGCCGGCGTGGTGCTGAACCCTGCGCACCTGGCCCTCGCAGCCCTGGCCGGTTATGACGAACTTGTGGTCCAGGGAAAGCCCCTGGTCCGGCTGCTGCTGACCGGTTCTGAAGTGGTTGGGAGCGGCCTGCCGGTTCCGGGGCAGGTGCGTGACACCTTCGGCCCGCAGCTACCGGCCGTGGTGGGCATGCTGGGCGGGCTGCCGGGCGGACAGCAACGGATCGGCGATTCGTACGCTGAATGGCTGGCGGCACTGGAGGACGTGGTCCCCGGGGTGCCGGGCGCGCCGGACCTGCCGGCCGACGTCGTCATCACCACAGGCGGGACCGGAAAATCCGGCACCGACCACCTTCGCCGGGCCGTGCGGGAGCTGGGCGGGCGGCTGATCATTGACGGCGTGGCCATGCGTCCCGGACACCCGGCCGTCCTGGCCGAACTTCCGGACGGGCGGTTCGTGCTTGGACTGCCGGGTAACCCCCTTGCAGCCATGATGGCACTTTCCACGGTGGGGGCCCCGCTGCTCGCGGCGCTGGGACACCGCACGCTGCCGGCCGTGCAGGAGGTTCCCTGCGGAACCACCCTCGACCCCGAACCCGGGCGCACACGCCTGGTCCCGTTCCGCCTGCTTTACGGCATGGCCTCTCCCGCCCAGCACACCGGCCCGGGCATGATGCGCGGGCTGGCTTCAGCGGACGGCGTTCTGGTTGTGCCTCCCCACGGGGTGCAGCTGGGAGAGCTGGTGCCCGCCTTTGCCCTTCCGTGGGGGCCGCCCATCCCGGCGCCGCCCGAGCCCGCCGCCAAGACGAAGGCGCGCACTGCCGGACGGACGGGCAAGCCGGCCGCCAAACCGGCGCCGGCCGGCCCCGTAGACTGGAGCGCACTCCTTGGCTGAGGCCTGCCAACGTGCTGCAGCCACGCTGGCATCGCCCCAAGGCAGTTGCGATGATGGACACATGGACAGGAACGGTGGGATATGGGACGCGTGACCCAGCGCCGCAAGGTGCACAAGTATGTGCTGGACGGTTCCCCGAACGCCCTCGAGTTTCCGGTCCGGTACCGGGAGGACGTCCTGGCGGTGGAAGAGCCGCTGGAAATCCGGCTGGGAAGCCTGTCCTACTCGGTAACCATGCGCACGCCGGGGGATGACTTCGACCTCGTGGCCGGGTTCCTCGTGTCAGAGGGCGTCATCTGGGAGTCCGGGCAGCTCGTTTCGCTGCGCTTTTGCGCCGGGGAAGACGAAAACGGGGTGCAGACCTTCAACGTGGTGGAGGCCCAGTTGCGGCCCGACGTGGAGCTTCCTTCCATCGGCCGGCACGTCTACACCTCCAGTTCATGCGGCATCTGCGGGACCGACTCCATAGAATCCGTCCGGAAATCCTCGCACTTCAACCCCGCCGGGGATCCGCTGAGCGTCTCCGCGGAGGTGCTTGCCTCGCTTCCGGGCATCCTCCGGGAGTCCCAGCGCCTCTTCGATGACACCGGCGGCGTCCATGCTGCCGGGCTCTTCAAGATAGGGGACGACGGCGGCCCCCAGCTTCTGTGCCTTCGGGAGGATGTGGGGCGGCACAATGCGGTGGACAAGGTTGTGGGGTGGGCCCTGAGGGAAGGTTTGCTGCCGCTTCGCGGCACCGTGCTCCAAGTCTCCGGCCGGGCATCCTTCGAGCTGGTCCAAAAGGCTGCGCTCGCCGGAATCCCCGTCCTCGCTGCGGTCAGTGCGCCGTCGAGCCTTGCCGTCGAACTCGCCGAGGCCAGCGGAGTGACCCTCGCCGGCTTCAGCAGGGGAACCAGCCTTAACATCTATGCCGGTGACGGAAGGATACGGCGGCCGGTGGCCGCGGCGCCGCCGTCGTAAGCTTCGGCCGCCGTCGTAAGCTTGACTTGCGCGCAGGTCAGCGTCCGGGATGCGTTTTCCGAAAGGGTTGGTAAACGGGCTACCAGCGGGTAGATTTATCCATCGAATGGACAGCATGGTCCAGTCCCAACCGCTGAAGAGGGCCCACATTGCATGACGACCGCCGGATAACGGAAGTCCGCCTCCAAAGGTTCGTGCGTGAACGGATTAGCCCGGCGGTCTACGGCCGGAGCCTTCCCCTTACCCTGAGCAGCTGGGATGCGCCCGATGAGCCAGTCCCCGCGCTGGAGGCAATGCGGCAGGACTTCCAGCCCCAGGAACACGGGGCTCCCTGGGGGAAGCCTTGGGGGACCAAATGGCTCCGGCTCCAGGGCGAAGTCCCCGAATCGTGGGGCACCGGGCCGGACACCACTGTTGAAGTGCTCGTGGACCTCGGTTTCACCACCGAAATTCCCGGCTTCCAGTGCGAAGGCCTGGCCTGGCGTCCGGACGGCACCACCATCAAGGCTGTCTCGCCCAGGAACCAGTACATACCGCTGAAGCTGCTGGGTGGCGGCATGGCGGTGGACTTCTACGTGGAAGCCGCCGCGAACCCGGACGTCGCGCAGGGCTGGACCTTCGCCCCCATGCCGTACGGTGACAAGTCCACGGCCGGGACGGCGCCGCAGTACCGGCTGGGGAACATCGCCATTGCGGAACTGAACCAGGCGGTCTGGGAACTCCAGCAGGATATCCGGACCCTTTCCGGCCTGATGGCGGAACTGCCCCTGGAACTGCCGCGGCGGCATGAGATCCTCCGCGCCCTTGAACGCATGATGGACGTCATGGACCCGGACGATGTTCCTGGCACCGCCGCAGCGGGACGTGAAGCACTTGCCGAAGTACTGGCCCGGCCGGCCTATGCCTCAGCCCACCAGCTGGTGGCCACCGGCCACGCGCACATCGACTCCGCCTGGCTCTGGCCGGTGCGCGAGACGGTCCGCAAGTGTGCACGGACCTTCTCCAACGTGGTGTCCCTGATGGATGAAAATCCGGACTTTGTGTTCTCCTGCTCCTCGGCGCAGCAGCTGGCCTGGATCAAGGAGCTCTACCCTGAACTGTTCAGCCGTATCCGCGAGAAGGTCCGCTCTGGCCAGTTTGTCCCCGTGGGCGGAATGTGGGTCGAGTCGGACACCAATATGCCCGGCGGTGAGGCCATGGCACGCCAGTTCGTGGAGGGCAAGGGCTTCTTCATGGCGGAATTCGGCGTTGAGTGCCACGAAGCCTGGCTGCCTGATTCATTTGGCTATTCTGCTGCGCTGCCGCAGATCGTCAAGTCTGCCGGCAGCCGCTGGTTCCTGACCCAGAAGATCTCCTGGAACCAAACCAACAAGTTTCCCCACCACACCTTCAACTGGGAGGGCATTGACGGCACCAGGCTCTTCACCCACTTCCCGCCGGTAGACACCTACAACTCGGAGCTGACCGGCCGCGAACTGGCACACGCGGAACGCAACTACCGGGACCATGGGCGCGGCACCGTGTCCCTGGTGCCGTTCGGCTACGGCGACGGCGGTGGCGGACCAACGCGGGAAATGCTGGCGGCAGCGTCGCGCGCCGCCAACCTGGAAGGCTCGCCCAAGGTCCGGATCGGCTCGGCCGAGAGCTTTTTCACGCAGGCGGAGGAAGACTACCCCGTCCTGCCTGTCTGGGTTGGCGAGATGTACCTCGAACTGCACCGCGGAACCTACACCAGCCAGGCCAGGACAAAGAAGGGCAACAGGCGCAGTGAGCACCTGCTGCGGGAGGCCGAACTGTGGTGCACCACGGCCGCGGTCCGTGCCAGCGGCGGATACGCCTACCCGGCCGCTGAGCTCAAGCGGCTGTGGCAGCTGGTGCTGCTGCAGCAGTTCCATGACATCCTTCCGGGCAGCGCCATTGCCTGGGTGCACCAGGATGCCGAGCGCAACTACCAGGCAATCGGTGAAGCCCTTGAAGCAATCATCAGCCAAGCTGCCGCCGCCACGCTGGGCAAGGGCGAGCGGACCTTCCTGCTGAACGCAGCGCCGCATGCCAGGGCCGGCGTTCCCGCCCTGGCTGCGGGCGAACCTGCCGCGCCGGCCGGAGAGGTCCATGCCAAGGCCCATGACGGCGGCTACATCCTGGACAACGGCGTCATCCGCGCGGTGCTGGACGGTAGCGGGCTTCTCACGTCATTGGTGGATCATGCCACCGGCCGCGAAGCCATTGCGCCGGGCCAGCGCGGCAACCTCCTCGAACTGCACCGGGACACGCCCAACGAATGGGACGCCTGGGACATCGACGGGTTCTACCGGCGCAACGTCACGCCGCTGACCCAGGCGGCATCCGTGCGGTTGAGCCGGGAAGGGGCAGAGGCTGTCGTCACGGTGGAGCGGCTTGCCGGCGCGTCCCCCGTTACGCAGCACATCAGCCTTGCGGCCGGCAGCCCGTCCCTTTCCATCACCACATCCGTGGACTGGCAGGAACGCGAAAAGCTGCTCAAGCTCGGGTTCGCCCTGGATGTCCGGGCGGAGAGGTCTGCGGCGGAGACGCAGTTCGGCCACGTCTTCCGGCCCACGCACACCAATACGTCCTGGGAAACGGCAAAGTTCGAAATCTGCGCACACCGGTGGATCCACGTGGCCGAGCCGGGGTATGGCGTGGCCATTTCCAACTCCTCCACCTACGGGCACGATGTCACGCGGAGCATCAGGGAGTCCGACGGCGGCACCACCACTACCGTGCGGCTCTCACTGCTGCGCGCCCCGAAGTTCCCGGATCCCGACGCCGACCGCGGGCTTCATGAACTCACCGTCACCATCCGTCCGGGAGCCGGTATTGCCGATGCCGTGGAGGAAGGCTACCGAACCAACCTCGTGCCCCGGCTGGTCCACGGCGCTTCGCCGGTGGAACCGCTCTTCTCCGTGACGAATCCTGCGCTCGTCATTGAAGCGGTCAAGCTGGCCGAGGACGGGTCCGGCGATGTGGTTGTCCGCCTGTACGAGTCACTGGGCGAGCGCTCTGCGGGGAAGCTCACGGCGAACTTTCCGGTGCGGCGCGTCACTGCCGTCGACTTGCTGGAGCGCCCGGTCCCCGCACCCGGAGTGGAAACGTGCCGGGACGGAGCGGATCTGGTTTTGCGACCGTTCCAGCTGGTGACCCTCAGGCTTGCCAGGGAGACTCGCCCGGCCCCTAAATGAGCATGAGGGGCGGGGGGCTTGGCGCCCCGAAAACAGCGTTAAATAGGCTGAGTGGGGGCGGTCCCCAACGTCCCGCCACCACTCATCCCCCCAATGCATGCGAAGGCCCCCGGAACGCAAGCGTTCAAGAAATATCCCCGTTCGCAAACGCCATGCGCTCCACCTTCACACATTCATGATTGTTTCACATTCTAATGTTTTTGTGAAAGCCCGCTTTGTTACTTTTCGGTATATGTCCTTTTGGTGGACAAAGGCCTGCCGCTGCGCACCCGCGCCGCCCAGATCAGCGCCAGCCCAACCACGTAACACAGCACGGCGGTGTAGTTGACCACGAACATGATGGCGCCCCATCCCGGAGGCACCAAGGGAAACAGCAGGCTGAGGCCAATCGCCACGCCGCCCAGGGCAAGAAGGGCGGCTGCCACCCGCACCAGCACCGGCAGCCGGCTCCGGACTGCCCGCACCATGGCGGGCAGCAGGACGAGGCCTACATATGCGGGGTAGGCGCGGCCGGCGGCACCGTAGTACTGGGCCAAGATGGCGTTGTGCTGGTTTCTGACCGACGGTGCCGACAGTCCCGCCGATGAACCGGTGGTGTCCATAAGGAAGAACACCGCTGTCATCACCAGCGAAACGACCGCCAGCACCATCATGCCGGCCTTTCCCGTGATGAGCCGGTACGCGCCTTCAGCACCGAAGCCGCGCGTGACGCGTATCCCGATGAAATAGATGGCGGCAAAGATGATGAAGCGCAGCAGCAGGTTGGCAAGGTTGATGCCGCCCAACGCCTGGTCGATGGCTACGTACGGCGCCTCGATGCTCAAGAGGATGGCTGCGGTCATCAGGGCGAAGATATAGAAGAGCGACCTGTTCTCGCCGCGCAGGGCGCTGGGGAGGCGGGCAGCCGCAACAAGGCCGCAGATGGCAAGGGTGGACCACTGAAGAATTTCGATCATCCCAGGTTCTCCCAGATCTTTTCGGTCTGCGCCTGGTCTTGCTCCTGGCGCCGCAGTACCTTGCCCAGTGCCTGCAGCCTGTCGCCGGCCAAGGCGGTGAGGTCGCCGTCGGACAGGCTGTCCAAGGCCCGCTGCCGGGCGCCGGCCGGCCAACCGGCCTCTTCCTCCGTGATGAGGCCGGTAGCCACCAGCCCGCCTGTGGGTCCGACGCCCGCGGCGAGGGACGTGGCTATGGCCAGTTCAGGGGACAGCCGGTTCGCGGTCAGCTGGGCAGAGTAGTTCTGGGGCGCAACCCCCGTGGCAGCCGATACGCGGTGCCGCAGTTCGCCGTCGTCGATTGCATCAACCCAGTTCTTGACCGACGTGGAGTGCGGCGCCGCAGAGAGCGGCAGGGGCTCCTTCCCGGGGGCGGCTGCTTCCATCGCCGGCCGCGCCAGCAGTGCCTGCAGGAGGTCGGCCGTGGAAATCTGGCTCACCAGTTCACACCGGGTGGGCGGAGGCAGGGGACCGGCCAGGTCCCGGTAGGCCTCGAAGGTGGCGAGGGCCGCAACAGGATTGACGCCGTAGGCGCGGCTGATGCTCACGACAGTGCCCACGGCGACTTTCCCGCGGACCAGCTGCTGGGCGAGCGTGGTCCGCTTGATCCCGGAGATCCTGCAGACATCTGCCGTGCTGGCGTCCGGCGCAATGCCTTGCAGCCAGCGCTGGAACGCCTTGGCGGGGATGGTCATGGAGGGCTCTCTGCAGAACGGGTGTTTCGTTGATTTTAGCCTGCCCCTTGAGTCCCGGTTTTACCCGCGCAGCCGTTTCGACTATGCTTGATGGTCGAGCCCGTTGGTCCGTACACCCCCCAAGTCCGGACCAGCGGGTTCTTTCATGTCCTGCGGCCCGCGCACCTTCCTCCCGGGCAATCGGCATGGCCCTGCCGGCCGGTTTTAGGCAGAAAACACGCTGCGCAACAGCGGCGAAAGGATGGATCAATGACTGCAACCCTTGTAGCCAAGGACGTTTCCGGCGGTCATGACCACCGGCAGCTTTTCTCCGGGCTTTCCCTGACCGTCGCGCCCGGGGACGTAGTGGGCGTGGTGGGTGCCAACGGAGCCGGGAAGTCGACGCTGCTCCGGCTTCTGGCGGGCGTGGACGAGCCGCAGGACGGCTCGGTCAGTCTTGCCCCTGCCGACGCTTTCGTGGGGTGGCTTCCCCAGGAGCATGAACGGGTGCCGGGTGAAACCGTTGCGGGGTACATTGCGCGGCGCACGGGTTGTGCACAGGCCACGGCCGACATGGAAGCCACGGCGGAGGCGCTCGGAGCAGGTGCCCCGGGAGCCGATGATGCCTATGCACTGGCTTTCGACCGGTGGATGGCTTCGGGTGCGGCCGACCTGGACGACCGGCTTCCAGCGGTATTGGCGGACCTTGGGCTGGAGACCGGCCCGGATGCGGCCATGACGGCCCTTTCCGGCGGGCAGGCCGCGCGGGTTGCGCTGGCTGCGCTGCTCCTGAGCCGGTTTGACGTGGTGCTGCTGGATGAACCCACCAATGACCTTGACCTGGAGGGCCTCGACAAGCTCGAGGACTTCGTCAAAGGCCTGCGGGGCGGTGCTGTGCTGGTGAGCCACGACCGCGAGTTCCTGGCCCGCTGTGTCACCACGGTGGTGGAACTGGACCTGGCGCAGAATGCCGTGGCAGTCTACGACGGCGGCTATGACGCCTTCCTCGAGGAACGCGCCGTTGCCCGGCGGCACGCCCGCGAAAAGTACGAGGAGTTTGCGGCCACCAAGGCCGACCTGGTGTCCCGGGCCCGGACCCAGCGTGAATGGAGCTCCCAGGGCGTCCGGAATGCCATGAAAAAGAGCCCGGACAATGACAAGATCCGCCGCGCCGCCAGCACCGAGTCTTCAGAGAAGCAGGCCCAGAAAGTGCGGCAGATGGAGTCCCGCATTGCAAGGCTGGATGTGGTGGAAGAGCCGCGGAAAGAATGGCAGCTCCAGTTCTCCATCGGCAAGGCACCCCGCTCCAGTTCCGTGGTTGCGACGCTCCGCGATGCCGTGGTCCGGCAGGGCGGCTTCACCCTGGGACCCGTCAACCTCCAGCTCAACGCGGGGGAGCGGATTGGCATTACCGGACCCAACGGTGCCGGGAAGTCCACCCTGCTGCGGCTGCTGCTGGGCGGCATCGAGCCCGATTCCGGCAGTGCCGCCATGGGGGCCTCCGTGGCCATTGGCGAGATTGACCAGGCCCGCGGGCTGCTGGCCGGCAACCTGACCCTGGCTGACGCCGTCGAGGCAGTCCTGGTGGATCTGACCGCGGCCGAGGTCCGCACCCTGCTTGCCAAGTTCGGCCTAAGGGCGGACCACACGTCCCGGACCGTCGACTCCCTGTCGCCGGGCGAGCGGACCCGGGCCGCGCTCGCGCTGCTGCAGGCCCGCGGCGTGAACCTCCTGGTCCTGGACGAGCCCACCAACCACCTTGACCTTCCCGCCATCGAGCAGCTGGAGGAGGCCCTGGAAAGCTACGATGGTGCCCTGCTTTTGGTGACCCACGACCGGCGGCTCCTGGAAAACGTGCGGCTGGATGTACGTTGGAATGTGGATAACGGCGTCATTACGGAAATGCCGGGCGCCAGCGCCCCGAAAGGCACCAGAAAATGAGTATGGACCGGGTGGCCTGGAGCTCCCTCTACAACATCGCCCGCGCTACGAACGGCTCCAAGCCGTTCTCCAAGGAGCTCCTCAAGCGCGTGTTCGGCTTCGCCCGGCCGCATCGCGGAAAGCTCACCGCCTTCGTGCTGCTGTCCATCGTGATGGCGGTCCTTGCGGTGGCCACACCCGTGCTCGCAGGCCAGGTGGTCGACGCGATCATCGCGAAGGCGGACGCCGGAACGGTGATATGGCTGGCGGTGCTGATCGCGGTCGCAGCCGTGGCAGAAGCCGGGCTTGGACTGGTGACGCGCTGGCTGTCCTCTTCGATCGGTGAGGGCGTGATCCTGGACCTGCGCACCAAGGTATTCGACCACGTGCAGAAGATGCCGATAGCGTTCTTCACGCGTACCCGCACCGGCGCGCTGGTCAGTCGCCTCAACAACGATGTGATCGGCGCGCAGTCGGCTTTCGCCGGCACGCTCTCCGGCGTGGTCAGCAACGTGGTGGCGCTGGCCTTGACGCTGGTGGTGATGCTGAACAAGTCCTGGCTGGTGACTGTGCTGGCCATGATCCTGCTTCCGATCTTCCTGATCCCGGCCCGCCGGATGGGTTCCAGGCTGGCGGAGCTGCGCCGCGAGGCCGCCGAACACAACGCCACCATGGGCACGCAGATGACGGAGCGTTTCTCCGCCCCCGGCGCCACGCTGGTAAAGCTCTTCGGCCGCCCGGACGAAGAATCCCGTGAATTCGCCCTCCGGGCCGGCCGGGTGCGGGACATCGGCGTCCGCACGGCCATGCTCCAGTTCACCTTTGTCACGGCACTGACCCTGGTCTCCGCACTGGCTCTCGCCCTGGTCTACGGCCTGGGCGGATGGCTGGCGCTCGGAGGCCAACTCGCCGCAGGCGACGTTGTTGTGCTGGCTTTGCTGCTTACCCGGCTCTACGCCCCGCTGACCGCACTCTCCAATGCCCGGGTGGAAATCATGAGCGCCCTGGTCAGCTTTGAGCGCGTGTTCGAGATCCTGGACCTCAGGCCGCTCATCCGGGAAAAGCCGGATGCGGTGGAATCGCCGCGCGGCCCGCTCTCGGTGGAGTTCGACAACGTCCGCTTCTCCTACCCCTCTGCGGACAAGGTCTCACTGGCTTCACTCGAAGACGTCTCCATCCTTGACACCCGCGGCGGGGAGGAAGTCCTGCACGGTATCAGTTTCCGGGTGGAGCCCGGGCAGACCGTGGCGCTGGTGGGCTCCTCCGGCGCCGGCAAGTCGACCATCGCGCAGCTGCTGGCCCGGCTCTACGATGTGGATTCCGGCGCCGTCCGTTTCGGCGGCGTGGAGCGGGGCGCCGGGGTGGATGTCCGCGACCTGACCTTCGACTCCATGCGGCAGACCTTGGGCATGGTCACGCAGGACGGCCACCTCTTCCACGAATCCATCGCCTCCAACCTTCGGCTTGCCAGGCCGGATGCCACGGAAGCGGACATGTGGGAGGCCATCCGGCAGGCCAGGCTGGAAACCATGATCCGTTCCCTGCCGGACGGGCTGGACACCGTGGTGGGGGAGCGCGGCTACCGGCTTTCGGGCGGTGAACGGCAGCGCCTCACCATTGCGCGGCTGCTTATCGCCCAGCCGCGGGTGGTCATCCTCGATGAAGCAACGGCTGCCCTTGACTCCACCAACGAAGCGGCCGTGCAGGCGGCCCTGGGGGCCGCGCTCGAGGGGCGCACCGCCGTCGTGATTGCGCACCGACTGTCCACGGTCCGGGCCGCGGACGCCATCCTGGTAGTGGAGGACGGCCGGATCGTGGAACGCGGGACCCACACCGAACTGCTTGCTGCCGAAGGGCGGTACGCCGAGCTTTACCGGACGCAGTTCAACGAGGCCACGGCAGTAGCCCAGGAAGCAGTTCCGGAGTTCTAGGCTCCCAAGGGAGCGCTGCCCGGCCTGGCGGCGAGCTCGGGCAGGATGTGGTCCGTCAGCAGCGGTGCCAGGTCTTCGACGGGTTCCGTGCCGCTGCCCAGGGCAGCCAGGTCCAGCCAGCGGATTTCTTCGATCTCCGCCGAGGGGCGGGCCGACCACGTGCCCGGCGCAGTGAAGACGGTGGCTTCAATATCAGTGGCGGCCTCGTTCGCGGCATCGGCAATCCAGACGCCCATCAGCTGCAGATCACGTGGGTCGAGGACGATGCCAACTTCTTCAGCCAGCTCCCGGGCTGCCGCCTGGACAGCTGTTTCGCCGGCCTCCGGCTTCCCGCCCGGGTGCATGAACATTGCCGTGCCGCGCTTCCTCACCGTGAGGAGCCGGCCGGCGTCGTCGAACACGCAGACGGCGGAGACCACAATGCGGTCCTTCATGCGGCAACGCCCGGGATCCGGACCAGATGCGAGGCCAGCAGCAGGTCCTTCTTTGGGCCCTTCACGTCCCACGTGTAGCTGAAGCTGTTGGCGTCCCCGTAGGTGTAGGCGACGCGGTAGGTGTCGGGATCGCACCAGTGCTGGTCCAGGTTCGCCTCCGGGGTGAAGCTCATGGTGTGGAAGGGTCGGCCGTCCGGGAAGAAAACGTCCAGTGCGTCCGGGCGGGCTGTGCTTTTCAGCAGGTATTCGCGGGAAGCGGGGCCTGTAAAGGACGGCCAGCGCATGGTGCCTTCCTCGCGAAGGGCCAGGCCGTCGTCGTCCGTGGGAGCAAAATGCACGACGCCGGAAAAGGTGCCGCGGGTGCCCTCCGCGCGGTCCAGCAGGTCCCGCTGGACGGCCCACCGTCCCGCCTCTGCGGCGCGGCCGGGCCCGTTGGTGCCAAGGAGGTAGGCGCGAAGCTGGAACTCCGGGGAAGGATCGTTCAAGTGCCCTCGATTGGAATCGAACCAACGACACCGGCTTTAGGAGAGCCGTGCTCTATCCACTGAGCTACGAGGGCTTGCGTCCGTAGGATCGGCGGGCCAGTCCGGCCGGACACGGATACAAGCATACAAGGTGCGGGGCCGTACTACGCTCAAGGCATGAGTTCAGCGCCGTCCGCCGCCCCAGCCTTCGCCTTCATTCCGGACACCACCTCCACACGGCAGTACATCGGCGCGTGGTCCGTCCTGAGCGTGCTGCAATATTTCGCGGCAGAGGCGGCAGTGATCGGAGCGTGGGCAGGACCCGCCGCCTACGACCTCCGGACCGGCTATATCAGCGACCTCGGGGCACTGAACTGCGGAATTTATGACGGCCGCCAGGTGTGTTCCCCGCTGAACTGGCTGATGAACGCCTCGTTCGTGGTCCAGGGCCTGGGGATGCTGCTGGGTGCTGTTTTGCTGACCTCCGGGCTGCTGTGCGTGGCGGCCCGGGCGGATCTATGGGCACTGCCGCGGCGGCGGCCCTGGATGGCGGCTGTCTGGGTGCGGATCCTGACCGGGGCGGCCGGGGCCGGGACTGTAATCGTGGGACTGGTGCCGGAGGATGCGGGCTCCAGCTGGCACCTCGTGGGCGCTGTGGTGTACTTCCTCACCGGGGCGGCCGCCCTGTTGGTGCTGGGCGTCCTTTGGCTGCGGAAGACCGCTTTCGCCTGGTTCATCCTGGCCTGCGGCGCTGTTTCCTCCGCTGCTTTGGTAACCGGCGGGCTGACGCGCATGGACGTGCCGGAGCCGGGCACGCTGGAACGGCTGATGGGCTACCCGGTCACGGTGGGCATGGCCACCGCAGGCTTGGTGATTGCGCACCGCGTGCACCGGCACCGCAAGGAGGTCCGGGCCCGGGCTGCGGTCAGCTAGCTGCCTTCGGCTTCCGGGTACCGAGGACGACTGCGGCAGCGCCCGCGAGCAGGTTCAGGACCAGCAGGACCCAGCCGGCAACGGTGAGGCCGGATGCAAGGGCAACCTGGCCGGCGTCGGGTGTTTCTCCTCCCAGCATGCCGTCGATAGCCACGTTTGCCCAGAGCCGCACCACGACGAAGAGCAGCGGGAGAGCCCAAAGCGCCCAGCGCAGCGCCTTCCGGGCAACGTTCGTGCCGATCAGCAGCAGCCACGTGAACCCGAAGATCAGCGGAAACAGGGTGCCCGCCGTCTTGTGCACGTAGTTGAGCTGACCGCGGGCGTCCGCGTCCATGGCGGCCTGCAGCGTGCCGACGTAGGAGGGGTCGAAACCTCCAATGAGGGAGTCCGGCATGGCCAGGCCGCCGGAGAGTTGCCGGAGCTGGTCCAGGGTCAGCAGGTGCAGGTACCAGAAAAGGAACAGGCTGGCCACGACGCCCGCGATGAGGATGAGGTTGCTGTTGCTTTGGGCTTTTTGCGGGGTACGGGCCGTGGTGGGGTTCACCACGGGCGGGAGGTGGTGCTGGGGTACCGCCGCCCTGGAACCGTGCTTCTTGATCCGCTGGGCAGGTGTCTTGGCCATGGCACCATTATCGCGCCCCATAAACTGAAGCCATGACCATTGGCCGGCACAGCGCTGTTGAACTTGACCCTTCACTTGACGACTATCAGCTTGCGGCCGCCTTGGTGCGCGAGGCCGGCCAATTGGCGCTCCTGATGCGGATGGCAGGCCTGCAGTCGCAGCAGAAGACGTCCATCTCGGATGTCGTGACAGCGGCCGACCATGCAGCGGAAGCCTATGTCCTGGAGCAGCTGCAGCGCTGCCGGCCCCAGGACGGCATCCTGGGTGAGGAAGGCGCGTCCGTGCAGGGCAGCAGCGGCCGCACCTGGGTGATTGATCCCGTGGACGGCACCTACAACTTCCTGCACGGCTCCACATACTGGTGCTCGGCCATCGCCCTGAAAGACCAGTCCGACGTGGTGCTGGGCGCCATCTTCCAGCCGGAGGAGGACAAGCTCTGGCTGGGTGGACGGTCGCACCCCGCCACCCTGAACGGCGAACAGCTGACGGTTTTCCACGACAACAGGGGAGAGCGGAACGCGACCGCCGTTGCCGAGCTGGGGGCGGCCACCTATATCCACCCCAGCTGGCTGATGGACCCCCTGTGCGCCATGCCCTGGCATGCGGCGGCAACATCGGCCGCTGCCCTGCGGATGCTCGGCTCCGGCTCCTGCGACCTTGGCAGGGTAGCGGATGGGCAGATCGGCTGCTGGTTCCAGCACAGCTGCCCGGAATGGGACTGGCTGCCCGGCAAAGCGATCGTGCGGGCTGCCGGAGGTGCTGTGGACACCGTGCGCGTGAACGGGCTGGAATGGTTCATGGCAGGAGGCGCGACGGCGGTACGCGAGTTGCGTGCGGCCCTCGCGTCAGGTTCGGTGGCCTAGGGGCATGCCACAGCCCAGGCATGGCATGCACCCCTCAGCGCTATGTGGATAAAGCCCCGTAATCCACAGCCTGGAACTGGGTGTCGGCCCCACCGCCTAGACTTGTAGGCACCATGGATATGTTGTTTGACCCGTACTCTGACGGACCGTTCAAGGCCGCTTCCGCAGCGGCTTCCCGCACCAAGTCGCGCCCTGACGGCGCTACGGCGGCTGGTCCTGGCGGTTCTGCGCCCTGGGAGAACCGGCCAGGTGCGGGCCTTGCGGGCAGCAACCACGAGCCTGATGGTCAGCACGGGGAGGGGCATCGCCACGGCAATCGCAGGCCGGATGCAGCCCAGCTCCTGGAGGGGTTGAACCCGCAGCAGGAAGAAGCGGTCAAACACGTCGGGCCCGCCCTGCTGATCGTGGCCGGCGCCGGTTCGGGTAAGACCCGTGTGCTTAGCAACAGGATCGCCTACCTGATCGCCACCGGACGTGCCCACCACGGCGAAATCCTGGCCATCACCTTCACGAACAAGGCCGCGGCGGAAATGCGGGAACGCATCGAAAAGCTCGTGGGCGGACGTGCCAAGATCATGTGGATTTCCACGTTCCATTCTTCCTGCGTCCGCATCCTTCGGCAGGAGGCGGCAAATGTCGGCCTGAAGTCGAACTTCTCCATCTACGACTCCGCGGACTCGCTCCGGCTCGTCACCCAAGTATCCAAAGCCCTGGACCTGGATCCCAAGAAGTTCGCGCCCAAGGCCATCCAGCACAAGATTTCCGCCTTGAAGAACGAACTCATCGATGCTGACTCGTACGCCTCTGCCGCGAACTACAACGATCCTTTCGAGCAGGCCGTAGCCGATGTCTTCAAGGGCTATACCCAGCGGCTGCGCCAGGCGAATGCCATGGACTTTGACGACCTCATCGCGGAGACCGTCTACATGTTCCGGGCTTTCCCCGCGCTTGCTGAGTCCTACCGGCGCCGGTTCAGGCATGTGCTTGTGGACGAATACCAGGACACCAACCATGCCCAGTACGCGCTGGTCCGGGAAATCGTGGGGGAAGGTCCGGGTGCGTCAGAGCTGACGGTCGTGGGTGATTCCGATCAGTCCATCTACGCATTCCGCGGCGCCGACATCCGCAACATCGTCGAGTTCGAAAAGGACTATCCCGAGGCCCGGACCATCAAGCTGGAGCAGAATTACCGTTCCACCCAGAACATTCTCAGCGCAGCGAACTCCGTCATCTCAAGGAACCCGAACCGTCCCGAGAAGCGGCTGTGGACGGCGGAGGGGGACGGCCACAAAATCATCGGTTATGTGGGCGAGAACGAGCACGACGAAGCCCAGTTCATTGCCAAGGAGATTGACCGGCTCCAGGACGAAGACAACCTCCGTCCCGGCGATGTCGCCATTTTCTACCGCACCAATGCCCAGTCCCGCTCCATCGAAGACGTCCTGGTCCGCGTGGGCCTGCCCTACAAGGTGGTGGGCGGCACGCGCTTCTACGAGCGCAAGGAGATCAAGGACGCCCTCGCCTACCTGCGCGTCCTGGTCAACCCGGACGACGACGTCAACCTCCGCCGGGTGCTTAACGAACCGAAAAGGGGCATCGGTGACCGGGCCGAAGGCGCCGTAGCGGCACTGGCCCAGCGCGAGCGGACCTCCTTTATGGACGCTGCACGCCGTGCTGACCAGGCTCCGGGAATGGCAACCCGGTCCGTGAACGCCGTCCTCGGTTTTGTGAAGCTGCTGGATGACCTCGCCGAGGTGGCTGCCGGTTCAGGCGCCGCAGCGGCATTGGAGGCAGTCCTGGAGCAGACCGGCTACCTTGCCGCGCTGCGCTCCAGCACTGACCCGCAGGACGAGTCGCGGGTGGAAAACCTGGCGGAACTCGTCGCCGTCGTCCGTGAGTATGAGCAGGAGAACCCGGAAGGGTCGCTGGGCGCCTTCCTGGAACAGGTCTCGCTGGTGGCAGACGCAGACCAGATCCCTGACGCGCCGGGAGCAGACATTGATGCCGCCGTGGCGGAAGCCAAACGGCTGGGCGTAGTCACGCTGATGACACTGCACACCGCGAAGGGCCTCGAGTTCCCGGTGGTGTTCCTGACCGGCATGGAACACGGACTGTTTCCGCATCAGCGCTCAGCCACGGACCCCAAGGAACTGGCCGAGGAACGCCGGCTTGCCTATGTGGGCCTAACCCGCGCGCGGAAACGGCTCTATGTCACCCGCTCCGAGGTCCGCAGCATGTGGGGGCAGAGCCAGTACAACCCTGCCAGCCAGTTCCTCGAGGAGATTCCCGCCGAACTCCTGGAGTGGAAGCGCGAGGGGACCAGCAGGCAGGGCGGCTGGGGGAGCAGCGGTTCCATCGGCTCCAACCGCTACAGCGGGTCCTTCTGGGGCGCGGGAACCGCGCGCGGTGCGTCGGCTGATGCCTCGGCCGGCTTCAATGCGGATGTTCCCGCCGCCATCGCGCGGAACCGCGTTCAGCCGCAAAAGGAAATTGTGGCGGTCAGCGTTGGGGACAAGGTCAACCACACCAGCTTCGGCAACGGAACAGTCCTGGCGCTTGAGGGAGCGGGGGACAAGACAGTGGCCAAGGTGAAGTTCGACGTCGGCGAGAAGCGGCTGCTGCTGCGCTACGCCCCGCTGACAAAGCTCGATGCCTGACAGTCGCATAGGCCGCTCACCCCTTCACGGGCAAGGAACCATACCCCTTGCCGGTGCCGGGGCCCAGGGCTAAGGTTCAGGGACCGTCCCGCAGCAGCCGCAGGACCAGTCGGAGCAGGTCCAATGAAAATCCTTTTCGCCAGCCAGGCAATAGACGGGCATTTCAATCCCATGACGGGTGTTGCCGTATGCCTCAAAGAACGCGGCCATGAAGTCGCGTGGTACACCGGTCCTGTCTTCAGCCAAAAACTCCGGGAACTGGACGTTCCGCTCATGCCTTTCAAGCGGGCCATTGAGCACCGGGCGGACAACCTGTTCGAGCTGTACCCCGAACGCGCCAAGCTCAAAGGCCCGCGGGCTATCGGGTTCGACGGGGAAAAGATCTTCGCCAGCAACGTCAGCAACTTCTTCGAGGACATCCGCGAACTGGAACAGGACTTCTCCTTTGACGTGGCCGTGGTTGACAGCTCCATGTTTGTCCACCGCCTCGTCTCGCACCTGATGGGTAAACCGCTGGTGAACTTCGTTGCCATTCCCAACATGGAAAGCGACCCGCAGGTACCCCCGCTCTTCTTCGGTTTCAAGCCCCCTCGCAACGCGGTGGAGAGATCCGTCCAGGCCGCCGCGGGCGTCCTGTCCGATAAGGTGATTCTCCGGCCCGCCGGCCTCAGCTACCGCCGCCAGCTTGCCGTTTACGGCCAGAACGTCCCGAAGCGCGGTCGGCTGACGGACGAGCCCTACAAGACTTCAAAGGCAGTGATCCAGACCGGGCCGGAAGCGCTGGACTTCCCGCGGCGGAACAGGAATCCCGCGGTGCATTATGTGGGGGCACTCCTGCCCTACAGGCTGCCGGGAACTGCAGCGCAGGCATCCGGTGATGAGGCGCAGGTGGCGGACCCGTGGCCGCAGTACCCGCGCACGTTGCTGGTGACCCAGGGAACGGTGGACAACGTGGACCAGGACAAGCTCATTGTTCCGGCGCTGGAGGCGGTAAAGGACATGGACGCTTTGGTGATCGTTGCCACCGGTGGGCGTGGAACAGAAGCCCTCAAGTCCCGCTACCCGCAGCCCAACATTGTTGTCCGCGATTTCGTGGATTTCGCGAATGTCCTGGATTTCACGGACGTCTTCATTACCAACGGCGGCTTTGGCGGAGTGCAGCTCAGCCTGTCCAAGGGAGTGCCCATGGTGGTGTCCGGAATCAACGAGGGCAAGAGCGACGTCAACGCCCGGGTGGAGTATGCGGGCGTTGGTATCAGCCTGAAAACCGAACGGCCCAGACCATCCCGGATCGCCAAAGCAGTGCGCGAAATTCTCTCGGATCCTGCCTGGCGGGCCCGGGCAGGGAACATGCGTGACCAGTTTGCCGCCGGGGATCCCGCCGCTGTTGCTGCCGGCGTCGTAGAAAAGGCGGCCGGCCTGCGGGCAGAATGAAGGCCGCGGTGAAGCATAATGGAGCCCATGCGACGGACTGTTTGGGGGATGCTCGCCGCCCTTTTCCTGCTGGGTGCCACAGGGTGCGCGGTGACGGTGGAAGACCGCGGGTATGTAGCACCGCCGCCGCTGCCACCAATGCAACAGCTGGAGCAGGCAGCGCTGGTTGACCCGGAGGACTACTCCGGCGGAGCTGATGGCGTTGTTTCGTTCATCACGGAAGACCGAACTGTGGCATGCTCCCTCACGGCTGCCCGCGGGCCGCACATCAACCTCCCTTATGAGCAGAACAGCTTCAGCGACAGCGAAAACAACAAGCTGGCCATTGTGCCGGTGGCCCACTGCGAACTGGCCAGGTACCCCAAGCCGCAAACGGAAGACGTGGCAGACGACTGTGCGGCAACGAACCTCGGCTACCTGGGCGGCGTTGCGCTGCTGACGCCTGACGCCGCAACGTATGGCGAGTGCCGTTCCGGCGTCACACAAATGGAGGCAGCGTACGGCCCCCGGGGCAGCAAGGCAGGACCGCTGGCGCAGCTGACTGTCCTGGCGGACGGGAAAATCCTCGAACGCAACGGGCTGCGCTGCTCTGCCTATAACGGCGGCGTAGCGTGCGGAAACGTGTCCGCAGGGGTCGGTTTCTTCGTGTCGCCGGATCATTACGAACTGATCGCAGGACCGGCCGCAAGCCCCCCGGCGGCGACGGCAGGGGCCTCAAAAACCCCGTAATTCCGGGGTTTTTCTACGCTTCATAGAATAGTGTCCTTACTCACATAAGGGGTAGTCTGGGACGGGCCGGTCCTCCCAAAGGACTAGAGTTCCCAGTGGAGCATCACGCCGCGTGGCTCGTTTCCGACAGGCCGCCGGTGCGTGCAATTCCGCAGCCCGGTCATCGTCTTGCGATGGTGTCCGACTGTACAGAAACTACTTCGACGTAGAAGGACACTAAACCGTGGACCTGTTTGAATACCAGGCGCGCGATATGTTCGAGGCGCACGGTGTACCCGTGCTTGCTGGCATCGTGGCGTACACCCCAGAAGAAGCAAAGGCAGCTGCCGAGAAGATCGGCGGCGTTACTGTCGTTAAAGCACAGGTCAAGGCTGGCGGCCGCGGCAAGGCCGGCGGCGTCAAGGTGGCAAAGTCCGCGGATGAGGCACTTGAACACGCCACCAACATCCTGGGCATGGACATCAAGGGCCACACCGTCAAAAAGGTGATGATTGCCCAGGGTGCGGACATTGCCGAGGAGTACTACTTCTCCGTCCTGCTGGACCGGGCCAACCGCAACTACCTGGCCATGTGCTCGGTTGAGGGCGGCATGGAAATCGAACAGCTCGCCGTCGAACGCCCCGAGGCGCTCGCCAAGATCGCCATCGACCCCGCCGTGGGCATCGACCAGGCAAAGGCCGACGAAATCGTCGCAGCCGCAGGCTTCGCTGAGGAACTCCGCGGCAAGGTCGCCGCAGTGATCCTCAAGCTCTGGGACGTCTTCAAGAAGGAAGACGCCACCCTGGTGGAGGTCAACCCGCTGGTCAAGACCGGCGCCGGCGAAATCGTCGCCCTCGACGGCAAGGTCTCGCTCGACGAGAACGCCGAGTTCCGCCACGCAAAGCACGCCCTCCTCGAGGACAAGGACGCTGCTGACCCGCTTGAGGCCAAGGCAAAGGCGCAGGACCTCAACTACGTCAAGCTCGACGGCGAAGTGGGCATCATCGGCAACGGTGCAGGCCTGGTGATGTCCACCCTGGACGTCGTCGCCTACGCCGGGGAGAACCACGGCAACGTGAAGCCCGCCAACTTCCTGGACATCGGTGGTGGAGCATCCGCAGAGGTCATGGCCGCCGGCCTGGACGTCATCCTCGGCGATGAGCAGGTCAAGTCCGTCTTCGTGAACGTCTTCGGCGGCATCACCGCCTGTGACGCGGTAGCCAAGGGCATCGTCGGTGCATTGGCCGAACTGGGCCACTCCGCGAACAAGCCGCTGGTAGTCCGCCTTGACGGCAACAACGTTGAGGAAGGCCGCCGCATCCTGGTCGAGGCGAACCACCCGCTGGTTACCCTGGCCGCAACCATGGACGAGGGCGCCGACAAGGCAGCCGAGCTCGCCAACGCAGCTAAGTAAAGGGACGCACCATGTCTATCTATCTGAACAAGGACTCCAAGGTCATCGTCCAGGGCATCACCGGCGGCGAAGGCACCAAGCACACCGCCCTGATGCTCAAGGCCGGCACCAACATCGTGGGCGGCGTCAACGCCCGCAAGGCCGGCACCACCGTCCTGCACGGCGACAAGGAAATCACCGTCTTCGGCACCGTCAAGGAAGCCATGGCGGAAACCGGCGCTGATGTCTCCATCGTCTTCGTGCCGCCGGCGTTCACCAAGAGCGCCGTGGTCGAAGCCATCGAGGCCGGCATCGGCCTGGTCGTTGTGATCACCGAAGGCGTGCCGGTCCAGGACTCCGCCGAGTTCTGGGCGCTGGCCCAGTCCAAGGTGGACGCCGACGGCAACCAGGTCACCCGCATCATCGGACCGAACTGCCCCGGCATCATCACCCCCGGCGAGGCGCTGGTCGGCATTACCCCGGCCAACATCACGGGCAAGGGTCCCATCGGCCTGGTTTCCAAGTCCGGAACCCTGACCTACCAGATGATGTACGAACTGCGGGACCTGGGCTTCTCCACCGCCATCGGCATCGGCGGCGACCCCATCATCGGCACCACGCACATTGACGCCCTGGCCGCGTTCGAGGCTGACCCCGAGACCAAGGCGATCGTGATGATCGGCGAAATCGGCGGCGACGCCGAAGAGCGTGCAGCCGACTTCATCAAGGCCAACGTCACCAAGCCGGTCGTCGGCTACGTTGCAGGCTTCACCGCTCCCGAAGGCAAGACCATGGGCCACGCCGGGGCCATCGTTTCCGGTTCCGCCGGAACCGCCCAGGCCAAGAAGGAAGCCCTGGAAGCCGCTGGCGTGAAGGTCGGCAAGACGCCGTCCGAAACCGCCAAGCTGCTGCGCGAAGTCTACGCAGCGCTCTAACTCCCAGTAACAAACAACGCGGGGTCACTCCCGGCCCGATCCATCCCCTGGATTGGGCGCGGAGTGACCCCGCGTTGCTGTTTAACGTGCGACTTAACGTACGACGGCGAACGGTCGCCTTTCCCAGCGAAAGGTGACCTCCCGTCGTCGTACTTTTTGCCTGTCAGACCTTGGCTCCGCTGAGGAGTTCGTCCAGCCGCTCGTAGCCCTCGCTCATGCCGCCTTCCATTCCTGACTGGGCCATCCCGTCCCGCGCCTCCTGGCTTGGGTAGACGGAGTGGCCCCGCAGGCGGCACCGTCCATTGCCGAGGTCCTCGAAGGTCATGAATTCCAGGCTCACCACGTCCGGGTAGCCGCCGAACTCAAAGGTCTGGATGGCGAATTCGTTCTCGCGGACCGTGTGGAAGATGCCCCTGAACTCGTAGGGCACCCCTTCGGGCCCGGTGTGCAGGTAGCTGTAGCTGCCGCCGGTCCGGAAATCGTAGTGGTCGATTTCCATCTTGTAGCCCCGCGGGCCCAGCCACTGGACGATCAGGTCCGGTTCCTTGTGGGCCCGGAAGACGTCCGCGACGGGGAAATCAAACTCGCGCTCGTAGTCGATGAAGGGGACGCCCTCAGGAACGCTGAGTTTCAGGGAATTACTCATGATGACTCCTTGGAGATGGATCGCTGCTGGCCGCAGCATTTGATCTAAGTACGGCGTCGAGGCTCCGGAACTGCCCTTCGCGGACCAGCCTGTACTGGTCGATCCAGGCTGTCAGCGCCTCAAGCCGCGCAGGGTTCAGGTGGACGGGCCGGCGCTGCGCATCCCTGGTCCGGGTGACCAGTCCCGCCTGCTCGAGTACCTGGATATGTTTTGAGACCGCCTGCTTGGAGATCTCAAACGGTTCCGCCAGTTCGTTCACGGTGGCCTGGCCCCGGCTGAGCCGGGCGATGATGCTCCGCCGCACGGGATCGGCCAAGGCCATGAAGGCCGAGTCCAAGGCTGCGCTTTCGGAGTTCATCAGGTCCCTTCCTTATTCAACCTTTTCTTTTATCAACCTTGAGGTTGTTTAAGTCTATGCCTGTTCCGGCGGCTGTTCAAGATCCCCAGAGGCGCTCTTGCCGCAGCTTGAACAACTTTGTTAGTATGTCAGTACAAACTTTCAAAGGAGAGACAGTGCCACTCGTTCGTATCGATGTAAATCTGGGCCGCAGCCGGGAGGACCTGCAGCAGTTGAGCCGGGGAATCCACGACACCATCCTTGCTGAATACGGCATCCCGGAGCGCGACTACTTCCACATCCTCACCGAGCATCCCGCCGGGCAGATCTTTGCCCAGGATGCCGGACTCGGTTTTGAGCGGACAAGTGGTGTGGTGATGATCCAGATCTTCACCCAGGGCGGACGGTCGCAGGAGGCAAAGCAGCGCCTCTTTGCCGCCGTGGCGGACAAGCTCGCTGGGGTGGGGATCGCCGGCGAGGACGTGTTCATTGGCTACGTGGAGAACACCGCCGGCGACTGGTCCTTCGGCTTTGGCCGCGCCCAGTACGTTACCGGCGAGCTGGCTGTACCCCGGAAGTAGGGCGTCGTCTTCTGCTCGCGGGACCCTTCCGGCTCCCCCTGGGGAGCCCAAAACTGCCGCTATGGCAACTTGTAAACATGTCAGTACAAACCTTTGACAGGACATTGATTCTAGGGCAAAGTAGTGGGTGTGACCCCGCTCATGGAGGGGCCAGCCAGGCACCGGAGCTCTAGCTGTTTGAGGTAAGAGTTCAAACTAGAAAGGTCCGCAAACACCGTGACCCACGAACTGCTCACGATCGGGCGCATCAGCGTTGATATCTACCCGAACGACATTGGGGTGGACCTGGAGGACGTGACGTCCTTCGGCAAGTACCTCGGCGGATCGCCGTCGAACGTTGCGGTAGCGGCCGCCCGGCATGGCCGCCGGACCGGGGTGATTACCCGTACCGGTGACGACGCTTTCGGCAAGTACCTCCACAGGGAACTGAAGAAGTTCAACGTTGACGACGCCTTCGTCACCCCGGTCAGGGAATGGCCCACCGCGGTGACGTTCTGTGCGATCAAGCCGGCTACGGACGAGTTCCCGCTCTACTTTTACGGGCGTTTCCCTACCGCCCCGGATCTGCAGATCAAGGCCGAAGAGCTTGACCTGGACGCTATCCGCGACGCGCGGATCTTCTGGTCCACCGTGACCGGCCTGTGCCAGGAGCCCAGCCGAAGCGCGCACATTGCCGCTCATGAGGCCCGCCCGCGCGCCGGCCTCAAGGAAGGCCAGTTCACCATCCTGGACCTGGACTATCGGCCCATGTTCTGGGCCTCCGAAGAGGAAGCCCGGGAACAGATCGGCCGGATCCTGCCGCACGTGACCGTGGCCATTGGCAACGACAAGGAATGCGCGGTGGCCGTTGGGGAGGGGACGCCTGATGAGCAGGCTGACCGGCTGCTGGCAGCCGGTGTTGAGATTGCCGTCGTGAAGCTTGGCGCCGAGGGTGTGATGGCCAAGACCCGCACGGAGCGTGTTGTTTCTGCGCCGGTACCGGTGGAAACCGTCAACGGCCTGGGTGCCGGCGATTCCTTCGGCGGCGCCTTCTGCCACGGCCTGCTCTCGGGCTGGCCGCTTGCCCGGGTCCTGGATTATGCCAACGCCGCAGGTGCGATCGTCGCGTCCCGGCTTTCCTGCGCCGACGCGATGCCGACGCCGGAGGAGGTCACCTCGCTGCTTGCCGAACGCGGCCGCCTGGTTCCTGGTCAGTTTGCCACCGAAGGAGCAGCGCTGTGACCCTCACCCCCCTCGCCTCGAACAATGCCCTGGACGACGACCCCCGCCGTTATGCCCACTTGAGCACCATCCGGCTTGAAGACCCGGACGCCATAGCCCGGGCCGCGAAGGCGCGGCGCCGCCACCCCGGCCTGAAATACGGCAAGCAGAACTTCATTGTGGCTGCGGACCACCCCGCGCGCGGCGCCCTCGCCGTCGGTTCGGATCCCGTGGCCATGGCAGACCGCCGGCAGTTGCTGGACCGGCTGCAGATTGCGCTGGCCAACCCGGCCGTGGACGGTGTGCTTGCCTCGCCGGACATCATGGACGACCTGCTCCTGCTGGGTGCGCTGGACGGAAAACTCGTTTTTGGCTCGATGAACCGCGGCGGGCTCGCGGGCCTGGTCAACGAATTCGATGACCGTTTCACCGGGCACACGGCTGCTGCCCTGGAAGCTCTTGGTGCCGATGGCGGCAAGATGCTGACGCGCATCTGCCTGGGGGACCCGGATACGGTCGTCACCCTCGAGGCAACGGCCAAGGCCATCGATTCGCTTGCCGAGCGTAAGCTGACCGCCATGGTGGAGCCGTTCCTGTCGGTCCGGGAAAACGGCCGCGTCCGGAACGACCTCTCAACGGACGCCGTGATCAAGTCCATCGCCATCGCCGAGGGTCTGGGCTCCACCAGTGCCTACACGTGGATGAAGCTTCCCGTTGTTGCAAACATGGAACGGGTCATGGCAGCTACCACCATGCCCACCGTCCTGCTGGGCGGGGACCCGGACAGCAGCCAGGACGAGGTCTTCGCAAGCTGGCAGGCAGCCCTCGCGCTGCCCGGGGTGCAGGGTCTCACAGTGGGACGGACCCTCCTGTACCCGGCCGACGGCGATGTTTCCGGCGCCGTTGCCACCGCCGCCTCGCTGCTGAACCACACCACCCCAAACCGAACCGAAGAAGTATCGGAGTAGCCTCCCCATGGGAACAACATCAGGAACTGCAACGCGCAGAATGACGGTCGCCCAGGCCGTGGTGGAATACCTTTCCAAGCAGTACACGGTGGACTCCGTTGGCGGCGTTGAGTACCGCGAGCGGCTGATTCCGGGGACCTTTGGCATCTTCGGGCACGGGAACGTGGCCGGTGTGGGCCAGGCGCTGAAGCAGTACCAGCAGCTGGACCCGGCCATCATGCCCTACTACCAGGGCCGGAACGAGCAGGCCCAGGTGCACCAGGCCGTGGGGTATGCCCGGCACACCCGCCGCCGACAGACCTTCGCGGTCAGCACCTCGATCGGTCCGGGTTCCTCGAACCTGCTGACCGGTGCCGCCCTGGCCACCACGAACCGGCTGCCGGTGCTGCTGCTGCCGTCCGACACGTTCGCCACCCGTGCCGCGGATCCGGTGCTGCAGCAGCTGGAGCAGCCTTACGCGTACGACCTGACCGTGAACGATGCGTTCCGGCCGCTGTCCAAGTTCTTTGACCGGGTGACCCGGCCGGAGCAGCTGTTCTCCGCGTTCCACCACGGCCTGCGCGTCCTGACGGACCCGGCAGAGACCGGCGCGGTGACCATTTCGCTGCCGCAGGATGTCCAGGCCGAGGCGTTTGACGTGCCTGCGGAGTTCCTGGCCGAGCGGGAGTGGCGGATCCGCCGCCCGGACGCGGACGACGACGACATCGCCCGCGCCGCAGCGGCGATCCGTGCCGCGAAGCGCCCGCTGATCATCGCCGGCGGCGGCGTCCTGTACGCCTACGCCAACGACGAACTCGCGAAGCTCGTGGAGCTGACGGGCATCCCGGTGGGCAACACGCAGGCGGGCGTCGGCGTCCTGCCCTGGGACCACACGTTCTCCCTGGGGGCGATTGGTTCCACGGGGACGACGGCGGCGAACGCCATCGCTGCCGAGGCGGACCTGATCATCGGCATCGGCACCCGGTACGAGGACTTCACCACCGCGTCCCGCACGGCCTTCCAGAACCCGGACGTACGGTTCGTCAACATCAACGTCGCCCCGATCGACGCGTACAAGCACGGCACCACGCTGCCGATCGTGGCCGACGCCCGCAAGGCACTGGTGAAGCTCAACGCAGCTTTGGGTGGCTACCGGGTGGGTGCGGACCTGGAACAGAAAATCAAGGCTGAGAAGAAGCGCTGGGACGCCACCGTGGACGAGGCCTTCGACACGCGCTATACCCCGCTGCCGGCGCAGAACGAGATCATCGGCGCAACCTCCCGGGCCATGGACGCGCAGGATGTTGTGATCTGTGCGGCCGGTTCCCTGCCCGGTGACCTGCACAAGATGTGGCGGGTCCGGGACCCGTTCGGCTACCACGTGGAATACGCGTACTCCTGCATGGGCTACGAAATCCCGGGCGGCCTCGGCGTCAAGCGCGCGGCGCTGGCGGAAGCCGCCAAAGGCGGAACCCGGCGCGACGTCGTCGTCATGGTGGGGGACGGCTCCTACCTGATGATGCACACCGAACTGGTCACCGCCGTCGCCGAACGCATCAAACTGATCGTGGTGCTGATCCAGAACCACGGCTACGCCTCCATCGGCTCGCTCTCCGAGATGCTCGGCTCACAGCGTTTCGGCACCCAGTACCGGGCCCTGGACGAAGAACAGCACAGCTTCGACGAAGGCGAGACCCTGCCCGTGGACCTGGCCCTGAACGCCGAGTCCCTGGGCGTGAAGGTCATCCGGATCGAACCGGGGGAGAAGGTCATCGCCGAACTCGAACAGGCCATCCGCGACGCCAAGGCCGCCCCGGAACGCGGCGGCCCCATCCTGATCCACGTCGAATCCGACCCGCTGCTGGACGCCCCGTCCTCCGAGTCCTGGTGGGACGTTCCCGTCTCCCAGGTATCAGAACTGGACTCGACGAAAGCGGCCTACCAGACCTACACCGACCACAAAGCCCGCCAGCGCAAACTGCTCGGCTGACACTCCACCCCGGCACAGCCACAGACCAAGGAAGTCCACACATGTCAACGACGACCACCACTGTCATCAACCACTTCATCAACGGCGCCGAGACCGCCGGCGAGGGCGACCGCACCACCAACGTCTACAACCCGGCCACCGGCCAGGTCAGCGCAGAGCTGCGGCTGGCGAACCGGGCGGACCTAAACGCCACCGTTGCGGCCGCCCGCAAGGCCGCCGATACCTGGGGCGACATCTCCCTGGCCAAGCGCACCGCCGTGCTGTTCAAGTTCCGCGAGCTCGTCGCCTCACACATCGATGAGCTCGCCCAGCTGATCACGGCCGAGCACGGCAAGGTCCTCTCCGACGCCAAGGGCGAGATCGGCCGCGGCCTGGAAGTCATCGAATACGCGTGCGGCATCCCCACCCTGCTCAAGGGCGACTACTCGGACCAGGTGTCCACCGGCATCGACGTCTTCAACTTCCGCGAACCCCTTGGCGTGGTCGCCGGCATCACCCCGTTCAACTTCCCGGTGATGGTCCCGCTGTGGATGGCCCCGATGGCGATCGCCACCGGCAACGCGTTCATCCTCAAGCCCTCCGAACGCGACCCCTCCGCCTCCATGCTCCTGGCCAAGCTCTGGAAGCAGGCCGGCCTGCCCGACGGCGTGTTCCAGGTCCTGCACGGCGACAAGGAAACCGTGGACGGGCTCCTGACCCACCCGGACGTGGACGGCATCTCCTTCGTCGGCTCCACCCCGATCGCCCAGTACGTCCACGAGACTGCCACCAAGCACGGCAAGCGCGTCCAGGCCCTGGGCGGGGCGAAGAACCACGCCATCGTCATGCCCGACGCCGACCTGGACAACGCCGCGGACCACCTCGCCGCCGCCGCGTTCGGCTCCGCCGGCGAACGCTGCATGGCCATCTCCGTCGCCGTCGCCGTCGCGGACGCAGCCGACCTGATCGTCAAGAAGGTCGAAGAACGCGCCCTGGCCGTGAAGGTCAACAACGGCACCGAGCCCGACGCCGAAATGGGCCCGGTGATCACCCCCGCTTCCAAGGAACGCATCGTCCGGATCGTCACCGAAGCCGAACAGGCCGGCGCCGCCATGGTCGTTGACGGCCGCGACCTCGTGGTCCCCGGCCACGAGGACGGCTTCTGGGTGGGCCCCACCGTCATCGACCACGTCAGGACCGAAATGACCGCCTACACCGAGGAAATCTTCGGACCGGTCCTCGTCGTGGTCCGCGTTGACAGCCTCGAGGACGGCATCAACCTCATCAACGCCAACCCGTACGGCAACGGCACCGCCATCTTCACCTCCTCCGGCGCCGCAGCCCGCAAGTTCCAGCGCTCGGTGACCGTCGGCATGATCGGCATCAACGTGCCCCTGCCCGTTCCCGTGGCTTACCACTCCTTCGGCGGCTGGAAGGCATCCCTCTTTGGCGACAAGCACATCTACGGCCCCGAGGGCGTCTCCTTCTACACCCGCGGCAAAGTGGTCACCTCACGCTGGCCCGAAACCCACCACGCCTCCGGCGCCTCCTACAACTTCCCGTCCAACTAGTCCCCACCCCGACAACCACCATCGACTGCTCCGTACCCGCCGTTTTGAGCGTCCAAAAAGACACCTGCGGAGCAATCGATGAGGAGGAACGCACAATGACTGAGAACAAACTGATCATCGGCACGGCGCCGGACTCCTGGGGCGTCTGGTTCCCGGACGACCCCAAGCAGACGCCGTGGGAACGGTTCCTCGACGAGGTTGCCGAATCCGGCTACAAGTGGATCGAACTGGGCCCTTACGGGTACCTTCCCACCGACCCCGCGCGGCTGGCCGAGGAGCTCAAGCAGCGCGACCTCAAGATCTCCGCCGGTACTGTGTTCACCGCTTTCCACCGCGGACTGGACCAGTGGGAAACCGCGTGGGAGCCCGCCCGGAAGGTTGCCGAACTGACTGCAGCCATGGGCGGCGAGCACATCGTGGTCATCCCTGCCATGTGGCGCGACGACGTTACCGGCGAGGCAGTGGAAAGCGGCACCCTGAACGACAAGGCCTGGGGCGACCTCTTCGAGGGCCACAACCGCCTGGGCAAGACGCTCCTGGAGGACTTCGGCCTGAAGCAGCAGTTCCACTCCCACGCGGATTCCCACGTGGGAGCCCAGGAGGACATCGAAACCTTGCTGGCTGCGACTGACCCGAAGTATGTGAACCTTTGCCTGGATACGGGCCATGCCGAGTACTGCGGCGCATCAAGCCTGGAGCTCATCAAGAACTACCCGGACCGGATCGGCTACCTGCACCTGAAGCAGATCAACCCGGAGATCCTCAAGAAGGTCAACGAGGAAAACATGACCTGGGCTGCCGCCAACCTGGCAGGCGTTATGACCGAGCCGCCGAACGGCCTGCCCGACCTCCGCGCCGTAATCGAAGCGGTCGAGGGCCTCAACCGCCCCATCTTCGGCATCGTGGAGCAGGACATGTACCCGGTGGACTTCGACGTGCCCATGCCGATCGCCAAGCGCACCCGCAACTACCTGCTGTCCTGCGGTTCCCGAACCACCGTCAACTGACAACAAGACAGCCCGCATCCGTTACAGACACAGAAGGACGAAACAATGACTCAAAACCTCCGCGTCGCCGTCATCGGCGCCGGGCGCATGGGCGCCGACCACATCCAGCGGCTCAACACCCGCATCCACGGTGCCGAGGTTGCCGCCGTCGTCGACGTTGACCTGGCCCGTGCCCAGGCGGCCGTTGAAGGCATTCCGGGAGCCGTTGCCCTTGCTGACGCCGAGGAAGCGCTCAACAACGGCGACGTCAATGCAGTACTCATTGCCACCCCTGGTTTCCTGCACGAGGACATCCTGCTCAAGGCCGTTGCCAAGGACATCCCCATCCTTTGCGAGAAGCCGCTGACCCCGGATGCCGAGTCCTCCTGGAAGATCGTCCAGGCCGAGGTTGCACTGGGGCACAAGCGCATCCAGGTCGGCTTCATGCGCCGGTTCGACGCCGAATATGCAGCCCTTGGCCAGATCATCCGGAACCACGAACTGGGTGAACTGCTGATGCTGCACCACCAGCACCGCAACCCCACCACGCCGGCCGGCTTCACCAATGAGATGCTGATCAACGACTCCGTTGTGCACGAGTTCGACGCCATCAGGTACTTCACTGGCGAGGAGATCACCAGCGTCCAGGTCCGCCTGGGCAAGGCGACCAAGAACGCGCCCGCGGGCCAGCACGACCCCCAGCACGTCCTGCTCGAGACCGAGTCGGGTGTCCTGGCCGACGTCGAAATCTACGTGAATGCCAAGTTCGGCTACGAAGTGGCCACCCAGGCTTCCTTCGAAGAGGGCATCGTCAGCATCGGAGGAGACAAGGGTCCCTACACCCGGAGCGCCGGCCACTGGGGCGGCAACGTCACCCCCGGCTTCGAGGAGCGTTTCGGTGCGGCATACGACGTCGAAATCCAGTCATGGGTGGACGCGGCACTTAAGGGCGAGATCGGCGGTCCCACGGCCTGGGACGGTTACGCCACCGCAGCCTGCTGTGAAGCAGGCGTCGAGGCGCAGAAGAACGGCGAAAAGGTGGCCGTGAAGCTTGCCCCCAAGCCGGACCTCTACAAGTAGGACAGAAAGGGGATGGAGCGATCCGTCCCCTTTTCCGTCTCCAACCCTTTACCGATCCACAACGGAGTGTTTTTTCGTGAAAATCGCACTTGACCCTACGCCCTTCCACCACTCGCACAGCCTGCTCGAGTTCCCAAAGGTGGTTGCGGACCTCGGCTACAAGTACATGCAGATGACCCCGCACGCGGACTTCATCCCCTTCTACAACCACCCCAAGGCCGATGACGAACTGGTGGGTCAGCTCAGCAAGGCCTGCCGGGACGCGGGGATTGAGATTGCGTCCGTGCTGCCGGTCCTCCGATGGTCAGGACCGGACGAGGATGCCCGCGAAGCAGCAGTCCGCTACTGGAAGCGGGTCATCCAGATCACGGTCGACCTCGGCGTCGGCACCATCAACACGGAGTTCAGCGGAAGGCCGGAGAAGGCCGAGGAGTCCGAGCGGGCCTTCTACCGTTCCATGGAGGAACTCCTGCCGATCATTGAACGCGAGGGCCTCGACCTGCTGATCGACCCGCACCCGGACGACTTTGTGGAGGAAGGCCTGGCAGCGATCCGGGTGATCAGGGGGCTGAACTCAAAGAACGTAGGCCTGGTCTACGTCGCCTCGCACAGCTTCCACATGAAGAACGCTCCACTGGACATCATGCGGGCAGCGGGGGACAAGCTGCGGCTGGTCCATGTCGCCGACACCATGAACCACCACGCCTCGCACGGGCTTCGGTACATCACCAACCCGCCGGGCAATCCCGTCCGCGTGCACCAGCACCTGAAGATCGGTGACGGCGACGTGAACTGGGATGAATTCTTCGGCGGACTCAAGGAAATCGGCTTCCTGGACCGGGATGACACTGTAATGGTCTCCAGCGTTTTTGCGGAGGACGAGAAGGCTGATGAGGTTTCCCGGTACCAGCTGGAGACGATGAAGGCCTACATCGCCAAGGCGAAGTAGTGGAAACGCGGATGGAACACAGCAAAGGAATCTTAACGGAGCCCGAAGCCCCGGACGCGGCTATCGGCGGAGGAGCACCTGCAAAGGCCTATCAATCCGATCCGAAAAAGTTCATGCGGAAGGTGGCGCTGTTCTCCACCTTCGGCGGCCTGCTTTTTGGCTACGACACCGGAGTCATCAACGGCGCCCTCCCATTCATGCAGCGCGACCTTGGCCTTACACCGCTGACCGAAGGACTCGTGACATCGACGCTCCTGTTCGGTGCAGCCTTTGGCGCCATCAGTGCCGGCCGTCTGTCTGACCGTTTCGGCAGACGCAGAACCATCATGGGGCTGGCGCTGATCTTCGTCGTCGCCACCATCTTCTGCACCATCTCGCCCAGCACTGAACTACTGATAGCGGCCAGGACCCTGCTGGGGCTCGCCGTGGGCGGCGCGTCGGTAATCGTGCCCGTGTACCTTGCGGAGATGTCGCCGGCGGCCCAGCGTGGCCGCATCGTCACGCAGAACGAACTGATGATCGTCACAGGCCAGTTCATCGCCTTCACGTTCAATGCCGTCCTGGGCAACGCCTTCCCGGAAGAGGCCAACATTTGGCGGTGGATGCTCGTGATCGCTACGTTGCCGGCTGTGGTGCTGTGGTTTGGGATGCTGGTCCTGCCGGAAAGCCCGCGCTGGCTGGCGTCTGCCGGCCGGTTCGGTGCTGTTCTGGAAGTATTGCGCTCCACCCGCGCTGCCGGGGACGTGTCGGCGGAGTTCGACGAAGTGCGGCAGGCGGCCCGCGAGGACTACCAGGCCAGACTCGGAACGGTCAAGGACCTTACCGTTCCCTGGATCCGCAGGATCTTCGTGGTGGGTCTCGGCATGGCGATCATTAACCAGATCAGCGGCGTCAACGCGATCATGTACTACGGAACGTCCATCCTGTCTTCATCAGGATTCGGCGACCAGGGCGCACTGATCGCAAACGTTCTCAACGGCATCACCTCCGTAGTGGCCGTCGTTATAGGCATGTACCTGATGTCGCGTGTGCCTCGCAAACCCATGCTAATTGTGGGACTTTGCGGCACAGCCACATCCCTGCTGGCCATCGCGATGATCTCTCTGGCCCTGCCGGAAAGCACCCTTCGCGGCTACCTGGTATTGCTGTTCATGGTGACGTTCCTGGCCTCTATGCAGGGCTGCATCGGCACCGTGACCTGGCTGACCATGTCCGAGATCTTCCCGATGCATGTCCGCGGCGTCGCCATGGGAATCTGCGTTTTTGTCTTGTGGATGGTCAACTTTCTCATCGGCTTCTTCTTCCCGCAGATGGTTTCGTGGATCGGAGTATCGGCTACCTTCCTCATCTTCGTGGCACTGCAGATCTGCGCGATCGCGTGGGTCAAGCGGGTGGTACCGGAAACGAAGGACAAGTCGCTTGAGGAGCTCGAACACCTCTTCAAAGAGCGTTCCGGCATGAACGCCTAATCCCTCCAACGCAAGGCACACTCCGTGCCAAAAGAAGCGCCCGACGCCGGCTGGCGTCGGGCGCTTTTCACGTTTTGGAAGCGGGCCAAAGCCAGGATATCGGCGACACGCCGCCGCTTATGGCCGACATTCAGGACAACCCCGCCGGGAAAGACAGCAGAAAGACAGCAGGAGGAGCGGCGCTGTGCGCCACCCCTCCTGCTGTGCGGGTTTGTTGTGCGATCAGGCCGTCAGTTTCAACGATGCCGAGAGCGCTGCGTCTGCGTCCAGGAGAACCCTGGCCGCAACTTCCAGCCCTTCGATACGGCCCAGTTCGACATCTTCGTGTTCGATGTTGACGAGCATGTTCGGGTCGACGTCGTGGAGGGCGCGGAGGAACTCGGCCCAGTAGGCGGTGTCGTGCCCCTTGCCCAGCGCGACAAAGTCCCAAGCTGCAGGCCTGGGCCATTCGTTAGCCCACTCGTCGCCGCCGAGGTTCGTCCGGTGTTCTTCCGGGGAGAGCCGTCGGAACCGGTTGTCCAAAACACCGTAGAGTGCGGCGGTTTCTTTGTTGATCCGTACATCCTTCGCCGCGGCCTGGAAGACCAGCGGCCCCAATTCGCGGACAACGGTTATGGGGTCCATCTGCTGCCAGAACAGGTGGGAGGCGTCCAGTTCCACACCGATGTGTGTCGCTCCGGTCAGCTCCACGAGCTTATGCACGTCGGCCGGGTTGAAGACCAGGTTCTGCGGGTGCAGCTCCAGGGCAACCTTCACACCGTACTCCCGGGCCAGTTGGTCTGTTTCCTTCCAGAATCTGGCAGCCACGCCCCACTGGTAGTCCAGAACGTCCAGGGCGGCTGAGTTCCAGGCGTTGACGATCCAGTTGGTGACGGTGGCGCCGGGCTCTCCGCCGGGCAACCCTGACATTGTGACCACCCGGTTCTGCCCAAGGCGGTGCGCGAGGCGAATGGAACGGCGGATGTCTTCGGCATGCTTCTCGCCGATCTCGCGCTTGGGATGCAGGGGGTTGCCGTTGCAGTTCAGGCCGGCGATTGACACCCCGGTACCCTCGAAGATCGCCAGGAAGTCATCGCGGGCTGCGTCACTTTCCAGGATCTGGTCCATGGCGGGCACGTGGACCGCAGGCAGGAACCCGCCGGTGTTGATTTCGATCCCGGTGAGGCCGAGGTCGGCGATGACCTTCAATGCCTCGGGAAGGGGCCGGTCATGCAGGATCGCGTTATAGACACCCAGTTTCATAGCGAAATCTTCTTTCCGTTGTTGAGGGCGGACTCGGTGACGGCGCCGAGCAGTTCCATGTTGCGGACGCCCTCGTCGAAGGTGGCACACCGGGGGAGGGACTCTGCTTCGCTGATGCCGGCAACCTCTTCGAGGAATGCCCGTGCCTGGTAGCCGAACGCATCGTTTTGACCGAAGCCCACTTCCGGGGCGTCCATGGCGAGGCCGCCGGCGATGTAGGGGTGGCCTGGGCCGAGGATGACCTGCCGGTAGCCGTTTTCGTTGCCGGAGTCGTCGTTGAGGAAGAGCTGGATCTCGGACGGCCGGCGCTGGTCGAACTTGGCGGCGCCGTTTTCGCAAAACACCTCGAACTGCAGGCTGTTGGCGTGGCCGGCGGCAACGCGGGAGACTTCGAAGCTTCCCGCGCCGACGGCAAACTCTGCGTTGAAGGCTGCGTAGTCGTCGTTCTCGACGGCTTCGAAGGTGTCGCTGACGGCCACGTGGTCATGGCCCATCACTGCGGCCAGCGGCAGCGGACGCTTGCCGATGACGGTGCTGAGCTGTCCGCCGGAGATGGATTGAATATCGCCGCAGAGGAACTCAGAGACGTAAGCCAGATGGGACCCGACGTCGGCAAGGGCACCTGAACCTGCGCCACCCTTGTACCGCCAGCTCATGGGGGCGAAGGGGCTGAAGCCATAGTCGGTCCAGTACCGGCCGCTGAAATGCAGGACGTTGCCGAGAACCCCGTTCCGGATGAGGTTGCGAATGTAGGCGATGCCCGGTGTACGGCGGAAGGTGAAGCCAATGCGGGCGATGCTGGACGCATTTCGGGCGGCGTCGGCCATTGCGCGGGCATCGTCCATCGAATCACTCAGGGGCTTTTCGCACAGCACGTGCTTGCCGGCGGCCAGCAAACCCTCAACAACCTCGCGGTGGAGGGAATTGGCGATGACCACGCTGACCACGTCGATGTCATCGGCTTCAGCGATTGCCTGCCATGAGGTGTCGTTACGCTCGTACCCGAATCGGCGGGCGGCCAGGGAACCGAATTCAGCATTGACGTCGCCGATGGAAACCAGGCGCACCGGAGGAAGCGTCGGGCTGTACAGGGCGGATGCCGTCCGGTACGCGGCAGCGTGCGCCTTGCCTGCCATGCCTGCGCCGATGACTGCTACACCGAGGCTTTCAGCCATTGATTTCTCCTTTGAAATTCAGCCGCAGCGGAATCGCCAGCGGCATTTTGTAGCGCTACAATTTTTACGCTGACCTTGAGCGTATCCATGTCCATATGTCCTGTCAATTGTTCGCCGGGATATTCTCAACCGAGAGAAGAAAGGCATTTCCATGACGCGTGATCGCCTCAAAAACCGGCGCCCCACCATCTATGACGTGGCCAAGCATGCGGGAGTCTCGCCATCGCTGGTTTCGCTGGTGCTGCAGAATCCGGTGCGCGTTAGCGAGAAGCGCCGCAATGCAGTGCAGGCGGCGATCTCGGAACTTGGCTACCGTCCCAGCCGGGCAGCCACGACGCTAGCCAGCAGCCGGACAAAGAGCATAGGACTTGTCATAGATGACTACCGGAACCTTTGGTTTGTCGATCTGCTGCGGGGTATGGAATCCGTGCTGACGGAGGGTGGCTACCAGGTGATGCTGGCCGATTCCCGCCCTGGCGCAAACCGTATCAGCGAGGCTGTGGACGGACTGCTGGCCATGCACGTTGATGGCCTGGTAATTGCTGCCGAGCCCACTTTGTCCATGCTGACCGGTGCGGGGGTGCCCACTATCGTGGCAGGCTGGCGAAACGGGGTGCCTGAGGGCATGGACCTGGTAACGAATGATGACGACGCCGGGGGCGCCATGGCCGCCGCCCACCTATTGGACCTCGGACACACCAGGATCGGGCACCTGTCCGGGTCCGGTGGTGCCGCTGCCCACCGAAGGGCCGGCTTTACTGGGCATCTCCGGGAGGCTGGTGTCGAGGTTTGCGTCGTCGGGGAGGCAGGGGGCACGTCTGAAGAGGACGGTTACGAATCGGCACGCTGGCTGCTGGAGCACCATCCGGACACGACTGCCATTTTTGCAGCAAACGACACCATGGCAGTGGGCGCCCTCGGGGCCATCAGGGTCCGCGGACTGTCGGTCCCGCATGAGATTTCCGTCATCGGATACGACAACTCACAACTGGCCAAGTCGCGGTACCTGGACATCACCTCCGTGGATAATCGCAGTGATCTTGTGGGTATTGAGGTCGCGCGCCGTCTGCTGGCCAGGCTTGAGGATCCTGCCGCCGTACCTCAGCGGACCCTGATCGATCCTGCCCTGATGGTCCGCTCGACTACAGCCACTGCGCCGTCCTCAAGCGCCCAACCATCTTCTTTGAAGTAAAAACATACTAATGTCAGGACAAAGTCTTGACATGAGTGATCCCGATCACCCATGATCTCTGTAGAGGGCCTCGAGTTCCTGCAGAGAGGCAGGGCCGCAACCCTTATCAAAGGAGATATATCGTGAAGAAGTTTTCCTGGCGGAAGGCGACCCTCGTGGCGGCCGTCGTTCCGATGCTGGCACTGAGCGCTTGCTCCAGCGGCGGAGGCAAGTCGGCAGACACTGCAAACTCCGGCTCCTCGGGGCAGGTGGCAACCACCGCCCGCATCAAGGTGGCCCTGATCACCCATGCAGCAGCAGGCGACACCTTCTGGGACATCGTCCGCAAGGGGGCGGAGGAAGCATCGGCTAAAGACAACGTTGAGCTCCTCTACACCAGCGATCCTGAAGCCGGTCGCCAGGCGCAGCTCGTCCAGCAGGCAATCGACCAGAAGGTCGATGGCATCGCCGTCACCCTCGCCACCCCGGATGCCCTGAAGGACGTCCTGAAGAAGGCCACTGATGCCGGCATCCCGGTGGTGAGCCTCAATGCAGGCGAGAGCATCTCGTCACAGCTCGGCGCATTTACCCACTTCGGGTCCAACGAGAAACTCGCCGGCGAGGCCGTGGGGACCCGGTTGGCCGCCGAGGGCTTCAAGCACCCCGTATGCGTAATTCAGCAGCAGGGCCACGTTGGTCTGGAAGCACGCTGCGCAGGCGTCAAGGCCAAAGTTCCGGGAGCGGAGATCCTGTACGTCGACGGCAAAGACATGACCGCAGTCCAGTCCACCGCCACAGCGAAGCTCCAGGCCGCCAAGGATGCCGACGTCATCATTGGCCTGGGCGCACCGATCACCCTGACGCTGCTCAAGTCCGTCGCGGATGCCGGCAGCTCTTCGAAGGTTGCCAGCTTCGACCTGAACGCAGATCTCGCGCAGAAGATCGTGGATGGTGCCGTGATCTTCACCGTGGACCAGCAGCCGTGGCTCCAGGGCTACATGTCGATTGATTCCCTGTGGCAGGCAAAGCGCGGCGGCTTCAAGCTCGGCGGTGGACAGCCTGTCCTGACCGGCCCGACCATTGTCGATAAGTCGAACGCTTCAGACGTCCTCAAATTCGCCCAGCAGGGCGTCCGCTAGATCCAGGACTCAGGCCGTGCGGAGGGTATCCGCCGCACGGCCTGACCAACAAGGAGTTCTTCCAATGGCAAATACAGCAACCCTGCCTCCGGCACCAGCCGCAGCAGCCGGGCCGCGCGGCGATGAGCGAGTCGGACAACGGAACCCGTTCCAGAAGCTCCTGGGCCGCCCTGAAGTTGGCGCTCTCGTAGGAGCAGTGGTCCTGTTCGTTTTCTTCGCGCTGGTTTCTTCGACCTTCACCCAGCCCAACGCCCTGGCAACCATTCTTTACGGCAGCTCCACCATCGGGATCATGGCCGTCGGTGTGTCGCTGCTGATGATAGGCGGCGAATTTGACCTTTCCACCGGCGTGGCCGTGATCTCATCAGCGCTGACCGCATCCCTTTTCAGCTGGAATTTCTCCATGAACGCGTGGGTAGGCGTTGCCTTGGCGCTCGCAGTCTCGCTGGCCATCGGGTTCATCAACGGCTGGATCCTGATCAAGACCAAGCTTCCCAGCTTCATCGTCACCCTCGCGACGTTCCTGATGCTTACCGGCCTAAACCTGGCATTGACCAGGCTTATTGGCGGCAGCGTGTCCTCGCCGTCCATTTCCAAGCTGGACGGCTTCGAATCGGCCCGTGCCGTGTTCGCCTCGTCGATCAGCATCGGTGGCGTTGAAGTCAAAATCACCGTGTTCTTCTGGATCATCCTGGTTGCCATCGCATCCTGGGTACTGCTGCGCACCAAGGTGGGCAACTGGATCTTCGCAGTGGGCGGCAACGCCGACTCCGCACGCGCCGTGGGCGTGCCCGTGACGAAGACCAAGATCGGGCTGTTCATGGCGGTCGGGTTCTGCGGTTGGATCCTCGGCATGCACAACCTGTTCGCCTTCGACGCAGTGCAGTCGGGCGAGGGCGTGGGCAACGAATTCCTCTACATCATCGCCGCCGTGATCGGCGGCTGCCTCCTCACCGGTGGCTACGGTTCAGCCGTGGGAGGTGCGATCGGTGCCTTCATCTTTGGCATGGCCAACAAGGGCATTGTCTACGCGCAGTGGAACCCGGACTGGTTCAAGTTCTTCCTCGGCCTGATGCTTCTGCTGGCTACCATCGTCAACCTCATCGTCAAGCGCCGCGCGGAACTGAAGTAAGGGGCGAAGAAAATGAACGCCAAAGCAATCGACCAGCAGACCCTGCTCAAGAACGAAAAGGATCCGCTGACGCACACCCCGGTTCATTTGCTCTCCCTGGAAGGTGTAGGCAAGCACTACGGCAACATCATTGCCCTTCGTGACGTCACCATGGCCGTGGACAACGGCCGCGTCACGTGCGTTCTGGGAGACAACGGTGCCGGTAAGTCCACGCTGATCAAGATCATCGCGGGCCTGCACCAGCACGACGAAGGCTCACTGTACGTCATGGGTGACGAACGGAAATTCAGTTCCCCCCGCGATGCCCTCGATGTCGGCATCGCGACGGTCTACCAGGACCTCGCGGTGGTTTCCCTGATGCCCATCTGGCGGAACTTCTTCCTCGGCTCGGAGCTCACCACCGGGTTCGGCCCGTTCAAGAGCCTCGATGTCCAGAAGATGAAGGACATCACCAAGAAAGAGCTCGCCGACATGGGCATCGACCTGCGCGATGTGGAGCAGCCCATCGGTCAGCTTTCGGGCGGCGAGCGCCAGTGTGTGGCCATTGCCCGGGCAGTGTACTTCGGAGCCAAGGTCCTGATCCTGGACGAGCCGACGGCGGCCCTGGGCGTCAAGCAGTCGGGCGTAGTTTTGCGCTATATCCTCCAGGCGAGGGACCGGGGCCTTGGGGTCATCTTCATCACCCACAACCCGCACCACGCCTTCCCCGTGGGCGACCGGTTCCTCCTGCTCAAGCGGGGCAAATCCATCGGCTACTACGACAAAAAGGACATCACCCTGGACGAGCTCACCGCCCAAATGGCCGGCGGCGCGGAACTTGCCGAACTTGCCCACGAGCTCGAACAGCTCGGAGGCCACGGCGACATCGTCAAGGAAGTCCAGGCTGAGGTTGCCGACGTCACTGAAATCGCGGAATCTGCCAAGGAAAGCAGCCCGCGGCACGTGTAGCACCCCGCCGGGGGCCCGACGGCAAATGCCCGATGGGCCCCCTCGCTCTGCCATTCGTGTGCGCACTGAACATTAGACAGGAAACAGCATGCCGATCCGGGTGGGCGTCATTGGCGCCGGCATTATGGGCGCAGACCATATCAGGAACCTTTCCGCCACCGTCAACGGTGCGGAAGTCACCTTCGTGGCAGACCTCGACGCCGGACGCGCAGCTGCTGCTGCGCCGCCGTCGGCCCGGACCACGACGGACCCCTCGGAGCTGATCAACTCCAGCGAGGTGGACGCCGTCGTTATCGCTTCGCACGACTCCACCCACGCCGGACTGGTGCTGGAATGCTTCGAAGCGATGACGCCCGTGCTTTGTGAAAAGCCGCTGGCCCCGACGCTCCTGGAGAGCCTTGACGTTGTGGAAGCTGAGGCGGACATCGTCGCGGCGACCGGTGCCAGGCTGCTGTCCATGGGCTTTATGAGGCGCTTCGATCCCGGCTACGCCGCCCTCCGCGAATCCACGCGGCTTCGGAGCCACGGCGAACCCCTGATTGTCCACTGCACCAGCCGCACGGTAGCCTCGGGCCCCGGCACCAGCTCGGAAACGGCCATCACCAATTCGGCCATCCACGAGTTCGATATCATCCCCTGGCTGCTGGACTCGCCCATCACCGAAGTTGCATGGCAGGCGGGGCGCAGCTCCCGGCACAGTCCCGGAGAACTGCAGGACCCTGCCGTGATGCTCCTCCGGACGGCCGACGGAACCCTGACGACCCTGGAACTGTTCCTGAACGCGCAGTACGGCTATACCACCAGGTGCGAAGTTGTTTCCGAGGGTGGCACCGCTGCCCTGCCCGAACCCGCAGCCCTGGTGGTCCAGCGCGAGGGCCACCGCACGGCCGAAATCCCTGCTGACTGGCGCCCGCGTTTCGCCGACGCCTACCGGCTGCAGCTCCAGGCCTGGATTTCCGCCCTCGAAAGGGGCGAGCCCGCACCGCTCGCCACCGGAGAAGACGGCCTGCGGGCATCGCAGGTTGCCCAGGCCATGATCCGGTCGCTGCACAGTGACGGAGCCTTCACGAAAGTAATCTACTGATGGCCGTTCCCGTCATGCCGGCATCACGCGTCCCGGATTCGAAGGACGCACCCTCCCTGCGTTGGGGAATCATGGGGCCCGGGTGGATTGCAGAGCGGTTCACGGAGTCAGTGCAGGCGCATTCCCGCCAGGTGATTGCCGCCGTCGGCTCCCGCTCCGTGGCCCGCTCCAAAGAGTTTGCCGGGAAGTTTGGCGTGCCGGCCGCGTACGGAAGTTACGAGGAGCTCGCAGCGGCTCCCGATATCGACATTGTTTATGTCGCCACACCGCACAATTTCCACCACAGCGCAGCCCTGCTCGCGCTCGAAGCAGGCAAACACGTCCTGATCGAAAAACCCATAGGGCTCAATGCGGACCAGGCACGGGACATCGCCGCGCGGGCCGGGTCCGCCGGCGTTTTCGCCGCCGAGGCGATGTGGAGTTTCTTCCTGCCAAAATTCGACGTCATCCGGCAGATCCTCGAAGCCGGGACGCTGGGGGCCGTGACCACTGTGCTGGCGGAATACGGCGAGTACTTCGACCGCAGCCACCGCATCTTTGATCCAGCGCTGGCCGGGGGTCCGCTGCTGGACCTCGGGACCTATCCCTTGGCGCTTATCACCGAAATCCTGGGCTCCCCGGAGCAGATGCATGTCATTGGCCAGCAGCACGAGTCCGGGGTTAACGCGCAGCTTTCGGCGATCATGCACTTCCCGGGCGGCAGCCAGGCAGTCATGAACACGCAGCTGCATAATTTCACCCCCACGGCTGCCACCATTGTCGGCTCCCAGGCAACACTGACCATGGACGGACCATTCAACATGCCCGGCGGTTTCGAGCTGCGTTTCCCCGACGGGACACGGCGGCGCTACAGCGAGCCGGCGGGCGGGCACTTCGAGGGCCTGCATTTCGAAGCCGCAGCAGTGGCCCGTTGCATCGCGGCCGGACAGGCAGAAAGCCCCCAGCGTCCACTCGCGGCCTCCATCCGAACCATGGAAGCCGCCGACGAAATCCGGCGCCGGCTCGGCATTAGCTTTCCGGGCGAATGAACCCCCGCATAACCGTCTCTTCACACACCCGAAAGGATGAGCCCTTGGCTTACATCACCCAGAACCCCACGGCAGTCCCGGTACCGGTACGGATAGGGCTCATCGGCTCCGGCTGGATGGGCGCATTCCACGCCGACAGCGTTGCGCGCCGCGTCCCCGGCGCGGTCCTGGCGGCCATTGCCGACCCCAACATCGAGTCCGCCCGGAGCCTTGCCCTGGAACTGGGCACCACCAAGGTCACGGCCAGCGCCGACGACATCTTCGCGGATCCGGAGGTTGACGCCGTGATCATCGCCAGCCCGGCACGGTTCCACTCGGCACTTATCACCCAGGCGGCCGCCGCCGGGAAACACGTTTTCTGCGAGAAGCCGGGCGGCCAGGGGCTGGCGGAACTCGACGCCGCCTTGGCAGCCGTTGACGCTGCCGGCGTGCACTTCCAGATCGGATTCAACCGCCGTTACGCCGAAGATTTCCAGGCAGCAAAGAAGGACCTCGCCGCGGGCATTGCCGGGACCCCGCAACTCCTGCGCTCGCTGACCCGTGATCCGGGGAACGGAAGCATCCCCCATGCCGCCAGGGTCCCGGCCTGGACCATCTTCCTCGAAACCCTCATCCACGACTTCGACACCCTCAACTGGTTCAACGAAGGGGCCGAACCCGTGGAGGTTTACGCGGTGGCCGATGCGCTCGTGGAGCCCTCGCTCCGTGACCAGGGGTTCCTGGATACAGCGGTGGTGACGATCAGGTACAGCAACGGTGCGTTGGCGGTGGCCGAGGCGAACTTCAGTGCGCTGTACGGGTACGACATCCGCGGCGAAGTCTTCGGCTCCAAGGGCATGGTCCAGGCCGGCCGGGCCACGGAGACGGCCGCCCGCCGCTACACCGCAGAGGGGCTGTCCGCGGACACCCCGCGGCTCAACGTCGAACTCTTCCGCCAGGCCTACACGGACGAACTGGCGGACTTCGCCGAGGCGGTCCGTGCCGGGCGCGACGGCGGCGTGCCATCGCCGTCGTCCGGTTTCACCCTGACGCCGGGCGCTGCCGACGCCCGCCGCGCCCTGGCAATGGCGCTGGCCTGCATCGAGTCCGTCAAGAGCGGCGCCCCTGTTACCGTCGCCGGGAAGGCAGCCGTCTGATGCGCCTGGCAGTATGCGCCGAGATGGTCTTCCTGGACCTGCCGTTTGTGGAACGGGTGCGCAGGATCCACGAGGCGGGATTCGACGTCGAACTCTGGGACTCGCGCGGAAAGGACATCCAGGCGCTGAAGGCTACCGGGGCGGTCTTCTCCTCCATGACGGGCTACGTATCGGGCAGCCTGGTGGACCCGGACACGGCCGATGAGGTGGTGCGGACGGCTGAATCGCTGATCCCCACCGCCCTCGAACTGGGCGTCAGCCGCATGGTGGTGCACCCGGCTGAACTGGTGGAAGGCCGCGCCGCCCGCCCGGTGTACCGCTCCACCGGCCGCATGTGGGCCACGGGCGCCAGAACCCTGCAGCGGCTTGGCGCCCTGGGCGAAAAACACGGTGTGACGTTCTGCCTGGAGAACCTGAATACCATCCTTGACCACCCCGGCATCCCGCTGGCACGGGCCAAGGACACCCTCGCACTGGTGGAGGCGGCCGGACACCCGAACGCCAAACTGATGCTGGACCTGTACCACGCGCAGCTGGGGGAGGGGAACCTCATCGAACTCGTGAGATCGGCCCTGCCGCACATCGGTGAAGTCCAGGTTGCGGATGTGCCCGGCCGCTGCGAGCCCGGAACCGGAGAAATCAACTACGCAGCCGTTGCCCGGGCCCTCGCCGATGCCGGCTACCACGGCACAGTGGGCATGGAGGCGTGGGCCAGGGACGGCAGTGCCGCAGCCCTCGACGCCTTCCGGACCGCCTTTACCGTCTATGCAGAGGAAAAACAATGAAGGATGTAACCCTTGGCCTGGTAGGCGTGGGCCGGATCGGCGTGATGCACGCCGGCAACATCGCGGGCCTCAACGGGGTGCTGAACCCCAAGGGCATCAACGTCAGGCTCCGGCTAACGGACGTGGCCGAAGAGCACGCGCGGACGGTGGCAGCCGGCCTGGGCGCCGAGTTTCTTCCGTCCGTCGAAGCCCTCCTTGCCTCCGGCATCGATGGCCTGGTGGTGGCCACAGGCACCGCCACCCATCCCGGGCTGATCAAGGCGGGCGTGGACGCGGGCATCCCGGTATTTTGCGAGAAACCGGTGGCAATGAATGTGGCGGATGCCCTGCCCGTGCTGGATTACATCCGCAGCAAGCACGGTGTGGTCCAGATCGGCCACCAGCGCCGCCTTGATGCCGGCTACCTGGAAGCCAGGCGGGCATACCAGGCCGGCGAACTGGGCTGGATCCACTCGCTGCGGGCCGTCACCTGTGACATGGCACCGCCTCCTGTGGAGTTCCTGGCCACCTCAGGCGGCCTGTTCCGCGACTGCTCCGTCCACGATTTTGACATCCTCCGCTGGCTGACGGGCCGGGAGATCGTTGAGGTGTACGCGAAGGGCTCCAACAACGGGGACCCGGCCATCGGCGCTGTGGGGGACGTGGACACAGCGCTCGCGCTCGTGACGTTCGACGACGGCACCGTGGGTACCGTCTCAGCGACGCGTTACAACGGGGCCGGCCACGACGTCCGCCTGGAAATCCAGGGTTCCAAGGGATCGCTGACGGTGGGCCTGGATGAAAAAACCGCCATGGCGTCGGCCGAGCCCGGCGTGGGGTTCCCGTCCGGTGAGCCGCACAGGACCTTCGCCGAGCGCTTTGACCAGGCCTACCGGTCCGAAATGGCCGCGTTCGTTGAGCTTGTCCTTGGCCAGCGTGACAACCCCTGCACACCGGAGGACGCCGTGGCCGCCTCCCGGGTGGCGGACGCCGCCCAGGAATCGCTGGCCAGCGGTGTCCCGGTGAGGGTGGAACAAGCCACGGCGGGCGTGCGCTGAAACTCCTGGTGCGGGACCTTGCCGTGGGTGGCTAGGGTCCCGCGCCGGGATTTGAGGAGCTCCGGACCACCAGGGCCGGTTCGAGCTTGCGCGTGACGGAAGGGCCGGCGGAACCAGCAAGCCGGTCCAGCATGACCTGCGCCGCCACCCGGCCGAGTTCCCCGGCGTGCTGGTCGATGGACGTCAGTCCAATGAGGGGCGAGGCGGCCAGCTCGATGTTGTCGCAGCCCACGATCGCCACATCGTCCGGGACCCTCAGCCCGTGCGTAGCCAGGGCCTCCATGATGCCGATGGCCGTGAGGTCGTTGTGGGCAAAGATCGCGGTGGGCAGCACGGCGCCGGAAGCCAGGAAGCGTTCCATGACGTTGCGCCCGCCGCGCTCGGTCATGTCGCTGTGCACCAGCATCGGCTCAAGGCCGAACTGCTTCATCGCGTGCAGGTAGCCTTCGCGGCGGTCGGTGTACGGCAGCCAGTCGGAGATATCCACGTGGGCGATCCGCCGGTGCCCCAGCCCGTGCAGATGCTCCACGGCGAGCGCTCCGGAGCGGAAGTCATCCGTCAGGACTGAATCGACGCCGTCGACCTTTAATTCCCTGGTGATGACGACGGCGGCCGTCCCGCGCAGGGCGGCCTCCAGTTCACCGGCCAAGCCGGTGTAGCCGGCCAGGATGACCCCGTCCACGCGGAGGTCCACGAAGTTCTTCACGGCTTCCAGTTCGGTGCCGGGATCAGCGGAGCCGACGGCGACCATCACCTGGTTGCCGCTGCCGGCGAGGCCCTCGGCAATGCCGTCGTAAATGTCTGCGAAGACCGAGTTGTGCAGGTCAAGGAAGAGGACGCCCAGGGTGTTGGTGCGGTGGCTCGCGAGGCGGCTGGCAAGCCGGTTGGGGGAGTAGCCCAGGGCGGCGGCGCTTTCCAGCACCGCCGTCCGCTTGGCGGCCGAGACTTTGGGGGAATCGCGCATCACCAGGGAGACGAGCGCGCGGCTCACCCCTGCCTCACGTGCCACGTCCTCCATGGTCACGGAGCGGGCGGGGGAAGTCTGCTTCACAAGTCTCCACTATGCCATTGGCAGTCCTGCGCCCCTGCGCACTACGCTCCGAACGGCAGCCGGGGGTCGATGTCCTGCCCGTCCCACGTCTGGCGCACCCAGCCGTGGTGGGGATCGTCGCTGATAAGCCATTCCCGCACCGGTCCCGGTCCGGCCATCACGTTCAGGTAGTACAGGTCGTAGCCCGGTGCAGCCATCGCCGGACCGTGCCAGCCGTAAGGAACCAGGACAACGTCGCCGGTGCGGACCTCGGCGGACACGTCGATGGGGCGCTCATCGGAGGCGTAGACGCGCTGGTAGCCGATGGCATCGGCGTCGGCCGGGGCAGCCGAGCCGGCGGCGACCCGCGTCTCGAAGTAGTAGATCTCCTCCAGGTGCGTCTCGCCGTCCTTTTCCTCGTCATGCTTGTGAGGCGGGTACGAGGACCAGTTTCCGGCGGGAGTAAGGACCTCGCAGACGATGAACCGGTCAGCTTCCAGGGCGGCGGGCGTGCCGAAGTTGTGGACCTGGCGGGAGCAGTTGCCCGCCCCGCGCAGTTCCACCGGGGTCTCGGCGGCAGTCACCAGGCGGGTGGGGTACGAGTCCTTGGCGGGTGCGGTGGCAACTGCCACCCGGCCGCCGTCGGCCGAGCTGATGGTGACCCCCCGCCCCGTGCCGGAGTAGAGAACGTCGCTGGGGCCGTGGAACACCGAGGCACGGCCTTCCAGCTGGTACTCGATGCCGTCCACCGTGACGGTAAAGGATCCATTAAGGGGCACCACAATGCGCTCCTCAGCGGCGGCGGGAAGGACGACGTCGGCCCCGGCGGCGAGGGTGCCCACCTTCAGTCCGGTGTGTGCCCAGCCGTCCACGGCAAGGGAGGAATCGGAGGTCCCGATCGAGACGTCCCATTTGCCGTCGGCGGCGGTGCCCAGGGGGTAGACCCAGTTGGTCATGGAGTTGGCTCCTTGCGTTAGCGCTGTACGAGTGTCATTTCAAAGCTGTAGGAATCACCCCGGTACACGTGGTGGCCGGTTTCCACGCGCCGGCCGGTGTCATCCGTGGCAGTACGCTCCATGGTGACCAGCGCGGATCCGGGCGCAGTGTCCAGGAGGGAGGCCTGGTAGTCGTTGGCCACCACGGCGCCGATGCGCTGGTTGGCGAGGCGGAAGTTCACGCCGCCGCGGCGCAGGATGGCGTACAGGCCTTCCCCGGCCAGCATGGCTTCATCCATGTCGGTGATGTCATCACGGACCCAGTTCTCCATGAGCGCCAGCGGTTTGCCCCCCACCTTGCGCAGCCTGGTGAAGTGGTAGACCTTCGAACCGGCAGGGAGCTGCAGCGTGGCCAAGGTGGCGTCGTCCGCCTCCACATGGGAGAAGCTCAGGACGTCCGTGGTCGGCTTCTTGCCGTTATTGGTGAGGTCGTCGTAGAGGCTGGAGAGCTCGAGCGGACGGCGCACCTGGCTGGAAACCACCTGGGTTCCCACGCCGCGTTTGCGCACCAGCAGGCCGGACCGGACAAGTTCGTCCATGGCCTTGCGCATCGTGGGACGGGAAAGGTTTAGCTGTGCCGCCAGGTCGATCTCGTTGTCGAGCCGGCTGCCGGGTTCCAGGACCCCGCTGAAGATGGCCGCTTCTATGCCCTGCACCACCTGGTGGTAGAGCGGGACGGGGGAGGAGCGGTCGATGCTGAGACCCAGGTTGTTCGCCACGGTACTTCCCTTACGTTCCTGTTGCGGGGCGCCTTCACCCGGGTGGGGCATGGACGGCCGCTTTGCCACTATATGTTCGCTTGATAGGACATACTTTTTCCTCCTCCGATCCTAGCAGGCGCTTCCCAAGGGTCAAGGGATTGGCCGGGAACGGCAGGAAATCGTCAAAGAGAATTATGTACTGACATCAGAACTTTAGATATCGTAGAGCGCTCTAAGGCTGGTGCAGGCATCGCATTCCTGACCGCTATTCCAGTCCTCGGGAGAATCTGAGTGGCAACAATGCTGCTGCAAAAACAATCGCCGACCGCCCCTGGCATCCAGCATCGCGGCGACCTCGCCCATGGCTATCATCAACGAACTCATGATCGTCACGGGCCAGATGCTGGCGTTCGCCATCAACGCCCTGCTCCATGCCCTGATCCACGACACCGAAGTCTGGCGCACCATGCTGGCATCGCGTCCCCTCCCGCCCCCGCACTTCCGCCACGGCGAACCCGTCCGGATTCCCGCCTAGCACCTCCACCAACGCGGGGTCAGATTCAGCCCATTCCGGTGCTCCGGAGAGGCGGAATCTGACCCCGTATTGCTTTAGGTTTAGACCGTGAACCTCTCCGGAAACCTGGGCCCCCACCCGCACAACCTCGAAGTCCAGGACCTGGAAAGCTTCGACCGGCTGGTCAGCGCAGGGGCCCTGGACATGCACGGCTGGCATGCACAGTCCCTGGACCTTCGGGGGAGGACCGCAGCGCTGGAAGGCATGCACGTGGAGGGTGCCATCTTCCTCGGCTGCACGTTCGATGACGGCACGGAGGACCTTCTCCGGCAACGGGGTGCGCTGATCTTTCCACGGCTTGAGACGGTACCGTTCAACCCCTACCGGGCCACCCTCTATACGCCCCAGGAGCTTTACTCCGGGCTGCCGCACTCCCCGTATGAGCAGCTGCCGGATGCCCGGATCTATCAATGGAGCATCCATGATGGCCAGCGGCACCGGCTGGACGCCACCCTTGCTTCGGCACTTCATGACCATGCCATCGGCGACGCCCTGGACGAGCTGGCCAGGACGGGGCCCTGGCAGGGCCGCGCCATGGTTGGCGTGATGGGCGGACACGCCGCGCAGCGTGGCAGCACCGGTTTTGCCCAGGCCGCCCTGCTGGGCCGGCTGCTGGCACAGGACGGTCGCGTCGTTGCCACAGGCGGAGGGCCGGGGGCCATGGAGGCGGCGAACATGGGAGCGTACCTCAGCGAGGCGTCCGACGCCGAGGTGCAGGCGGCGCTGGACACGCTCGCCTCCGTCCCCGGGTTCCGTCCCTCGGTGTCCGCGTGGGCGCGTGCCGCCGCCGCCGTCGTCGAACGCTTTCCCGGCGGGACGCCGTCGCTCGGCATCCCCACGTGGTTTTACGGGCACGAGCCGCCCAACTATTTCGCCACGCACATCGCCAAATACTTTGCCAACGCCATCAGGGAAGCCATCCTGCTGGAGCTGTGCAAGGGAGGCATCGTCTTCCTTCCCGGGGCCGCGGGCACGGTGCAGGAAATCTTCCAGGACGCCTGCGAGAACTACTACGGCGCGCGGGAAAAGATCACGCCCATGGTGCTGGTGGGCAGGCACCACTGGGAGCACCAGTACCCCGCATGGCCCATGCTCCGCAGCCTGGCTGCCGGCCGGGTGATGGAAGACCACATCTTCCTGGTGGACTCGGTGCAGGATGCGGTGGAGGTGCTGCGAAGCCAGTTGGGGCCCGGGCAGGCCGCCTGAGGCCCGGCCGGCATGCGGGTCCGGCTGGTCAGAGGTCCTTGCGGCACTGGGCCTTGCCCAGCTCAAAGAGCCCGTTGAGGTCTCCGGCGGACAACCCCTCGGGTGTGCCGATTTCCGGGTACATCAGTTGCGTGGGGTCCTCCACATGGTCAAGTCCCATGACATGGCTGAGCTCGTGGAGGATCACGGCCCTGGCATAGAGGTGGCCGTCCGGGTTAAGGAGCTCATTGGCGATCTGCGGTGAGTCCAGGTCCAGGCCGCCGGTCACAAAGGCCTTGGGGCCGTCGTCGTAACTGAAGTGGGTGCTGCCTCCGGTGCCGATTACCTTGCCCTTCAGCTGCGGGGCCGCGTCCGGGGTTGTCCAGGCGATGAGCAGCGGTGCCCAGCGCTCGCCGTAGGCCTCCGGCTGGTAGGGCGGCCGTTGCGGGGATGGCTGTTCCCGGGTGGTTCCGTCATAGATGAACTGGATGCCCGTGGCGGCCGAGATGGTGGTGATGGCCTCCATGATGAGCTGCTGGGCGCCGGCCGGTGCCAGCTCGTCATTGACCACATAGTGCAGCGGCCTGCAGGGGGAATACCCCACGGGGCTGCCGTCCCCGTTGACTGCGAGGAAGCGGTAGGAATCGCCGCCCGGCGGGGGCGGGCTGGCGGCGGCCAGCGGGGCGTCCGACTCCTCCAATCCCGGAGGCGGCGTCTTCGTCCGGCCCTCAGCCGGGGGTGCCTGGCCGGCATGTCCCGTGGGGTGGGTGTCCTGCTGGCCGCTGGACTCCCCGGACTGTCCGCCTGGTTGGCCGGTTCCCGGGCCGATGCGGACATCCAGCAGTTCCTTGAAGCGCGGATCGCTGACTGCCAGGGCCGCACCAAAAACTGCCACTGCGGACAGTGCGGCGATGACCAGGAGCCTGGCTATCCCGCGTGCGCCTCGGCGGACCCTGGCCCGCGCATGGCGGGACCCCTCGCGGCGGTCCTCCACTAGGCTGCGCCCATTAGCATGCCACCGCTAACCCACCACGGTGCCGAAGACCAGCCCCAACAGGTAGGTGACTGCCGCGGCGCCCAGCCCAATGGCAAGCTGGCGCAGCCCGCGCGTCAGGGGTGACGTGCCGGACAGCAGCCCAACGGTGGCGCCGGTGACCAGCAGGGCCAGGCCCACCAGGGCGCCCGCAACCACCAGCGCCGGCACACCTGTCAGGCCGACCACAAACGGCAGGATGGGTACGATGGCGCCGGACGCGAAGAAGCAGAAGCTGGACAGGGCCGCGCCCCACGCGGTGCCCACCGCCTCATGCTGGTCATCGACGTCGGGCAGTTCCGGCTGCAGCGACAAGCTGGGATCGCAGTCACAGGGCAGCAGGCCGGTGCGCTCGGCCACCCGGTGTTCCGCGGCTTCCTGGGTCATGCCCCTGGCCAGGTACACCAGGAGCAGTTCGTTGTGCTCAAGGTCCAGTTTGGGAGCGGCTACCAGCGTGACCTGCGTGGGCCGGGTTGCCGCCAGCAGTTCACGCTGGGAACGGACGGAAATGAACTCACCGGCGCCCATGGACATGGCGCCGGCCAGGAGGCCGGCAATGCCGCTCAGCAGCACCACGCTGCTGGCCACGCCGGAAGCGGCCATGCCCATCACCAGGGACAGGTTGCTGACCAGGCCGTCATTGGCGCCGAACACCGCTGCCCGGAAAGTTCCGGCCAGGCGGTTGCGCCCCCGTGTGGCCAGTCCGCGGACCACTTCCTCGTGGATCTGCTCATCGGCCGCCATGGCATCCGTGGCGTTGGGGTCCTTGGCGTACGGGGAGCGGCCTTCGGCCCGCTGGGCCAGCGCCAGCACGAACACAGAGCCGAAGTGCCGGGCCAGGAAACCCAGCAGCCGGCTGCGGAGGGATGCGCGCCGGGGCTTGCCCGCGCGGTCCCCGAGCAGGCCCAGCCAGTGTGCTTCATGGCGGCCTTCGGCCTCGGCCAGGGCCAGGAGGATTTCACGTTCCTCACCCTGGCGGCTCTGCGCCAGGTCCCGGTAAACAGCGGCCTCGGCGCGCTCGTCCGCGAGGTATTGCCGCCAGCGTTTAACGTCCGACGGCGACGGCCCGGACTGCCGGTTCGGCCCGGATCCTTCCGGTGCGGCCGGGAGGGACGACGGCCGGGGCGCGGCGTTTCGGTTGTTCTGGGCGTGCGGAGACACGGACACTCCTGGGCTGGATGGGGCATGGTTCGGCCCCATTGCAGTGCCAGCTTACTGCGAAAATCCGCGGATTTTTGGCAGGTAATCCTCCCTCGGACATTTCGGTCCGCCTTAAATTCGGTGCCGCTTCCGCGGGTCCCGCCAGCCGGTTTCATGCGCTATTGACCCGTATGCCGGGCGGTGCTGTGATGAAAGTGTGGCGCGGCCCGCGCCCTCACTGAAAGAGCACGTCAGGCGAACAAACGGAGGTTCAATCATGGGCACCACCGGACAGCACCCGGACATGCCGCACCTTGATGCCGTGGAGGCGGATCCTGCCTACGACTACGCCGAGGATGCACCGGTAGATGAGGACGACTGGGACACCGAGGACGATCTCCTGGACGAGGAGGAACCTGTGGTCCAGGTGCCTCCTGTCGTGATCGACGCAGAGGACCGGGTGGTCCCCCTGGAGGACCCCGACGAGGTCCGCGAAGCCGAGTAGGACTGACGACGGCGGCACCTCCTTCGCTGGAACGCGACAGGAGGTGCCGCCGTCGTCGTTTGCCTGGTGCCGGCGCCCCGGAGCGGGCCTGGCAGCCGGCCCGCCGGACCTAGCGGACGGCGGTGGGAACCGGCGCCTCTTCGCTGTCCTGCCCGGCCACCCGGCGCTGCCAGTTGCGCATGACCTGGGGGTCGGTGGGCCTGGTCAGCAGGGACACCGCAATGTAGACCACCGCTGAGGCCAGGAGGCCGTAGTAGATGGGCTCGTTGGCGTAGATGCCGTCAAGCGGCGCCTTGGCGTTGACTTCAAGGATGATCATGGTGCCCAGGGTCACCACGGACCCTACTGCCATGGAGGCCGCGGCGGCCAGGCCAGTGCCGCGCTTCCAGACCAGGCCGCCCAGGATTGCCACGAGGAGGCCGCCCACCAGGATGTCGTAGGCGATGGTCAGGGCTGCCACCACGTCCTTGGTGATGATGGCGATGACGATGGCCACGATGCCAAGGGCGAGGACCCACGTGCGGTTCGCTTTGACGTCGTGCTCCGGGTTGTCCGTGTCTTCGGTGTTGATGGTCTTGCCGAACCAGCTGGCGACGAAAGGCAGGACATCTGCGCGGGCCACGGTTGCAGCGGCAATGAGGGCGCCGGAAGCCGTTGACATCATTGCGGCCACGGCTGCCGCCAGGACAAGTCCGCCGATGCCTACCGGCAGCAGGGTCTGTGCCACCTCGGCATAGACATCGTCCTTCGCGGCGATCTCAATGTCGGAGAGGGCCACGCTTGCGGCCATGCCGATCAACGCGCCGGCAACACCATAGAGGATGCAGTAGATGCCTGCAGTGGCGCCGCCCCACCGGGCCACAGTGGGGGTCTTCGCCGTGAAGACCCGCTGCCAGATGTCCTGGCCGATCAGCAGGCCCAGAGTGTAGACGACGAAGTAAGTGATGATGGTCTGGACGCCGATGCCGTCAATCTGGAAGAAGCTTTCATCCACGCGGCTGCGGATGCCTTCAAAGCCGCCCGCAGCATTCAGGGTGAACGGCAACATCAGGAAGAAGATGCCTACGGTCTTGATGATGAACTGCACCTGGTCCGCCAGGGTGATGGACCACATGCCGCCGATTGTGGAATAGACCAGCACGATGGCGCCGCCGACGGCGATGGCCATAGCCCGGTCCCAGTCGAAGAGCACCACGAAAATGGTGGCATAGGCGCCGGTGGATGTGGCGCACAGCATCAGCGTGTAAGCGAGCATCACGATGCCCGAGGCTTCGGTGGCCCTGCTGCCGTAGCGCAGGGTGAGCATCTGGGAGACCGTGTAGATCTTCAGCTTCTGGATGGTCCCGGCGAAGAGCAGGCTCAGCAGCAGGACGCCGGCGCCGATAGCCACTACCAGCCACATGCCGGAGATGCCGAACTTGTAGCCGAGGCCTACACCGCCGACCGTTGAGGCCCCGCCCAGGACGACGGCGGCCATGGTGCCTGTATAGAGGAAGGGGCCGAGGCGGCGGCCGGCAACCAGGAAGTCGCTGTTGTTCCTGGTGCGGGACTTGCCCCACCAGCCGAAGGCCAGCATCGCGAGCAGGTACACCACCACGATGGCGATGTTGATGACACTTAGGTCCATGTTGGCTCCTTGGAGCGTGTTGGCAGCGGGGCTGCAGTCCGGGCACCGGGGAGCCGGGCAGCTGCTGCGGAGATGGGGGAGGTTCCGGGCTATTGCCCTATAGGCAACAATGGTTGTCTCAAGTTAGGCTGTGATGGTGGTAACAGTCAAGGGAGGTTTGGCGTCGCCGCGGCGCGCACGCAAGGGGCGCGTCACAGGCAGGGCTGGCCATTAGGATTGCTCCAGAGCGGAGCCGGACGGCCGGCCATGAAAGGTTCGTAGATGAAGGCACTGCCAGTTGAGCCGAGCAACGTTCCGGTAGCCATCGGTTCCAGGATCCGTGCGGCCCGGCAGTCCCAGCGGCTCACCATAGAGCAGGTGGCCGACGCTACGGGCCTGACCAAGGGATTCCTCAGCCGGGTTGAGCGGGACCTGACGTCGCCGTCCGTCGCCTCGCTCGTGACACTTTGCCAGGTGCTGTCGATTTCGATCGGCGACCTGTTCGCGGCCCCGGAAACACACCTGACCAAACGCAACGAAGGGCCAAGGATTTCCCTCGGCGGCGAAGGCATCGTGGAGCGGCTCCTCACCGCCCGCTCGGAGCGGCGCATCCAGATCATCCAGGCCTGCATTGAACCGCACGGGCGCGGTGAGTCCGAGCTCTATGCCGTGGACTGCGACGTTGACGTTCTCCATGTGATCAAGGGGAGGATCCGCCTGATCCTCACCAACGAGGAATACGACCTCGGCCCCGGAGACACGGTCACCTTCCCGGGCCGTGAGCCGCACACCTGGATCAACCCCACGGACAAGCAGGTTGAGGTGCTCTGGGTCCTGGTTCCCGCCGCCAGCCGTTAACCCCACAACTAGGTAGCGCTAAGTGTCGTTTTGAGCGTTCAAAACGACACTTAGCGCTACTCAGACGGGTGAGGCTCTGTAAACATGCGGTGCACATAGGAAAACCCGGGTGTATGATGGCAGTCACAACAGTCCCTCAACTCCTCGAAGGAGAGGCCTCCAGTGGAAGAGCTGCGCATCGAAGCCAACGGCAACCTAGGCCCCATTGATTCATCCCGCATCCCTCGCTACGCGGGTGCTGCCACCTATGCGCGGCTGCCGCGGCTGGACCAGGTGGCCAAGGCCGACGTCACCGTGGTGGGCGTGCCGTTCGATTCGGGCGTGTCCTACCGTCCGGGAGCCCGCTTCGGCGCCAATCACGTCCGGGAAGCCAGCCGCCTGCTCCGCCCGTACAACCCGGCGTGGGACGTGAGCCCCTTCGAGAACATCCAGGTTGCCGACGCCGGGGACATGGCGGTCAACCCGTTCAACATCAACGAAGCCATCGAGACCATCCAGCAGAACGCTTTGGACCTCACGGCCGGAGGCAGCAGGCTGGTGACCCTCGGCGGTGACCATACGATTGCCCTGCCGCTCCTCCGCGCGGCGGCTGAGCGGGCCGGGGGACCGGTGGCGATGCTGCACTTCGACGCGCACCTGGACACCTGGGACACCTACTTCGGCGCCGAATACACCCACGGCACCCCGTTCCGCCGGGCCGTCGAGGAGGGCATCCTGGACACGGAAGCCATCAGCCACATCGGCACCCGCGGCCCGCTGTACGGCAAGAAGGATCTCGACGACGACCACCGGTTCGGGTTCGGCATCGTCACCTCCGCCGACGTCTACTACCAGGGCGTCCTGGAAACCGTGGCCAAGGTCCGGGACCGGATCGGCAACCGCCCGTTGTACATCTCGGTGGACATCGACGTCCTGGACCCTGCCCATGCTCCCGGCACCGGCACGCCCGAAGCCGGCGGCATCACCAGCAGGGAGCTGCTGGAAATCATCCGCGGCTTCCGCGGAATGAACCTGGTGGGCGCCGACGTCGTGGAGGTGGCCCCGGCCTACGACCACGCCGAGATCACCGGCGTCGCCGCCAGCCACGTTGCCTACGAGCTTGTCACGCTGATGGCAGACAACGCCGTGGAAGGCGACCGTTTCGGCTCAGCGACGGGCTACGCCGCCCAGGCGCTCGGCCAGGAGGTCCGCCGGCCGGCAGGCTTCGCACCGGCGGGCAAGGAGTAGCGGGGATGGTCGAGCACGATCCGGGCAAGGCGGCGGTGCCGGCAGCGAAGGGTCCGGTTACGGGTGCCCGCAACGGCGGGGACCTCGTCGTCGAGACACTGGAAGCCCTGGGCGCGAAAACGGTGTTTGGCATCCCCGGGCAGCATGCGCTGGGACTGTTTGATGCGATGGGCCGGGGCAACCTGCAGTTCGTTTCCTCTCGGGTGGAGAACAACAGCGCCTTCGCTGCGGACGGGTACTCGCGGGCCACCGGTGAAGTGGGCGTCCTGTTCCTCTCCACCGGCCCGGGCGCGCTGACGTCGCTGGCCGGGCTGCAGGAGGCCTATGCCACAGGGGTGCCGATGGTGGTGGTGGCGAGCCAGATTCCGCTGGAAGGCCTGGGCGCCCGGCGCAAGGGCATGCTGCACCAGCTCGATGACCAGAAGGCGTCGGCCGCGAACGTGACGAAGAGCCAGCGGCTGATCCAGCACGCGTCCGGCATCCCGTCGGCCATCCAGGACGCCTGGACCGAGGCAATTTCCTCGCCCCAGGGGCCGGTGTGGCTCGAGATTCCGCAGAACGTCCTGCTCGATCCGATCATGGTGCCGCCGGTGGAGGACGCGCTCGCCGAAGCGGCGGACAATCCGCCGCGGGTGGAGCTGGTCCGCGAAGCGGTGAAATGGCTGCAGGCCGCCGAGCGCCCGGCCATCATTGCCGGCGGCGGTACCCGCCGGGGCCGGGCTGAGAAGTCGCTGCTCTCCATTGCGGAGAAACTGCGTGCCCCCGTGATCTGCACCCCGGGCGGCAACGGCGCATTCCCCTGGAACCACGAGCTCTCGCTGCAGTCCTGGATCGAGGACCGCTACATGACCGATCTGCTCGAGGACGCCGACGTGCTGGTGGTGATCGGCTCCTCGCTGGGCGAGGTCACGTCCAACTACTTCACTTTCGAGCCGCGCGGCAGGATCATCCAGATCGACGCCGAACCCCGGGTCCTGGAGTCCAACCGGCCCGGGCTGGGCATCCGCGCGGACGCTGGGCAGGCACTGGCTGCCCTGGACGAGGCGCTGGAGGTGGAGCCTGCGCATTCCAGGCCCAACTGGCACGGCACCTCTCCGGAGGACCTGGTCAAGGAATCCCTGGCGAAAGTCCGGGCGCGCCTGGAATCCCAGGACCTTGCCAAGGAGCTGAAGTTCATGGCCGACATCCGGGAAGCGGTCCCGGCGGACATGCAGACCTTCTGGGACATGACCATCGCCGCCTACTGGGGCTGGAGCTGCTGGGACGCCCGGGAGGGCCAGTTCCACTCCGCCCAAGGCGCCGGCGGCCTGGGCTACGGCTTCCCGGCGGCGATCGGCGCCGCCGTGGGGCTGGAAACAGTCGGCAAGCCGGGCCGGGTGCTCGCCGTCTCCGGCGACGGCTCGTCCATGTACTCCATCGCGGAACTGGCCACGGCGAAGCAGCACAACGTGCCGGTCACCTGGCTGATCGTGGACGACGGCGGCTACGGCATCCTGCGCGAATACATGGTGGGCGCCTTCGGCAAGGCAACCGCCACCGAGCTGGCCCGCCCGGACTTCGTCAAACTCGCCGAAGCCTTCGGCGTGCCGGCCACAAAAGTGGCGCCGGAGGACGTGGGGGAGGCGCTCAAGGCGGGCTTCGCCGGTGACGGGCCCAACGTCGTCGTGGTGGAAACGCTCCTGAAGATGTTCGCCCCAACCCATCTCCCCGCATAGGGCCCACTCAACCGAATACGCAGGAAAAGGGTCCCGGCCTCCGCAAGGAGCCGGGGCCCTTCGTTTTCCCACTATCCGCCCTTTAGTTTCCTGAAGCAACCAAATGGGTATATAGTTGCTTCAGGCAAACAAGTAAGGAGTGTCTGTAGCAATGGCAGTTGCACCGGATACGGCGGCCGATCTCGTCTACCAGATCTTCGATCTCCAGCGCGCGGTGCGTTGCATCGCCACTGCCGCAGTCCGCGGGCAGGAGACCGGAGTCGCACTCCAGGGCGTCCTCCGGTTCGTGGGGGAGGGGGAGTCGCGCGCCACGAGCCTGGCCGAGCGGCTGGGAGTCAGCGCGCCGGTCCTCAGCCGCCACATCGCGGACCTGGAGGAGCACGGCCTGGTGGTCCGCAGGCAGGACCCCGACGACGGACGGGCACAGTTGGTTGCCCTCACGCCCCTGGGAGCGGACAGGCTCCGGAGCATCGAGGAGCAGCGGACGGCAGCCCTGCAGGACTACCTGCGGGACTGGAGCGAGGAGGACGCCGGCAACACGGCGAAAACCCTGCACAAACTCACCGAATCACTCAAGAAATCAGCCCGGGCAACGGCGGCCGGCACCATCACCACCCCCTAGGAGCAAAACCTATGGCAACCACAGCCGCCCGGGTCACCATGTTGAGTGCACCCGCCGCACCGCCCGAAATGTCCCACCGCCAGATCATGGAAGCGCTCACCGGCCTCCTGGCCGCCTTCTTCACGGCGATTCTCAGCAGCACGATCGTGGCCAACGCCCTGCCGACCATCATGTCCGACCTGCACGGAACCCAGACCGACTTCGCCTGGGTGATCACCGCAGCGCTGCTGGCCAACGCCGCCACCACGCCCATCTGGGGCAAGCTGGCTGACCTCTTCAACAAGAAGCTCCTGGTCCAGCTCAGCATCATCATCTTCGTTGCAGGTTCCGTCATGGCAGGCCTCTCCGAAACCATCCCGCTGCTGCTGGGTGCGCGGGTCATCCAGGGCGTAGCCATGGGCGGCCTGACGGCATTGGCCCAGGCCATCATCGGCACCATGATCCCACCGCGGAACCGCGGGAAATACTCCGGTTACATGGGCGCGGTCATGGCAGTGGGCACCGCCGGGGGACCGTTGCTGGGCGGTTTCATCGTGGACAGCCCGCTGGGCTGGCGCTGGACCTTCTTCGTGTGCGTGCCGCTCGCCGTCGTCGCCCTGATCCTCCTGCAGGTCACCCTCAAGATCAGCCATGTCCGCCGGCCCGCCAAGATCGACTGGCTCGGTTCCGTCCTGCTCACCTCCGGGGTAAGCCTGCTGCTGATCTGGGTCTCCTTCGCCGGCAACCCCGCGTACTACGACTGGATCTCCTGGGAGTCCGCCCTCATGGTCGGCGGCGGAATCATCCTGCTGGCGCTGCTGGTCCTGGTGGAATCCAAGGTGGAGCAGCCGATCATCCCGCTCAAGATCATCTCCGAACGCACCACGGCCCTTGCCATCCTCGCCTCCGTAGCCGTGGGTATCGCGATGTTCGGCTCCTCAACCTTCCTGGGGCAGTACTTCCAAGTGGCCCGCGGCGCCACCCCCACGGAGGCCGGACTCCTTACCTTGCCCATGATCGCGGGCAACCTGGCGGGTTCAGTGGCTTCCGGACTCCTGATCAGCCGCACCGGAAAGTGGAAGGGCTACCTGATCGCGGGATCCGTCTTCCTGATCGGCGGGCTGGGACTGGCAGGCACCATGGACCACACCACGGAGCTCTGGCACGCCGGAATCTTCACCGCGGTGCTGGGCCTTGGCCTGGGCATGCTGATGCAAAACCTCGTGCTGGCAGTGCAGAACACGGTCCGCGCTGCGGACATTGGAACGGCCAGCGCCTCCGTGGCGTTCTTCCGGTCCGTGGGCGGTGCCATTGGCGTCTCCGTCCTGGGCGCCATCCTGGCCAACAGGGTCAGCGAACTGGCCACCCGGGGACTGGCGGCGGCCGGCATCCCCGTCCAGGGCGGCGCAGCGGGCTCCAGCATGGACCTGGCGCACATGCCGGAACCCGTCCGTGACATCATGCGGGCCGCCTACGGTGACGCCACCGCGGAAGTGTTCCTGATTTCAGCCGCCGTGGCCGTCGTCGCCCTGGTGTCCGTGCTGTTCATCAAGGAAAAGCCGCTGCGGCGGACCGTGGACATCCAGCCGGCGCCGGAGCCGGCGCGGGAGCAGGAAAGCACGACGGCGGAGCCCGCCCCGGCGGGCAGGTAATGCAGGCAGTAATCCCCACGGATGATCTTTTGCGGGGCCTGTTTCACCGCGGGGAGGAGTTTCGTAGAGTGGGAAAGCCAAGGATGTCAGCCCCGGCTGCTACTACTTAAGCCTCGTGCTTTTCCGAACCCATTCTTCGAACCCATCCTAAGGACCCATGGGCATGCTCCTGACTCTGATACGACGGTTTTCCAGGCCGTACATGCCGTACATTGTGGCCGTCATTGTGTTTCAGCTGGCGTCCACCATGGCGGCGCTGTACCTGCCCAGCCTGAACGCCCAGATCATTGACGAAGGGGTTTCCCGCGGGGACACGGACTTCATCTGGCGCACCGGCGCCGTGATGCTGCTGGTGGCCTTCGTCCAGGTGGGCACCGCCATCGCCGGTGTCTACTTTGGGTCCAAAGTCGCCATGGCCATGGGCCGCGACCTCCGGCGCGGCGTGTTCCGCAAGGTCACCAGTTTCTCGGCCAGGGACGTCAACGCCTTTGGTGCCCCCACGCTCATCACCCGCGGGACCAACGATGTCCAGCAGGTCCAGATGCTCGTCCTGATGGGACTGAACTTCATGGTGGCCACCCCCATCATGTGCGTGGGCGGCATCATCATGGCGCTGCGCGAGGACCTCAACCTGTCCTGGCTGGTGTGGGTTTCGGTGCCCCTCCTGACCGTGGTGGTGGGCTACCTGGTGGTCCGGCTCATTCCGCTGTTCCGGTCCATGCAGAAGAAGATCGACCGCATCAACGCCGTGCTGCGGGAACAGATCATTGGCATCCGGGTTGTCCGGGCCTTTGTGCGCGAACCCTATGAAACCGGGCGCTTCGGCGAGGCCAATAAGGAACTGACGGACGTCTCGCTGAAGATCGGTTCCCTGTTTGTCCTGATGTTCCCCGCCATCAGCATGATCCTGCACCTGTCCACCGCCGCCGTGCTGTGGTTCGGCGGGCAGCGGGTGGACTCCGGCGAGATGCAGGTGGGCGCCCTCACCGCCTTCCTGCAGTACCTGCTCCAGATCCTGATGGCCGTCATGATGGGCACCTTCATGGCGATGATGATTCCGCGCGCCTCCGTATGCGCAGACCGCATCGGTGAAGTGCTCGACGTCGAACCCTCCATCCACGATCTGGAACGTCCGGAGGCGCCCGCCATGCTGAGCGGCGTCGTCGAGTACCGGAACGTCACCTTCGCCTACCCGGGCGCTGAATCGCCCGTGCTGAGCAACATCAGCTTCACGGCGCGTCCCGGGCAGACCCTCGCCATTATCGGTTCCACCGGGGCCGGCAAAACCTCGCTCCTGTCCCTCCTGCCGCGGCTCTACGACCCTGTGGAAGGGGAGGTGCTGCTGGACGGTGTTCCCGTGGACAGAATGGACCGGGCGGAGATCACCAAACGCGTTGCCCTGGTGCCCCAGCGGCCCTACCTCTTCTCCGGCACCATCGGGCACAACCTGCGGTTCGGAAAGACCGAAGCCACGGACCAGGAACTGTGGGAGGCCCTGGGCGTGGCGCAGGGCGATGAGTTTGTCCGCGCCAAGAAGAACGGGCTCGGCTCGCGCATCGCCCAGGGCGGCACCAACGTCTCCGGCGGCCAGCGCCAGCGCCTGTGCATCGCCAGGGCACTCGTTACCAAACCCCGGGTGTACCTCTTCGACGATTCCTTTTCCGCCCTGGATGTTGCCACGGACGCCCGGCTCCGTGCCGCCCTCAAACGCACCACCTCGGATGCCACGGTAATCATCGTGGCCCAGCGGATCTCCACCATTACCGAGGCCGACCAGATCCTGGTGCTGGACAACGGGCGGATCGTTGACCGTGGGACGCATGAGGAACTCCTGGAAACCTCGCCCACCTACCAGGAAATCGTTGAATCCCAGCTGAGCGTGGAGGAAATGGCATGAGCGCCCCCAAGAAGGACTCCACGGACAGTCGGGGAACAGCGTCAGCCCAGGACGAGCTCGACGCCGGGCAGGCGGCCGCACCCGTCGAGGACGACGACTTCGTTGAGGAGGAGTACACTCCTTCCGAATCGGACGGGGACATGTTCGGCGGGATCCCCGCCAAGAAGGCCGAGCACTTCTGGCCGTCCGCCAAGCGGTTGATGGGGCTGCTGAAGCCGGAAGCCCTGGGGATCTACGTGGTGGTGGGCATGGTGGTAATCGCCGTGGTCCTCAACGTCATCGCCCCCAAGATCCTGGGCCAGGCCATGGACGTGATCTTCGCCGGCGTGGTAGGCAAGCAGCTTCCGCCGGGCGTCAGCAAGGAACAGTTTGTGGACGGGCTGCGCCGGCAGGGCCAGGACAACTTCGCGGACATGGTGTCCCGGATGGAACTGGTGCCCGGCGCCGGCATCGACTTCGACAAGCTCACCCTGCTCATCGCGGTGGTCCTGCTGATGTACTTCGTGGCCAACATCTTCCTTTGGCTGCAGGGCTATGTGCTCAACCGCATCGTGATGAAGGTAATCCGGCGGCTCCGCGATGATACGGAGAAGAAGCTGAACCGGCTGCCGCTGAACTACTTCGATACCCGCCAGCGCGGCGACGTGCTCTCCCGGGTGACGAACGACGTCGACAACATCCAGCAGGCGCTCCAGCAGGCCTTCGCCCAGCTGGTCAACTCGCTGCTGACGGTGGCGGGCATCGTGATCATGATGTTCGTCGTGTCCTGGCAGTTGGCCGTGATCGCCCTGGTTGCGTTGCCGCTTTCCGGCGTCGCGGCAGGCATGATCGGGGTGCGCAGCCAGAAGCTCTTCGCAGCCCAGTGGAAGAACACAGGAGCCCTCAACGGGCAGATCGAGGAATCATTCTCCGGCCACGACCTGGTGCGGGTCTTCGGCCGGGACGCGGACATGCTGGAACGGTTCGAGGAACGCAACGAGGCCCTGTACAAGGCCAGCTTCGGGGCACAGTTCGTGTCCGGCATCATCTTCCCCGTGATGCAGTTCGTTTCCTACCTCAGTTATGTGGGCATCGCCGTCGTGGGCGGCCTCCGGGTTGCTTCGGGTTCCATGTCCCTGGGCGATGCCACCGCGTTCATCCAGTACTCGCGGGAGTTCACGCAGCCGCTGGGCCAGATGGCCGGCATGGCCAACATGCTGCAGTCCGGGGTGGCGTCCGCCGAGCGGGCCTTCGAGTTCCTGGACGCAGACGAGCAGGACACGGAGACCGCCACCGAGCACCTGCCGGCCAGGACCGACGGCCACGTCGACTTCAAGAACGTCACCTTCAGCTACACCGAGGACAAGCAACTCATCGAGAACCTGTCCTTTACTGCCGAGCCGGGAAACACCGTGGCCATCGTCGGGCCCACCGGGGCGGGAAAGACAACCCTGGTGAACCTGGTGATGCGGTTCTACGAGCTCAATGCCGGGTCCATCATGCTGGACGGCGTGGACATCACCCACCTCAGCCGCTCCGAGCTCCGGTCCAAGGTCGGCATGGTGCTGCAGGATGCCTGGCTGTTCGGCGGCTCCATCTACGACAACATCCGCTACGGAAACCTTGAGGCCACCGAGGAGCAGGTGATGGCGGCCGCCAAGGCAACCTTCGTGGACCGCTTCGTGCGGGCCCTGCCCGAGGGCTACAACACCGTGATCGACGAGGAAGGCAACAATGTCAGCGCCGGCGAGAAGCAGCTGATCACCATTGCCCGCGCCTTCGTCGCGAACCCCTCACTGCTGATCCTCGACGAAGCCACGAGCTCCGTTGACACCCGCACCGAGCTGCTGGTCCAAAAGGCGATGGCGGCCCTGCGCACGGACCGCACCAGCTTCGTCATTGCGCACCGGCTCTCCACGATCCGCGATGCGGATACCATCCTGGTCATGGAAAACGGCAAGATCGTGGAACAGGGCAACCACAAGGCCCTCCTCGCCGCGCAGGGCGCGTACTACCGCCTGTACAGGTCCCAGTTCGCCGGAGCGGACGCGGAGGACGTCCCCGTGGACGATTCGACGGCGGTGCACAGTTGAGCACGCAGGAGGCGCCCGCGCAGCAGGCCACCCCGGCGCAGCCAGAATCCGCGGGCGGCCGCCGGATCGAGGTCCTGGTGCCCATGCGCTGGGGTGACATGGACGCGTACGGGCACATCAACAACGTCCAGATCGTCCGGATGCTGGAGGAAGCCCGGATCGCGGCCTTCGGCCCGCCCCGGGGCGCGGGGCTGCCCGGCATCGAACCCCACGTCTCACTGTTCAACGATGTCCCGGACGGAACCATGGCCCTGGTGGTGGACCACAAGATCCGGTACGTCAGGACCCTTGAATACCGCAACGTTCCGGCCGTGGTCCTGGTGTGGATCGGGGCCGTCAAGGGGGCCAGCTTCGATATCCACTACCTGGTCCAGGATCCGGTCACCAGGGAGGACTGCGTGAAGGCGAGCAGCCACCTGGCGTTCGTGGACGAGGCCACAGGCCGGGTCCAGCGGCTTACCCCTGAACAGAAGGAACGGTTGGCTCCGTTCACGGCCTGAGCCGGACTGCGGGCGCGCAGGGTACCGCCACCCATTGCGCAGCGGTGGCCCGCACCGGAAACTGAAACCCCAACCAAGGAGCAGAGAACATGGCACAGAAAAAGACCTGGAAGGACATGCCTCCGTCTGCCAAGGCCGGCACCATTTTGGTGGGCATCGCTCAGGTGTCGCTTCTGGTGGCAGCGCAGCGGGACATCTCCAAGCGCCCTGCTGCGCTGATCAACGGTCCCAAGGCGGCGTGGCGGGCGGCGTCCTTCATCAACTTCATCGGTCCCATGGGCTACTTCATTTTCGGCCGGAAGAAGCCCGTCAAGGCCATGTAGGGAGCCAAGCGGGGACGGCCGTTCACAGTCCGTTGAGCGCCCGTCCAGCTTGACCCTGTAAATTTGAATCCATGACCCCCGCCTCCACTGCTGCCATGACCCGCGCCCTCGGCATATCAAAGGAGATTGAGGACGCAGCCTGGTTCGTTTTGGGCCCGGGGCTGCTGGGGAAACCGTCCGCCCTTGATGGCCGCACACTGACCTGGACGGCCGATGCGGCCGCTGAGCTTCTGGAACGGCTGGAACGCGGGACGCCGGACCCCAAGGCCCCCATGATGACCAACCTCCGGCAGAACCTGGAGGGGGCCTCGCGGGAAGCGAAGCAACTGGCCGTCGAACTGTTGTTCCTGCAGTCCCTCCCGCTGGCCCATGAGGTGAAGTCACTGAAGGTCAAGCGCGCCCGCGTGGCCGAGGCCGCCTCCTGGCTGGAGCCCCCGCTGGAGCTTCCGGAGGAGCTTTACGAGGGCATGACGGACCATGGTGTCATCAGGGACCGGACGGCGGAGTTCAACTGGACCATCTGGGACCACCTGAAATGGCTGTGCCGGTTTGTGCAGCACGTGGACCAGCAGCCCACGGCGTCCATCGCGGCAGCCCTGCAGGACCCGCTCGAGTTCCACCGGCTGGCGGCCGCCACACCGGGCGACCAGCCCGCCATCCGCCGCAGCATCGAGTTCCTCACCTGTCCCAGCTACTTCGAGCCCGTGGTGGCGGACGTGGAGCGGCAGGAGATCCGGGACGCCTTCGCCTCGCTGGTGGGCGGCGCGAAGGGGGACGCCGAAGAGGACGTCACCGCTGACATCCACCGCATCCGCCTTCACCTTGACGAGCAGGCCGGCCAGCGCATCGACTGGTACTCCCGCCAGCTCGTCAGCCAGTGGCGCAAGGTGGGCGACCCCGGCCGGCGGGCCTGGCTGCTGCGCACGCACAGCGACAACACCGAGCTCCTCACAGCCTGGCAGGGCGAGGAGAAGGCGACCCTCGACGTCGAACATCTCCGCCTGCTGGACCCCGGCGTTACCGCAGGGCTGGTCCAGCACGCCGTGGACGAGGACTACAAGCACCTCGGCTACGTGGAGCGGGAGGACACCAAGACTGCTGTCTTTGCCTTCCTGACGGTCATGAAGCCGGGGGACCTGGTGCTGTACCAGCACGCCGGCACCGTGAGCCTGGGGGTGGTGCTCGGGGAGCCCGAACACAACGACGACAACCGGCGCCTGCGCCGCAAGGTCCGCTGGTTCGACGAGGGACACACCACCACCAGCCTGCCGCGGCACGTCCAGCGGCAGCTGGCCACCGCCGGAATCGTCGTGGACGTTACCAAGGTGGTGCAGGCGCTGCAGGCGCTCCTGCCGGCCGAAGCGGAAACAGAGCCCGACGGCGATGCTGAAGCTGCCGCCGTCGTGCCTCCCGTCCAGGAGGGCTTCCGCCCGCTGACCCGCGAGTTCGCCGACTCGCTGCACATGGAGCTCGAGCCGCTCCAGGAGATCGCCGAGCTGCTGGAGGAGAACCGCCAGCTGGTCCTGTATGGGCCGCCGGGGACCGGCAAGACCTACCTGGCCAAGCACCTCGCCGCCGAACTGGCGGATGACACCACGGACGAGCGGGTCAAACTGGTCCAGTTCCACCCCTCCTACGCGTATGAGGACTTCTTCGAGGGATACCGGCCGGACAAGACCGACGAAGGCCAGGTCTCCTTCAAGCTGGTGGCAGGGCCGCTGCGCCGGCTCGCGGAGGAAGCGGCGAAGCCCGGCAACGAAAACAAGCCGTACTTCCTGATCATCGACGAGATGAACCGCGCCAACCTGGCCAAGGTGTTCGGCGAACTGTACTTCCTGCTGGAATACCGGGACGACCGGATCTACCTGCAGTACAGCCCCAACGAGCCGTTCACGCTGCCGGACAACCTCTACATCATCGGCACCATGAACACGGCAGACCGTTCCATCGCCATGATGGACGCCGCCATCCGCCGCCGGTTCTCCTTCATCGAGCTGCACCCGCAGACCGAGCCTGTGAAGGGCTCCCTGCTGCGGTTCCTCCAGGCCCGGCAGCTCGACCTCACGCCGGCGCTGCTGCTGGATGCCCTGAACAGTGCGATCGACGAGTGGGACCGGGACCTGATGATTGGCCCGTCCTACTTCATGAAGCCCGCCGCCCAGACCCCCGCCGGGCTCCGCCGGATCTGGAAGTACGAGCTCATGCCGCTGCTGGAGGAGCACTACCACGGCCAGCTGACCCGGGCGCAGCTGGAGGAGCGCTTCGGGCTGGACCAGCTGCTGGGACGCCTTGCGGCCCGCTGACCCCGGCACGTCTGTCCGGCACCTGGTGCTGGATGAACTGTCCCGCGGCATCGTGGAGCGGCTGGACCCGGCCAGCGCGTCCTTCCTGAATTCCAGCGGCCTGGCCAAGGCATCACCCATGGGCCTTGGGCTGTACCGGATCGAGCCGGTGGGCAAGGTGGGTTCGGTGCGCACGGCCACGGTGCAGCTCGACGTGCGTCCCAAGGACCGGCTGGGGCTCAGCCGGCTCCTGTTCCTGCTCAGCTACGCCGGCGAGCAGGGCTTCCGCCCCGATTCGGTCTCAGCCGTGGAGGACCGGGAGCTGTGGAGCGCGCTGGCGGAGTCGCTGGCGCAACTGGCCGAACGTGCCCTGGGACGCGGCGTCCTGCAGGGCTATCTCACCGTGGATGAATCGCTCCGGACGGTCAAGGGACGGATCAGGATTTCGGACCAGATTTCCCGGCGGCCCGGCATGCTGGTGCCCCTGGAGGTGTCCTACGACGAGTTCACCGAGGACATTGCCGAGAACCGGATCCTGCGCGCCGCGCTGGAACGGATGGGCCAGGTGCCGCGCGTCCGCCCCGAGGTGCTGAGCCGGCTGCGCCAGCTCAAGGGAAAGCTCGACGCCGTTACGCGCCTCCCGGCAGGAGCACCGCTGCCCCGGTGGAAAGCCACCAGGATGAACGTCCGCTACCACGCGGTCCTGCGCCTGGCGGAGCTGATCCTGCGCAACGCCTCCGCGGAAGCCGGGGAGGGCAAGCAGCAGACGGCCTCGTTCGTGGTGGACATGGCCCAGGTGTTTGAGGATTTTGTGGGCACGGCGCTGCGGGAAGCGATGTCCGCCTACCCGGGCGAGCTCCGGCTCCGCTTCAATGCGCTCCTGAGCGAGGCGGTGCATGACGCTGACCGGCTGTCGGTGCGCCCGGACGCCGTCCACCTGCTCGGCGGCCGGCCGGTGGTGGTCTACAACGCCAAGTACACCGCGGCTTCGGATACGGGTGCTTCCCTGACGGCGGACCACTACCAGATGCTGGCCCACTGCACCGCGCTGGCGGTGCCCACCGCATGGCTGGTCTACGCCGGGGCCGGGGAAATGAAGCTCCGCCGCATCCTCAATACGGACATCGACATCGTGGAATTCCCGCTGGACCTGTCCAGGCCGCCGTCGGAAATCCTCGCGTCCGTCCGTGAACTCGCGCGCCAGTCCTGGGGCGAGGTGGTCCGGGTTTCAACAGGTGCCGAACAGGTTACACCGGAACCCGGAACGTAAAGGTGGTCCCCTCGCCGAGGGTGCTGTCCACACCGATGGTTCCGCCATGGGCCTCGATGATCGCCTTGCTGATCGGGAGGCCGAGGCCGACGCCGGGGATGGCCGTCCGGCGGACCGTGCTGGAGCGGAAGAACTTGGCGAAAACCTCGGAGGCGTCCTCGGGGCTCATGCCCATGCCGGTGTCGGTGATCCGGCAGGCCAGATGCCCGTCCTCCTGCTCCAGGGAGACCAGCACGCTGCCGCCGTCCGGGGAGTACTTGATGGCGTTGGACACCAGGTTGTCCAGGACCTGGGAGATCCGGGCGCCGTCCACGTGGGCCTCAAGCCGCTCGGGGGTCTGCGCCTGCAGCACCACTCCCGCCGCTGCCGCCCGGGGCGTGGCCGAGGAGACGCTGGACCGCACCAGCTCGGCGACATTCACGGCCTCCGGCGTGACGATCAGCTGCCCGTTGCGGCTGGACAGCAGGTCCGAGACCAGGGTCAGGAGCCGCTCGGAGTTCCGGCGGATGACCTCGAGCATCTCCCGCTGCGCCTTCGCCGGTTCGTCAGCCAGCAGGAGTTCCACGTAGCCCAGGATGGAGGTCAGCGGCGTCCGGAACTCGTGGGAGACGCTGGCGACGAACTCGTCCTTCGCCGTCAGGGCGTTCACCAGGTCCGTCACGTCGCTGAACGCGACCACCGAGCCGGCGAAAGCGCCGTCGTCGTCCTTCATGGCCCGTGCGGTGGTCACGACGGCGCGCTGGTCGCTGCCCGAACCCAGCCACACCAGGTAATCCGTAAAGGTTTCGCCCAGGACGGCGCGGCGCACCGGACGTTCCTCCACGGGAACCAGCGTTTTCCGGTCCGCCCCGAACACCAGCAGCTGGGACTCGTTCGGGTCGGCTATGTCCTTGGGCCGGGCCAGTTCGTGGTTTGCCCGCTGCTTCCTGTTCATCAGGACATCGTGCCCGTCCGCATCCACCGCGAGGACGCCCAGGTGGACAGTTTCCAGGACGGCATTCAGCAATGCCTCCTGGCGCTGGCTGGTCCGAAGGTTGGCCTGCAGCTGGGCGTCCTTTTCCTCAAGTTCCTCCTGCTGCCGCATCATGCTGAGGGTCAGGACACTCACGGACGCGCCGATTCCGAGCGCTATCACAGGAAGCAGCAAAGAGCGGGCCAGGTCCTGGGGCGTAAAGTCCCCCTTCAGCAGCAGCGGAACCCAGATGATGGCCAGCGGCCCCAGGAAGGACAGCCACAGCGCGGCCCGGGGATGGTATCCGGACGCGCACAGCCAAATCACCGGGAAAACGGCCAGCAGGCTGATGCCCGCCAGGCTCTCCTGCCCGCCCTGCCGGCCCACCCCGATGGAGACAAAGTCCAGCAGCGGAATGGCCAGGAAGCTCGTGTAGGGCAGCCGCTCCCAGGGAACCACGTAGCAAAGGCCCATGATGGCCAGCTGGGAGATCACGAAGGCGGCAAAGAGCGGATTGTCCATGGTGCCCGGGAAGAAGGCCCACACCAGGAACACCGTCAACAATGTGGTGATGAACAGCGGCATCTGGCTCAGCCCCACCCGCTGGGTCAGGCTGTACTCGTGAAAGGGCCGCCGGAAGAACCTCAACTTACCCGAAGCCCACGCCACCGGGGCGGTCATGGCGTGCACACGTAGGGGAGCGGGGTGAGTGGAGCCATACCAGCAGGATATCGGCAGCCAGCTATACTTCTGACGTCGGCTGCTGAGGGGGCGCTATGAGTGATGCACGAGTGGGACTGGTCATCGAGGATGACCACGACATCCGGGAACTGGTACGCACGGTGCTGTCACAGGCCGGTTTCGAGGTGAGCGTTGCCAGCAGCGGGGCAGAAGGCGTCCTGATCGCCAAGAACCTCAGCCCGGACGTTATCACCCTGGACCTTGGGTTGCCTGACATCGACGGCTTCGAGGTTTCCCGGCAGATCCGTGAATTCTCCGATGCCTACATCGTGATGCTCACGGCCCGCACCGAGGAACTGGACACCCTGATCGGACTGGAGTCCGGGGCCGATGATTACCTCACCAAACCGTTCCGGCCCAGGGAGCTGCGTGCACGCATCGCAGCGATGATGCGCCGTCCCCGTTCCGTCCCGGACCCTGCCGACGCGCTGTCCGGGGACAACCCGGCCGAAGCGGGAGCCCATCCCGAGCGCGGCAACTTCAGCCACAACGGGCTGGAACTCAGCTACTCGTCCCGGACCGTGGTTGTTGACGGCAAGGAAATGAACCTGACCCGCACGGAATTCGAACTCCTGCACGCGCTCCTGGAAGCGGGGCGGACCGTGCGGACCAAATCGGACCTGGTGCGGCGGCTGCGGGACGAGGATTACGACGTCGGCAGTTACATCAGCGAGGCCGACGAACGGTCCGTCGAGGTGCACATGGGGAACCTGCGGAAGAAGCTGGGCGACTCGCCCCAGAAACCGCGGTGGCTGCAAACCGTCCGGGGAGTTGGCTACCGGCTCGCGCCGGAAGCGCACTGAGCCTGAAGGCGGTGCGTCGTCTGCCGGCTGCAATGGTTGATCGGCCGCAGGAAGGCGACGGCCAGCCGGGGCAGGAGGACGGCCACGTCAGCCTTGCTGGCCTCGGTACGGATTTCGCCCTCCAGTTCCATGGCCAGGCAGGCCAGCCGCTCCGCACCCACCATCTGGCTGGCGGTCTTCAGGCTCAGGACCGCGTCCACTGAACCTTCCAGGTCGCCGGTGGTCAGGGCAAGGCGGAGCCGCCCAATGCGTTGCGGCAGGAACTCGATAAAGTTCCCCACAAAGACCCTGCAGTATCCCTCATCCTCTTCGAGTTCTTCGCGGAGCCGGTCGAGAACGGACTGGTCCACCAAGGGCCGGGGGGCATCATCGGCGGCGCTCATGGCGGTCCTTTCGGCGGGTGCGGTCCATTCCTGGAGGTGGCGTCTAAGTGGGGCTCGGATGTCACATCAGGTTAGGTCTGTTGCCTTGGCGGGGCAGGTTTTCCCGAAGAGAATTGTGCGTTTCTTGATGGGACTGCAGTTGTTCCGAAGCGGCCTGGAACACGGACCTGATGTCCTACCTTTCCTGCCCGGCCGGACCGGCTTCAGGGCTGCCCTGCTGGCGCGTCGGAGCTAAGCGCGGAGGGCGCTGGCAACGGTGCCTGGTGAGGGGTCATCGGCGGGTTTCCAGGAACTGCACCAGCTCCGCCTCGAGGGCCGAACTGTCTTTGAGCTCGCACTCCCACACCGTCAGGACGTCCCAGCCGGCCTCCTCGAGCAGGCGGCGCTGGCTGGCATCCCGGTCGCGGGTCCTGGTGCGTTTGGCGGCCCAGAATTCCGCGTTGGCCTTCGGCGCATGCTGACCGGCCCGGCATTCATGGAAGTGCCAGAAGCAGCCGTTGATGAAGATGACTTTGCGGCGGCCGGCGAAGACCAGGTCCGGGTTTCCGGGCAGGCGGGTGCTCCCGGACCTGCCGTGCAGCCGGTACCGGTAGCCCTTGGCATGGAGGAGCCTGCGCACCAGCAGCTCGGGCTTGGTGTTCTTGCCCCGGATCCGGGACATGTTCCAGCTGCGCTGCTCGGGGGTGAGCTTGTCCGCCATGCTCAGAATCCAGGAGCTCCTAGATTTCCCGTTCGGGCTGTTCGCCGAACTGGAAGTGGCGGCCGCTGACGGACGTGGGTTCAATTTCCACGTAGAAGTCCTTCAGCGTGGGAACCCAGGTTTTCAGGCCCAGTTCCTCCACCGCCGCCAGTTCCGCGGAGTTGCTCAGTACGCGTGCCTTTCCGCGCAGCACCACGGACCATGCCTCCTCGGAGAGGATGCCGTCCGTTTCGAAGAGGACAGAGGAGTTAATGGTGAGCTGGGCAAGTTTGTTGCCCGGCGCCGTCCTCAGGTAAAGCTTCCGTGCGGAGGTGACGTAGTTGACCGGGAAGATGTCCGGTTCACCGGCAACCGATACCACGAGCCGTCCGTGCTTGGTTCCCTCCAACAGCCGCCAGGACTGCTCGTCGTCGAGTTCCAGCACGGGTTGTCCATCTGCATGTTCAAACATCATGCAGCCATTCTTCTACGTTATGTAGAAATATTCCAGAGGTTTGATGAATTTACTCCTGGTGATGAGGTGGCCGTTCCGTGCCGGGAGCAGGTTGCCCGCCAGGCTAGGGGCGAGACCTGCACTTTCAGGCGGCGCCCGCACTCCGGGCAGTAGCGTGGCGGTTCCAGCTGCAGCCGCGCGGCACACACCTGGTGGAGGGCGCGGCCCGGGCGGGCGTCCGACGGCGGGGTGCCGCCGCCGTCGGACGTTGCCTTCCTGAGGGGCTTGCCGCAGAGGGCGCAGAAATTCGCGCCGGCAGGATCGTTCGGCGGGGTGCTCATAAGGTCTTCTGGAGTTCCTTGATGGGCATGTTGAGGTCCACCAGGAGGTTGAGGTCGGCGGCTGCCGGGCGGCCCAGGGTGGTCAGGTAGTTGCCGACGATGACCGCGTTGATACCGCCCAGGAGTCCCTCGCGGGTGCCCAGGTCGCCGAGGGTCAACTCGCGGCCGCCGGCGTACCGCAGGACCGTGCGGGGCATGGCGAGGCGGAAAGCAGCGATGGCCCGGAGGGCGTCCTTGCCGTCCATGATCTGCTGGTTTTCCAAAGGGGTTCCGGGCCTGGGATTAAGGAAGTTCAGGGGGACCTCATGCGGCTCCAACGCGGCCAGCTGGGCCGCCAGCTCGGCCCGCTGCTCAAGTGTTTCGCCCATGCCGATCAGCGCTCCGCAGCACAGTTCCATTCCGGCGTCCTTGACCATGGCGCACGTCTCCAGCCGCTCCTCGTAGCTGTGGGTGGTGACCACCTGGGGGAAGTAGCTGCGTGCTGTTTCAAGGTTGTGGTTGTAGCGGTGCACGCCCCAGCCGGCCAGCTGGTCCACCTGGCGCTGGGTGAGCATGCCGAGGGAGCAGGCGATGTTGATGTCCACTTCCTCGTTGATGCGGTCGATGGCGAACTTGATCTGGTTCATGAGCTTGATGTCCGGCCCCCGGACAGCTGCCACGATGCAGAACTCGGTGGCCCCGGTGGCCGCGGTTTCCTTGGCGGCCTTGACCAGCTCCGGGATGTCCAGCCAGACGCCGCGGACCGGGCTGTCGAAGAGTCCGGACTGGCTGCAGAAGTGGCAGTCCTCCGGGCAGCCGCCGGTCTTGATCGAGATGATGCCTTCCACCTCCACCGCCTCTCCGCAGTGCCGGAGGCGGACCTGGTGGGCAAGCTCCAGGGCGGCCGGGACTGCGTGGTCGGGAAGCCGGAGAACCTCCACCAGCTGCGCTTCCGAGAGGCCGGTTCCGCCCTCCAGGACCTGCCGCCGGGCGGTCTCGAGGATGGGGTATTCCGCGTGGAATGGCTGAGTCATCATTGCAGTCCTTTGTTTTGGGCGGGGCCTCCTAGACGACGGTAATTCGGTGGCTGCTCCCCGTTTTTGTGGCAGGGCAACAATGCGGGGCGGCCGAGGTTGTTAACAGGGGCGGTCAAATGCTTAACGCTGCCGAAACAATGCGGTGACCGGCCTGTCGATCTTGCTGGATAGCGTCGCATCAGGCCCTTTAGCAACGAAAGCGAAGCACATCATGAGCAACGACAAAGAAACAACGCAACTGCTGGAACCGCCGGCACAGCCCGGCGCCGCCGTCGTCGGAAGCGCTCCCGCAGCCAGCCCGGCGGCCAACGCTGCGGCGCTGAACGCCACCAAGGAAAGCCTCGAGGACTACACGCTCCGGTTCGCGCCGCGCTCCTACCGGAAGTGGAGTGCCGGCGTGGTGGCCACCAGTGCTCTGGGCGGCATCGCCTACCTGGCGGACTTCTCCATCGGCGCGAACATCGGCATCGCGTACGGCACTGTCAACGCCATTTTCGGCATCCTGGTGGCCGCCGTGATCATCTTCGCCACCGGCTTCCCGCTGGCCTATTACGCGGCACGCTACAACATCGACCTGGACCTCATTACCCGCGGTTCGGGCTTCGGCTATTACGGGTCTGTGGTCACCAACGTCATCTTCGCGACGTTCACCTTCATCTTCTTCGCCCTCGAAGGCTCCATCATGGCCCAGGGCCTGGAGGTGGGACTGGGGATTCCCCAGTGGCTGGGGTACGCGGCATCCACCGTGATCATCATTCCGCTGGTGATCTACGGGATGAACACCCTGGCCAAGCTGCAGGTGTGGACCACCCCGCTGTGGCTGCTCCTCATGGTGGTGCCGGTGGGGTACCTGCTGGTCTCGCACCCGGAGAGCATCGACACCTTCTTCGCCTACACAGGGGAATCGGGCGACGGCGGCCCGAACCTTGCGTCCGTCATGCTGGCTGCCGGCGTGTGCCTGTCCCTGATGGCGCAGATTGCCGAGCAGATCGACTACCTGCGCTTCATGCCGCCGCGCACTGAAGCAAACAAGGGGGCGTGGTGGCGCGCCGTTATCCTGGCGGGGCCGGGCTGGGTGATTTTCGGGGCGGTCAAGCAGATTGTTGGCCTGTTCATTGCCATCTACCTCATCGCCACGCTGGATCCCGCAGCCTCTGCGACTGCCAACGAGCCGGTGCACCAGTTCCTGGGCGTCTACCGGGAGATGATGCCGGCCTGGCTGGCCATGACGCTCGCCGTGGTGCTGGTGGTCATCTCCCAGATCAAGATCAATGTCACCAACGCGTATTCGGGCTCCCTGGCGTGGACCAACTCGTTCACGCGAATCACCAAGACGTACCCCGGCCGCATGGTGTTCGTGGTGGTCAACCTGGCCATTGCCCTGGTTCTGATGGAAGCCAACATGTTCGACTTCCTCAACACCATCCTCGGCTTCTACGCCAACTGCGCCATGGCCTGGGTGGTCACGGTGGCGTCCGACATCGCCATCAACAAGTACCTGCTGAAGATTTCACCCAAGGTTCCTGAGTTCCGCCGCGGCATGCTGTACGCCGTGAATCCGGTGGGCTTTGTGTCGATGCTCGCCTCCGCCGGAATTTCGATTGCCGTGTTCTTTGGTGCCTTTGGCTCCGCGATCCAGCCGTTTTCGCCGATCTTTGCGGTAGGCCTTGCCCTGGTCCTTCCGCCGGTGCTGGCGCTGGCCACCCGCGGACGGTACTACCTGCGCCGCACCGACGACGGCATCGACCTGCCGATGTTCGACGCCGACGGGAACCCTAGCGACGCCAGGCTCCTGTGCCACGTGACCGGCATCGAGTTCGAGCGCCCTGACATGGTCCGTTCCGCGAAAGACGCTGCCGACGGCGGCCCGCAGTATGTTTCTTCGCTCGCGTTGTCCACGGACAAGACAGGGGAGCTGGTGCTGCCGCCACAGAAGTAGCTATTCGCTGCAATAGGGAAAGCCGGTTCCTATGTGCCGGCTTTCTTTATGACTTTTCCCCGGGCTGTTGGTGGTGGTAAAACTCGTGGCGGGGCAGCTGTGGATAAGTTTGATCGCTGAATTGTGACCTGGGCTACCCTTAAGTCATTGTCCGGAGCAAGCCGTCTTGAAACTACTGGGGGATTAGCGGCCCATGACATCACAGAACGTCCCTACGTCCTGGCGAGCCCGGTCCAGTGCCGCCGCGTTCATCGTTGCAGCGGGGCTGACACTCGCCGGCTGCGCGGGTGGCGCCCCCGCAGACCCCGGCGCGTTGTCCTCCGCGCCGACGGGCTCGCCGACGTCCAGCCCTTCGGCCACCCCGGCCCCGACCCCCACCGCCGTGTACAAGCCGGCTGACGCATCCGGGCCGGCCCAAAACGTCCCAGTCCCCGTGCTGCCCGAGGTGGCAAAGACAGAGACGAAGGAGGGCGCTGAGGCGTTTGCGAAGTATTGGTTCTCAATTCTGGGCTACGCATATGAGACGGGTGACACTCGCGCGTTATCCAAGTTTTCTAAACCTGAGTGCGCATTCTGCCAGGGCCTCGTGGATGACATCGACGCTGCTTGGGCTGAAAACAAGTGGATTTCTGGCGGTCAAATAGAAATTCCGGTGGCAACCGCGAAGCCTGCCACTGACGGCTCTACGCAGGTGGTCCTTCAAGTACTACAGAAGGAACTGGTCATCCACAACCAAGACGGGAGCCCATATCAAGAAAAGACCCCCGCAACGAATGCGGGAAGCGTCGCAGTAATGAAGTACGCCGATGAAGGATGGGTGGTCAACGACCTAGGGTTGATCCGTTAGCCATGGGTTACATAGGCAAGATCCTCACAATTCTCGCCTGCTGTGTGTTGCTTCTGACGACGTCTTTGTTGACTGCCCACGCGGAAGACGGGGCGGATCCAAAGCCACGGATCGGTGGAGGCTTTGTAGACACTGGGCTTCAAATGGGGGCGGATACTTGGATAACTGATCCTGATACTGGCGAATTTCGTCGTGCTGAACCCGGCAGTGTCAACACGGACCCCAACGAGTACAAGTACGAACTCCAATGCCACCTCGGTGGGGGAGACTTCGACACGCCCTGCCTCGCGCGGCAGCTTGAGTGCAAAAACGGTCCCGGGGGTAAGGAAGGCATTCCCGTCACCTGGCTCTCCCGGCCCCGAGGTGTACCCGGCGCTGTTTGGGCTCATCACTCCGGCCCTACGTGCCTATTCGACGCCAGACCCGAGGACTTGCTGCCCAGGATCGCTGCCGACATCCAACGGCAGTTCCAAAGCCTTCCGGTCAACGCCGGGACCGTGGTGGCCCAACCGAGTCCCCACACGCTGAGGGGTGCCGAAACCAACTTCTACGCGGAGGCAGCTGAACAGCAATTCGACGTCACCATGTTCGGGCAGGAGGTGCACATTGTCGCCACCCCGGTCCAGTACACCTGGAACTACGGGGACGGCACCGTGTTCGGTCCCCAGCCGTCAATGGGCGGACCATTGCCGCAGGACCGCTGGGGCGAGAAGACCCGGACGAGCCACGCCTACGGAGCCACGGGGGACTTCCAGGTAGTGCTGACCACCACCTTCCAGGGAACGTACTCGGTCAACGCCGGGCCGCCCCTGCCGATTCCCGGCCAGGGCCAGTTCAACGCTCCTGCCCAGACCATCAGCGTGTGGCGCTCGCTCACCCGAAACTACGCCGACGACTGCAACGCCAATCCCCAGGGCCAGGGCTGCCCGGGCGCGCCGCGGTAGGGGGTCAGCAAGGCAAGCGTTGCCCGCGAACCTGCTGTGATTCCCATCGCAACCGGAATAGCCGCGGGTGGTTCCCGGTTGGCAAGGACAGTACGTCTTCAGCCTTCGAAAGGAACTGCGCATGCTGTTTTCCCCTCTCACCCTCGGCGAACTTGAACTCCCCAACCGGCTGGTCATGGCGCCCCTGACGCGGCTCCGCGCAGGTGAGGAAGGCGTCCCCGGCCCGCTCGTCGTCGAGCATTACCGCCAGCGCGCGTCCCTTGGCCTCATCGTCAGCGAAGGAACGTTCCCCACGCCCGCCGGCCGATCCTACGCCGGCCAGCCGGGCATCGTCACCGAAGAACAGGTTGCCGGCTGGAAGAAGGTCACCGACGCCGTTCACGCCGAAGGAGGCCGCATGTTCGCACAGATCATGCACGGCGGCCGCGTCTCGCACCCGGACATCACCGGCGGGCTCGCGCTGGTGGCTCCCAGTGCCGTCGCCATCGAAGGCGAAGTCCGCACGCCCCTTGGCAAGCAGCCCTACCCGGTGCCGCATGCGCTCACCACGGATGAGCTGCCCATGGTGATCCAGGAGTTCGTGAACGCGTCGCTCAACGCCATCGAGGCCGGCTTCGACGGCGTCGAACTGCACTCGGCCAACGGCTACCTGCTGCACGAATTCCTGGCGCCCAACTCCAATGTTCGCGACGACAGCTACGGCGGCTCGCCCGAGAACCGTGCCCGGTTCGTCATCGAAACCGTGAACGCCGTGGTGGCCGCCGTTGGCGCCAACCGCGTGGGCATCCGCATCTCCCCCGAGCACAACGTGCAGGGCATCGCTGAAACTGATGCCGCCGACGTTCGTGCCACGTATGAGGTGCTCGTGGACAGCATCGCACCGCTCAACCTTGCCTACCTGAGCATCCTGCACCACGAGCCGTCCGGGGAGCTGGTCCAGGATCTCCGTGCCCGCTTCGGCGGGACCTTCCTGGTGAACACCGGATTCGGCGTGATCACCACCCGGGATGAGGCCGCGTCCCTGGTGGCAGACGGTCTCGCCGACGCCGTGGTGGTGGGCCGCCCCGCCATCGCCAACCCGGACCTTGCCCGCCGCTGGAAGGAAAGCCTCCCGCTGAACGAGCCGGACCCGTCCACGTTCTACGCCGACGGTGCTCAGGGATACACGGACTACCCCGCCTACCAGAACTAGAACAAGGCTTAACGACGACGGCGGCACCCGGCTTTGGGTGCCGCCGTTGCTGGCTGCGCGGTGTGCTGTCCCGGCAGCTGGCGCCGAAGGCCATCCGACGGCCTCCGGATCACACTGTTAATTTGGCCCGCCGGGCCCTCAGGGATGCCGGCGGTGATCAGATGCTACTCCATCGAATGGACTTTTGCTAGGCCTGATTTTCGGCAAGCGCATGCCGCTAAAGCACGGCCTCCCGGCCGGTTCCTTCCCTCATCACCAGCCGGCCGTCCTCGATCGAAACCAGCACGCTTTTAGGCTTGCCGGTGACCTTTGTGATCGCCTTAAGCCCCCGGTTGGTCACCTCCACGCCCACCTGCGCGCCCTTCGCCGGCAGCTCCACGGACACCTCGTTGGCAATGCCCAGAATCGGGTTGGTGGACACACCGAGGTCCCGCCGTGCTTGTTTGCCGTTGACCGTCACGGTGATGTTGGCCTCCTCGAACCCCTCCTGAAAGACGATAAGCAGTTCCCGCATGGTGGCCTCTTCCTCGAGCATTGGGCGCTTGTGACGGCACCTCCACTACAGCACTTTGCGGGCGGGAGCGGAATACCTTTGCGGGCCGTGCCGGTAAGCCTGCTGCTGAATCGGCAGTGGAGCCGGGCAAGCCCGTAAGGCAAGATGTTCTGGTGACTCAACTGCCGCAGGCCCCGTCCGCTCCCTCCCCGTCCACGAAACCGGACGATGCCATCTACTCGCAGATAGCCGCAGAGCTGGGTGTCAAGGCCTGGCAGGTGAAGGCGGCTGTTGAACTGCTCGACGGCGGATCCACAGTGCCGTTCATCGCCCGCTACCGCAAGGAGGCCACGGGGACGCTCGACGATACCCAGCTCCGCGAGCTCGACGAACGGCTCCGCTACCTCCGCGAACTTGCCGACCGCCGTCGTTCGGTGCTCGACGCGATCGAAGCGCAGGGCCAGCTGACTCCCGAGCTGGCGAAGGCCATCCTCGCCGCGGACACGAAGTCCAGGCTTGAAGACATTTACCTGCCGTTCAAGTCCAAGCGGCGGACGAAGGCACAGATTGCGCGGGAAGCCGGCCTGGAGCCCCTGGCGGATGCCCTGCTCAAACGGCCGGACCTGGACCCGGAACGCGAGGCCGCCAAGTACCTCAACTCCGGGCACGCCATCGCCGACGCGGCTGCGGCCCTCGCCGGGGCACGCGCGATCCTTGTTGAGAGGGTGGCCCAGGACCCTGACCTCGCGGCCACCCTGCGCGAGCGGCTGTGGACGCAGGGCCGCATGGTGTCCCGCGTGAAGAAGGGGAAGGAAGTCGACGGCCAGAAGTTCGCCGACTACTTCGAGTTCGCCCAGGCGCCCGCCGGGATGCCTTCCCACCGCGTCCTCGCATTGCTCCGCGGCGAGAAGGACGGCGTCCTTGAGCTCGACCTTGCCGAGGCAGATCCAGCGGACGACGACGGCCTGGCCGCCGCGCGCTCGCGGTACGAGGCCGCGGTGGCCAGGTGCCTCGGGGTCACCGACCGTGGCCGTCCCGCCGACGCGTGGCTGGTCCAGACTGCGCAGGTGGCGTGGCGGTCCCGGGTGCTGTCCCGGCTGACCGCGGATCTCCGCGGCAAAATGTTCGCTGCCGCCGAGGATGAGGCCGTCCGGGTCTTCGCGGCCAACCTGCGCGACGTGCTGCTGGCCGCCCCGGCGGGGAACCGGGCCACGCTCGGGCTGGACCCGGGACTGCGCACCGGCGTCAAAGTGGCTGTGGTGGACGGCACCGGCAAGGTGGTGGCCACCGACACCGTCTACCCGCATGCGCCCGCCCGGAAGTGGGACGAAGCATTGGCAACCCTGGTGCGGCTGGCGCGGCAGCACGCCGTCGAACTTATCGCCATTGGCAACGGCACGGCGTCGCGGGAAACGGACAAACTCGCGGCCGAGCTGATCAAGCGGCTGCCGGAAGTGGACCGGAAGCCGCAGAAGCTGGTGGTGTCCGAAGCGGGTGCGTCCGTCTATTCGGCCTCGGCCCTGGCCGCTGCTGAACTGCCGGGGATGGATGTGTCCCTTCGCGGTGCGGTCTCCATTGCCCGCCGTCTCCAGGACCCGCTCGCCGAGCTGGTGAAAATCGACCCGAAGTCCATCGGTGTGGGCCAGTACCAGCATGACGTGACGGCCTCGAAACTGGACCGCAGCCTGGACGCCGTGGTGGAGGACTGCGTGAACGCCGTCGGCGTGGACGTCAACACCGCCTCGCCCGCGCTGCTCAGCCGGGTGGCCGGCGTCGGGCCCTTGCTGAGCGAAAACATTGTGGCCTACCGGAACGAGCACGGCCCCTTCGCCAAGCGCACGGACCTGAAAAAGGTGCCGCGGCTCGGTGCCAAGGCGTTCGAGCAGTGCGCCGGCTTCCTCCGGATCACCGGGGGAGCGGAGCCGCTGGACGCATCCAGTGTGCATCCGGAGTCCTACGCGGTGGCGCGTAAGATCCGGGCTGCCGCCGGTTCCGCGCCGGCCTCCTCCCTGGACCCGCGCGACTTCGTGGACGATACGTTCGGTCTGCCCACGGTGCAGGACATTCTGTCCGAGCTGGACAAGCCCGGCCGGGACCCGCGTCCCGCGTTTGCGGCCGCGACATTCTCCGAGGGAATCGAGAAGATCTCAGACCTCAAGCCCGGAATGGTGCTGGAAGGAACGGTGACCAATGTTGCTGCGTTCGGCGCGTTCGTGGATGTGGGCGTCCACCAGGATGGCCTGGTCCACGTCTCGGCGATGGCCAACCGCTTTGTTTCCGATCCGCGGGAAGTGGTTAAGTCCGGCCAGGTGGTGCGGGTGAAGGTGCTGGAGGCGGATCCTGACCGGAAGCGGATTTCGCTGACCCTGAGGCTCGACGACGAACCCTCCGTTGGAGGGGCGGGCTCGAGGCGCGCCGGCAACAGTTCACGAACCCAGGGACGCGGCAGGGAGAAGGGCGGAAATCCCGCACGGAATATGCCATCGCCGGCCCGCTCGTCCGCGGCCCCGGCGCCTGTTAGGAAGGAAGCCCCTGTCAACACGGCCATGGCTGAGGCGCTGCGGAAGGCCGGCCTGGACAAGTAGCCGCTTCCGTGACGGTCAGGCGAGGGTAGCGGTCGGTTGACGTGGGAAGACACGTCCGGAGCGGCTCGGCCTCGGCCGACTTTCGGCGGCAGGGGGTTTCTGCAAAGGTTGCTTCATGACTTATTTCCTGGAGTACACGATTCCCGCCGCGCCCGACGAAGCCGAGTTTGAGTTTCCCTATGATGAGATCAACCCCGGGACCACTATTCCGTTGTCGGAGACCGATGCGGAGGTGGTGCACGCCCCGGAACTCCCGGCCAGGACCGGCATCGTCGCTGCCACCGTTCCCGAAGCGAAGCTTGAGGCTGAGCAGCTGATCCTGCACAGCCGGGCCTCTGAAGGTTCCCTCTACTTTGACCCGTCCAATTCCCTGCAGGCCGGAGTTGGAACGCTCGTTGCCACGTTCAGCGAAGGCCGGGGCTGGCAGGACGCCTAAGTGCCCGTAGGCTGGCCGGGGCTCCCCACCAGCCTTGGCCGTCCGAACTGGGTCCGCACGCCAGGCGAAAACAGGACAGATTCAGGCGGCCCGCTCACCCTGATACCCGCTGAAGCAATCAGTTCATCCTTCACATGGTGCAGCGTGGCAGAGCACAGCGGCCATGGCTCGTGGGTGTTGGGAATGTAGATGCTCCGGCCCCGGAACATGCCGTGCATGCCAAACCTCGCCGTCAGAAAGACCGATAACGGGTCGTCGACGGCGGCACCGGGCCGGGGTACGACGGCGAAACTGCTCCGTGCCCCTTGCCCGAAGCGCCTGACCGAAAAGCCGGGGGCGTCATTGTCCGGCGAGTCCGGCTCCGCCTGCGAATACCGGATCCGCGACCACACGTAGGGAATTCCCGCTGCCCGGGCCGCCAAAACCACTGGCAGCCGGTCCGCGTCCAAGCTCAGGAAGACCACGCCCCGGGTTCCGTCGGGTTCCCGCGAGTAGAGGCGCACATTGACTTCATTGAAGCTGCCCAGATACGGGATCCGGGGGCCGTGTCCAAATCCGGCGTTCTTCATGCGGAAACCGATAAGCCCCACCCACGAACTGCCGTCGAAGACGTCCGGCTGCACTCCAGGGGGCATGAATCGGGCAGCTACGTTTTCCGGGAGGCGCCAGTGAAGGAAGATGGCGTCGGCCCACCGCTGGTCCATGATGCGGGGCAGTGGCAGCTCAGGCGGGGTGGGCCAGAGGCCGGCGGCGCTTGGATGGGTGTCCACGTGCGAAGCCTACCGGAGGCGGCCGGCCGTTCACGCTGGCGCTTATTCGGCGGCGGCGCCCGCAGGATCGCGGGCCTCCCGGGACTCCTTCTGCCACGGCCAGCGCCCGGTGATTTCCAGCTCCAGCGAGAAACTGAGGAACGTCCGGATCAGAACGATGACGGCGAGAACGCCGACACTTTCGAAGGTTGGGGTGACGGCGACCGTGCGGATGATGTCGGCGGCCACCAGCAGTTCAAGGCCCAGGAGGATGGACCTGCCCAGCAGCTGCCGGTAAGAGCGGTACAGAGTCAGCTTTTCGGCGCCGGCGGGCAGTCTGCGGGGCTGGTGGCCGCGAAGCGCGAGGGGGATGGAGATGAGCGCCCCGACCACCATCACGGCCACCCCCGCAAAATCGACAAATTCGCCGACCGTTTCAATGATGTGCCGAAAATCCATGGTGTACGCCTTCCTATGTGCCCGAGGCCCAAGCTGCCAGCCTAAGCGCTGGCGCCGGTGTGCGGCCGCAATCTATGGGTGGCGTACCCCGTTGCCGGCGAGGATGTCCCGGTAGCCCTCCCGGAAAGAGGGGAACGCGAATTCGAACCCCGTGCTGCGCAGCAGGTCGTTGCGGCAGCGCTTGTTGCCGCCTCGTGCGGGCCCGGCATCACCCACGGGCGGCTCCGCAAGCCCCAGTTCCGCGGCGAGGAAGCGCAGCACCGTCCCCAGATCGGCGGGGTCGTTGTCCACGCCGACGTAGACAGGGGCCGGTTCTGGAGGCATGGTGGCCAGGTGCACGATGGCGGCAGCGGCGTCGTCGCGATGGATGCGGTTGGTGTACCTGGCATCTTCCGGGACCACGGCGGTGCCGCCCCGGACTTGGTCGATCAGGCGGGTGCGGCCAGGTCCGTAAATGCCGCCCAGCCGGAGGGACGTCGCCGTGGTCGCCGTTCCGCTGAATGCTGCCTGCAGCAGCTGCTCCGCTTCCAGCAGGACGCGGCCGGAAAACCCGCCGGGGCGGGGAGGCGTATTTTCATCCACCCAGCCGCCCCCGGCGTCGCCGTAAACCGCCGTGGAGGAAACGAAGAGCACCCGCTGCGGCCTCACGCCGTCGCGTTCCAGGGCATCAAGCACATGGGTGAGACCGTCCGCATAGGCGGCCCGGTAGGCCTCCTCCGTTGGCGAGTCGGCAGCTACCGCTATGACGACGGCGGTGGTGTCCGCCGGGACGCACGGCAGGCCGGGTGCGCTCAGGTCCGCCGCAACACCTTCGATGGCGGCCGGCAGTTTGGCGGGGGTACGGCGCCAGCCCACAACGCGGTGGCCAAGGGCGTGGAACCGCAGCCCGGCTTCGGTCCCCAGGTCACCGCAGCCGGCTAAAAGGATGGTCATTCTTTACGGCGCCTCAACCGGGAAGAACACGCGCGGGTCCTGGAGAAGGGCCGGGTAGGCAAAGGCGGTGCGGTCAATGATTTCAGTAACGGTGAAATTCCTGCCGAACCGGCCGTCCTCCAGCGTGATGGGCCGGCCCACCACCTGTCCGACCGCGAACTTCGCGCCGTGCTCGAACGGAACGGCCACCGGGGTTTTGCCCGGCAACGTCGAGAACGCTTCCTCCTGTGCGAGGCGCTTGCGGGTTGGCTTCTTGACCAGCTGCCTGGGCGGCGCCTTCCGGGGCTGCCGGGAAGGACGGCGGGATCCGTCGTCCAGGAAGACAGGGGAGTAGTCATCGTCGCCAAGAACCGCCGCCGCTGCGGCCGCGGAGCTCCGGCTCACCGGCGGAAGCGCCACCGTGTTCAGCGTCTGGGGGTCGACGTCGTGGTGCGGTGAACGGAGGATCCACAGAATGTCGCCCTCGGGCTCCTGCGGCAGGAACTCATGCTTGGGCTCCGGCCAGATGTAGTCCATCTCGGGGATGGCATCGGCGAACACTGAGCTGTAGAACTTCGGTTCCTTGCGCACCAGCTTGGAGCGGTGGCTGAGATGGAAGTCAGCATCCCCAAGCCACGGCGGCATCGGAATCTTCGCCGCATAGTCCGGGTGGGCGGCCTGCGGTGCGAACTCGGTGATGTTCGCCCGGGTGTTGTCGGGGTGGCCGCGCTTGGTCCACTCATCCACCATTGCCAGGCCGTACATGGTGAGGGCCGGCACGTAGCCCATCCACATCCGGATGGCCGGGTGGGTCTGCCAGCCGTATCCCGGAAGCACCAGGGATCGAAGCGTCTGCAGCGCCTCGACGCGCTGCTTGCCCAGCCTGGCGGTGTCCAGGGCGGCGGCGCTCTGCCGGAAATCGGGGTACGGAAGGAAGGTTTGCATCTCTTCAGTCTGACGGCACCTGGCGGATGTGCCAATTGCAGTGCCACGGGCCACATGGGGAGGTCCTGGATGTTCACATCGTGGACGCATGCATACGCCGGGGGCCTCCAGGCACTAAGATCACCGCAACCACCCCAGCGTTTTGGAAGCTCACTCATGACATCAACAGTTGAAAAAACCACCGGAACCACTCCAGCCTTCGTGCCCCGCTACGGTCAGATGCTAAGTCCGGAAGCAAAGGGCATCCTGGTCCTCGACGAGTTCACCATCGATCCTGCCGCAGCGCGCAAAGAGCAGCACCGCTTCCGCGACGGCATGGCTGCGGTCGCCCGGACCATGCGCCGGATTGCCGCCCTCCGCGTGGTGATCGCCATCGTAGCCATCGGGAACCTGCCGCTGTTCCTGCTCTCCAGCGGCTGGTGGATCTACGCCGTGTCGCTCACCCTCGTGGTGGCCGTACACGCGGCTGTTTCGTGGCTGAACCGCCACGAGCCGCGGCTCAAGCAGCGCTCCGCCCTGGAGCTGCACATGCACCGCGAACGCAGCGCCAACTACCGCAAGGTGCGCGACGCCGTGAAATACATGATCGACACCCCTGCGCGCATGAACGAGCACCTCTACCTGGAACTGCTCGCCGCAAAGCGCGTCGCCCTCAACCTGGCCCACGGCACCGTCGCCCTGCTGGACACCAGCGACGACTCCGCCTGGAAGGTACGGATCGTGCGGGAGCTGCCGGCCGCCAGCTGACCTGCCCAGGCGGTGCCTGTAAGAATTAAAGAACGACGCCGGCACGTCCCTTATGGGGGCGTGCCGGCGTCGTTTTTTGGTCAACGGAATTTGTCTATCGCCGACCTGTCTGGGGTGCCCCTGGGGGCTGGCGCCTCGCCGTGACTGGCCCCGCGGCGACAAGCCGCAGAGCCCATGCAGCCACTACGCGGGGAGCTGGAGGACCTGCCCCTCGAATACGAGGTTGGGATCAGAAATGGTGTCCGTGTTGGCGTCGGCAAGGTGCTGCCAGCCGCCCTCGACGCCAAGCTTCTGGGCCACGATGCTCAGGGTGTCGCCGGCCTGCAGCGTGTAGGTCTCGCCGCTGAGGGCCACTGTTGTGGCATGCTTTGCCACCGGCGCCTGGGCCACGGGCGCGCTTTGAACCGGAGCGGTTTGCGCGGCCTGGACCGGAGCGCTCTGGACAGGCGTTGCCTGGACTGCCCCGGTGGCGCCGCCGCTCAGGCCCAGCTGTGCGGCGCAGGACGGCCAGGCGCCCCAGCCCTGCGAGGCCTGGACCTGCTCGGCTACGGCGATCTGCTGCTCGCGGCTCGCGTCCGCGGCTGAACCGGTGCCTCCGTAGGCAGCCCAGGTGGAGGGGCTGAACTGCAGGCCGCCGGAGTAGCCGTTTCCGGTGTTGGTGGCCCAGTTGCCGCCGCTCTCACACTGAGCCAAGGCGTCCCAGGTGGAGGTGCTGGTGGTGGCGCTGGCCGCCGTCGCCGAGAGCGCCAGGCCTGCCGCGGAGATGGCGGCTACAGTGGCCCCGCGGCGTGCGGCAGTACGGAATTTGGTGTTTTTCATGATGGTGATGCTCCTGAAGGCCACCTGCGCTGCTTCCGTCCCCGGAGATCATCGCGCCACTGCCCGCCCCTGACGAATAGAGGTCACTTTCGGTGTCTGCCTGCTGGGCAGTTGTGGTGGAGGCAGCACCGGGCATTCCTTGGCCCGCCAGCAGCGGGCATGCTTTTCACGCTAGGACATCACCGGGGCGTTATCAAATCGAGATTTTCCTGGGTGTTGGCTGGTGGTTGCCTGACCGAGCGCGGCGGCCAGGTAGGAAGCGGTGCGGCTGCGGGTGGAACGCGCCACGGCGGCAGGCGTCCCGGCCGCCATGATCTGCCCGCCCTTGTCCCCTCCTGACGGTCCAAGGTCGATCACCCAATCTGCCCCCGCCACCACTGCCATGTCGTGCTCGACCACCACCACCGAGTTTCCGGCATCCACCAGGCCGTGGAGCTGGGTCATCAGCAGCTGCACGTCGGCAGGATGCAGTCCGGTGGTCGGTTCATCGAGGAGGTAGAGGCTGTGGCCGCGCTGTGCCCGTTGCAGTTCGGTAGCGAGCTTGATGCGCTGCGCCTCGCCGCCGGAGAGCTCGGTGGCCGGCTGTCCCAGCCGCAAATAGCCGAGGCCCACGTCCCTCAGGCTTTTGAGGCTCCTCGCGGCAGCAGGGATGCCGGCCAGGAAATCGGAGGCGGCGTCCACCGTCATGGCCAGAACCTCGGCGACGTTCAGGCCCCGGTACAGCACCTCAAGCGTTTCGGGGTTGTAGCGGGACCCCGCGCACTCCGGGCACGGGCCGTAACTGCCGGGCAGGAAGAGCAGTTCGACGGCGACGAACCCCTCGCCCTGGCAGGTTTCGCAGCGCCCGCCAGCCACGTTGAAGGAGAACCTCCCGGCGCCGAAGCCGCGGGCCTTGGCCTGCTCCGTGGCGGCGAATTCCTTGCGGACGGCGTCGAAAAGCCCGGTGTAGGTGGCCAGGTTGGAACGCGGGGTCCGGCCGATGGGCTTCTGGTCCACAGTCACCAGGCGGTCAATGCGGTGGCCGCCCAGGACGCTTCCCAGCTCCAGGGGCTCCGCGGCCCCGCCCTGCTCCACCGGGGTCCTGAGCCCGGAGCCGACAGCCTCGCCCAGGACTTTGCCCACAAGAGTGGACTTGCCGGAGCCGGACACCCCGGTGACTGCCGTCAGCACGCCCAGCGGGAACTCGGCATCCAGCCCGCGCAGGTTGTGCCGGGTGATGTTCTTCAGCTCCAGCCATTCCTCCGGCTCCCTGGCCCCGCCCGAACTGGAACCGCCGTGCGGGACGGAGCCGCCGTCGTCGAACAGGAAAGGCCTGGTCACTGACGCCTCGATTGCGGCGAGGCCGTCAACCGGTCCGCTGTACAGCACCTCGCCGCCGCCTTCGCCGGCCCGCGGGCCCACGTCCACCAGCCAGTCGGCCCTGCGGACCACGTCCATGTTGTGTTCCACCACGAATACCGAGTTGCCGGACGATTTCAGCTGCTCCAGCACTTCCAGCAGCGGCTCGGCGTCGGCCGGATGAAGCCCGGCGGAGGGCTCATCCAGCACGTAGATCACACCGAACAGGCCCGACCGCAGCTGTGTGGCGATCCTGAGCCGCTGCATCTCGCCCGGCGACAGGGTGGGGGTGGCCCGGCCGAGCGCCAGGTAACCGAGCCCGAGGTCCAGCAGGACCGTGATCCGCTGCAGCAGGTCCCGGGTGATGGCCACCGCTACCTCATTCGACTCTCCGGACAGCTGCCTGCGGGAGGCCGTGCCGGCGTCGTCCAGTCCAGCGGTGGGACGGACAACCTCGGCCAGCTCCACCATGGGGAGCCCGTTCAGTTCCGCGATGGTCCTGCCCGCAAACGTGACGGCCAGGGCCTCGGGCACCAGCCCCGTCCCGGAACAGCGGGGGCACGGCCCGGACTCCATGTAGGCCAGCACGCGGTCGCGCATGGAGGCGCTCTGCGAGTCGGCCAGCGTATGGAGGACGTAGCTCCTGGCGCTCCAGAACCGCCCCTTGTACGGTTTGGCCACCCGGTCGCGCTGCGGAGTCACCTCCACCACCGGCTGCTCCTCCGTGAAAAGGATCCAGTCGCGGTGTTTCCTGGGCAGCCTGCGCCAGGGGATGTCGACGTCGTAGCCCAGGTGGGTGAGGATGTCCCGGAGGTTTTTTCCCTGCCAGGCGCCTGGCCAGGCGGCGATGGCGCCGTCGCGGATGCTGAGTGACGGGTCCGGGACCAGCGAGGACTCGGTGACGGTGTGCGCGACGCCCAGGCCGTGGCATTCCCGGCAGGCGCCGGCGGCCGTGTTGGGGGAGAAGGCATCCGAGTCCAGCTGCGAGCTGCCGGCGGGGTACGTGCCCGCCCGCGAGAACAGCATGCGCAGGGAGTTGGAGAGCGTGGTGACGGTTCCCACGGTGGACCGGCTGCTGGGAGCGCCGCGGCGCTGTTGCAGGGCGACGGCGGGCGGAAGCCCGCTGATCATCTCCACCTTGGGGTTGTGCCCCTGCTGGATCAGGCGGCGGGCGTACGGGGCGACGGACTCGAAGTAGCGCCGCTGGGCCTCGGCGTAGATGGTGCCGAACGCCAGCGAGGACTTGCCGGAGCCTGAGACGCCGGTGAACGCCACGATCGCGTCGCGCGGGACGTCCACGTCAACGTTCCGGAGATTGTTTTCCCGGGCTCCCCGGACCCGGACAAAACCGTCAGCGGAAGGGGAGGGAGCCGGGTACTGCAGGTCATCAGCGTGCTTAGCGTTCTGCATTGGTTCGACTCTAGTGGTGATTCCGGCGCTGGGCATTATCCTGACCCGATGGATAACTTTGCCGGCGGCACTGCCGTGCCCGAAACAGAACTGGACGCAGCAGAGCTTGAAGTCCCCGCCAGGATCCTTCCGGTGGCCGAGCTGCACCTTCACATCGAGGGAACCCTCCAGCCCGAGCTGATCTTCGCGCTCGCAGAGAGAAACGGCATCGTCCTGCCGTACGCAGGCCTGGACGAACTCCGGGAAAGGTACGAGTTCACGGACCTGCAGTCCTTCCTGGACCTGTACTACGCGAACATGGCGGTGCTGCAGACCGAACAGGACTTCGCCGACATGACCCGGGCCTACCTGGAGCGGGCTGCTGCTGCCGGAGTCCGGCACGCCGAAATCATGATGGACCCGCAGGCCCACCTCTCGCGCGGGATTTCCCTGCAGACCTGCGTCAACGGTGTGGCTTCCGTACTGGCGACGTCGCAGGAGGACTTCGGGATTTCCACCCTGCTGATCGCTGCGTTCCTGCGCGATCTGTCCGAGGAGTCGGCACTGGAAGTGCTGGACAGCCTGCTGGCCATGAACGCACCCATTGCCGCCGTCGGCCTGGATTCCGCCGAGGTGGGCAATCCGCCGTCGAAATTCGAGCGGCTCTATGACAAGGCACGCGAGGCAGGCCTGCGGCTGACGGCGCACGCCGGCGAGGAGGGACCGCCGTCGTACATCATCGAAGCCCTGGACATCCTGGGCGTGGAACGCATTGACCACGGCATCCGCTGCATGGAGGATCCGGACCTGGTGGAGCGCCTGGTGGATGCGCGGATTCCGCTCACCGTCTGCCCGCTGTCCAACGTCCGGCTCCGGGCCGTGGACACCCTTGCCGAGCACCCGCTGCCCGCAATGCTCGCGGCCGGCCTGAACGTGTCCGTCAACTCGGACGATCCCGCGTACTTTGGCGGCTATGTGGACGACAACTTCGCCCAGCTGGGGGCGGTGTTTGAGCTGTCCGATTTCGACAAGGCCCGGCTGGCAGCGAACTCGATCCATTCGTCCTTCGCCTCCGAGGAACGGAAGGCGGAACTGCTGGAGGAACTGAACAGCGGCGAAGTGGCGGGCGCCTAACGTGTCCCAGGCAACAGCCGCTGGTGAATCCGGCTAATATAGGTGCCGCAGGCGTGTCTGGGAAGTGCAATGTCGCACCCATGTCAGCGCTCAAGGGTTGTGCAGTCAGCCCGTTTCCCGAGACCTCAGCCTCATTTGTTGGGATGTCCGCTTAATAGTCGGTCACGACACGCATTGTTAACCATTTCAAGTCGCGCGATTTAACCGGCAATTGGCAAGATGCCTATGACCGATCGCTTTTATAAAGGGGAACCATGGCCAAGTCCACCGCAGAAAACACCTTCCTTCGCCTCAAGACCGTGCTGGATGTCCTGACCGAAGGCGTGTGGTCAGGCGATGCACTGAACGCGGGGCAAGTCCTCGCGGAGGCTACGGCACGCGTGCCGTTCAACGAGCACGAGGCCGAACTGCTCAGCGGCGGGATTCCCCGCGGCCACAAGACGCTCACCTCGGCCACCGCAAAGCTGGTCAAGGCCGGCTGGCTGGTCAAGGGCCGCTCCGGCTGGACCATCACTGACGAAGGCATGCGCGCAACGGTTGCCTTCCCGGACGCCGTGTCCTTTGCCACCGCGCTCGACGCCGGCACTCCAGTGCCTGCCGATGTCCAGGTTCCCACTGCTCCCGAGGGCTTCGTGCGCAGGACCACCGCGGTCCCCGAAACGGCAGCCCCGGCAGCCGTGGCCGCCGACGCCAAGAAGGCTCCCGCCAAGAAGACCCCGGCAAAGAAGGCCGCCGCCGCCGTGGGCAAGGCAGCCAAGGTGCTCGAGGACGCCGTCGAGCCCGTGGTCAAAGCCGTGCGCACCCGCAAGGCGCCGGCCAAGGCAACTGAAACCGCTGCACCCGTGGCAGCGGAGCCGTTCGAGGACGCGGATGTTGAGACGCACCCGCAGCCCGAAGCGGTGGCTGTAGCCGGCGACTTCAACACCATCCTGGGTGCTCCGGAGAACTGGGCACCGCAGTACGACGAAGCCCAGATGGAGTTCGACTTCCTGGACCAGCTCTGGAAGAAGAGCACCGAACTGCCCGCCGGCTTCTACACCTTCAAGATCGCCCTCAACCGGTCCTGGGATGAGAACTACGGCGCGTTCGGCGTGTTCGACGGCCCCAACCACGAGCTGCACCACGCCGGCGGTCCGGTCACCATCCGCTACAACCACAGCACGCGCGACATCACCATCAACTAACTCCCGTGCCGCCCTCCCAACTAGGTAGCGCCAAGTGTCGTTTTGGACGCTCAAAACGACACTTACTGCTACCTAGTTGGGAGGGGACGGCACTGACGGAGGGGAGGCACCATGGCACGGCACGCAGGTCCGTCATCCGGGGTACCCGATCCTTCTGAGGGAGCCGCCTCATCCGACGCAGCCGCGTCATTCGACGGAGCCGCGTCATCCGAGGCGGGTTCGGTGCGGCTGACGGCCCGGGTTTTTGGGGCGGTCCAGGGGGTGGGCTTCCGCTACCGGACCATGGGCAAAGCGGAAGAGCTTGGCCTCACCGGCGAGGTGAAGAACCTTGCCGACGGCTCGGTCGGCCTGATTGCCGAGGGACCCCAGTGGAAAATCAACGAGCTCCGGACCTGGCTGAATTCCGAACGCACCCCCGGGCGTGTGGAGCGCGTGGAGGACTCCATCTCCGCGGCTGAGGGTAACTTCCGCAGCTTCCGGGCGCGCTGAGCCCTACAGCTCCGTGCTCAATTCCGTGCTCAATCGGCTCAATCCCGCGGGCTGAGGCCGATGAAGGCGCCCAGCTCTTCCAGCGCTGCGGGCTTGTGCGGCATGTAGCTGGTGAGCTCGGGGGAGCGGATGATCACGGCCCGCCATTGCCCGCGTGACACGGCCACATTGATCCGGTTCCTGTTAAGCAGGAACTCAGCTCCCCGCGGCGCCTCGGCCACGGCGGAGCAGGCCATGGATACGAGTACAACGGGCGCTTCCTGGCCCTGGAACTTGTCCACGGTCCCCACCCGGACATCCGGCAGCCCGGCTTCCTCCAGGGCTTTCCGGACCAGGTGGACCTGGGCGTTGTAGGCGGCCACCACCAGCAGGTCCTGCTGGTCGAGGGGCCGTGCCTCGCCCTGCGCCCCCGGCGTCCATTTCAGCCCAAGGTGCCGCCGTGCCTGGCGGACCACCTCCGCCGCCTCTTCCCTGGACGCTGTGGCGTTGCCGGTGTGCTCCACGAACACGGTTTCGACGCCGGGTGGCAGCTCCTCGAGTTTCCGCTGCGATGCTGCCGGGGCGAACTGCAGCTTTCCTTCGTAGCTGAGCCCGGAAACTGCGCGGCACAGTTCCGGGTGCATCCGCCAGCTGTCGGCCAGGAAGTAGCCAAGGCTGGCAGGCAGGGTGGCGTGTCCCGCGGCCAGCCAGCCCAGGGCGGACTCGTCCACGGGCTCCGGGTGCGCGCCCTGGGTGACCTGTGGCAGCTGCTGCGGATCGCCGAGCAGGAGCAGCCGCTTGGCGGCCCGGGAAACGGCAAGGGTGTTGGCCAGCGAGAACTGCCCGGCTTCATCGATCACCAGCAGATCCAGGGAACCGGCGGGGACTTCCTTGCCGGTCATGGTCCACGCGGTTCCGCCCACCACGCAGCCGCCGGAGGACGCAAGCAGTCGGGCGACGTCGCCGTCCCTGCCGGACTTCCAGGGAACATCGTGCGGGGACGCCAGCTTCTTGGCTACCGCCGCCGGGTCAACGCCGCCGGCGGCAATGGCGCAGCAGAGCAGGTTCTCCACCACGTTGTGCGACTGGCCCACCACGCCGATCTTCCAGCCTTCTTTCACCAGCCGGCCGATGACGTGGGCCCCGACGTACGTCTTTCCCGTGCCCGGCGGCCCCTGCACGGCAAGGTAGGAACGGTCAAGGTCCCGGAGGGACGCCGTGATGGCCGCAGCATAGTCCGCGGTGCCATCGGTGTTGTGGGGCACGTCCACGGGCCCGGCCAGGGTGCTGAACCGCGGGGGCTGCTTGCGCAGGATGTCCAGCCCGGGTTGCGCCGGGAGCGAAGGAACGGACGCTCCGACGGTGGTGGCGATCTCCGCGATCGCAGCTTCGATGCTCGCGGTGGCCAGCGGCTGGTCCTCGGTGAGGGCCACGGGCAGGTGCGGGTAGGCGGCAACCTTCCCCGACTCGCGCTCGGCGATGGTGATGATGGTGTGCTCCGGGTTGTCAGGCGCCGGAGCAAGCTCGCGGATCCTGGTCCCGAAGGCGTAGGCGCGTGCTCCGGGAGCAGCGTCCGGGGCGGCCATGCCCTCCGGCGGCGGTGCGTCGTAGAGCCGGCACCAGGTGGAGTCTGCGCGGAAATCGGACCCCTCAGTCATGGTGCCGCGGAGCCGGAGTACCCGTGTCCGCATACGCTCCCGGGGCTTGACCAGCGCCCAGTCGGAGGTGACCTCGGCCGAGGACACCACGAACACGTTCCGTTGGTCCGCCCAGTTCTCAAGCGGTGCTTCCACGCGGTCGAAGTGCTGCCACCAGAACTGTTTGCGCTCGCGGCGGTGGTAGCCGGTGGCGGCGGCCACCATCGCGATGGCGCGTTCGTCGTCGGTCCAGGGGCGGTTGTCCGGAAGATCTGCCAAGTACTCGCGCAGCGGGGCCTCCGCCGGACTTTCCTCGGGGACAGGCCGCTGTTCCGGCGCTGGCCGTCGTTCGGCAGCGCCCTGCCCTTCGGCTGCGCCCTGCCCTTCGGCTGCGCCCTGCCCTTCGGCTGCGCCCTGGCGTTCCGGGGATGCTGGGGCCGCAGCGGCCTGCGCCCCCACCTCGCGCAGCCAGTCCCGGAGCCGGAGCGTGGACAGGCAGTCGTAACGGTTGTAGTCCGAGATGGACGCCAGGACCTTGTCCGCTTCCGCCATGTTCCCGGCATCGCGGGCCGCGCAATAGGCGGCGTAGGCCACCACCGAGGCCCCCGCGTCCTTCACGTCCCCCGAGCGCAGGTTGTTGCCCATATAGAGCGGCTCCAGTTTCTTGATGGAGTAGGAGGGCTCGGAAATGCGCAGCGAATGCCGGACAGTGGCGTAAAGATCCACCAGCAGCCCTTCCCGGAGCCAGTTGTCCACTGTCTCCTCTCCGGCCTGGTGCGCCAGCGAGAGGTTGCGGAGTGCCGTCTTTTCGTACGGTGCGTAGTGGTAGACGTGCATGTCCGGATACCGTGCCCGGCGTTCCTCCACGTAGCCAAGGAAATCCAGGAAGGCGCGGCGCTCCCCGGACCTGGAGTGCGCCCAGAACGGGCGGAACACCGGGTCGCCGTGGTGGCCTGGAGCCGGTGCCTCGACCACTCCGAACAGGTATTCGATGCCCCAGGCTCCGGTGGCGGGATCCTGCCAGAGGGGGTCTCCCTCGAAGTCGAAGAAGATGTCCCCGGGGCTGGGAGGCGGCAGTGACCCGATGGTGTTCCCGGGCAGGACAGTGAACGCGACTGTGTGCGGCTTGCCGTCCTTGGTGAACGTCCGGGAGCCCGTGACGGCGTCCAGCCCCAGCTGCATTCGGGCCTGCGACCGGAGCCGGGCCACGGAATTCCGGGCGTCTCCGGCAGGCATTGCCGCAAGTTCGTCGATAGTGGTGATGCCGGCGGCGTGCAGTTTCTTTCGCTGCACCACCGACATCCCTGCCACCATCAGGAGGTCCCGGTGCAGCTGCACCTGCTCGGCGCAGTAATCGCACCGGCCGCAGTGGACGATTCCCGGCTGCTGCCACTGCACCGTGGCGTCAGCCTCCCTGTGGTGCGCAACCAGTTCGCGGAAACGGCGCCGCCGTTCGCGGAAAACAGGCAGCAGGTCCGGAAGCGAATGGCTGCTGCGGAGCCAGTCCTCACCTATGCGCGTGCCCAGCACCAGCGTGACCACCGGTGAGGGCTCAATGCCCATCCCCAGCAGCTGGTCCCCGTACGCCGCAAGCTGCAGCAGCGCGCCCACCTTGGCGTGCCGGGCGAGTTTGGTGTCCCAGACCTCATAGCGCCCGGGGTTTCCGGTGCCCGCGGCTTCGTTGACCAGGAAGTCCGCGTAGCCCAGGAACTCGCCGTCAAAGAACGTGGCCTGGAAGACCACGTCCGCCCCGGACCGCAGGGCGAGCTCTGTTTCGGCATGCTTGGCCTGCAGCTCCCCGCGGCCGTTCCGGCCACGATCAAGGGAGTACACGCCCGCACCCCGGCCGGCATCCCATTCGCCGTACTTGGCAAGCAGGCTGGCCAGGACGGTTTGCTCGTGCCGGTCGCCCAGTTCGCCGGCGCGGACCTGCATTTCGTCTGCGGGAAAGACCGCCTTGGGGGAGCGGCCCAGTTTCTCGTCCAGGACCCGGAGCGTGCGGTACTCACACTCGCTGGCGGCCACAAGGTCGCTGGCGGAAAACACCAGGTCCGGCGGCGCGCCGGCCGCAGCAGCTTCAAGCAGGAACACGGAGCCTCCCCATCGACAGCCGGGCCGTCATCGGCGGGCCGGAGGAGGATTCCCCTGGCCCTGAATCAAAGCTAGCAAGAGGCACCGACAAACAGCCGGGCCCCGAAACTAGGTAGCGCCAAGTGTCGTTTTGAGCCCCCAAAACGACACTTGGCGCTACCTAGTTGGGTGGGCGGTCAGCCCTCCGCGGCCGCCCGCACCTGGGCTTTGTCATGCTCGGCATGGGCGGAGCGCAGCAGGTCCATGAACTCGGTTTCGTTCCGGATGAGGCGCTTGTACTTCTCCGGGAGCTTGCGGATCTGGTCCTCCTCGCGGCACATTGCGGCGAAGATCTTGTCCCGCTCGTTCATGTCCGTCTCGTAGTTCAGGTCCAGGTATTCAACGGCATGCCGCCTGGCACCGGAAACGGCGTTCTTGGCCTTGCCCTTGGGGCTGAAAATGGATGCCAGGACGGTGACCACCAGGACGCCCAGGATCACGCTCAGGGACACGCCCGTGCTGACCTCCACCACGTTCACGTGCTCGCCGTCGTTGATGAACGGCAGGGTGTTCTCGTGCAGGGCGTGCAGGATGAGCTTCACGCCGATGAACCCCAGGATGACGGCCAGGCCGTAGGAAAGGAAGATCAGGCGGTCCAGCAGCCCGTCGATCAGGAAGAACAGCTGCCGCAGGCCCATCAGGGAGAACGCCGTGGCCGTGAACACGATGAATACGTTCTGCGTCAGGCCGAAAATTGCCGGGATGGAGTCCAGCGCAAACAGGATGTCCGTGCCGCCGATCGCCACCATCACCAGGAGCATCGGGGTGAGGACGCGCTTGCCGTCCTGCACGGTGAAGAGCTTGTCGCCGTCGTAGTGTTCCGACGCCGGCAGGAGCTTCTTGGCGAGCCGGACCACCAGGCCGTCGGAGTCGTCGTCGTGGCTGTCCGGCTTGAGCAGGTTCCCGGCGGTGATGAGCAGGATCAGCCCGAAGATGTAGAACACCCAGGCGAAGCTGTTGATCAGTGCCGCGCCGAGGAAAATGAATGCCGTGCGGGCGATCAGGGAAAAGACGATGCCGAACAGCAGCACCTTCTGCTGGTCCGCGCGGGGCACCCGGAAGCTGGCCATGATGATGAGGAACACGAAGAGGTTGTCCACGGACAGCGCCTTCTCCGTGATGTACCCGGCAAAGTATTCGGTGCCCATGGTGGGTCCGCCGAACAGCAGCACGCCGAGCCCGAAAAGCAGCGCGATGCCCACGTAGAGGGCTGACCAGAAGGCAGATTCCTTGAGCGAGGGAGTGTGTGCCTTGCGGACGTGGAAGAAGAAGTCGAAGGCCAGCAGGCCTACGATCCCAATGACGGTCAGGGTCCAGACATAAGAAGGTACTTCCACGCGGCGGGCCTTTCGTTGGGGTCTCTTCCCAGCCTACCTACCTACGCGGGCTTCAGGAGTTCGTGTTCCATCACGGCGGTCCGCGAGAGGGTTTTGTAGCCCTCCTGTTCAAACAGGACGGTCATCACGTCATCCTCGTGCCGCATCACCAGCCCCGGACCCCACTCCTTATGGACCACGGCGGACTGGAGCGGGAACCGCTCCTCCGCCTGATCGCCCGAAGCCCTGCCGCCGTCGTCCGCTGAATGAAGGGCCGGCTTCTTCGCGGCAGCATCGGCGCACGCGTCGCAGTTGCCGCACGGCTCCGGCAGGTCCTCGCCAAAGTAGGCCAGCAGGAATTGCCGCCGGCAGCGGTCCGTCTCGGCGTAGCCGCGCATCATGGTGAGCCGGGACTGGTCCACGCGCTGCCGGGCTTCGGCGAGTTCGACGACGCCGCCCACCAGGGCGGGCAGCTTCGCCGTGGAGGCGAGCCGGACGCCGCGCCTGCCGGACGTGACAGCGCCGGTTTCCTCCAGCTGGTTCACCAGCGAGGTGATGCGGCGGGCCGGCAAACCCGTGAGTTCGGCAAGGGAAGACCTGGGGGCAGGCGCGCCCGCTGACTTGAGGACCTTCAGCAGGGCCAGGAGCGCCTCGGGATCGGCGGAGTGGGTTGCGAAGAATTTCCGCAGGCCCAGATCCTCTGAGCGGTAGTGCAGCACGGCCGCAGCGGGCTCACCGTCACGCCCGGCCCGGCCTATCTCCTGGTAGTAGGAATCCAGCGACTCGGGAATGTCCGCGTGGACCACGAAGCGCACATTGGGTTTGTCGATTCCCATGCCGAACGCTGTGGTGGCCACCACGACGTCCAGTTGGTCGTCCAGGAACTGTTCGTGGATGCGCTCGCGGTCCGCGGCGGAGCGGCCGGCGTGGTACGCCTCCGCGCGCAGCCCCTCGTTCCCCAGCTTGGCTGCGTACTTTTCGGTGTCTTTGCGGGTGGCGGCGTAGAGGAGGCCCTGCCCGTCCCGTGCCATCGCCGCCACCTGTTGCATCACGGACTGGCGCTTGCCCTTGTCCTCATGGTGCCGGACGACGTCCAGGCTGATGTTGGGCCGGTCGAAGCCGTGCACCAGGACCAGCGGGTCCTTCATGCGCAGCCGCTCCACGATCTCGTCCCGGACCGGGGGCGAGGCGGTGGCGGTGAGGGCCGCAACGGGGGGATTGCCCAGCCGTTCACGGACGCTGCCCAGGCTGAGGTAGTCGGGGCGGAAATCGTGGCCCCAGGAGGAGACGCAGTGGGCCTCGTCCACGACGAACAGCGTGATGTCCAGGGCGGCGATGCGGTCCACCGTCTTTTGCTTGGCCAGCTGCTCCGGGGCGAGGAACAGGAACGCGGCCTTGCCGGTTTCCACCGCGTGCCACGCGGCCTCCACCTCCGAATCGCTGCGGGACGAATTGACGGCGACGGCGGCGCCCGCCCCCAGGTCCGCGGCCAGTCCGTCGAGCTGGTCCTCCTGCAGGGCGATGAGAGGGGAGACCACGACGGCGGGCCGCCGGGTCTTGTTGTGGAGGAACAGGGCAGCGACCTGGTAGATCGCAGATTTTCCGTAGCCGGTGGGCATCACCGCAAGGACGTCACGGCCGCCGGCCAGCGCGGCCATGCCGGCCAGCTGGCCGTCCCGCAGGTGGGGCAGGGAAAAGGAGGACGCCGCGAGGGCGGACAGGGCAAGTTCGTCGGACATGAAAGGCGCTCCGCAGAGTGGTTCCCGCGGCCGCTTGCTTCAGCCGAGGTGACCAGCCTATCGCGGCCGGGAAGCGCCGTCGTCCGTCCTTCGCGGAGGGTGGTCCCGGACAAGAGGCCGTTTTCCTTGACTTCCCGGTTCCCCTGAACAAGTGTGGAAAGAGCCCGGACCCCCGAACATCCGGAGGGTGGCAGGTACCGGCTTAATGCGAGGAGAACCAGCAGTGACGCGCAAAAACCCCGAAGTCGATGAGGCTGACGAGTCTGAGATTGAAGTCAGCGGCCACCCGAAAACGTGGGCTGCCGGCGTGCCCGGCGTCTACCATTCCATGCAGCCGGCGCTCAAGCACATGGGCCTGGACCGGTCGCGGAAGACCCTGCTGGCGCTGAACCAGAAGGACGGGTTCGACTGCATGAGCTGCGCCTGGCCGGACCCGGGCCACCGCAAGACGTTCGAATTCTGCGAAAACGGCGCCAAAGCAGTGACCTGGGAGGCCACCCCGGTGGTGATCGGGTCCGAATTCTGGGGGGAGCATCCGGTCAGCGAGCTGCGGGAGCGGTCCGAGTACTGGCTGGGCATGCAGGGGCGCCTGACGGAGCCTGTGTACAAGCCTGCAGGCGAAGACCACTACCGGCCCGTGGGCTGGGACGAAGCGTTCGGGATCATTGCGGACAAGCTGAATTCGCTGCCCAGCCCCGACCAGGCAGCCTTCTACACCAGCGGCCGGACCTCGAACGAGGCAGCCTTCCTGTACCAGCTGTTCATCCGCGGATACGGCACCAACAACCTGCCGGACTGCTCCAACATGTGCCACGAGTCCTCGGGCTGGGCCATGGGCCAGACCATCGGCATCGGCAAAGCCACGGTTTCCTATGACGACTTCGCCAAGGCCGAGCTGATCATCATCATGGGCCAGAACCCGGGCACCAACCACCCCCGGATGCTCACCGCCCTCGAAGAAGCGAAGGAGGCCGGTGCCCGGATCGTGGCGGTCAACCCGCTGCCCGAGGCCGGGCTGATGCGCTACAAGAACCCGCAGACGGTGAAGGGGATCATCGGCCGCGGCACCGACCTGGCGGACCAGTTCCTGCAGGTGCGGATCGGCGGCGACATGGCGCTGCTGCAGGCCGTTTCCAAACGCGTCCTCGATGCCGAAGCCGCTCATCCGGGGACGGTGCTTGACCACCAGTTCCTCGAGGAGCACTGCGACGGCCTCGAGGAACTCCGGGCGCACCTTGCTGAACTGGACGAGGCCGCCGTCCTTGAGGCCACGGGCCTGCGGACTGAGGAAATCGACGAGCTCGCGGCCCGGTACCTGGCCGCGGAGAAGGTGATCATCACCTGGGCGATGGGCATCACGCAGCAGAAGAAGGGCGTGGCCACCATCAAGGAAATCATCAACCTGCTGCTGCTGCGCGGCAACATCGGCAAGCCCGGCGCCGGCGCCTCCCCGATCCGGGGGCACAGCAACGTCCAGGGCGACCGGACCATGGGGATCTGGGAACAGATGCCGCCGGCATTCCTGGACGCCTTGGGGAAGGAATTCAGCTTCGAACCGCCGCGGACGCATGGCGCGGATGCGGTGGAGACCATCCGGCAGATGCGCGACGGCGGGATCAAGGTCTTCATCGCCATGGGCGGCAACTTCGTGGGCGCCATGTCCGACACCCGGGCTGCCGAGGCGGCGATGGAAGGCACCGAACTGTCCGTCCACGTTTCCACCAAGCTCAACCGCTCCCACGCGGTCACGGGCGCCGAGGCCTTGATCCTGCCCACGCTCGGGCGGACCGAGATTGACCGGCAGGAGTCCGGCCCGCAGTTCGTGTCCGTGGAGGACACCGTCTGCGCCGTCCACGCCTCCCACGGCACGGTTGAACCCGTGGCGCCCGGCCTGCTCTCGGAGGTGGCCATCGTCTGCCGGATGGCGCAGCGGGTGCTGGGGGACCGGATCGCGGCGGACTGGGCGGGCTTCCAAAAGAACTACGACCTGATCCGCGAGCACATCTCCCATGTGGTGGTGGGCTGCGAGGACTACAACCGGAAGGTCAGGCAGGACGGCGGCTTCGTCCTGCCGAACGGTCCCCGCGACTCCCGAACGTTCAACACCCCCACCGGCAAGGCCATGCTGACCGTCAACGAGCTCGAGCATGTGGAGCGGCCGGCGGGCACCCTGATCCTGCAGAGCATGCGCTCGCACGACCAGTTCAACACCACCATCTACGGCCACAACGACCGCTACCGCGGCATCAAGAAGGGCCGCGAAGTGGTGTTCGTGAACCCGGCGGACCTTGCCGAACTGGGGCTTGAAGACGGGCAGCACGTGGACGTGCGCGGCGTGTACGGGGACAACGCAGAGCGGGTCCTCCGCAACTACCGGCTGGTGTCCTACCCGTCCGCCCGCGGGTGTGCTGCCGCCTACTATCCGGAAGCCAACGTGCTGGTGCCGCTGGAGAGCGTCGCGGAGGGCAGCCAGACGCCCGTCTCCAAAGCCGTGATCGTCCGTCTTGAGCCCGTTGCCGCCTTCCGTGAGGAGCCAACGGCCGCGGGATAAGCCGCGGAAAAAGCGGCGCGACTACTGCGCGGTGTCCGCCCAGCCTTTGCGGGCGGGCCCGCCGTCGTGCCCGTCCTCGCACAGCTGGAGGGCGGTGTCCGCGGCTTTGGCCACCGCGGCAGCCGCGTTCCCGCGGTTGCCTGCGCTGCCGGTTCCGGCCTGCAGCCCAGCCGCGTAGCCCACCATGAAGGTGGTCACCGGGGCTGCGGCGTGGGTGACAGACCCGGCCGATTTCCGGGCCAGGTCCAGGAGCAGTTCGTGGTCCACTTTCAGGTCCAGGATCTGCAGCGCCTGGGCCAGCCGGTTGCTCCATTGGTCCAGGATCTGCATTTCGTCCTCGTTGGCTGGCATGTCCGCTCCTTGGTTTTTCGGTCGCTTGCGATCGTTGGATCGTCCTCCGTGCCGAGACTACAAGGCTTCGCCGCGGAAGTCATTGGTTCCAGCCGGCGCAACCCCCAATTCATCAACGGGTAGACAGCCGGGCTTACTACCTCTAGATATGACGGCCCACCCGTGCTTAGACTGGGCGCACCCCACCTCGAGGATGCCCTCCGGCAACTGTTTCATGAGCTGCCAGCAGATGCTGGACGGTGCCTGTCCGGCGGGGTGCGCATCACCACTCATGAATCACGGCCGCCCCACCGGGCCATCCGTGGGATAACAGGAGAAAAAGATGACAGGGAACAAAGCCGTTGCCTACAAGGGGCCGGGAAAAGTCGAACTGATTGATATCGACTACCCAACGTTCGAACTCAAGGACGGGCCGGGCGTCAACCCGGCAAACGTCGGGCGCGCCGTCAACCATGGCGTAATCCTCAAGACCGTGGCCACCAATATCTGTGGTTCGGACCAGCACATGGTGCGCGGCCGCACCACGGCACCGCCGGACCTGGTGCTGGGGCATGAGATCACAGGCGAAGTGGTGGAGGTGGGCCGTGACGTTGAATTCATCAAGGTCGGGGACCTCTGCTCTGTGCCGTTCAACATTGCCTGCGGCCGGTGCCGGAACTGTAAGGAGCGCAAGACGGGCATTTGCCTGAACGTAAACCCGGACCGCCCGGGCAGCGCCTACGGATACGTGGACATGGGCGGCTGGGTGGGCGGCCAGGCCAACTACGTGCTGGTGCCGTACGCCGACTGGAACCTGCTGAAGTTCCCGGACAAGGACCGGGCCATGGAGAAAATCATGGACCTGGCCATGCTTTCGGATATCTTCCCCACGGGATTCCACGGCGCCGTGAGTGCCGGTGTGGGGGTTGGTTCCACGGTGTACATTGCGGGGGCCGGTCCCGTGGGCCTGGCAGCGGCCACCAGCGCGCACCTGCTGGGCGCCGCCGTCGTGATTGTTGGCGACCTGAACGAGGACAGGCTGGCGCGGGCGCGCAGCTTCGGCTGCGAAACGGTGGACCTCACCAAGGGAGGCCCGGCGGAGCAGATCGAGCAGATCCTTGGCGTGCCGGAAGTGGACTGCGGCGTGGACGCGGTGGGCTTCGAGGCGAGGGGCCACGGACACGGCAAGGATGCCGAAGAAGCGCCGGCCACCGTGCTGAACTCGCTGATGGACATCACCGCTGCCGGCGGTGCGCTGGGCATCCCGGGGCTGTACGTGACGGGTGATCCGGGCGGCATTGATGAGGCAGCCAAGAAGGGTTCCCTCAGCCTGAGCCTGGGTACCGGGTGGGCCAAGTCGCTGAGCTTCACCACGGGCCAGTGTCCGGTGATGAAGTACAACCGGCAGCTGATGATGGCCATCCTGAACGACAAGGTGAACATCGCCAAGAACGTGAACGCCAAGGCGATCACGCTTGAGGAGGCGCCGCAGGGCTACGCGGAGTTCGACGCCGGTGCAGCAACCAAGTACGTCCTCAACCCGAACGGCTACCTGAGTTAACCCGGACTGGCGGACGGTGGGTCCGGGCAAGGGAAGGGTGCGGGAACAAGTGTCCCTCGGCTGTGGTTAGCTGAAGGACACACCGCACAGAAGGAGATTCCCCTTGAGCGACATCACCGTCCGCCACAACCCCGGCCGCGGGCGCTTCGAAATCCTCGACGCCGGCAACGTGATCGGCAAAGCCGCATACAAGGATTACGACGGCGGCGCCGCGCCGCAGCGGATTTTCTATCACACGGTGATCAACGAGGAGTACGGCGGCCAGGGACTGGCGGGCCAGCTCGCCACCGCCGCGCTGGGTGCCACGGTCAGCGCCGGAATGGGCATCGTCCCGGTGTGCCCCTACATCAAGAAATTCCTCGCCAAGCATCCTGACTACGCGGATCACACAGTGCGTGTTGCTCCCGCGCACCTGGAGTTCCTGGACGCCGCATTGGCTGCCCGCACCCGCTGACGGACATCGCACCTGCGCGGACGCGGGTGCCATGTCCACAAAGGGGTGCGGGACATGGCGCGCCTGCGGCTTATCAGGCCGCTCCCAACCTTCAATGGTCTAATCAATATCGCATCGCGTGCGCTGGGGCCGCGTGATGCAGACCGGGTTGTTGAAGGAGACAGGAGCCCCTATGTCGGTGGACCAGAAGAAGTTTTCGTCCGTTCCGGACTCCCGTCCGAGCCGCCGCGGGGCGGGAAGGCGAAGGCTTGCGGTGCTGTTTTGTGCCGTGGCGCTCGTGATTGCCGCCACCTTTGTCCTGGCCGTCCAGCGTTCGGTGCCGCTTGACGGGTTGGAGGGATCGGTCCCGGCGGCCGCGCCCGCGGAGCCTGTTGCCGCCGCCCCGGATTCCCTGCAGGACCGCATCGACTCACTCCTGACGGAAAAGGCCGGCTACCGGATCGGGGTGGCCCTGGCGGACGTTTCCGGTGGTGCAGCCCTGACCTTCGGGGACCAGGAGGCCTTCAACGCGGCGAGCACGGCGAAGATCATCACGGCAGCGGCCTACTACCGCTTGGTGGAGAAGGGCGAGGCGCGCCTCGACGACCCCCTGGGGGACTACGACGCGGCGTTCCAGCTTGAAGCGATGGTGAACCAAAGCAACAACGATTCCTGGCTGCTCCTGATGGATGCCGTGGGCTACCCGGAGCTGATCGCCTACGCCGCCTCGATCGGGGTTACTTACGATCCCGAGGAGAACCTCCTGACTCCTGCCGCGATGGCCAGTGTCCTCAAACAGCTTTACGCCGGGGACCTGCTGAACGCGGAAAATACGGCGGAACTGCTCGGCTATATGCAGGACACGAACAACGAGGACCTGATCCCCGCCGGCTCCCAGGCCGGAATCGAGGTGTTCCACAAGTACGGGGAGTTCGACCGGCACCTGCACGATGCCGCGGTCCTGGATTACCGCGGCTCATCCTTTGCGCTGGTGATCTACACCGAGAATGCGGAAGGAGGGGAAGCTGCCGGACAGGCCGACACCATCCGCGAACTGACAGGACTGGTTGAGGAAGCTTTGTTCCCCCCGGTGCAGGCCGGGAACCAGGGCGGATAGTCCATCAACTCGCGCCGCCTGCACCGTGTGCGCCAGACTGTTTCCGTGAGCAACAAACCCCGGACTGCCCTGGCCGTCGCCGGCCTCAGCCTGGGCACGGCACTGAACCCCCTCAACTCCTCCATGATCGCCGTTGCCCTGGTGGTGCTCCGCGCGGACTTCGGGCTCGACGTCGCCGCCGTCACCTGGGTGGTCACGTCCTTCTACCTCGCGTCCGCGGCAGGCCAGCCCGTGATGGGCAGGCTGGCGGACCGGTTCGGCCCGCGGCGGATGTTCATGCTCGGCATGGCTTTGGTCGCGGTGACGTGTGCGCTGGCGCCGTTTGCCCCGAACTTCGCCCTGCTCTGCGTGGCCCGTGCGGTGATGGCGCTCGGTACGGCCACCGCGTACCCCAGCGCTGTGGTGATGGTGGGGGCCATTGCGCACCGGGCCAATGTGGAGCCGGCGCGTCCTCTTGGCCGGCTTCAGATGGTGAACACCTCGGCCGCTGCGGTGGGCCCCGTCGTTGGTGGACTGCTGGTCAGCCTCGTTGGCTGGGAAGCCCTGTTCCTGCTCAACGTCCCGCTGGCGCTGGCCGCACTGTTGATCGTCCGCCAGGCGGCACCCAGCGACAAGGCCCGGGAGCGCGGCAGCGTCGCGCAGCTGCTGCGCGACTCGGACATCCCCGGGATCCTGGGATTCGTGGCCGCGCTGCTGCTGGTGATGATGGCGGCACTGAACGTCTTTCCTGCCTACCGCTGGTGGATGCTGGCCGCCGGAACGGTCATCGCAGCACTTTTCGCCTGGCGCGAGCTGCGCTTCGACCGCCCCTTCCTTGACCTGAGGCTGCTGGGACGCAACAAACCCCTGATGCTTATCTACCTGGCCTTCGCGGTGTTCAGCAGCGTGTACTACTTTGTCTTTTTCGGCCTTCCCCAGCTCCTCCAGGAAGCCGGCGGCTACGATCCCGGCGTTGTGGGCCTCCTGATGCTGCCGCTGGCGGGCCTGTCCGTCCTGGCCACGCCCTGGGCGGTCCGTGCGATGGGAAGGTTCGGCGTGCGGCGGGTGCTGATTGCCGGCGTCGTCATCCTCACCGCGGCGGCCGCGCTGATGTGGCTGCTGACCGGCACGCTGGTGATTCCGCTGGTGGTGGTGCTGACTGCCCTGATGGGCGTCCCGTACGGAACGGTGGGCATCGCCACCAACCAGGGCATGTTCGTTTCCATCGGGCCGCAGGAGCGCGGCGTTGCGGCGGGCATCTACCAGACCTGCCGGTATGTGGGCGCCATCACCGCCACGGTGATGATCGGCGTCTTCGCGGGCGGCGGCGTGGATCAGGAAAGCTGGGCCCGGATGGTCCTCGCGATGCTGGTCCTGTGCGCGGTGACGTTCGGCGTGAGCCTGCTGTGGCGGCAGCGCCCCGCACCCCGCACCTAGTTGGGGTGGCCGTCCTAGGTGTACATGAGCGAGCCGGGCGTGGTCAGTTTCTCGCCGGTCTCCAGCCAGGTCTTCAGGCCGGAGAGGATCATCGGCCAGCCGCCGTAGAGCTGCTCGTTGGCGCCTTCGCGGAGGTCGCTGTGGGTGACGGTCAGGCGGCAGGAATCGCCCACCTGCTCGATGTCCCACGTGATCTTCGAGGTTCCCTCGGCCTTGACGTCCTCACCCCAGAGGGCACGCATGGTTTGGACCAGCCGGCGGGGCGGGTCCACCTCCAGGTTCTCGCCCTCACCCAGCGGAGCACCCGCCTTGACGTTGTTCATCGTGAAGCTGCCGCCAGGGGTCCAGTCCGTTTCGATGGTGTTCCCGAACTGGTACTTGCTGCGGATCTCGCTGTTGGTGATGGCTTCCCAGAGCCGTTCCGGCGTGGTCTTGATGTAGATTTCGAAGATTTTTTCCATGGGACTTTCCAATCTGGATTTGAGGTCGCTGAGGCCAGCGGCCCATGGTTCTGCATATTTGCTCACCCAGCGGTCGTGGAGGAGCCGGATGGGCACCGGGTTCAGGAAATGCAGCTTTTCACGCCCCCGACGGCGGGCCACCACCAGTCCGGCTTCCTCCAGGATCCTGAGGTGCTTGGCGATCCCGAACCGGCTCATGTCGAAGCGTCTTTCGAGGGCGCCGAGGGTCTGCCCGTCCTCGCGGAACAGCTCGTCAAGGAGCTCCCGCCGGGTGGGGTCTGCGAGTGCCTTGAACACGGCATCCATGGGAACAATGATATGTGACCATTTGGTCACATATCAAGGGCTTTCCTAGTTCCGTGCGGCCAGGGTCTGGTCCCGGTCCTGGAAGACATCCTCGCCGGGGCCGGTGAAGGCACGCGAGCGCTGCACGGCCTCGATCGAGCCGGTGAACAGCTGTGATTCGTGCGGATCCGCGGCCGTCCGGGCGCCGTCCGGGCTGGACGTACCCAGCCCCCGCAACGGCTGCCGGCGGCGGGCGGAGGTGCCGCCGTCGGACGCTGCCTCGGTCCAGCGCTGCTGGGGGAGCGCTTCCGGATGGCCCTGCTGCAGGAAGGTGACCATGGCCTCGCGGATGAGGCAGCGCAGGTCGAAGAGCGCGGCGCTGTCCGCGGCGCTGACCAGGATGCGCACCCGGACGAACCCGCCGGTGGCGTCGGTGATCTGCAGGATGCCCACGCGCTCGTCCCACAGGTCCGTGCCGGCGAGGACGGACCGCAGCTCGGCGCGCATGTCCTCCACGGGGGCGCGCCAGTCGAGGTCGAACTCCACGGTGCCCATCACCTCGGACTGGCGCCGGGTCCAGTTCTCGAACGGCGTGGTGGTGAAGTAGGTGGACGGGAGGATCAGGCGGCGGTCGTCCCAGATGTGGACCACCACGTAGGTGAGGGTGATTTCCTCGATCCGGCCCCACTCCTTCTGCACCACCACAACATCGTCCACGCGGATGGCGTCCGTGAAGGCCAGCTGCATGCCGGCGAAGACGTTCACCAGGGAAGTCTGCGCTGCGAGGCCGGCGACGATCGAGATGACCCCGGCGGAGGCCAGCAGCCCGGCGCCGAGGGCCTGGATGGCCGGGAACGTGAGCATCACCGAACCGGCGGCAAGCACCACCACCAGCGCAACACCGATCCGCCGGGCCAGGATCATCTGCGTCCGGAGCCGCCGCGCGCGCCGGTTGTCCGCAACGTCCACGCTGTACCGGCCCAGGACCACCGCCTCGATGATCAGCAGTACGGCCACGGCCAGCCAGGCGAGGGAGCCGATGAGGGATATCAGCAGCAGGTGGTCGACGGCGCCGTGCCAGCTTTCGCCGGCTGCCGTGAGTCCCAGCGCGGTGCGGACGCCGATCAGGCACAGTGCCAGGCGCAGCGGCTGGCGGGCAACCCGGGACGTGGCCTGCAGTTCCGGACGCTTGCGGTTGAGGCGCAGGACGAGCTTGCGCAGCAGCCAGGACAGGACCAGGCCTGCGGCCACTGCCAGGGTGACGGCAATGAAGGGCATGGCGGGATTGAGTAGGTCTTGCATCCTTTAACCTCTACCAACGTCGGGCCCGGGGCCGAAATCCGCCTCCGCCCCGGCGTGGTGCAAAGGCACGACGGCGGCTGCCGGACTCCTGCGCGGATGTCCGGCAGCCGCCGTCGGGCATTGTCCGGAAATCAGCCCTGCAGCGAGTAGGCCTTGGGCAGCTTCAGGCCGCGCTCTTCCATGAGGGTGCGCAGGCGGGTGGGGTAGTCGGTGATGATGCCGTCCACACCCAGGTCCATCAGGCGTTCCATGTCCGCGGTGGTGTTCACGGTCCAGGGGATCACGGGGAGGCCCAGCCCGTGGGCTTCGGCGATCATCTCAGGGGTGACGGAGCGGAACGCGGGGGAAATGACGTCATACCCCTGGGCGGCCGCCGCCTTGGCAAGGGAGCCGTCGTAGTCGTCGATGTCGATGCCGCCCAGGTTGGGGCTGGCGCCGGGCTGGCCCACACCCATCCAGGCGTCTCCGCTGGAGAGCGCCACCAGCGTGAGCTCGGGCGCGATTTCCCGGGTGAGGTTGAGGGAAGACCAGTCAAAGGACTGCAGGGTGGTGCGGTCCGCCATGCCGGAGGCCTGGATTTCGGCCACCACGGCGCGCGTGAGGGATTCCATGCCGGCGCCGCCGATCTGGCTGCCCTCCACCTTGGTCTCCACGTTCAAGCGGACCTTCTCGGCGCCCGCGTCACGCACCAGCTGGTAGACGTCCTTGAGCTCGGCGATCCGGTTGCCCTCGACCACATCCTGCTCCGGGTAGCCGGCCAGCTGCGCGTAGCCGCAGTTCAGCGTCTTGACCTGGGCCAGGGACAGTTCGGCCACGCGGTCGCCCACGTAGGGGAATTCGGGGTCGCCGGCGGTGGCCGGCGCGGTGTCGATGCATTTGGTGGCCTGGATGGTGTCGTCGTGCCAGACGATCACGTTGCCGTCCTCGGTGAGGTGCGTGTCCAGCTCGAGGGTGGTCACGCCCAGCGCCAGGGAATTCGTGAACGCGGCCAGGGACTCCTCGGTCCATTCGCCGCGGCCGCCGCGGTGGGACTGCAGGTCGAAGGAGCCGTTGCGTTCGTTTACCTTCGGGGCCGTTGCTGCCTGCGCCGCCGCTCCGGCGTCGGTGTCCGGGGCGGCGGCGGCGGGACCTGCCGAAGCGAACGCGGCGGCGATGAGGGCGGCGGCTGCCGCGGACGTCAGGACTTTGCGCATGTGGTGGTTCCTCCTGGATGACGGGGCCGGCGTTTCCGCCGGTGACCCGTCAACGCTAGGAGGGGCAGGTTGCGGTTCGGGTGCGCGGAGTTGGAGGGGAGGTTAACGCGGGACGCCGGGCCGGCGCGCTGGGTCCACCCGCCATCGATTGCTCCGCAAATGTCGTTATGAGCGGTGAAAACGGCCGGTACGGAGCAATCGATGGGGGTTAGGGACGGGGGCGCGACGGCGGTGCACTGGTTTCCGCCACGGGAACCTCCTCCGAACGGACGGGGCGGGGCTCCAGCCACACCCGCTCCCGCGGTCCGGGCGGATACGCGTGCGTCTTCCCTGCAAGGGCGATGATCCACGCCGCCACCACCGGCAGCGCCGCGGCGACGGGAACCAGCAGCGGCCCGCCCACCACCAGTGCCGCCGAGCCGTACAGGGCGCCCACCGTGATGCCCAGCTGGATGGTCAGCACAGTGAGGCCGTTCGCGGCTTCCTGGAACTCGCCCCCGGCCCGCAGGATGGCGGACTGGTTGTAAATGCCGATCGCGCCGAGTCCCGCACCCCAGACCGTCATGAGGACCAGGGCCACGGGGAAGTTGCCCACCGCGAGAGGGAGGAAGAACATGGAAAGGGCGATCACCGCCGTCGTCATGAGCAGGGAACGCCGGGGCCGGGAATCCACGGTGAGGCCCGCGACCCAGATGCCCAGCAGCCCGGAGCCGCCCAGGACGGTGAGCGAGAGGCTGATGGCGTAGTCGGGGAAGCCTGCCTCGCGGATGAACGGCGCGATGTAGGTGAACAGCGCGAAATGGGCCAGGACCAGCAGCGGCCAGGCGATGGCCACCGACTTGACTCCGGGCCGGGCGATTGCCTTGCGCAGTGAGGGACGGACGGCGTCGGAAATACGCTGGACCCGCGGCAGCAGGAAGAACGCCAGCACCGTCAGGACCAGTCCGAACCCTGCCAGCACCAGGAACGCCGAGCGCCAGCCGAGGAACCCGCCCAGCGCCGTGCCCACGGGCGCGCCGATAGCCAGGCCCAGGCTGTTGCCGCTGAAGACAATGGCCAGGGCCTTGCCCACCTTGTCTGCCGGAACCACCCTGGTGACGAACGGGGCCATGGTGGTCCAGAGCAGGCCGTGCGCCAGGCCCCCCACCAGCCGGGCGATCATGGCGGCGGTGAAGTCCGGCGCGAGTCCCACCATCGCATTGCTGAGCGCGAACGTCAGGACGAGCCCCACCAGCAGCGCATGGCGGGGAATCTTCCCCAGCAGCCGGGCAGCCGGGACCACCGTGACCACAATGACGGCGGCATAGGCCGCGGCCAGGTAGCCCGCAACCGGCTCGGACACGTTCAGGCCGCTGCTGATCTGCGGCAGCAGCCCGGACGGCAGGAGCTCGGTGGTGATGGCGGTGAAGGCGATGGTGGCCAAAACCACCATCGCGGCGTACGGGAAACGGGCAGGTTCCGGCGCGGGAATGGCGGAGGACATGGGGGAAGGATCCATTCAAGGGGGAGGGGTGGAACGCGGCTCGCTGGCCGGGCAGTTCCTCCCTTAAATTTACAGGATCGCGGCCCCTGCTCCATGCCGTTTCCGGCGCGTCGGAGCGTGTCCCCGGACGCAATCCGCTTTCCGCCGGAGCCGGCTACCGGGTGCCCAGGTCAGTGTCCGTGCGGGACCCCGGCCGGACGGACCTGCCGCCCTGGCAGGTGCAGGGGCCCTGCACCTGCATCCGCAGGAATCAGCGGCCTGCAGGGTCCTTGTCCTGGCTGGTCCCGGTGATGCGTGCGTCCAGCAGGCCCGCCGCAACTGCCGGAGCCAGACCGGGTGCCAGCGGAAGGCGCGGGACCACCAGGCAGTGCCACAGGTGATAGATGTCCGCCTTGCCGGACCATACGGTGGAGGTGACATTGCCGTTCTCGTCGAGCTCCTGCTTCCAGGACCCGTGTTCGTAGTCGATGAACCAGTCGCGGGCGTGGTCCCAGATCCGCTCGTACCAGTCCGCATACTTCTTCTCGCCCGTGGCGATGTAGAGGGCGGCCGCGCCCCCGATTGCCTCTGCCGGCACCCACCGGATGCGGGTGGTGACAACGGGCTTGCCCTCCCAGTCCACGGTGTAGACAAATCCCGGGTGGCCGTCCGGCTCCCATGCGTCACGGATGGCTGCGTCGAACAGGCCCCGGGCGTCTTCCAGGAGCCAGGCCGGAACGTCCAGGCCGCGGGCTTCGAGTCCGGCGCGGAGGTGGAGGAGCAGGCGCGCCCACTCAACCCAGTGGCCCGGCGTTCCGCCGTAGGCGCGGAACTGGCTGGCCCGGTCATCGGTGTTGTACTCCGGCATGGGGTTCCACTCCGGGTCGAAGTGTTCGAACACCCGGTAATTGTTGTTGCGCGCGAATTTGTGGATGAGCACCTCGGCGATGTGCAGGGCCCGCTCAAGCCAGCGGTTCTCCCCGGTCACGTCAGCGACGATCAGGTAGGCCTCGACCGAATGCATGCTGGCGTTTCCGCCCCGGTATGCCTCGGTTTCGGTGAATTCCCGGTTCCACGAGTCGAAGCACATGTTGGCCTGGTGGTCCCAGAATTTCGTGTCGGCGATCCGGAGCGCCTCGTCGAGCAGTTCGCGGGCACCGGGCCGCCCTGCGGCGACGGCACTGGCAGCGGCGAGGAGCACGAACGAATGCTGGTAGCCGGACTTCGTATCGTTTACCGGTCCGTTTTCGTTGACCTCGGCGTACCAGCCGCCGAACTCATCATCGTGCAGGGCCCCGTTGAGTGCCGCGATCCCGTGGTCCACGAGTGTTGCGGCACCCGGCCGTCCCATGAGGGCGGCGACGGAAAAACTGTGGACCATCCGGGCGGTAATCCAGAGGTGGGTCGGCTTGTCGGCGAACACCTTGCCGTAGTTGTCGAGCCAGCCGAATCCTGTCGGGACCTTTGAGGCCGCGGCGAAATTGATCAGCCGGTCGGTTTCCGCCTCGAGCCAGCGTGCGTGGGCGGCACTGTTCAGCCACGTCATGTTGTTTCCTCTCTCTGTTACGGGTGCAAGCGAAGTTGTTGGGGTTACCCGACGGCGTCGAGGACGCCCCGGATGATGGTGGCGGCCGCCCCCAGGTAGGCCAGGATGATCAGGAGTATCTGCGCGGCGCGGGCGGGGACATACTTCGAAGCGATGTCGCCCAGCACCAGCCCACCCAGGCAGGCCACGCCCACGGCCACCCACATGCCCCACGGAAGCGCGGGAAATGTGGCCGGCGCGGTCAGTGCCTTGGAGATCAGCGAGAACGTCCCAATGGTGAAGAAGTACGGCTGCATGGTGGCTGCGAAGGACTTGTGCTGCCACCGGGTGGCGATGGAGTACATGCTGACCGCCGGTCCACCCACGCCGGCGGCTGTGTTCATGAACCCGCTCAGGCCGCCGGCCGTGAAGAGGTAGCGCCGCCGTGCCGGAAGGGTGACGGACTTGAGGGCCAGCAGGACAGTCAGTCCGACGGCGAGGATCACCCCGATGCCGATCTCCAGCACCGCCGGTGGAACGAGGCGGATCAGGAAGGCCGCGGGGATGATCCCGAGCAGGGCCGAGGCCGTGAGCAGAACGTACCGTTTCCAGTCAATGTCCCGCACCACGCGGAAGATGATGGCCCCCGCGGTCACGGCACCGCACATGTTCACGAGCACCACGCCTTCCACCGGGCCCAGGAGCAGGACCAGGAAGGGTGCAGCCACCAGGGCGAAGCCCATTCCGGTGATGCGCTGCATCCCGGCTCCCATCACCACGGCGCCCAGCACCAGCCCGGTGGTCAGCACCTAGGGCCTCCAGGCCACGTACTGGACCTCCTCGAATTCCTCCAGGCCCAGGCTTGATCCTTCCCGGCCCAGCCCTGACTGCTTGGCGCCGCCCATGGGCGCGAAGGCCACGGACGGGAGTGGATCGTTCACGCCCACGATGCCCGCCTCGAGCTGCTCCGGAATGTCCCAGCCGCGCCTGGGGCTGCTGCTCCAGACGTAGGCGGCCAGGCCCATTTCCGTGGCGTTGGCTTTCCTGATGGCTTCCTCCTCCGAGGAGAAGGTTACGACGCCGGCTGCCGGGCCGAACACTTCCTCCGTCACCAGGGGTGCGTCGTCCGGGACGTCCGCCAGCAGGGTGGGTGCCAGGAAGGAGCCCCGGCCGGGAACATCGGTGCGTTGGGTGACGCGTCGGGCGCCGCGCTCCAGGGCATCGTCGATCAGGGCCTGGACCGCGGTGACCCGGTCGGCGTCGATCATGGGACCGAGGTCGGGAACCTGGCCGCCGCCGTCGGGAACGCCGTGGCCGATGCTCATCGCGTCAAAGCGCGCGGCCAGCCTGGCGGCGAACTCCTCGGCGATGCTGTCCTGGACCAGGAACCGGTTGGCGGCCACGCAGGACTGCCCGGTGTTGCGGAGCCGGCCCAGGACGGCACCCTCGACGGCGGCGTCAAGGTCGGCGTCCTCGAAGACGATGAAGGGCGCGTTGCCGCCCAGCTCCAGCAGCGGCCGGACCACCCGTTCGGAGGCGGAGGCCATGATCTGCCGGCCCACGCCCGTGGAGCCGGTGAAGCTGACGGCCCTGACCGCGGGGTGGGACATGAGGGCGGCGGTGACCTCGCGGGAGGGGCCGTGGACCAGGTTGACCACGCCGGCGGGGAACCCGGCGTCGTGCAGGACTTCGAACAGCCCGGTGGCAGCCAGCGGGGCCTTTTCGGACACCCTGCCCACCACGGTGCAGCCGGCGGCCAGCATCGCGGCGAGCTTCCGGGCCTGGATGGAGACCGGGAAGTTCCAGGGCGTGAGGCTGAGGGCCACGCCGATGGGTTTGCGGAGGCTCAGGTGGCGGCGGCCCTGCAGTTCGGGCGGGCTGACGGTGCCGGTGGCGCGGCGCGCTTCCTCGGCGAACCAGCGGAAGTATTCCACGGAGAAGTCCACTTCGCCCTGCGCTTCAGGGAGCCGTTTGCCCGCTTCAAGCGCCAGGGTGTGGGCAAGTTCGTCGCGGCGTTCGGCCAGGAGGTCGGCGGCGTTGCGGAGCAGGTCCGCCCGGTTCCGGACGGTGGTGCGCGACCAGGAACTGAAGGCCTCCGCCGCGGCGTCGGCGGCCTTGGTGGCATCCTTGCCGGTGCCCCAGGCCACCTCGCCCACGGTGCTGCCGTTGCCGGGGTCAGTCACGTCCTTGGCGGTTCCGGCGGTGTTCCAGGTGCCGTTGACGAGGTGTTGGGCTGACTTGAGGTTCACGAATGATGCCTTTCATTGGGCTGGAAGGGGTCCATTGCGGCGGGGCGGGCGCGGCTGGCCGCCGTCGTCGTGACGCTCATCCCTTGCTGGCGCCTGCGGTGATGCCGGCCACGAAGTAGCGCTGCAGGAAGACGTAGGCCACCACCACGGGAAGGGAGGCCATGATGACGCCGGCGAACAGCAGCGGGTAGTTGGTCTGGAACTCGCCCTGGAAGCTGAGCAGTGCCAGCGGCAGGGTGCGGTTGCCGGGTGACTGGATGAACAGCAGCGGGTACAGCAGTTCGTTCCAGTGGATCACGAACAGGAAGATGGCGGCCGCGGCGATGGACGGGGCGGACAGCGGCAGGGCGATCGAGACGTAGGTCCGCCAGGGGCCCGTGCCGTCGATCGAGGATGCCTCGTAGAGTTCCTTGGGCAGGGTCCGCATGAACCCGCCCAGGATGAAGACGGCAATGGGCAGGGTGGACACCAGGTTCGCCACCACCAGGCCGGCCAGGCTGTCCAGGAGACCCAGCCGCCCGAACAGCACGTACAGCGGCACCATGTTCGCCTGGGCGGGGATGGCCATGCCCAGGACAAGGAAGCCGAAGATGGCCCAGGACATGAAGCCGCGGAGCCGGGAGACGGCGTAGCCGGCCAGGCTGGCAAGGAACAGGGTGAGCGGAACGGAGATGGCGGTGACAATCACGCTGTTCCAGAACGAGGACCCGAGATCCTGGCCGCCGATCACTTCCGCGTAGTTGGCGGGGGAGAGGGACTGCGGCAGGCTGAACGGTCCGGCGAACAGTTCCTGGGTGGACTTGAAGCTGCCGAACCCCACCACGGTCAGCGGAACGATGATGATGACCGCGTAGATCGCGAGGATTCCGCGGCGGGTTATTGACGCGAGCATGCTGTCATTCCCCCTTCGGGGTGAGGCGGAGCAGGCGGCGCTGCAGCCAGGTGACCAGGGCGATCATCGCCATGAAGATGATCGACTGGGCAGCGGCGTAGCCGAACTCCGAGTTGGCAAAGGTGCTGTAGATGCGCGTGGAGAGGATGTCCAGGGACTGCTTGGGCGGGTTGCCCGCGATGCCGAGGATCAGGTCGAAGGCCTTGAACGACTGCACCGTGGTGTAGGCCACCACAATGGATGTTGCCGGTGCCACGAACGGCCAGGTGATGGACTTGAACTGCTGCCACTTGTTGGCACCGTCCATCTCGGCCGCCTCGTAAAGTTCCCGCGGGATGGCCTGCAGGCCGGCGATGTAGACCACCATCATCTGCCCGGAGTGGAACCACACCTGCGTCACGGCCACCCAGTACAGGGCCTGGGCGTCGTTGCCGAGGTAGGAGCTCTGGAGTGATTCCAGGCCCACGCCGCCCAGGACCGAGTTGGCCAGGCCGAAGTTGGGGTCGTAGATGAACTTCCAGATGAAGGCCACCGAGACCGAGGACAGGATGGTGGGGAAGAAGAACAGCGCGCGGAGCAGGACGCTTCCCCGGGAGTTCTTCGTCAGCAGCAGCGCCAGGATCAGCGAGAACAGCGTCTGCGCGATCACCACCAGCAGCACGAACTTGAGGTTGTTCGTCAGCGCGTTGGTGAACAGCGAGTCCTTGGTGAAAGCCCGGATGAAGTTGTCCAGGCCCACGTAGTTGAACGCCGCCGAGAAGCCGTTCCAGTCCGTGATGGCGTACTGGAAGGCCTGCAGGGTGGGCATCACCAGGAAGAAGGCGATGACGGCCACCGCGGGAAGCGGGAACAGGTATAGTGCCGGATTCACCCGCGTGGGCGAGCGGCGCCGCTTCTTCGCGTCGTCAGTTTCCGTGTGGTTGTCCGGCGCCTTCCGTGTGGGCGCCGTCCCGGGATGGATGCTCATAGCCGTTCATCAACAATCTTCTGGGCGGCCTCCGCTGCCTGCTCCGGGCTGGTGCCGGAGATGACGGCGGTGGCGCTGGCTTCCACGGCGTTGCGGACGTCGAGGTTCTGGAACTGGAACCGCGCCGCCAGCGCCGTCTTCTTGTCCAGCCACGGGCTCAGCCGCTTGAGGTCCGGGTTGGTGTAGTCCACATTGTTCACGGACACGTGCTGGGCCGTCTTGTTGGCGTAGTAGCCGGCGTTCTCCGGCTCGGAGAGGAAGTCGATCCAGGCGGCCGCCGCGGCCTGGTTCTTGCTCGCAGAGTTCACGCCCAGGATGAACGTGGCGTTGTAGACGCCCTCGTACTTGCTGTTGCCGTCCGAGGTGTTGGGGAACACCAGTTCGATGGGGAACTGGGCGCCCAGGCCGCGGACGGCGGCGATGTGGTAGGAGCCGGTGGCCAGCATGGCGGCCTTCCCCTGCGAGAACAGGTTCTGGGCCGGCTCCACGGCGGTGCCCGTGGCGTTGGGCTGTAGGTAGGGGACCAGGTCCTTGTACTGGTTGAGCATCTTGATGAACCAGTCGTCAGTGACCTTCAGCTTGCCCTGCTCGATCTGGGCGCACATGTCGTCCACGGGGGCGTTGTTGGCGATCATGTTGTTGAACAGCTGGCCGCCGTTTCCAACATCGCCGCCCGGCCAGGAGATGGGAATGACGCCGGCCGCGGCCAGTTTGTCGCACATGGCCAGGAAGGAATCCCAGTCCTTCGGGGCAAGCTCGGCGCCGGCCTTGTCGAACAGGTCAACGTTGGCCATGGGCATGGGGAAAACCACCTGGTAGGGCAGGCCCAGCTGGCTCTCCCCGGACTTGCCGGCGGAGAGCAGGCCTTCCTGGTAGTTGGAAACAGCCTTGCTGCCCTTCAGGTCCGTGTAGATGCCGGCGTCGGTGAAGTTCTTGAACTGGGCGCCGCGGAAGGTGGCAAAGGCGTCACCGATGGAGCCGCCGCGGAGTTTCTGCAGGGCCTGGGCGTTGTAGTCGTTGGACGTGGAAATGTCCTGGGCAACCTCTACGCCCTCGTGCATGGCAGCGAAGCGCTTGATCAGTTCGTCGAACACCGCCTTGTCCTCGCCGCGCCAGTGGGCGAAGGACACCTTGCCGGTGACGGCTCCGGTGGAGGGCGCGGCAGGGCCGGTGGCGCCGCCGGGTGCAGTGGAACCGCCGGGCCCGGCACATGCTGCCGCCGTGGCGCCGAAGCCCAGGGCTCCGAGAACAGCGATGGCCTGCCTGCGTGAAATCTGACTCACAATAATCTCCTCGTTGAGTGTTTGCTGTGCCTTGTTTACTTGACTGCGGAAAGGGTTGCCACGGTCACGACGCTTTGGCTCCCCGGGTGCTTAGGCGTTGGCCCTTTGGGCGGTGACCACGTCGTCCACCACGGCGCAGAGGCGCTGCAGCCGCCGGACGGCGTCAGTGGACAGGGATTCGACGACGTCGGGCGCGCCGATGCAGGACGCCCAGACAGCGCGTCCGGAGAGGAAGCCGCTGGCACCTTCCAGGCAGGCCCACCGGACCGCCTCCGGGAAGACGTCCTCGGGGACACCGGAGGAGAGCACCACCCAGGGGCCGTCGATGGCATTGGTCAGCTCGGCGCACGCGGCCCGGACCTCTGCCTCGGAAGCCTGGCCGTGGAACGGGACTTCGGCCTTGTACAGGTCAGCGCCCAGGCTGCCAAGCTCCTTGGCGGCGGCGAGGATGCCGGCGTTCCAGTCAAAGTCTCCGCCGGCCAGCGGCTTGCGGGAGACGGGCTCGATAATGCTGATGAGGCCGGCGGACTGGCACCGTTCCACGAATTCGCGGACCATTTCCACCCGGCCGTCGGCGGGCTCGTCCGGGCGGTAGAGGACCAGGAGCTTGAGGGCCTTCACGCCCAGGGCCTTGTACTTGTGCGGGTCCACCAGGCGGTCAATGGTTACCTCGCCCACCAGTTCGCCGTGTGCGGATTCGAAGTGGTCCGCCGAGGCGATCAGCCCGCAGCCGGGGTCCACCACGTTGTCCTCGATGGCCTGGTCGAGGGCGAACTGCCGGTCGATCAGGACGCCCGAGGCGTAGGGGGTGAGGATTTTGGCGGCCTGGAGCTTGAAGTCCTGGAGGTCCTGGTCCGTGACGGGCTGGTCAGTGTGCTCGGCGAACATGTTGCGCATGGCTTCGCGCTGGTCCACGGCGAGCATCGCGAAGGCGCCTGACGGGCGCTGGAGGGGTGAGAGGTCTGTGGGGCTCATGGGCTGCTTCTTTCAGCTGGGCGTTGGGTTAGGCGGGCAGGTTGGTGGCGAGGACAGGAGTGATGGTCTGGTGGGGGATGGCGGAGCGGCCGTCCAGTCCCTGGCAGGACGCGGAGGCGGTGCGGCCGGCAAAGGCTGCAGCCTCCACCAGCGGCAGCCCGGCGGCGACGGCGGCCAGGAGGGCGCCGTGGTAGACGTCGCCGGCGCCCAGGGTGGAGACGATGTTGGCCGGGGTGGCGGGCACGTGGACCGGGTCGCCGTTGCCGTCCTTGACCCAGGCCCCCTCCGAGCCGGCGGTGGCGACGACGGCGGAGGCGCCGTCGTCGACCGCTCTTTGAAGGAGCGCCGCGGCGGAAAGCTGCTCGCCGTACTCTGCGCGGAGCCGTTCGATGGTGGGGACGTACAGTGCGACGCCCTTGGGATTGAAGGACGGGATGGGGTTGCCGGCATCCACGCTGATCCTTAGGGTGCCAAGGTCCCCGCGTGTGCCGGAGGCGACGGCGTTCCAGCCCAGGTGGTCCACGTGGACCCAGGCTGCCGACTGCAGCAGTTCATGGAAGCGGCTGCCGGCCGGAAAGCTGACCGGCGGCACCGGACGGGTGACGATGGCCCGGCTTTCGGAAGCCTTGCTGACCACGATCACGCTGGCCCCTGTTTTGACGTCCGGGTCGCGGATGACGGCGGAGGTGTCAACGCCTTCTGCCTGCAGACCGGCGATGATGCGGTCGCCTTCCTCGTCGGTGCCGAGGACCCCGGCGAAGGCTGTTGCAGCTCCGGCGCGGGCTGCTGCCACGGCTGCGGTGGCGGCCGGACCGCCGCCCGCGGTCGCGAAATCCGCGGCAACGGTGCGGCTGTCCGCAGCAGGGTAGTCCTCCACCAAAGCGATGGAGTCAAGTGTGGCGCACCCTACGAAGAGCAGGGTTCCAGTTGACGGTTGGGGCACGTTCCACCTCGTTGTAGTTCCGGCTGGTACTGAAGAAATATACACACGCTATGTTGGAATAACAACACTTTCTGTATAGTTCTGTTTGGGATGCAACGCCGCGGTCCCCCCAAAAACTCAACGTAGAGAAACGGAGCAGCTCATGTCATTGCCTTCTGCGGAACCGGTCCGGACCATCCGATACGGCCTCATCGGCGCAGGCCACATGGCCCGCGAACACGTCCGGAACCTCGCCCTGATCCCCGGAAGCCGGATCACCGCAGTGTCCGATCCCCAGCAGTCCTCCCTGGAGGAGACTGTTGCGGAGATCGGGTACGGGGTGGAGACGTTTCCCTCCCATCAGGAACTGCTGGCCTCCGGCCTGGTGGATGCACTCGTGATCGCCAGCCCCAACGACACGCACCTGGGCATCCTGAAAGACATCTTCGCCAGCGGAACCAACCTGCCCGTGCTCGTGGAGAAGCCGGTGTGCACCACCGCCGCGCAGGCCGATGAACTCGAGGCGCTGGCCGCCGGCTACCCGGCGCCCGTGTGGGTCGCGATGGAATACCGCTACATGCCGCCGGTGCAGGAAGTCATCCAGGCTGCGCACAACGGCAAGCTCGGCAACATCTACATGCTCTCCATCGTGGAGCACCGCTTCCCGTTCCTGCACAAGGTGGATGCCTGGAACCGCTTCGCGGAGCGGACCGGCGGAACCCTGGTGGAGAAGTGCTGCCACTTCTTCGATTTGATGCGGCTGATCCTGCAGGATGAGCCGGTCAGGGTCTACGCCAGCGGCGGCCACGACGTGAACCATATGGACGAGGTCTACGACGGCCGCGTGTCGGACATGATCGACAATGCCTACGTGATCGTGGACTTCAAGGGCGGCCGCCGCGCCATGCTGGAGCTGTCCATGTTCGCCGAGGGGTCCAAGTTCCAGGAACGGATCTCCATCGTGGGGGATGCCGCCAAGATCGAGACGCTCATCCCGGTGGCAGCCAACCACTGGATCCCCGGTGACGAGGCGGAGGCCACCGTGGAGTTCAGCCCGCGCTCGCCGCTGGGCCCTGAAAAGCACGAGGTCCCGGTGGATGAGGCAGTACTGGCCGCGGGCGCGCACCACGGCTCCACGTACTACGAGCACCTTGGGTACCGGAAGGCGATCCTCGGCGAGGGGCCGGTGGAAGTTACGGTTGCCGACGGGCTGCAGTCGGTCCGGATGGGCCTTGCGGCCGAACGTTCAATCGCGGAAGGACGCCCCGTGGAGCTTACGAATGCCGGTGCCGGGGTACGACACTAGGTAAGTTGGTGTTGGAATTGCAACACTCCGCCGAGCCTGGTGTCCGGCGCATGGTCAGAAAGAAGGGGTTATGAGCATTGCACGTGGGGATGCGCCGCTGACGCCCCGCCAGCGCACCATCCTGGACGAGCTGGGCCGGCGCGGGTTCATTTCCACCACCGATCTGGCCGAGACCTTCGCGGTCTCGGACATGACGGTGCGCCGGGACACGCGGGTATTGTCCAAACTGGGCCTGGTCCGGGTGGTGCACGGCGGCGTGAGCGCCATCCATGGGCAGGGCCAGAACGCGGACTTCGCTGCCCGGGTCCGTGAGGATGCCGAAGCCAAGCTTCGCGTGGCCCGCGCCTGCGTATCCATGATCGGGGAGCGGGACGCGATCATCCTGGACGCCGGCACCACCACGTACCAGATCGCGCAGGAGCTGCCCGCCGCGTTCAAGGGGACAATCATTACCCACTCGGCCCCGGCCATCCAGCGGTGCCTGCAGCTGACCTCGGCACGGACCATCTGCCTCGGCGGGGAACTGCTGCTAGACAGCCAGGCATTCAACGGCCCCATGACCGTCAGCGCTGCGGCCGGGCTGCGCGCCAGGACCGCGTTCATTGGCGTCAGCGGAATCCACGACGAGGCGTTTTACATTGAGCGTGACGTGGAACGCGCCACTAAGATCGCACTCATGAACTCTGCGGAACAGGTGGTAGTGGTGGCAACACACCAGAAGATGCTGCGGTACGCGCTGGCCCGGCTGGCGGCCTTCGACGCCGCGGATGTCCTGGTGACGGACGCGCCCCCGCCGCGGGAAATCGAATCGGCGCTGCGTGCGGCGAACGTCAAGCTCGTGGTGGCGGCATGACCGCGCCGCTGCGGATTGCCCTGCCCGACCAGAAACTGGTGGACGCACTGGAGCCGGCTGCCGGCGTCGAATTCTTCGTATGGGACTTTTCCGGCCCTGCCCCCGCCGGGCGTTTGGACATCGTGGTGCCGCCCTACATGCGCGGGCCGGAGGTGCTGGCTGCGCTGAAGTCCGTGGAGATCGGCCTGGTCCAGAGCCAGTCCATCGGTTACGACGGCGTGGCGGACGTCCTGCCCGCGGGTTGCCTTTTCGCCAACGCGGCAGGCGTCCATGAAACGTCGACGGCGGAACTTGCCCTGGGCATGATGATTGCCAGCCAGCGCGGCATGGCCGACTTTGCACGGAACCAGGCCACCGGGACCTGGGACAACAGGCAGCGGCCCAGCCTGGCCGACCGCCGGGTGCTGCTGGTGGGCTACGGGGGAGTGGGCAAGGCCATCGAGGCCCGGCTCCTGCCCTTCGAAACGCAGGTGACCCGGATGGCGAGCCGTGAACGCGAGGACGCCGGCGGAAAGATCCTCGGGATCGACTCACTGTATGAGCAGCTGCCCCTGCACGACATCGTGGTGGTCAGCGTGCCCCTCAGCGAGCAGACAAAGCAGCTGGTGGACGCAAAGTTCCTGGCAGCAATGCCTGACGGGGCGCTGCTGGTGAACGTGGCCCGCGGGCCGGTGGCGGACACGGATGCGCTGCTGGCGGAGACGTCGTCGGGCCGTTTGCGTGCTGCGCTGGACGTGACGGACCCCGAACCGCTGCCCGCTGACCATCCCCTCTGGACCTCGCCCGGCGTGCTGATTACCCCGCATGTCGGCGGGGCCAGCTCGGCGATGTTCCCGCGGATGGTCCGGCTGATCAAGCAGCAGATCGGGCTGATGCTGGAGGGTAAGGAGCCGGTCAACGTGGTGCTGGGCGGCCCGTCCCGGAGCTAGGTTCTGCGGTTTACTGCAACGCGGGGTCACTCCCAGCCGAATAATTGACCGTTATTAGGCCAAAAGCGACCCCGTGTTGCCTGTTGAGGGGCGGCCGCGGGCTTGTTGGTGGGGCTATCTCCGGAATTCGATGCGGACCGAGTTGTCGTCCGGCAGGACGATGACCGTTCCGTCCCGCGGCGCCCAGCCGTCGTGCAGGAAAAAGAAACGTCCGCCGCTCAGCACCAGCAGGCGCAGCCCGTCGTACCGGTAGAGCGGAGCTTCGCCGTTGCCCACCTTCACTTCGGTGACCGCGCCGGAGCCGATGCCCAGCGGCTTGGGCGAATACACCTCCGCCCGGGGCATGAACTGGACGCCCTGCTCGTAGTCCACGGCCAGCCGCCGGCCCAGCGCCTGCGCATAGTCGGCCGTGCCCCAGAAAAGCAGCAGCGTCACGATGCTCAAGATCAGCGTGGTTTCCACCGCCCGCTGCTCGGCGCTCAGGGCCGGCACCCGGCTGTTCCGGCCCAGGCGGCGGAGGTGGACGCACCAGGTGGCCACCAGTACGCCCAGGGCCATCAGATACGGCGAGAAGAGCGCCGTCCGGGTGCGATCAACCACCGCCAGCACCAGGCTGACTCCGACCACAAGCCCACTGACCAGGGCGCCGATGCCTGCGGCCCGGAGGATGACGGCGCGTCCGCGGTCCTCCTCGATCCGGCGGCGCAGCAAGCGGTCAAGCGCCAGCCAGGCAACGCTGGCGGCAAGGATGCAGACCAGCGGCAGGAAGAGCGCGTTGATGCTGATGAGCAGGTAGTCCTGCACTGTGTACCCGAAGAGGCTGACGTTGAGGCCCATGTACGCCGCCTGTGCATCGGCGCGTGCCCAGCCGAAGTAGAACAGCAGCGCCGTGGCAACCGTAACCGGCGGGCCGATGGCGGAAATAACTCCGACGGCGCGGGACCATGAGGAACGCCCGTCTCCGTCGCCCTCCGTCACGGTGCGGCGCCCGGCGCCGGGCACGTACTCTGGTCCGCGGCGTACTCGAAGGAAGCGGATCCCTGGACCTGCCAGTCGGCGTCGGCAATACTCACTTCGGCGGTGGTGGGTTGCCCTTCAGCCAGTGGCGGTGCCAGGAAGTAGAACTCAAACGGGAAGTTGGTGTCCGTGAAGCTCTGGCGCTGGCTGACCAGTGCCGTGGTGGTGCCAACGTTGACTGAACGGACGGTGCCGGCGGGGAGGCCGGTGACGCTTCCGTCCAGGATGAGCACGTCCCCTGCGCAGACTTGGAAGGGCTGGCTGTCGCCCGCATCATCCTGCACGGCTTTGAGTTTCGGAACGCAGGCGGTCCCGGGGCGGGGGGCAAGCTCAATGATGGCATCCGGCTTTTGTATCCGGACGGCAGCGATATTGCTGAGGATCTGCTGCGCGGCTTCAGACCAGCAGTCAGGCGAGGACGTCGACAGGGCAGGAACGCCCGCCTCCCAGGCAGCCTGGTCACCCTTCAGGCCGAAGCAAAGCGTCCGTGCTGCCTCTTCCACGGTATTGAAGGGTTCGGAGAAGCCGGGAACCGACTCACAATTCAAGTCCTTCAAGCGCACATACCAAATCGGATCCCCCCTGCCGACCGGGCCTATCGGCAGCCAGTCGAGCACCACGGTCTCGGGGGCTGGCGGCTGGGCAGCGGCGGGCGGACCGGGCGGCGGCGCGGGCGGTTGGGCGGGAGCCTGCGGAGCGGGTGCCGGTGGCTGGGCAGGGGCGGGTGGACCGGGTGGCTGCGCCGGACCGGGCCCCTGCGGCTGGCGTGGCACGGGCGGCGGCTGTTGAGCCGGTGCCGGGTCCTGGCCTTGCGGCAGGCTTTGCCCGCTGTCAGGACCGGAGCCTGAAGCATCAGAGCTTGAATTATCAGAGCCCGAACCGCCGGATCCGTCCGGTCCCCGGCTGGCGCCGCCGCCGGCCGTTTCTTCGGCGGGCCGATCCGACGGCGATGCATCCTGCCTGCTTTCGCTGGACGAGGCGGCAGGGCTGCTGGCTGCCGGGCCACTCCTGTCCTCTGTCGACATGCAGGCGGACAGAAGCAGCGACAGGACCAGCGCCCAGACAAGGGCGATAGGGTGGCGGCGGCTGTAGGAGTGCATCTCGCACCATCACTGTCTCTGTATGCCGAACTTCCAGCCTTGGGTTGGGTGCCGGGATCTCCGGCGGGGAGGGCCCAACCTTGCAGGGTAGTTGCGTACACCGGCATTAAACGCTCCAGGCGTTACTGTGCCGTTACTGCGTGGCCTGTGCGGTTTCTATACAGCGTGTTCTATGCAGCGTGCTGGCGCTTCCTCCGGAACACCATCCGCAGGTGGTCGCGCACGCCCAGGCTGCTCCTCCGGCTGGCCACGATCACGCCGGAGGCCGCGGCCAGCAGCACGATGACACCGCCGGCGGCCACGGACCAGCGTGCGCCGAACTCCGTGCCGATCCAGCCCATCAGGGGCGCGCCCACGGCGGTGCCGCCCTGCAGGACCGCCAGGTAGAGTGCCAGCACGCGCCCACGGAAGCGGGGCTCCACGGAGAGCTGGATGCTGGTGTTGCAGCTGTTCAGGAACGTGATGGACGCCAGCCCGATCGGGACCAGGACGGCCGCATACAGCCAGAACGACGGCGACACACTCCCCAGGAGGGTAAACGCGCCGAGCCCCAGCGCACCGCCCAGCAGGAACCGCAGCCGCGGCCCGGCCCGGCGTGCCGCAAGCAGCGCGCCGCCCAGCGTACCCACCGCCATGATGGAACCAAGAAGCCCGAATTCGCCCGGGCCGGCGCCGAACTCAGTAGTGGCCATCAGTGCGTTGATGATGGGAAAGTTCATTCCGAATGCCCCCAGGATGCCTACCAGGACCATGATCAGCACCAGGTCCGGCCGGTTGCGCACGTAGCGGACGCCTTCCGCCACCTGGTGCCTGCTCCGTGTTGCCGGGGCGGCGGGCACGAGTTCTGCGGTCCGGATCCGGAAGAGGGAAACAATGACGGCGGCGAAGCTGGCTGCGTTCAGGAGGAAGACCGGTCCCGTGCCCACCCAGGCAATGAGTACCCCGGCAATGGCAGGGCCCGTCAGCCGGGCTGTGTTGAAGGACGCGGAGTTCAGTGCAACGGCGTTGGAAATGTTGTCCCGCCCCACGAGTTCTGACACGAAGGACTGGCGTGACGGCGCATCGATGGCGCTGGCTATTCCCAGGCACAGGGCGGCCAGATAGGCGTGCCACAGCTCCGCGGCGCCGGTCACCACCAGGAGCCCGAGCACCAGCCCGGTCAGGCCCATGGCCACCTGCGTCCACAGCAGGATCACCCTCTTTCGGTAGCGGTCCGCCAGCACTCCGCCGTACGGGCCGAGCAGCAGCATGGGGAGGAACTGCAGGCCGGTGGTGATGCCGACGGCGGCGCCGGAGTAGTCGGTGAGGACGGTCAGGACCAGCCAGTCCTGCGCCACCCGCTGCATCCAGGTCCCGATGTTGGACACCAGCGCGCCGCTCGCCCAGATCCGGTAGTTGCGGTTTTCCAGCGCACGGAACATGGCGCTCATCTGCCGCTCATCTCCTGCATGATGCGTGCGGCCCGGCTCAGGACCAGCCGGTCTTCCTCGCTGAGCCCGGCCACGCGTTGCGCGAGCCACGCGGTCCGCTGGTTCCGGGCCTCTTCAAGGACGGCCCGGCCGGCGTCGGTGATGTCGATGTGGACCTGGCGGCCGTCGTCGGGGTTTGCCGCCCTGGAGACGAAGCCCAGTTCGGCGAGGGCGTTGACGATCCGGGTCATGGACGGGGCCTGCACGTGCTCGCTGGTGGCCAGTTCGCGGAGGGTGCTGGGTCCGCTGCCGTTGAGTAATGCCAGCACCGTGTACTGGCCCGGCGTGATGACGTCGCCGGTTGCCTCGACGCGGAGCCGCCGCGAGGTGCGCATCACGGCGGTCCGGAGGTCAATGGCCAGGGTGTCCGGGCCGGTCTCCCCGGTAATGCTCTCGTTCTTGGCTGTGGTCACGTCCGTGAGCCTCCCCAAAATGCTTAGCAATGCTAATTAGTCCTGCTAATAAGTATGCTCCCATTTGGAAGAGGCGGCAAGCCGTCGCCGGGTATGGCGGCTTCCGCCAGGGCTGGCGTAGGCTCTGGTGGACCATGACAGAACAGCAGCCCTACGAGCTGGTCCGGCGCTATCCGCACTTCGAACTGCGCCGCTATCCCGGGTACGTCGTGGCCGAAACCAAGGTGGCCGCCACCTTTGACCGTGCCGGAAACATCGCCTTCCGGCGCTTGTTCAACTACATCAGCGGGAGCAATTCAACCCGCGGGAAGCTGGCCATGACCGCCCCGGTTATCCAGGAGCCCGGATCGCCGCAGAAGCTGGCTATGACCGCCCCGGTGCTTCAGTCCGGTTCCCTGGCAGGAAGGGGTGGACCTGCCGAGTATGTGGTGGCTTTTGTGCTTCCTGCCGGCGTGACAGCTGAAACCGCGCCCGTTCCCGCCGACCCCGCCGTGACGGTGCGGGCCGTGCCCGGTTCCCTTGCCGCAGTGCTGCGCTTCTCCGGCAGCGGGTCAGCGGCCGCGTTCGAACGGCGCAACAGCGGCCTGCAGGCGGCACTGACCCTTGCCGGCCTGACGCCGGTGGGGCCGCCGCGGTTTGCCCGCTTCGATCCGCCGTTCAAGCCGTGGTTCCTGCGGCGGAATGAGGTTGTACAGGACGTTCAGGAGCCGGTGGACGCTGCGGGCTGACCGTCCCCGGCCGCCGCGTTCAGGAAGTTCGATGACGGCATAACAGGTCCACCGAGGCTTGCCCCCTGCCCTACTGGCCTGCCAATGCTTCAAGTGTGGCCCGTGAACCGGCGTTGTGGAGGCTTGTCAGCGCCCGGGTATACGCGGCGATGAATTCCTGGTTGCCGGCCAGGTCGCCAAAGACCTCCCGGTCCGAGATGAAGGCCAGCGGTTCCTGCCGCTGCCGGGCGGCTGAGGCCATCAGCTTGTCCCTGAGGCGGTCGACGACGTCAATCGGGTTGCCCTGCTCGTCGGCGCCTTCGGCATAGCGGGCCCAGCTGGCAACGATGGCGGCGGACCGGCGGATTTCCCCGCCCCGATCAAGGTTGATGCGGATGACCGGCAGCAGCCATTTGGGGATCCGGTCCGAGCTTTCCGCACAGAGGCGGGCAAGGGTGTCCCGGACGTGTTCGTTGGTGAAGCGTTCGATGAGGGTGTGTTTGTAGTGGGCGAGGTCCACGCCGGGCACCGGCTCCAGGGTGGGGGTGGCCTCCTTGTCCATGTAGTCGAGCAGGAACTTTGCGAACAGCGGGTCCTGGGCAGCTTCGTGGGCGTAGCGGTAGCCGGCCAGGTGGCCGAAGTAGCACATGCCCTGGTGGCTGGCGTTGAGGAGGCGGAGTTTCATCAGTTCGTACGGTTCAACATCCGCCACGAGCTGGACCCCGGCGTCCTCAAACGGGGGACGTCCAAGGCTGAACGTGTCCTCGAGGACCCACTGCTCAAACGGCTCGCACACCACGGGCCACGCATCCTCGACGCCGAACTCCGCCGAAACGGCGGCGCGGTCAGCGTCGGCGGTGACGGGCGTGATCCGGTCCACCATGCTGTTGGGGAAGGGAACGTTCGCGGTGATCCAGGCGCCGAGGTCCGGGTCCTTGAGCACGGCGAAGGCAGTGAACATCTTCCGCGCCACGTCGCCGTTGCCCTGGATGTTGTCGCAGGACATCACCGTGAAGGGGACCAGGCCGCGGGCACGACGGCGGGCCAGGGCTTCGGTGATGAGGCCGAAGGTCGTCCGGGGTGCTGCCCCCGGCTGGAGGTCGTGGACCACGTCGGGGTTGCCGGCGTCGAACTCGCCGGTGACGTGGTGGAAGTTGTACCCGCCCTCGGTGATTGTGAGTGAAACGATCCGGACGGCGCCGGACGCCATCTTCTCGATGACGGACTCGGGATCGTCAGGGGCGAACAGGTACTCGATGATCGAGCCGATGACCCGCCCTTCCCGGGTCCCGTCCGGGTTCTTGACCACCAGGGTGTAGAGGCAGTCCTGGCTGTCCATGACCTGTTTCATGCGGGCATCACCGGGCAGGACCCCCACGCCGCAGATGGCCCAGTCGAGGGCCTTGCCCTCGTTCATCAGCCGGTCCAGGTACATGGCCTGGTGGGCGCGGTGGAAGCCGCCCACGCCGAAGTGGACGATTCCCGCCGTCAGCGAGGCCCGGTCGTAGGCGGGGACGGCCAGGGATGCAGGCAGTCCGGTAAGGGTCCGGGTTTGAAGTGCAGTCATGGGGCTAGCCTTCCGCAGGGGCGGGCAGGCCGGGCGGTGTTCCGGCCGGCTTTCCGGACAGGGAACCCAGCTCGGCTGACGTGGGCGGGTTGGCCCCCGGCCGGGAACACGTGATGGCGGCGGCCCTGTTCGCGTAGGCCGCCAGGGCATCCAGGTCTTCGGGGGAGAGGCTCCGCAGGCGCGGCCTGTTGGCGGCACCGAGCGCGTCCCGTTGCGCCAGGCCGGCGATCAGGGCGGCCATGAAGGAGTCGCCCGCCCCCACGGTGTCCGCCACGGCGACCGTTTCGCCGGGCATCTCCACGCGCCCCTGCCGGGTCAGGACCACCGGTCCGTCCGCGCCGCGCGTCAGCGCAACCAGTGCCGGTCCCAGCGCCAGCCACGCGGCAAGGGACTCGTCCAAGGTCCTGCCGGGGTAGAGCCAGCGCAGGTCCTCGTCGCTGGCTTTGACGATGTCACTGGCGGCCACAAAGTCCTCGGCTTCACGGCGTGCGGCTTCAACATTCCCGCTGATGGCCGGCCGGCAGTTGGGATCGAAACTCACCGTCGCGTGCGGGCGTGCCGCTTCGGCCAGGCCCCGGACGGCCTTGTTGCCGGGTGCCAGGACCGTGGCGATGGATCCGGTGTGGACATGCAGCGAACCCTGCACCGCGGCAAGGGCCGGGATGGAGGCCCCGTTGACGTCCCAGCTGATGTTGAACGTGTACTCGGCTGCGCCGGTAGCGTCCAGGGACGCCAGCGCGGACGACGTCGGCAGGGAACCTCCCACGATCGGTTCAACATTGTTGGTGCGCAGGTGGTCAGCGATCAGCTTCCCGTGCGCGTCGTCGCCATAGTGCGTGACCAGCCTGGTCCCCAGGCCCAGCCGCGCGCACCCTACCGCGACGTTGAGCGGGCTCCCGCCCGGGTGCACCTGCTGCGCGGAGCCCCGGCCGGGGGCCTCAATGATGTCAACGAGCGACTCGCCGATGACGGTGATCATGGTCAGCGGCCCGGGTAGACAACGGCTTTGAGCTGGCCGGGCTGCTTGCCCGCCTTGAGCGCGTTCTCGGAGTCCGCGAGTGGAAACCTGCCGGTGACCAGGATGTCCAGGTCCACCTTGCCGTCCGCGATCAGCTGGATGGCCAGCGGCCAGGTGTTGGTGTAGCGGAACACGCCGGAGAGCCAGATCTCGCGGTTCTGGATGTAGGAGACGGGGAGTTCGACGTCGTCCGCGCCCAGGCCGACCAGGATGACTCTGCCTGCAGGGGCCACGGCCTTGATCCCGGCGCGGACCGCCTGCGGTGCGCCGGACGCGTCAATGAACGCGTCGACGTCGAGCCCTTCCACGCTGTCCGTCTTTGCGTTGAGCGCGTGGGTGGCGCCGTGTTCGAGGGCGAAGGCGAGCCGGTCCTCGGCGATGTCGGAGATGTAGATCTCGGTGGCGCCGTACGCGCGGGCGGCCTGGGCGGCGATGATGCCGATGGGCCCGGCGCCGGCGATCAGGACCCGGCTGCCGGGCTTGATTTGTGCGCGTTCGCAGGCCCAGAGCCCTACGGAGAGCGGCTCGATGAGGGCGGCAGCCTCGTCGCTGACGCTGTCCGGGATGTCGTAGGCGAAGTCGGACTGGATGGTGACGTATTCGGCGAAGGCGCCGTCAACGGGCGGGGTGGCGTAGAACTCGATGTCCGGGCAGAGGTTGTAGCGGCCGGCCTTGCACTGCTTGCACGTGCGGCAGGGGCGCTGGGGCTCGACGGCGACGCGCTTGCCGATGCGGGCGGGGTCAACGGCGGATCCGACGGCGGAGATCCGGCCGGAGAGTTCGTGGCCGAGGATGAGCGGGTGGTCCACCACGTAGGGGCCGATCCGGCCGTGCTCGTAGTAGTGGACGTCGCTGCCGCAGACGCCGACGGCGGCGACCTGGACCAGGACCTGGTCGGCGTCGAGCTGCGGGAGGGGCAGGGTTTCCATGGCCATCTCGCCCTGGCGCTTGAGGATGGACGCGCGCATGGTGGCCGGCAGGCCGGAGCTGGTGGCCGGGGACTGGGTGGTTGTTGTGGTCATCGGAGTGATCCTTCTGAGTGTTGGGCGGGCTGGTTTATCTCACGGCCTGTTATTTCACGGCGCCGAGGGAGAGTCCCTGGACGAGCTTGTCCTGGGCGGCGAACCCCGCAAAAAGCACGGGCAGGGAGATGACGACGGCGGCCGCGCACACCTTGGCGAGGAAGAGGCCCTGGCTGGAGACGAAGCCGGTGAGGAAGACCGGGGCTGTTCCGGCCATGACGCCGGTGAGGACCCGGGCGAGGAGCAGTTCGTTCCAGCTGAAGATGAAGCAGATCAGGGCGGTGGCGGCGATCCCCGGCATCGCGACCGGGGCGACGACGGCGCGGAGGGTCAGGAGCAGGCCGGCTCCGTCGATCTGGGAGGCTTCGAGCATTTCCACCGGGACTTCGGCGAGGAAGGACCGCATCATCCAGACAGCGATGGGCAGGTTCATGGAGGTGTACATCAGGACCAGGAACCAGATGTTGTCCAGCCCGCCGATGGTTTTGGCGAACAGGAACAGCGGCAGGACCGCGGCGACGATGGGCAGCATCTTGGTGGAAAGGAAGAAGAACATTACGTCCGTCCACTTCTTGATCGGCCTGATCGAGAGGGCGTACGCGGCCGGGATGGCCAGGACCAGCACCAGCACGGTGGACAGGACGGACGCGGTGGCTGAGTTGATCAGCGGCGGCCAGGGGCTGACCCCGGAGCTGGCGCCGAAGAATTCCGCGTAGGCATCAAGGGTCAGTGGTGCGCCGATGGACGGCGGGTTGGTGGCGGCATCCGTTTCGGAGTGGAAGGAGGTCAGGATCATCCAGAGGACCGGGGCCACGAACAGCAGGGCCAGCAGCCAGGCGGCGATGCCGGCGGCGGTGTTGTTGCGCGTCGGGTCCATCCGGGACTTGCCCCGGCCGGATCTTCCGAATCCGCGGCGGCCGGACCCGGTGTTCGGGTCGGTGGGCGGTGTTGAACGGGCGAGGCCCGGCTTGCGGGGTTCGGCAGGAGTGAGGGTGCTCATCGTGCTGCCTCCTTCTTGAAGAGTGAAAAGACGGTCCGGAGGGCGAAGGTGGCCACGATGATGGTGCCGATGACCACCACGACCCCTGTTGCGGAGGCCAGACCGTATTCATTGGCGAAGTAGAAGGTCTGGTAGATGGAGTACGGCAGGTTGGCCGTGCCCAGGCCGCCCGAGGTGAGCGTGAAGACGGCGTCGAAGTTCTGCACGATGTAGATGGCGCCGAGCAGGCCGCCCAGCTCCAGGTACTGGCGCAGGTGCGGCAGGGTCAGGTGGCGGAAGATTTCCCAGGGGCTGGCCCCGTCCATCTGCGCCGCTTCCACGGTGTCCATGGGCCGGGACTGCAGCCCGGCGAGCAGGATGAGCATCATGAACGGCGTCCACTGCCACACCAGCGAGAGGATGACGGCGGTCAGGGGTGCCTGGGACAGGAGGTCCGGCTGTGGCGGGGTGCTGCTGCCGAAAAGGGACCAGATCCAGGTCAGGATGCCGTTGATCAGGCCGTACGTCGGGTTCAGCAGGGCGTGCTTCCAGACGAGGGCAGCAGCTACGGGAACCACCAGGAACGGTGCGATCAGCAGGGTGCGGGCAAGCCCGCGGCCAATGAACTTCTTGTCCAGGAGCAGGGCCAGGACCAGACCCATGACCAGGCTGGCCAGGACCACCGAGACGGTGAGGACGATGGTGGTGAAGATGGCCTGGCGCAGGTCCGCGTTGGTGAGGACCTCCACGTAGTTGCTGAAACCCGCGAATCCCGTCTGGTCCGGGCGGAGGCTGTTCCAGTTCAGGAAGGAAATGATCAGGGTGGCGGCAAAGGGAAGCTGCGTGACGATAATGAGGAAGACCAGGGCCGGCAGCAGCGGCGCGCGCCGTGCCCACGCCGTGGCGCGTTCACGGGCCCTGGCGTCTTTGGAAGGTTTGGGGGCGCTGTGCCCTGAACGGGCGACGCGCGCTGTTGCGGAAGTCATCATGTTCTCCTGCGGTCCTGCGACCCGCCGGCAAGGCGGGCCACAGGACCGATTGGTGGGTGGTTACTTCTTGTACTTGTCGCCGATTTTCTGGGCGGCTTCCTGGCCCTTGGCCAGTGCGTCCTCCACGGTGCCCTGTCCGGCTATCGCCGAGCTGACGCCCTGGGAGACTGTGGTGCCAAGGTCGGCGAACTCGGGGATGCCGACGAACTGGATGCCAACCACCGGACGTTCCTGCACACCCGGGTTCTTCGGGTCGGCGTTCTCAATGGCGGAGCGTTCGGCCTTGAAGAACGGTGCGGCCTTCTGGAACTCGGCGTTCTCGTAGGTGGAGATGCGCTTGCCGGACGGAACCTTGGCCCATCCCAGCTTCGAGGCGACCAGTTCTTCATACTTCTTCGAGCTGGCCCAGGCGATGAACTTGCCTGCGGCGTCCTGCTTCTTGGACGCAGCCTGCACACCCCAGGACCAGGTCCACAGCCAGCCCGAGGAGTCGGTCTTCTTGACCGGGGCCTGGGCGTAGCCGATCTTGCCCTTCACCGGCGAACCCTCCGCTTCGAGGGCGCCCGCTGCAGAGGTGGCGTCGTACCACATGGCCACCTTGGACTGGCTCATGTTGTTCAGGCACTCGGTGAACCCGGCCTGGGCCGCGCCGGCTTCACCGTGCTTCTTGACCAGGTCCACGTAGAACTTGGTGGCCTCGGTGAATTCGGGAGCATTGACTTTGGCGTTCCAGTCCTTGTCGAACCAGGTGCCGCCGAAGGTGTTCACCACGGTGGTCAGCGGCGCGAAAACCTGGCCCCAGCCGGGCTGGCCGCGGAGGCAGATGCCCTTCATTCCCGGCGCGGCGCCGTCGGCCTGGGCGGCGAGCTCGGCCACCTGGTCCCAGGTGGGCTTCTCCGGCATCGTCAGGCCCTTGGCCTCAAGGATGTCCTTGCGGTACATCAGGAAGGACGACTCGCCGTAGAAGGGTTCGCCGTAGAGCTTGCCGTCCTTGCCCGTCAGGGACGCCGTGTAGGCGGGAAGAATGTCGTCCTGGTTGAATTCGGCGTCCTTGGCCACACTGTCCAGCGGGGCCAGCCACTTGTTGGCGGAGTAGAACGGGATCTCATAGTTGGACAGGGACGCCACATCGTACTGGCCGGCCTGGCTGGAGAACTCCTGGCTGATCTTGGCCCGGACGTCGTTCTCCGGAAGGATCGTGTAGTTGACCTTGATCCCGGTGTCCTTGGTGAAGTTGTCTGCAGTGAGCTTCTGCAGGTCCTCCATCTGGGGATTGTTCACCATCAGGACATTGATGCTGTTCTGGTCACCGGCAGCAGTGCCGCCGCCGGCACCGGAGCAGGCCGATGCGGAGAGTGCGATGCACAAGGCACCGGCAGCCAGCGTGGCAGTGCGCATTTTTGGGCGCATTGAGGACTCCTTTGTTCTTCAGGGGGTGCGCAGTCACCACATCCGACTGCTGCGTCGGGATGCCTGACCGTGGCGCGGCGTGAGATCGGGAAGCCGATGTGCCGCTGATGTTCCTCAAGATTAGGCCGGTCGCGTGGGGCACAACTAGCGCCGTGGTTGCCGATTTCTGATACTAATTTTCCGCAGCAGGTCGCCGCATTAGGCGCTACTCTGGGGAAAGGTCCCTGGACCTTGTCCAGAATTCATAACCACTACGGGTGCGGAGAAACACATGACTGCCACGGACACAGCCGACGGAGCTGCGGCCCGGCTGGCCGAGAGGCTGCTCGGAATGCGGGCCAACCGGGAGATCATCCCGCCCGATCCCAACCACTCCGTCCGGTGGGTGGAACACAGCTACCCCAGCCCGGTGGCGCGGTGGAACTACCACCCCGAGTACGAGATCCACCTCATCCGCAAGGGCACCGGAAAGTTCATCGTGGGCGACCATATCGGCACGTTCGAAGCCGGCCACGTGTCCCTTGTCGGATCGGGGCTGCCGCACGACTGGGTCAGCGACCTTGAACCCGGCGAGGTGCTGGAGAACCGGGATGCCGTGATCCAGTTCGACGGCAAATGGGTTGAGCAGACGGCTTCGCTGGTCCCGGAGATGGCTGAGGTGAAGCCACTGCTGGAGCAGTCCCGGCGGGGGATCGAATTCCTGGGGCCCTCGGCGGAGAACGCGGCCGCCGCCATAGAAGCGATGGGTGCCAGCACGGGGCTGGTGCGGTTGCGCCACCTGCTGGACCTCTTTGTGGTGCTGGCGCGGGCTCCGCAGGAAGAACGGCGATACCTCGCGGACGAATGGTTCCGGCCGCAGCTGGATGGCCAGGCCGCCGCCGTGGTGGACATCGTGCTCGAGTACGTCTTCACCAACCATGCCGGCAGCGTGAAGATGTCCGAGGCCGCCGGGCTGGTGGGCATGTCCGAGCCCACCTTCTCCAAATACTTCAAGCGCGCTACCGGCCAAAACTTCAGTGACCTGGTGCGCAAGCTCCGGCTTGCACATGCCCGCCGGCTGCTGGAGCACAGCGACAAGGCCATCTCGGAGATCTGCTACGAAGTGGGGTTCTCCAACCTTTCCAACTTCAACCGCCACTTCCTGAACGACGCAGGGGAGACGCCGAGGAACTACCGCCAGCGCGTTCAGGGCTGAGGATCTCCTGGCAGCCGGCAGCTGGGCCTGGAACTACTGGCTACCCTTGATTTTCCGCCAGCCGCCCGCGCGGTTGGTTTCGATGATTGCCCGGAACATCTCCAGCAGGGCATCCTCGTTGATTGGATCGTCCGCGTAGTAGGAAATCATCCGGCCCGTCTTGTTGCCGTGGCCGCCCGTGATGATGTTGTGCGGGTCCGGGGTGAGCCCGCCGTCGTACAGGAAAACATTGACGTGGTCTTTGGTGGCGAGGAGGGCGCAAATGTTGCCCTGCAGCACGAAGTACGGCTGGACCGTGCGCTTGATAGTCTCCTCGACGCCAGGGTCGGCAGCATGGACGAGGTCCCGCACCTTCAGGCAGACGGCCTGCTGCCAGGGCGGGAGTGCGCCGATGTACTGGTCAACGCGTGGATCCTTCCGGTAGGTCATCCTTGAACTCCTGACAGGACTGTTACTGGCTGGGCAGCGCTCGTAGGGTGGGGCCATGGCTGATACATTTTCGTCCCTGATTGAAGCATTCAAGAACGTTGGCGTCTCCAAGGCCTATGGTGCGCCCGTCCAGCTGGGCGGGGAAGAGGTCATTCCCGTGGCGCTGGTGTCCTTCGGGTTCGGCGGCGGCGGGGAGGCCGGGCAGGACGGAGCCTCCGGTGGCGGGGGTGGCGGGATGGTGCTGCCGCTCGGCGTCTACCGGAACGCCGGCGGGCAGGTGGCTTTCCGGCCGAACACCGTGGTTGCCCTGATGTGCCTCGTCCCGGTCATCAGCGCTGTGGGCGCAGCCGTCCGGAAGGCGATCCTCGCCGCAAAGAAGTAGCGGGGACGCCCGGCGCCACGGGGCTGCGCAACAAGGCCCGGGTTCACTGCGCACGGACTGCTCCTGCGCACCGACGCCGGGCCTCACTGCGCCAGTCCGCGGCGCAGGGAGCTGCCATGGAGCTGGAACTGCCGTCCGCCGTCGTACATCCCTGCGGGGCTAGGATGGCCGCATGGGTGACGTAGACGATTCCCTTGCCGCGTTGGACGAGCCGGAGCGCGGCTGCCTGCAGCGTGTCATTGCGGCGGCGCGGCGCGTGGTCCCGGAGGCCGACGAAGGCCGCAGCTACGGGATGCCGGCACTGAAGGTGGACGGCAAACCGCTGATCGGCGTGGTGGCGGCAGCCAAGCACCTGTCCATCTTTCCGTTCTCGCCCGAGGTGGTGGACGCCGTCGCGCCCAAGCTGGCGGGCTTCTCGCTGTCCAAGGGTACTGTCCGGTTCACGCCGGACCATCCCGTCCCCGAGGAAGTGGTGGAGGAGATGGTCCGGCTGCGGCTGGCGGAGATCCGGAAGTAGCGCCTAGAGCTGCGCGGGGTCCAAGGGCAGGGGAGTGATCGGCTGGTCGTTCGCGGTCAGGTCGATGCCCAGGTCTTTGGCGAACACCAGGCGGGTCTCCTTGTAGATCCCCGCGTGGTTCTCATCCAGCTCGAAGACGCGCGCGCCGCGGAGCCGGTTCCGGTCGGCGCCCGGCAGCCCGTAGGCGCCGAACCCCGTCCCGGGGGCGTAGCCGAGTTCCACGCCGTAGTAGTTGCCCACGTAGGTGTTGACGTGGTCGTGGCCCACGAAGTAGCCGCGGACGTCCCCGCGTTCCAGGAAGGCGTTGAACAGCCCGGAGTTGAAGGGGCCGGGGCACTCGTCCTCGTTCCGCTCGCCCACGATGCCGTGCTTCTTCACCGCCCGCTGGTGGTCCGCGTCCGTCCGGGAATCGATGCTGGCGAACCACATGCTGCGGTGTTCGTGCAGGGCGATGTGGCCCCACATCAGGGAGGGGATCTTCCTGCCGTACTTCTGCTCGGTGGCGATGGAGAGGTTGCGGTACCAGGCCACCTGGTCCATGCGGACCCAGTCCCAGTCCGGGTAGCCCTCGAAGTCCTGGCCGTTGATGGTGTCCGGGGCGTAGCGGCCGGTGTCGATCAGCCAGAGGCCGAAGGCTGGGTCCTTGGATTTCGAAGACTGCACCAGCAGCAGCGAGTTGGACGTGCCGGTGAGGCCATCGGTGGAGTCGCCGTTGACGTTGAATGCGTAGCTCTGCAGGAACTGCAGCATCCTGGCTTCGGTCATGCCGGTCCTCGCCACCGAGTCCTCGTCGTGGTTGCCGAACGTGACGGCCCACGGGATCTGCCGGCGTTCCATCGGCTGGACCACGTGGTTCAGGGCCTGCTTGACCTCGAGTTCGGTGTCGCAGCCGCCGTTGATCACGTCCCCGTTGATCACCACGAAGTCAGGCTTTTCGGCATCCAGCGTGCGGTCCATGAGCTCGATGGTGCGGCGGTCCGTCTGCTCGTCGTCCTGGGTGTCGTTGAACTGGATCACCTTGAACCGGCCGTCCGGGCGGAACGCGAGGGCGGGCTTGGGGGCCTTCGTTCCCGGTGCGGCGTTGGCTCCGGTTCCGGCCGCCGCGGTCATGCCGAGTGCGCCCAGGGTTCCGGCTGCCGCGAGGGCCGCCCGCCTGCTGAAGTTGGGCTGGTTGAGTTTGATGGTCATCGCTGCCTCTCTGCATTGTTGCGGCCGGGTTCCGGCCGCCGTCACCTGCGAGGGTAGGAAGCCCGGGCATCGGGGTGCCTAACGCATGGTGAACGGCACGTGCGAAGCTAGCGTCTAGGGGACACATACCGGGAGGGACCTGTGAAAACCAACGAACTGCTGCTGGACGCCTTCGGCCGGATCCGCGAGAACGTGGAGGCCATCCTTGAAGGGCTCGACGGCGGGACGCTTGCCTGGCGGCCGGCCGGCACCGGCAACTCGATTGCCTGGCTGATTTGGCACCTCAGCCGCGTGGAGGACGCGCAGGTGGCGGACGTCGCCGGCCGCGAACAGGCCTGGACCGCCCAGGACTTCGTGGGCCGCTTCAACCTTCCGCTGGACCCCCGCGACACCGGCTACGGCCATTCCACGGAGCAGGTGGATTCGGTGCAGGCTGAGCCGGAACTGCTGCTGGAGTACTACGACGCCGTCCACCGGCGGACCGTGGAGTTCCTTCAGGACCTCGGGGACCGGGACCTTGACCGCGTCGTGGATACCCGGTGGGACCCGCCCGTCACCCTTGGCGTGCGGTTGGTGAGCACCCTGGCGGACTGCCTCCAGCACGTGGGACAGGCCGCATACACCAAGGGCCTGAAACAGGTGCGGGGGCAGTAGCAATCCCCTATTTCCGTAGGCACATTTCGGTTCCATAATGGCCACATAGGCTTCGGGGACCCTCGCGCCAATGACGGCTGGCGGGGCACGCAGAGTCCCAGGTGGCCGCCCCGGAAACAGGCGCGACGGGCGGCCCTGCGTTCCCGGACTTGGTGGTTCGGGTCCGCGCCCGGGGGAGAGCAACCGCCGCCAATACAAGAATGCACAAAGGAAATCACCATGCTCAAAGATTCGGCAATCATGGCTGTCCTTCCCGCAAAGGACATTAACAGGGCCAAGGATTTCTATCGGGACAAGCTGGGGCTGGAGCCTTCCGAGACAGTGGAGGACAACCTGGTGTACCGCTGCGGCAAGGGAACAAGCTTCCTTGTGTACCAGACGGAAAATGCGGGCACGGCCAAGAACACCCAGATGGGGTGGGAGACGGACAACCTCGAGCGCGACATGGAGGAGTTGCGGGGCCGCGGCGTTGTCTTTGAAGACTATGACTTCCCCGGACTGAAGACAGAGAACGGCGTTGCCACTGACTCATTTGGGAAGGGCGCGTGGTTCCTCGACAGCGAGGGGAACATCCTCAATATCGCCCAGCGCGCATAGCAGCAGCCACAAGCCCGCGTGAGCACGGTGCCCGCGCGGGCTGAGCCCTGCCTGTTCATCACCAGGTTGGCCGCACGACGCAGCGATTGTTACGCCCCGAATCCTCCGTGCCGCAACAACCATCAAGCCTTGATCAAAGTTAACGCAGGTTCTCCCCAGTTTCGGCGTCCTCTGCGGTTCGGGGAAATAGGTTCTTTCCATAACCAGTTTTGGCTAAGCAAAAGGCCCGGCTTATTGCCGGGCCTTTATTTAATGGGGAAACATTGCCGCCACGCGCCTTCACCTTCACCGTCGCTGGGATCAGCGCCCTGCTGGTCCTTCCGGTCCTCGTCGGCTGCGCGGGCCCTGCCGGCCTGAAGGCCGCCTCGCCGGAAACCACAACTTCGCCAGCCGCCGCTGCGGCGGGCGCAACCGCCAAAGCAACGCCGGCGCCGTCGTCCGTCCAGGAAACGGGCGCACCGCTTGATCCCGAAACCACGGACCTGATGCCGCAGGCCGCGGCCGTGGCGGCTCCAAGGACGCAGCCCGCGTTCGCCACCAGGGCGATCGACCTGTTGGCTACCCTTCCCATCAAGGGCCGGGCGCCCAAAACGGGGTATGACCGGGCGCTGTTCGGGCAGGCGTGGCTGGACGTTGACCGCAACGGCTGCGACACCCGCAATGACATGCTCAAGCGGGACCTCACGGGCCTCACCTACACCAACAGCGTGCCCTGCAAGGTGCAGTCGGGGACGCTGGTGGACCCGTACACGGGCACCACCATCAGTTTCCTGCGGGGGAGCGGGACCAGCAGCAAGGTGCAGATCGACCATGTTGTTGCGCTCAGCGATGCGTGGCAGAAGGGCGCCCAGCAGCTCACCACTGAACAGCGGACCGCCTTCGCCAACGATCCGCTGAACCTCCAGTCCACGGACGGCCCCACCAACATGAAAAAGGGCGACGGCGACGCGGCCACCTGGCTGCCGCCGAACAAGGGCTTCCGCTGCGAATACGTCTCCCGGCAGATTTCAGTGAAGGCTACCTATAGCCTGTGGGTCACCAAGGCCGAGCACGACGCGATGGCCAGGATCCTGGCCGACTGCCCGGGCCAGTTGGCGCCCACAAACCAGGAGGCACCTGCCACTCCGGCGCCCGCACCTGCTGTGGCGCCGCCGGCCCCTATTGCTCCGGCCCCGGTTGCGCCGGCACCTGCTCCGGCCCCGCCTGTGGTGCCCGCCCCTGCCGCTCCGGCGCCCGCGGCCGCTTACTACGCCAACTGTGCCGCGGCCAGGGCTGCCGGTGCAGCACCGCTCTTCGCCGGGCAGGCGGGCTACCGGGCCGGGCTGGACCGAGATTCCGACGGCGTAGCCTGCGAGGGCTGACCCGCCCGCATCCCCGATCTTTCCGCATCACCATCACCAACATTTCCTAGGGGGAAAAATGAAACAGACGCTGACATTAGTTGTGCTGACCGGATTAATGCTGACCGGTTGCGGCGGCAAGCAGGAGGCCGTGCAGCCGGCAAAAACCGCGACGGCTGTTGCGGCGGTTGCAGAGGCAGTCACTGTTCCGAGCGTTATTGGCCTGCCCCTGGATAAGGCCACCGAGCAGCTGGAAGGACTCGGGCTCAAGGTTGAGGCTGTGGACACCATCGACGGCAAGTCGATCATCCTGAAGAAGAACTGGCAGGTGACCTCCCAGGACTCCGCGGACGGTTCAAGTGCGCCCAAGGGCTCCACCGTTAACCTCGGCGTCACGTCCCTTGAAAAGCTGGCGGCGGAGAAGGCAGCAGCTGAGAAGGCTGCGGCTGAGAAAGCCGCTGCTGAAAAGGCGGCTGCAGAGAAGGCCGCGGCCGGTAAGGCCGCAGCGGACCAGACCGCCGCACAATTGGCCGCCGAACAGGCCGCGGCACAGAAGGCGGCTGAAGCCGCGGCAGCTGCACAGGCTGCCCAGCAGGCTGCAAAGCCCGCACCGGCTCCGGCACCTGCTGCACCGGCGCCGTCGTCTGTCTACTACCAGAACTGCGATGCCGTTAGGGCGGCGAGCGCAGCGCCCCTCTATGCCAACCAGCCTGGCTTCCGGGCGGCCCTGGACCGCAATTCCAACGGAGTTGCCTGCGAGTAGCCGCTACCGCGCAAGTTCAATGTGCTGAATGCCGTGGATACCTTCGTTCTTGGAGGTATCCACGGCTTTCGTTTGCCATCGTGTCAGTTGACAGCGCTTTCATGGCCATGACCGTAGGCGACTCGCACCAGCCTTTCCGGTCTTGTAGTTGATGAACCTGAAAGAAAGCTGAAAATTCCCTAGACATTGGAATAATTCCAGGTTTAGGCTGAGCGCCATTGGGGGCCAAAGAAAAAATTCAGCTGGAGGCAAGGCATGCCACAACGCAGTAGATTGGTTGTTTTTGCAGCACTAAGTACCCTGGCGCTATCAACGTTCGGTCTCTCGGGCGCCACGGCCCACCCGGACGGCCAGCACGGCATGGACGAAGGGCACCTCGTCGGGACCGGGGAATTCGGGAAGATTGACCTGGTGGATGTGGTCCGCCTGACCAACACCCCTGACCTGATCGCAGATGTGAGTGTCTCGCCGGACGGAAACACCGCCTTCCTCGCCAACTGGGGCGAGCCTGACTGTGCGGGGCCGGAAACGGGCGGACAGACCAGCCCGGATGCCGGCGTCTACATCGTGGACATCACGGGCGTAGACCAGGGCACGGCCGGAGCGGCACCGAAACAGGTGGGGTTCATCCCATCCCACCAGGACACCCGCCCCGGCGAAGGCCTGCAGGTCGTCGAAATCAGCACCCCAAGCTTCACCGGTGAAGTCCTTGTGGTGAACAACGAGGCCTGCGGAAAGAACGCCAAAGGCGGCGTTTCGCTCTTTGATGTGACAGACCCGCTCAACCCGAAGAAGCTGTCCGAGAACTTCGGTGACCGCGCGCCGGGCAGCCGTGATTCCAATGAGATCCACAGCGCCTTTGCGTGGGATGCAGGGGACAAGGCCTATGTGGTGATGACCGACAATGAGGAGTTCACGGACGTGGACATCCTTGACATCACCAACCCGCACCGTCCGCGCCTGGTCGCGGAATACGACCTGAATGCCTTTGACGTGAATCAGCCCGACCTGGGGCTGACCGATTCTTTCCTTCATGACATGGTGGTCAAGGAAATCAACGGCCATTTCATCATGCTGCTTTCCTATTGGGACGGCGGATACGTTCTCCTGAACGTTGATGATCCCGCCAACGCGGTATTCCTTGGGGACTCGGAATTCGCGGCAGTGGACCCCGAGCTCCTTGAATCCCTGGGGGTGTCCCTCACCCCTGAGGGCAACGCGCACCAGGCGGAGTTCACGGCGGACAACCGGTTCATCATCAGTACGGATGAGGACTTCGCCCCCTACCGCACGGACGATTTCAAGATCACCAGCGGAGCCCACCAGGGCACTTACCCCTCGGTGATTGTTTCCGGGGGCCAGGCACCTGCCGTCCTGCCGGACCTGACCCTGAATGGTCCTGTAGTGTATGGCGGCTACGCCTGCCCCGGCTCAGCAGCCGTTCCCACCCCGGAGAGCATCCCGGGATACCTGGAATCGCTGGCACCCGGGGAGGAAACCACCCTGGTGCTCCAACGAGGTCCGGTCGGTGACCCCAGTGCCCCGGAGGGAGCGTGCTTCCCGGGGGAGAAGGCCCATCAAGCAGCCCTTGCGGGCTGGGACGCCGTGCTTTTCGTCAACCACCACACGGGTGAGGCTGCCACAACTGAGCCGTTCTGCGGGTCAGGCGCCTTCGTGGACGAGATCGTTGCCGTCTGCACCACCCACGCGGCATTCCACCGGCTCTTCGAGCTGGCACCGCTGGATGCGCCGTGGACCTACCCCGAAGCCCTTCCCATCGGCACCGTCGGGGCGGACATTGAAGTGGGGTCCGTCTTTGACGGCTGGGGCTATGTCCACCTCCTGGACGCAACCACCCTGCAGGAGCTGGACACGTTCGCCATCCCCGAAGCCCACGATCCCGCTTACGCGCTCAAATACGGGGACCTCAGTGTTCACGAGGTAGCCGTGGACCCGCAGGATCCGTCCCTGGCCTACCTCTCGTACTACTCCGGCGGCCTCCGGGCCATCCAGATCCAGTGCAGCGACCCTGCCGACAACACCACCTGCGAACTGGTGGAAGTCGGCGGCTACTTGGATGAGGCAGGAAACGACTTCTGGGGAGTGGAAACGTTTGTTGGTGAGGACGGCATGACCTACGTCCTGGGCAGCGACCGGGACAGTGGCCTCTGGATCTTCACGGATCCGTAAACCCGGAACAAAACACGGAGGGGGGCGGCTGGGCGCCCCCCTCCGTCTTTTAAGCTCCGTCCTCCTTCACTGCGAGGTGAGCTCGCGCATCAGTCCGAGCTGTCCCAGGAACTCCAGCTGGTCGAAGTAGAAGTGGTGGGAGGTGATTTCCCCGTCCTTGACCGTTGTGACGTCGCAGCTCCTGATCCGGAGCCTCCTGCCCGTGGCCGGCAGGGTTTCGCCGGACGGCATGCGCAGCGGCCCGGTGTTGGTTCCCACGACGACGCCCTCATTGATCGCCACGTCCCCGGCCTCGTACTTGGCCGTGTGCTCGTACCGGACGTCCTCCATGGCCTCCCAGTAGGCGAAGAGGTGGCTGGTGATGGCATCACGTCCGCGGAGTTCCCCCTTGTCCGGGGTGTAGGCCACGGCGTCGGCGGCGTAACAGCGCGCCAGCGCCTCTTTGTCTTTTGATCCCATGGCCGCGGTGAGGCGGTCAGTGACTTCGCGTGCCTGTCCCATGTGTGGACCTCCCAATCAATGTAACTATTTGTTGGCGCCCGAAGGCTGTTGCCGATCGAACGGCTTCAGAACGGCAGCGCAACCAGGGCTATCAGGGCCGGCACGGTGGCGCCGAGGGTTCCCGGGATACTGTCGCCCTTCTTCGGATAGTGGCCCATCATGTCCGCCAGGAACATGGCCGGAGCGGTCAGCACCATGTTCAGGCAGCAGTAGACCACCAGGGTGTAGCCCACCACCGGGTAGCCCATGTTCACAGCCGCCACCCCGGCCAGGACTCCCAGGCCGATCACCAGGTTGCGGAACCCGGTGGGGATGGCCCACATCATCACGGCCGGAACGTTCCGCGGCGGGGTGCTCAGGAACTTTTGTGCCCCCGGTCGGTGCATCAGGAAGCTCTCCAGCGGGAACACCGCGATGTAGATCAGCGCGGCCAGCACCGCGAACAGCTGGGATACGGCGTTCATGAGGAAAAAGTACGACGCCGGCACCACCGGCCGCGATCCCCTCGCCGAGGGTTCAGGGGAGCTTGGGGAACCCCCACTTTGGGGGATTGCGCCGCGACCTGGCGGGCGGATACTTGACCTATGTGGGAGGAGCGTGCCGAGCGTGCCCGGCGGGAGATCGCCGCCCTGGCCGCCGGCGGGATGAGCCTGGCCGACCTTTATGAATCGGCGCTCGCCGTCGTGCAGCGGGCGGTGCCGTTCGAGCAGGGTTGCTGGGCCGGCGTGGACCCCGATTCCCTCGTGATGACCTCTGTTACCAACTGGAAGCCGTGGCCGGTTGGGGTGCGGGAGTACGAGGAGTACTCGGCCCGCTTCGCCGAAAGCGAATACACCGGCACCGAACCGAACAACTTCGCCGAGCTGCTGCGCCGCCCGCGGCCCATCGCCCGGATGTCCGATGCGCCGCACCGCGAGGTGGTCCGGAGTGTCCGGATCAACGACCTGCTCAAGCCCCAGGGCCTGGAGCACGAACTGCGGGCCGCCTTCCGTGTGGACGAGGCGTGCTGGGGAGTCGGCAGCATTTTTCGGGACGGCGGACATGATTTCACTGACCGCGAAGTCGAATTCCTCGGGGCCGTGACCGCCACGCTGGCGGCGGCTACCCGGATCGCCGTGCGAGCGGCGCACCCGCCGGGGCCGGCCGCCGTCGGGCCCGTGATTGTCCTGGCCGGGCTGCACGGCGAGCTGCGCGCGGCCACGTCCGCCGCCGCAGCCTGGCTGGCTGAGGTGGAGGACGCCGCGCCGGGCCGCTTCACGATGACGCTGCACTCAGTGGTGGCCCAGGCCCACGCCTCGAGGTCCGGGACGGCCCGGGCCAGGATGCGGGACGCCGGGAACAGCTGGGTGGTGCTGCAGGCCAGCCGCCTGATCACCGGGGACGACCCCCAGCAGATGGTGGTCACCGTGGAACCAGCCACCACGCACGACGTCGCCACCCTGCTGCTCGCGGCGCACGGCGTCACGGCGCGGGAGCGGGAGGTCTGCCTGGAGGTGCTGTCCGGAAGTCCGACGGCGGACATCGCCCGGCACCTGTTCATTTCCCCGCACACGGTGCATGACCACCTGAAGTCGCTCTACGAGAAAGTGGGCGTGGGCAGCCGCGGCGAACTGGTGGCCAGGCTGGCGGCGTGAGGCCGTACCGAGGAGAAGTGCTTGCGCGGTGGAGACTCTACTGCCGGGCCGTGTCCGGAAGATGCCGGGCGGGGTCGAACCGGTCGAAGGACGACGCGCCGATCAGGAAAATGCCGCGTTGGGGGATCAGGAAATCGCCCAGGCGGGTCTGGACGCGCAGGGGTTGCGGGGCGCCGAGGTCTTCCCCGGCAAGTGCGGCAGTGCTCCGGGAGACAAACCACATCCGGCGGGGTTTGGCGCGGAAACCCTGGCGGTTGGGAACGGAGCCGGTCAGGCCGAGCCGCCCCGCCCCCAGCAACGGGCCTGAGGCGGCGCCCATGACCTTCAGGACTGATGTGTTCTCCAGAGCCTGGCCCGGCAGTGCGGTCAGTGCCGCCGTCATTGCGCGCGTAACGGGACTGGATTCCAGTTCCACGTCCCACGCCAGGCCCACGTCTCCGGCGATGCGCACGCTGAAGGCGGCATCGCCCGTCCAGGCGACCTCGATGGGGCACTGGACCGCCGATTCCAGTGCAGCACCGAAGTAGCGGGCGCAGGAAACCTGGGGCGGGGCGTCGGCGTAGATGGTCCAGGAACCGGACGGCCGGCGCAGCCAGACTGACCGGTAGCCGGGCCCAACACTGGTGACGGGGAATCGGCGCATGGCCAGGACGTGGCCGGAACTGAACGGCAGCCCCATCACGCCGTAGCCGGAGAACCGTTCGTCCTCCCCGGGTCCAAGTTCGGCATGGTGTTCAACGTCGGAGGCCTGCTCCCGGATGCTTTTCATAGCCTTTGCCTCCGCCTCGAGTGGTGGCGCCAGTCTACGCCCGCAAGCGGGATCGCGGGCGGTCTTCTCCGGGGGGCGGGACGCTTGTATGCTGAGGAACGGAGAGCCGGGAAGCCTGGTCGGCCCGTAGGCAAACGCCTTCGGAACGCCCCGGCGCCGCCTTGGGCGTTCGCGTGACGGACCCGAGGAGCAGACGGCTCATGGATACAGCACAACCTGTCATCGAAGCCCGCGGTCTTGCGAAGCACTTTGGCAGGACCAAGGCACTGGACGGCCTCAACCTGAGCGTGGCAGCGGGGGAGGTCCACGGGTTCCTCGGCCCCAACGGGGCTGGCAAATCCACCACGCTGAGGATACTGCTGGGGCTCATCCGTCCCACAGCAGGCTCGGTTCGCGTATTCGGGCTCGATCCCTGGGCCGATCCGGAGGCGGTGCACCGGGACGTCGCCTATGTTCCGGGCGATGTGAGCCTGTGGCCGAACCTTTCGGGCGGGGAAGTCATTGACCTGCTCACCGGATTGCGCGGCGGCGCGGACGAGAATCTGCGCCGTGAGCTCGTTGAGGAGTTTGAGTTCGACCCCCGGAAGAAGGCCCGGACCTATTCGAGGGGCAACCGGCAGAAGGTCGCCCTGATTGCAGCGTTTGCCCGCCCGGCGCGGTTGTACTTGCTGGACGAGCCGAGCGCCGGCCTGGACCCGGTGATGGATGCCGTGTTTCGCCGCCAGATCGAACGGGTGACAGGGGACGGCGCCACGGTGCTGCTGTCCAGCCACATCCTCAGCGAGGTGGAGCAGCTGTGTGACCGGTTGACCATCATCCGGTCCGGCGTGGCCGTGGAAACGGGCACCCTGGGCGAACTCAGGCACCTGCAGCGTACGCATTTCCGCGTAACGGGACTGTCCGACGGTGTGCGGCTGGCTGCCGTGCCCGGAGCTCACGGGCTGAGCATCAGTGACGGCGCAGCGGAGTTCGACGCCGATTCCTCGGATCTGGGCGCCGTGCTGGCGGCCATTGCGGAACCGGGGGTCACCGGCCTCTCCGTGGCGCCGCCGTCCCTGGAATCCCTGTTCCTGCGGCACTACAGCGACGGCGACAGCGGGGGAAACAGCGCCGGCAAGGGCCGCAGCAGCGAGGTGCGGTAATGAACGGCGTGCTGCGGCTGGTCCTGTTCCAGGCCAGGCGGGACAGGGTGGCGTTACCGGTCTGGATCCTGGGCATTTCGCTGCTCGGCGTTGCCACCTCGGCTGCCGTGGCAACGCAGTTCGGTGCTGAGTCATCGCAGGCGGCCATCCTTACTGTGGCGGCATCGAATCCCGCGTTCCTGTTCCTCCGCGGCCTGCCTGACGGGACCGGCACCGGTCCGGTGGTTTTCTTCACGGCCTACGCCTTCACCGCGGTCCTGGCCAGCCTGATGAGCACGTTCCTGGTGGTGCGCCATACCCGTTCGGACGAGGAACTCGGACGGGCTGAACTCTTGGGGTCCGTCCCCGCCCCGCGGGCAGCGTCCCTGATGGCAACGCTTGTGCTGGGCGCCGTCGCGAACCTGGTGCTGGCTGTCTTCGTCGCCGCCGGATTCATCGCTGCCGGACTGCCTGGAGGCGGCGCCGCGGGGGCCGGGGCCGCCGTCGGAACAGTCGGTGCCTGCTTTGTGGGCCTCGCCGCCGTGGCCGCCCAAGTGCTGCCCTCGGGCAGGAGCGCGAACGGTGCCGCGGCGGGCCTGGTGGGTGCGGCGTACCTGCTGCGCGGCCTGGGCGACGCACTGGGGACGCCGGCTGTGGACTGCTCCACGTGTCAAGTGCCTGGCCGTCGCTGCTGTCGCCCATCGGCTGGGGCCAGCGCTCGCGGCCGTTCACGAGCCCGGATCCGTCCATGTTGCTGGTGCCGCTCGCTGCCGCCGTGGCCCTGGGAACTGTCGCCTTGGTGATTCGGCAACGGCGGGACGTGGGCGCCAGCCTGCTGATCCAGCGCAACGGCAGGGAGCGTGCGGGTGTGGGAGGCACATCATTTGTTGGCCTGGCCTGGCGCCTGCAGCGTTCTACGCTGGCCGGCTGGTGCGTCGGTGCGGCGGCCCTGGGTGCCGTTGCAGGGGCCCTTGGCCCCCTGGTATCCGAGACCGTGTCCGGCATGGCTCCCATCAAGGAACTCATTGACCGGCTTGTCCCGGGCGGCCGGGCCGGGCTCATCGACGTGTTCGTGACCGCCCTGTTGGGCATCGCCGGAGTGTTCGCAGCGGCTGCAGGCATCCAGGCAGTGCTCAGGATGCGGGCTGAGGAGTCCGAGGGCAGGGCTGAACTGCTGCTGGCCACGCCGGCCTCCCGGACCCGCTGGCTCGGCGCGAACGTGCTGATCGCTGCGGCCTCCGCAACCGGCGTCACCGCCACGGCAGGCGCCGCTGCCGCCGTCGGCCTTGGCATGTCAGGTGCCGCCGGCGGTCCGGCGTGGTCGCTGGTTCCTGCGGCCCTGGCTTACGTTCCCGCGGCTCTGGTGTTCCTGGCAACCGCCGCGGCGGCCGTCGCGTTGGCGCCCCGGCTCAGCATCCTCCTGGGGTGGGGGTGGCTGGCAGCGGGGCTTGTCCTGGGAGAGTTCGGGGAGCTGTTCGGCCTGCCGCTGTGGCTGCAGGATGCCAGCCCGTTCCGGCACTCCTCTGCCATGCCGGTGGAGCCCTTCAACCAGGCCGGGGCGCTGGGCCTGGTTGCCGTTGCCGCGCTTGGGACTGGACTGGCGGCCTTCTCCCTCCGCCGCAGGGACCTTACGGCATGAGGCCGGGCCTTATGCCACCGGGACCACGCAAAGGAACGCCTGGAGGTCCCGGTGGTGGCCGGCTGGCGGCGTGAGGCGGTGCTGCCAATGAAATTACAGTGGATGCGCCGTCCCCAGGCGCGTAGAATTTAGCCGGCTCCGGTGGTTCCGGCCCGGTTCCTACCGTGCCTTTTGAGATGGATTTCATCATGCTTACGAAACTGCTCTGCAAGCTGAACCTGGGACATCACTGGTTACTTGAAGAGGAACCCAAGGGGACCTTCCGCCGGCGGTGCACGCGATGCGGAAAGTACGATCACCGGACCCAAACGTGGACCGGGCACCTGGACTCCGGGGACCGACCGCCCCAGCACGACAGCCGGAAATACTACTGACAATGCTTCCGCGCACCGTCCGTGGCGGCTCCAGTCTACGCCCGGCTACCCACCGGCGGGAGTGACGCGGATGCGGGAGATGCGGAGCCGGTCCATCGCCGTCACGGTCAGCACGTGGCCGGCCACCTCCACCTTGTCGCCGACGCGGGGGAGGCGGCCCAGCCGGTCAATGACGAACCCGGCCACCGTCTCGTAGTGCCCTTCCGGCAGTTCGATGCCGGCGGCCGATTCGAACTCCTGCAGGATCAGCCCGCCGTCCACGTCCACCGCCCCGTTGGTCCTGGTGACGCGGTCCTCGGGTTCGGCCCCGGTGTCGTACTCGTCGTAGATCTCGCCCACGAGTTCCTCCACCAGGTCCTCCAGGGTGACGATGCCGTCCGTGCCGCCGTATTCGTCCACCACCAGCGCGATGTGCTGGCCCAGCCTGCGCATCCGCGACAGTGAGGGCAGCACCTTGTTGGTGCCGGGCAGCGGAAGGATCTCCCGCACGATGTCACGCACCAGCCCGTCGTCGTACTTCCCGTCCCGGGGCATGAGGTCACGGACGTGGATGAAGCCCAGGACGTCGTCGGGCGTTCGGTCGATGACCGGATACCGTGAAAACGGGCCGTCCCGGACCATGCTGCGCACGGCCGCGATGGTGAGGTTGCCGTCGATGAAAGTCACGTCGGTGCGCGGCCGCATCACTTCCTGCAGCGAGCGGTCCCCGGCCCCGAAGACGTCGCTGAGGATGCTCCGGCTGTGTTCCTCCAGTTCCTCGCTCTCGGCCACCATGTCCCAGAGTTCTTCGGAGCTGACGCTCTCCTGCCTGGCGTGCGGATCGCCGCCGAAGAGCCGGACCACGGCGTCCGTGGAGACGGACAGGAGCCAGACGGCGGGGCGCATGACCTCGGAGAGGACCCCCAGCGGCGGGGCAAGGACCTTGGTGAAGCCGACGGCGCTTTGCATCGCCAGGCGCTTGGGCACCAGTTCGCCGAGCACCAGGGACAGGTAGGCCACCAGCAGCGTCATGCCGATGAACGCAGCAGGTTCGGCCGCGGCGCCGAACCCGATTCCCTCGAGGAGGGGCTCGACGTCGGGCGCGATGGTGGACGCGCCGTAGGCGGCCGAGAAGAAGCCGGACAGGGTCACGCCGATCTGCACGGTGGAGAGGAAACGATTGGGGTTGCCGGCCAGGGCAGCGATCCGGGCCCCGCGCTTCCCCGATTTCTCCATCCGGCGCACCTGGCTCTCGCGGAGGGACACCAGCGCCATTTCCGTCCCCGCGAACACCCCGCCCAGCAGCACGAAGAAAAGGACCAACAGGAAATTGAGCAGCGTATCCACGTCCATGCTCAGACACTATCGAATGGTGCCGTGCGGGTTACGCTTCCGGCCGTAGCGGCGCAGGGCGTCCTGCCAGGCGGAACCGTGGGGAAAGTCCCGCCAGCTGAACTCCTCCCCGAGGGACTTTCGGCCCTTTCCCCGCCCAGGCCGGAGCGGCCATGGTTGGAGACATGCAGGAGCCCAGCCCCGCGCGCCCGGGCGCAGCAATGGATGGCCGGAGGGACCGGAACAATGACGATCCGTTCCGCCGGTACGCCACCCGTTTCGGCCGGCCAGTGAATGAAGTCCCGGACGCCCTCCGGAACTCCGGCAGCACCCCCAGGGACATAGCCCGGACGCTCAACCTGCCTGCGGCAGCGGTCGAGGGGCCGGCATCCTTCTTCGCCGATTTCGCAGCTCCCCGCGGGTCCCGGCATGTGCGGGTCTGCACTGCGGCGGCCTGTTTCGCTGCCACCGGCGGCACGCACGTTTCCGAGGTGGAAGAGGCGCTCGGGGTGCAGAGCGGCACCTGCAGCGGGGATGGATCCGTCTCGCTTCAGGCAGTGCGCTGCCTGGGCTACTGCTTCTCCGGTCCCGCAGCCCTGGATGGCGTGGTCCCGCATGCGGGGCCCGGGCTGGCAGCGCAGTTGCGTGGGTCGGTGCCGCCGGAGGCCCCACCCATTCCGGTGGGCAGCGATGCCCGGGTCCCTGTGGTGACCGCGGGACTGCTCGGAGCATCGCCGCCCTGGTCCGTCTGGCCGGGCGTCGCCGCCGCAGCAGCACCCGGCGATGTCCTGGCCGAGGTCGACGCCGCGCAGCTTCGGGGCCGGGGCGGAGCCGGATTCCGCGCCGCCGCGAAATGGCGGGCAGCGCTTGAGCACCCTGCGCCGCGAGTGGTGGTGGCCAACGGGGACGAGGGCGATCCGGGTTCCTACGCCGACCGCCTCCTGATGGAACAGGATCCGCACCGGGTGCTTGAGGGCCTCGCCTTGGCGTGCTTCGCCGTCGGCGCCGCCACGGGAATCGTGTTTGTCCGTTCCGAGTACCCGCACGCTGCCGCCCGGCTGCGGGAGGCAGTGGCTGAAGCGCGCAGCGCAGGACTTCTCGGCCCGGATGCGGCGGGCAGCGGGTCCAGCCTGGAGTTCCACGTGGCTGAAGGCGCCGGGTCCTACGTCTCGGGGGAGGAGACGGCGCTGCTCAACGGGCTCGAAGGCCTGCGCGGGACCGTACGTCCGCGGCCGCCGTTTCCCACCGCGCGCGGACTCGGCGGCCGCCCCACTGTGGTCAACAACGTTGAAACCTTGAGTGCGGTCCCGTGGATCGTGCAGCACGGCGGAGCCGCCTACGCCGCGCTGGGGACTGCGGATGAGTCCGGCACCGTGCTCGCTTGCCTGTCCGAGCGTTTCCTCCGGCCCGGCGCATATGAGGTGGAGATCGGCACGCCGGTGCGGCGGATCGTGGAGGTTCTCGGGGGCGGGCTGCGCGATGGCCGGATACTGCGCGCCCTGCAGATCGGGGGACCGCTGGGAGGCTTCCTGGGCCCAGGGGACCTTGACCTGCCGCTGAGTAACACGGCCCTGGCCACGCGCGGGGCCGCGCTGGGCCACGCGGGAATCGTCGCCTTTGATGACAGGGTCACTGGCGGGCAGGTGCTGGAGAACCTGTGGCAGTTCGCCGCGGAGGAGAGTTGCGGGCAGTGCTCGCCCTGCCGGGTGGGGGCCTGGCGCGGCCGTGCCCTCGCGGCGCTGCCGGATGGTCCTGCAGTAGAACATGAGCGCCGCGAAGTGCTGGGCACCATGGCGGCGGGCAGCCTGTGCGCCTTCGGCCGCCGCGTGCCGGCCGCGGTACGGAGCCTCGCCCGCGTCTACGGACTTGCCGGGTGGCCGGAGTGAAACTGTTCATTGATGGCACGGCCGTCGAGGTGCCGTCCGGAGCCACCCTGCTTGAGGCGGTGCGTGCGGCGGGCCTCGCCCTCCCCGCTTTGTGCCACGACGACCGGCTCAGCACGGTGGCGTCCTGCCGGACGTGCCTGGTGGACGTCAACGGCAGGGGTCTGGCCGCCGCCTGCAGCACCCCGGCCGAGGACGGCCTGCGCATTGACGTCGAGGCCTCCCGCGAAGTCCGGCGTGCTGCGCTGCAGGCTATCGTCGCCGGGTTGCCTCCCCGGGCGCTGGACATTCCAGCCGACCGCAGCGAACTGGTCCGCCAATGCGCCGAGTACGGGGTGGCTGCTCCGTCCGGAGTTGTCCTGCCGCCGGAGCGGGGCGTCGACCATTCGCACCCCTACGTCAAGCTTGACCGTGATCTCTGCATTGCCTGCGGCCGGTGCGTCCGTGCCTGTGCAGAAATCCAGGGTACGTTCGCGCTGACGCTCGTTGGCCGCGGGGCCGGAACCGTGGTGGCGCCGGGTACAGGCGGTCCCTGGGCGGAATCCGATTGCGTCTCCTGCGGGGCGTGCGTGGACACCTGCCCCACCGGAGCCCTGTCCGAACCGGGGCTGCTCAATCTGTTGCCGCTTGAGCGGCAGACCCTGACCACCTGCGGCTACTGCGGCGTGGGCTGCAGCCTGGAAGTCTCGACGCGCGGCAACACCATCATGACCGTCAAGCCCGCCGGGGACGGCTCGGTCAATCGCGGCCACGCCTGCGTCAAAGGGCGGTTTGCCCACGGCTTCCTCGGTTCCGCAGACCGGCTCACCACCCCGCTGATCCGCCGTAACGGAACGCTGACCCCGGCAACCTGGACAGAGGCAGTCGGGTTCGTGGCGGCACGCCTCGGCAGCATCCGGGACGGACAACCAGACGGATTTGCCCTGATTTCCTCTGCCCGGGCCACCAACGAGGAGAACTACCTGGCCCAGAAATTCGCCCGGACCGTCATGGGGACCAACAACGTGGACAACTGTTCCCGGCTCTGCCATGCCCCTTCCGCGGCCGGCCTGGCCGCTACGTTCGGGCTGGGCGGCGGGACGAACCCGTTCGACGATTTGGAGCGGTGCGATGCGGTCCTCCTGGTGGGGGCGAACCCGACGGCGGCCCACCCGGTGGTGGGGTCCCGCATCTTCCAGCGCGGCATGGACGGCGCCCGCCTGGTGGTGGTGGATCCGCGGCGTACCTCGCTGGCCCGGTACGCCGACGTCCACCTCAGGCCCAGGCCGGGGACCAATGTGGCCGTGTTCAACGGCCTCGCGCACGTCCTGGTCAGGGAGGGCCTGGTGGACACCGCCTTCCTGGACCTCCACACCACCGGCTACGAGGAACTGTTTGGGCTGTTGGAAGACTACCCGCCGGAGCGGGTGGCCGCGATTTCCGGTGTCCCGGCGGACGACCTCGTGCAGGCGGCCCTTTTGTACGGGCAGGCGCTGGCGCCGGCCATCTTTTACGGCCTGGGCGTGACGGAACACCTCCACGGCACGGACGGTGTCCGGACGCTGTCCAACCTTGCCCTCCTGCGGGGCGCCGTGGGCCCGGGTGCAGGAGGAGGGGTGAACCCGCTGCGCGGCCAGAACAACGTTCAGGGCGCGTCCGACATGGGCGCCCTGCCGGACCTGCTGCCGGGTTACCAGAAGGTCCTGGACCCTGCGGCCAGGGCCCGGTGCGCCGGGACCTGGCGGGTCGATGTGCCGCCCCTGCCAGGGCTCAGGATCCCGCAGATGTTCGATGCCGCCCGGGCAGGGTCGCTGCAGGCGTTGTGGGTCATAGGCGAGGACGTTCTCACCACGGACCCTGACAGCACGGCCGTGCGGACGGCCCTGGAGGCGTGCCCGCTGGTGATCTGCAACGACCTGTTCCTCTCCGCGACGGCCGCCGCGGCCGACGTCGTCTTCCCCGTGGCCGCCTGGCTGGAAAAGGACGGCACATTCGTCAACTTCGACAGGCGTTTCCAGCGGGTAAGGCAGGCAGTGGAGCCCCCGGCCGGTGTCCGCACCGACTTTGCGGTGCTGCATGCGGTTGCAGGCAGGATGGGCGCGGACCTTGGCTGCGCCACACCGGCTGAAGCCATGGCCGAATGCGCTGCCGTGGCGCCGCTGTTTGGCGGTATCTCGCACCCCCGCCTGGACCGCGAAGGGCCTCTGCACTGGCCGTGCGGGTCCGCCGACTCGGCGGGAACCCCCCGGTTGTACCAGGAGAGGTTTGCTACCCCGGACGGGTTGGCCCACCTGGCAGCGAGGAACTACCTGCCCCCGGGCGAACAATGCGACGCCGAGTTTCCGTTCCTGCTGATCACCGGGCGCAGGGGGGAGCACTATAACTCCGGAAGTATGACCCGGCGGACCGGCAACCTGCGCCTGAGCGCAGACGAGACGGTGGACATCGAGCCCGGGGATGCCGCCGCCCTGGGACTGAACGACGGCGATCCGGTCCGGCTGGGCAGCAGGCACGGGACGGCGGTCCTTCAGGCCAGGATCACGGACGAGGTGGAACCGGGCCAGGTGTTCGCCGGCTTCCATTTCCCCGGCGCATCGGTCAATAGCCTCACCTCCAGGGTGGAGGACGAGGTGACCGGATGTCCCGAATACAAGCTGACGGCAGTCCGCCTGTCCAGGTCCTGATGACAGTGCGGACTGCCCGGCCGAACGCAGGCTAGGACGCGCGGTTCTTCGCGAGGAACCTGCGCAGGACGGTGGCCGTCAGCCAGGTGACCAGGCTGCAGGCCGCGGCGCCCCAAAGGATGTCCGTCACGGCGACGACGGCGGGGAAGTCCTTCAGCACGGCGAACGCGGTCAGCGCCCAGGTGGCGTAGGTGAAGAAGCCGAACAGCGCCGCGCCCGTGACCCGCTGCCGCATCGTTGCGTGTGCGTCGTTTGGCCGGACGCCGTAGTGCACCATGCCGGCCACGAAGATGAGGTAGAAGGCAACGGCGCCGGCAGGGTTGGGCCTGGGGGCAATCAGGTGGCCGATCTGGCTTTGGTAGAGGTTGCTCGCCACGAAGCTGATCCAGACGAGGTCCAGCACAGCGAAGATCACGGCGGTGACCGCGTAGGACAGCAGCCATCTCTTGGTCCGGGTGTTCATGCCTGGCTCCTTGACTCGGCGTAGAGGTTCTCCACGATGTGGCGGGCGCGTTCGGTGAACGCGGTGCGTTTGAGTTTCATGGTGGGCGTGACCATTCCGTTGGCCTCGCTGAGGTCTGCCAGGAGCAGCACGAACTTGCGCACCTGCTCGGAGCGGGCCAGTTTGGCGTTGGCGGCACTGACTGCTTTGCCGACGGTGCTGAGGAGGCGCGCGTCCTCGATCCGGACGGCACCGCCGTCGTCCGGGATCCGCAGCCCGGCGAGATCGGCGATGCCCTCGCGCTCGGCCCACGCCGTGACGGACTCGGGGTCCAGCAGCACCAGCCCGCCCAGGTACGGTTTGCCCTCGCCCACCATGACGGCGTGGGCCACCAGCGGATCGCCCTCCACATAGCCTTCCCAGATGGCGGGGGTGATGGTCTTCCCGCCGGCGGTGACAATCACGTCCTTGATCCTGCCCTTGAGGGTGAGCCGTCCCAGCTCGTCGAGCTCGCCGAGGTCTCCTGTGTGGAAGTACCCGTCCGTGAACGCATCCTGGTTGTCCGCCGGCCTGCGGTAGCCGGCGAACACGCCCACGCCGCGGGCCAGCACCTCGCCGCGGTCCGAGATGCGCACGGTGGTTCCCGGCATCGGGACGCCCACCGTGCCGGCGGCGATGGCGTCCGGCATATTCCCGGTCAGCGGCGCGGTGGTCTCCGTGAGGCCGTAGCCCTCGATGACGGGCAGGCCAAGGCCACGGAAGAACAGGGACAGCTCGGCGTCCAGTGCGGCGGCGCCGGACAGCAGGTAGTCCAAACGGCCACCCATCAAAGCGCGGAGCCGGGCGTAGAACGCGCGGTCGAACACTGCGTGCCGCGCACGCAGGCCGAACGGGGCGCGCAAGGACGGGTCGGCGTCGTGCGCTTCAGCGAACCGGCCCCACTCCACAGCGGTCTGCTGCGCCGCAGCCCATACCCGCCCAAGGCGTTTCCGGGCCGCTGCGCCGGCAGCGGACGCCTGGATTTTCTGCAGCACGCGGGGGACCACCACCAGGAAGGTGGGCTTCAGGACCCCGAGGGCGGGCACCACGTCCTTGGGATCGGACAGGTGGGCGATGCGCATGCCGTTGGCCAGGCAGATCAGCTGCAGGCCGCGGGCCAGCACGTGGGCCATGGGCAGGAAGATGACGGTGTTGCCGCCTTCGCGGACCACGCCCGTATAGGCGGCGCCCACGTTGAGCACCTGGCCCACGAAGTTGCCGTGGGTGATCAGGGCGCCCTTGGGCGCGGCGGTGGTGCCGGAGGTGTAGACGATGGTGGCCACCGCGTTCAGGTCCGGCAGCAGGCGCCGCTCCTCAACGGTGCTGTCCGGGATGGCGGCGCCGCGCAGTTTCAGCTCGGCAAGGTCCGCGCCGGGACGTGCGTCCATGGTCCAGACGCCCAGGTTTGTCCGCCCGGCCTGTTCAAAGCCCTGTTCCAACAGGAGGGCGTGCCCGGCGGTGCCGGCGACGGCCAGGCGCACGGCGGCGTCGTCGAGGACCGCGGCCACCTGGGGCAGGGCGGAGGTTTCATAGACGGGGACCACGACGGCGGCGGCGAACCACGCTGCCATGTCCGCCACTGCCCATTCATACCGGGTGGGCGACATGATGGCGAGGGACTCGCCGGGCTGCAGGCCGGCGGCGATGAGGCCCTTGGCCAGGGCGCGCACCTCCTCGACGAACTGCCGCGTGGTCACCTGGCGCCACGGATCCGTGATGGCACCCTCCGGGGCCCGCACCTCGAAGGCAACATGGTCCGGGGACGTCCTGAACCGCTGCATCAGCAGCTCCGTGGCGTTCCGGTGGCTGGACGGTTCAACCAGCAGCGGGGTGGAGAACTCTCTCAAGCGGTGTCCTTTGTCGAAAGGGTATTCAGGTGGTTCTGCATGAGGTGCCGGGCGGTGTGGAGGAACCCGGCCACGGCGTCCTGCTGGGCGGCAGGCAGGGATTCGAGGTGCCGGTTGGTGGCATCCATGAGGGGCCGCATCAGGTTCATGATGTCCCGGGAGGCGGCGGCGGTGGCACTGACGTGGACATGGCGGCGGTCCCCTTCGCCGCGGAGGCGTTCCGCGTAGCCGCGGCTTTGCAGCCGGCTGACGATCGCGGTGGTGGTGGCGGCCGTGGCGCCCAGCTTCACAGCGAGGTTTCCCACCGTCATGGGTCCGGACTGGGACAGTGTGGAGAGGGCGCGGTAGTCGGTGAGGTTGAGCCCCAACCTGTCCGCCACTTCGCGTTCGGTCTCGTTGGCCAGCGCCAGAACAGCTTGGAGGGCGACGGCGGCCGGATGGTAGGACGGTGTGCTCATGGTTCCTCCCATCTTCGCTAGTCTATATAGTAATTAGATAACCTTGTAATCAAATCAGTTTGAAGAAGCGGAGTGCGCCGGGACCGCGTGGCTGCCGTCCCGGCTTGGGAAAGGAATGCCCTGATGAAGGATTCGGACCGTAAGGCGCTCATCATTTTTGTGGTCGCGGTGCTGGTGGGGGCCCTTGTCGCCTTCGCCGGCAGCCAGGGTGGTGCCACCGTGGGCGGGTTCCCCCTCTTTGCGCTGGGCGTGGCGGCGGCGTTCCTTATCCAGTGGCTGGCCTTTATCCCGGCGTTCAAGGCGCAGACCGAGAAGTACTACGACCTCACCGGCGCCCTGACCTACATCTCCATCACCGTGCTCCTGGTTGTGCTGACCCCGGGTGTGGACGCGCGGGGGCTGCTGCTGGCGGGCATGGTGGTGGCGTGGGCCGTAAGGCTGGGGAGCTTCCTGTTCCGCCGCGTCAGCAAGCACGGCAAGGATGACCGCTTCGATGAGATCAAGCCATCGTTCATCCGGTTCCTGAACACCTGGACAGTGCAGGGGCTGTGGGTGGTCCTCACCGCGGCTGCTGCTTGGATTGCCATTACATCCGTCGCCCGGGTGGCGCTCGACGGGTGGGCGCTGGCGGGCTTCCTGGTGTGGGCTGGTGGCTTCGGCATCGAGGCTGTGGCGGACAACCAGAAGGGCCGGTTCAAGGCTGATCCGGCCAATAAGGGCCGCTTCATCTCCACCGGCCTGTGGTCGAAGTCCCGGCACCCCAACTACTTCGGCGAGATTGTGCTCTGGACCGGCGTGCTCCTGATCGCCGTTCCGGTACTGCAGGGCTGGCAATGGCTGGCCCTGCTGTCTCCGCTCTTCGTGGCGCTGCTCCTGATCAAGGGCAGCGGCATCCCGCTGCTGGAGAAGAAGGCCGACCGGAAATGGGGCGGCGAGCCCGAGTACGAGGCCTACAAGAAAAACACCCCGGTCCTCATCCCAAAGCTGTAGGGCAAGTTGGCGGACGAGCTTCCTCAGGCGGAGCTCGGGACGCTGGCCTCTGGCACTGCCTCTCCGCGGTGGGTACGGTGTCCGCATGCAGAAGATATCGATTGATGCCCTGGCCCGCCAGCAGCTCGAAGCAGCGGTGGCGGCTCCCAGCGGGCGGGCGGCGGACACGGCGTTCGGCGGACATGAGAAAAAGCTGCGCCAGACGGTCATGGCCTTCCGTGCCGGCACGCAGCTGAGCGAGCACCAGAATCCCGGCGAGGCCACGGTCTACGTGATCAGGGGATCGGTCTGGCTGAAGTCCGGTGGTGAAGCCTGGCAGGGCAAGGCCGGGGATCTCCTGATTGTCCCGAATGGGCTGCACAGCCTTGAGGCCGAGGAGGACTCGGCGGTGCTGTTCACGGTGGTCAAAACGGACCGGTAGGGGCGGGGCGGCGGCTTCGGTGAAGCTGCTGCCGCCCGGAACCCGCCTCCCGCTGTCCCGGCGCAACCGGCGGGCACAAAGCCGGCCGCCGCTCACCGCGGATTTGCCGCCGCTCGGCGCAAGAATCATACGTTTGCTGACGATTTGCCTCATGATTGCCGGAGGCCACAGCGCCATAAGAGGGACTTTCGCCTCTGGAGGGGTATGCGCTGCGGCAGCGAACAGACATCGACGTCGTCGAACAAGCAAAGGGAACATCTATGGGCTGGCTGGACCGAGAACGAACTGTTGCCCCGCCGGGATTCAACCGCTGGCTGGTGCCCCCCGCCGCGCTCGCGGTCCACCTCTGCATCGGGCAGGCCTACGCCACAAGCGTGTACAAGACCGCCCTGGTCAAGCACTTCGGCGCCAGCCTGACCGAGATCGGCGTGATCTTCTCCATCGCCATCGTGATGCTGGGCCTCTCGGCCGCGATCATGGGCACGTGGGTGGACAAGAACGGCCCGCGCAAGGCGATGTTCACCTCGGCCATGTTCTGGGCCGGCGGCTTCCTGATCGGCTCGCTCGGCATCTTCACCCACCAGCTGTGGCTCGTGTACCTCGGTTACGGCTTCATCGGCGGCATCGGCCTGGGCATCGGCTACATCTCGCCCGTGTCCACCCTGATCAAGTGGTTCCCGGACCGGCCCGGCCTCGCCACCGGCATGGCCATCATGGGCTTCGGCGGCGGCGCGCTGATCGCCAGCCCCGTCTCCACGGCGCTGCTCAAGATGTACGATCCCAACTCCGGCGCCAAGGACTGGGTGGCCAGCGGCGATGCCGTGGGCAAGCTGTTCCTGACCCTCGCCGTCGTCTACCTTGCGTACATGCTCTTCGGCGCTTTCACCATCAAGGTCCCCGCCGACGGATGGAAACCGGCAGGGTTCGACCCCGCCAAGGTCAAGGCCGCCAAGCTGGTCACCACGGAGAACGTCTCGGCGAAGAATGCCGTGAAGACGCGCCAGTTCTGGCTGCTGTGGATCGCGCTGTTCTGCAACGTCACCGCGGGCATCGGCATCCTGGAGCAGGCCGCGCCCATGATCCAGGACTTCTTCCGCCAGTCCGACGGCGTGTCCCTGGTGAGTGCCGCCGTCGCCGCCGGCTTCGTGGGGCTCCTGTCCATCGGTAACATGGCGGGGCGTTTCGCCTGGTCCGCCACCTCCGACGTCACCGGCCGCAAGCGCATCTACATGGTCTACCTCGGCGTCGGCGCCGTCCTGTACACGGTGCTGGCGCTGGCCGGGTCCAGCACCACGTTCCTCTACGTGGCGCTCGCCTTCGTCATCATTTCGTTCTACGGCGGCGGCTTCGCCACCGTTCCGGCCTACCTGCGGGACCTCTTCGGGACTTTCCAGGTGGGGGCCATCCACGGCCGGCTGCTGACCGCCTGGTCCGCCGCCGGAGTGGCCGGGCCGCTGATCGTCAACGCGTTCCTGGATGCCCAGGGCAAGCCTGGCCAGTTGGACGCCGCGTCCTACCAGCCGGCGCTGCTGACCATGGTGGCGCTGCTGGTGGTCGGCTTCCTGGCCAACCTGATGGTCAAGCCGGTGGACGCACGATTCCACGAACCCCGCCCAGACCGCGGACGGGCACACGAACCTGCCATGGAGGCCTGAGATGAGCACTGCACACACCCCCGGCGCGCAGGCGCCCGCCAAAGTATCGGTCGGCAAACTCGCCATCGCCTGGGCACTGGTGGGCGTCCCGCTGGCCTACGGGATCTACCAGACCCTGACCCGGGTGGCTGCGCTGTTCGGGTGAGGAATGGCGCCAGCCCCGCGCCGGCCGCGGCGCAGGGTTGGCGCAGGAGTCCTTAAGAATTTCCCCAGTTCCACCAAAACGCACCTTTCCGGTTCACAGCGGGCCATAGGCTCTTCCTCGGCGCAAAACACGGCCATGATGCCTGTGCGCCGGAACCTATCGTGCACACAACCTGGGGAACCGCATGTCCATCACCACGTCCTTGCCTGAAACCATGCCTGCGTCCGGCACCCGCACGGCGGCCGCCGTCGTACTTGCCGCCGTCCTTGCCCTGCTCACCGGGGGTGCCCCGGCAGCTGCCGACACCCTGGACAGCACCGCAACACAGGCGGCCGGGCCGTCGGCCGCCGTTGAGGCAGCGGACCTGCTGGCCACCCTCCCCGTGAAGGGCCGCGCGCCCAAGACCGGATACGAGCGGGCACTGTTTGGCCCGACGTGGGCGGACGTGGACCAGAACGGCTGCGATACCCGGAACGACATCCTGCGGCGGGACCTGAGCGAGGTCACCTACACCACCAGCGTCCCCTGCACGGTCAAGACCGGCATCCTGGCGGACCCGTACACCGGCACAACCATCAGCTTCGTCCGCGGCACCACCACCAGCAGTGCCGTGCAGATCGACCACGTGGTGGCGCTCAGCGACGCCTGGCAGAAGGGCGCGCAGCAGCTGACCACGGAGCAGCGGACGGCGTTCGCCAACGATCCGCTGAACCTGCAGGCAACGGACGGCCCCACCAACCAGCAAAAGGGCGACGGCGACGCCGCCACCTGGCTGCCCGCGAACAAGGGCTTCCGGTGCGAGTACGTCGCCCGGCAGGTTTCGGTGAAGGCACGGTACAGCCTGTGGGTGACGCAGGCCGAGCACGACGCAATCGCGGGCATCCTTGCCGGGTGCCCCGGGCAGGTGGCGCCCGCCGCCGTCGAACCCGCCGCTCCTGCCGCGGTCTACTACGCCAACTGCGCCGAGGTGGTGGCTGCCGGAGCGGCCCCTCTGTACGCCGGTTCGCCAGGCTACAGGTCCGGGCTCGACGGGGATTCCGACGGGGTGGCCTGCGAGGGGTAGCTGTTGCCCGGGCCAGTCCGGGGGCTGTCCGGCAGGGCCCCGCGGACGACGGCGGCACGGTCAACTTCAGGACGGGGGTATCCACGGATAGGCTGGAGCTGACCGCACCAAGGCAACAAAGGGCACCGGAGGATGGGCACGATGGCTGACGACCGGGCACCGGCCTTTGACCGGGTCGTCCTCATTTTCAATCCGACGAGGGCCGGGATGGCCGCGCGGATCGATTCACTGCAGGAGGAGCTTGCCACGAACCTTCCGGGCCTGCAGGTGGTCCTGCTGCCCACGGAGTTCGCGGGGCACGCCCGGGACCTGGCACGGTCAGCGGCCGGAAGCGGAGAACCGCTCATCGTCTCGGTCAGCGGCGACGGCGGTTATAACGAGGTGGTCAACGGGGTGATGGACGTGCCCGCCAGCAAGGCGGTGTGCACTGTGCTCCCGGCAGGCAACGCCAACGATCACCACAGGAGCATGCAGGTCCGGCCGCTCACCGAGGCCATCCGTGAGGGCAGCGTCCGCCGCATCGACCTGTTGCGCGTGACCTTCCGGGGGATGCACCGGGAGCAGGTCCGGTACGCGCACTCCTATGTGGGGTTCGGGCTCACGCCGCTGATGGCCATCGGGATCGAAAAGGGTGGAAAAGGGAAAGTCCTGGAACTCATCTCCGTTGCCCGGACGCTTTCGGGCCTGAGACCGTTTGAGCTGGTGCGGGCCGACGGCGCCACCGCGAAGTTCGACAGCCTGATCCTGGCCAACGTCTCGCGCATGGCCAAATATGGAACGGTCAGCGAGTCGCACTCCCCGGACGATGGCCGGTTCGAGGTGGTGACGCTGCCCCATGCCGGGCTTATGAGGATGGCACTCATGACCCTTCGGGCCGTCACGCTGGGGCTTGGGCACCAGCCCAGCGTCAGCAGTTACGCCTTCACGACGCGGGACGCCGTACCCTGCCAGATTGACGGCGAAGTGGTCTATGTCCAGGCGGGGACCCATGTCCTGGTGGAAAGCGCCAAGGGCGCCCTCTCCACGATCTGACGGATCAGGGCGGTTGCCCTAAGCGTGTGCTGGACCGCCGAAGGACGGACGCCGGCCGGACCGGTAGGCAGAGTCGATGACGGGGCCGAGCTCGTCGAGCACGGTCTTGTTTCCCGGCAGAACCACGTGGGCCAGGAATTCGGATTCAAGGGTGGCAATGCCTGCCGCCGCCGCCGCGAGTTTGGCGTCGATGGCCAGTGCCAGGGCATGCCAGGACTTGCGGTTGGCGCGTTCGAGGACCTTTGCGTTCGCCTCGTGAAGCGGGCCGTCGGCGATGTCCCCGCGGATAACCAGGGGGCCTTCGGACTGCAACAGCGGCAGGACAATCCGGAATTGCCGCCCGCCGCCCTTGAAGGCAATGGCACTATGGTTCCCGCGTTGGGTGAAAAGAACGTCCGTTGCCCCGTAGTCTCCGAGCGCCCGCCTGATGTGTTTCCGGGAGGCCTCGCTGGTGAAGGAATCGCCCCGGGTGTAAGGACCTGTCATTCTTCAACTATGCGCCTCCCAGCCACTCTTTACTGCATGGCCGGTACCTGCGCGGAGTGAATCTGCGCCAGACTGGAAGCTGCACCCACCACGAAAGCGGATTCCCTTGATTACTCTCCAGCAGGACGCAGACGGCTTCATCCGGATGAACCGGCACTACCCCAACAGCGTCCGCATCAGGATCGCCTTCACCGACGGCAGCACCGGTGAGTTCTCAGGGCAGACCCTCAACAATGCCTACGACGCAGCCCTTGCGGAATTCCGCGCGAAGAACGGCCTCGACGCGCGGGGGTTCTCGAGGACGTCCGCCGGCCGGCAGAACTCCGGCAACAAAGTCGATTTTGTTCCCGTGCATCCCGGCATGGGGGAGTAACCGCTCAGCCCCGGGGAACCCCCGGACCGGCATGGTCCTCGATCACGACCGTCCCCGCGTCCCCGTCCACGCTGACCCGCGGGCCGCCGGCAAGCCGCTGCGTGGCAACCCCGGTGCCGAGGACGGCAGGGATGCCGTACTCGCGGGCCACGATGGAGCTGTGGCTGAGCGGGCCGCCGACGTCCGTCACCACGCCGGAGGCCATCGCGAACAGCGGCGTCCACGCGGGCGTGGTGATGCGGGCCACCAGCACCTCGCCGGGCTGCATGAGGGCGAAATCCTGCGGACCCCTCAGCACGCGGGCCGGCGCGCTGACCCGGCCGGAGCTCGCCCCGGCACCCTTGATCACATCACCGGGCTGGTGCTGGGAGCCTGCCGGCATCATGGAACCGAAGGCTTTGTCCATCCACCGGCGCTCCGGCAGCATCTGCGGCGCGGCAGCCTTCACCTGGCCCCGCCACAGCATCCTGCGCTCCTCCACGGCAGCGGCGCGCACGGGCCGTCCGGCCCCGGCAATTGCAGCGCCCCCGCGGGCTTCCGGTTCGGCGAGGCCGAACTCGACGGCGCTCCGCAGTTCCTGGAACCGCAGCCAGAACACGTCGTCCGGCGCGGCGATAACACCGGAGTCCACCAGGCGCCGGCCCAGTTCCAGCAGCATCCGCCGCAGCAGCGGCCAGGCGAGTCCGACGTCGGCCAGCGCGTCCTCACGGATGGGCGCGGTCTCCTGCGCCCACCCCAGCAGCCGGCGGAACACGGCCCGGCGGCGCGGTCCCAGCCTGCCTTCCATCTGCTTGGTCAGTTCTTCCCGGCGCTCGGTCAGCAGCTGCTGCCGCTCGTGCGGGTCGGTGCCTTGCCCGCGCAGGTAGAACTTCACGGTCTCCAGCTGGGCGGAGGGATCGTCGGCCGGCACCGGGGTGGCGAAATCCAGGTTGTAGACGGCGTGGCCAAACCGGTCCAGGTGCTCCCTGAACGTGAACCGCCATTCCTGCCACAGGACGTCGTCCACACCCTCGGGCGCGGAGCCGGTGCGCTGGCACTCGGCGAGCACCGCCGTCGGCCGTTCCAGCAGGGCCGCTGCCAGTCCGGGATCGCTGCGGGCCCAGCCGGCCAGGTCGTACAGGGACTTCTCCGCCCGGATGGGCTCGCTGTCGAAGCCCAGGAGGAAGGTCTGGGCCGGCGGATCGCCGTCGCGCCGGAGGACCTTGTCGTAGAAGGCCCGGAAGGAGATTTCGCTCATGGTGGCGAGCGGAATGATGGACTGAACGGCGGTGTAGTACACGGTTCCGGCGTCCAGGAGGGCCTGCGCCCCCGCCAGCAGTTCCTCCCCGGGGAGGTCGGCCGGCGGCGTCACGGACCAGTCCTTGATCACCCGTTCGTAGCGCGGATGCGAGTATTCGCGCCAGCCCGCAATGCCCATGTGCCCTTTGCCGCGGGCCAGCGCGCCCAGTGCCGTGAACAGCCTGCCCGTCAGGCGCCACATGCCGGAGGTGCGGTAGTAGTAATAGGCGTAGCCGTTGATGGTGGGCAGGTGAATGTCGCCCTCGCGGAGGACGTCCTTGCCGGTCGCTTCCGCCATGAGGGCCCGCAGTGAGCGCGATACCGAGCCGTCAATCAGGTCGGCGAAGAGCGGGGAGAGCGGGTCGGGGAGCTGTTCCACGATGCTCGCGCGGAAGTAGAGGCCCTTCGGATACGGCAGCGGCCAGGTCTCCGGGGTTTCCGCGGCGGGGTCGGGCAGGGCCGTGATGGGGCGGGACTGCAGCAGGTAGAACCGGCCGCCGGCCCGCGCCCACTCGATGTCCTGCGGCACCCCGAAATGTTCCGCGATCCGCTGTCCGTAGCGGGCCAGTTCGGCCGCCTCCTGGTCGTCCAGGACGGGCGCACGACGGCGGGCAGCCGCCACCGGTTCCTCCCGGGTTCCGTCCTCCACGGAGACGGTCATGATTTCCTTGTCCGCCGTCTGCCGCGACACCACCGCGCCGGTCCCGGCGTCCACCACGAGGTCGTCCGTGGTGACCGTCCCGCTGACCACGGCCTCGCCCAGCCCCCACGCGGCGCTGATCACCGCCTGGTCGCGCCGCCCGTTTGCGGGGTTGGCGGTGAACATCACCCCGGCGGCCTCGGCCTCCACCATCTGCTGGACCACGACGGCGAGGCGCACCTGGTCGGGCCGCACGCCTTCGCGGGCGCGGTAGGCCATGGCGCGCGCCGTCCAGAGGGAGGCCCAGCAGTTGATGACGGCCTCCGTCAGTGCCGCCGTGCCGCGGACGTTCAGGTAGCTTTCCTGCTGCCCGGCGAAACTGGCCGATTCGAGGTCCTCGGCGGTGGCGGAGGACCGCACCGACACTGCGGTGTCCCCGCCGCCCAGGCGCTCGTAGGCGGCGCCGAGCCTGGCCGCGATCCCGGCCGGCATGGTGCCGTTCCGGAACAGGCCGCGGATCCGCTCCGAGGCGGTTTCGTAGTCCTGCGGCGAAGCCTGCGGTGGCAGGGCGGCCAGGTCCTGGATGGCCGCGCCGAGGGTGTTCGCCGTGACGAACTCCGAGTACGCGGCGGTGGTCAGGACAAACCCCGGCGGGACCGGCAACCCGGCCTGGATGAGGCCGCCGAGCCCCACGGCCTTGCCGCCGGCCACGGCAACATCGCCGCGCCCCACGTCGCCCAGATCGCTGATGTACGTCATGGCTGCGCCTCCTTGCCGGGTGAGCCGTGGTCGTGCAACGGACATTCCTGGAGGTGCCCGGAGCCCCGGCTCGGTAAAGGCTCGACGCAGGACCCGCGGGCGTTTTGCCCCCATGCCTTCCTGATCCAGCGTGGGCCGAGCCGCCGGACATCGCTAGGGCCGAACGGCCTTGGCCCGCCGCTCCAAGGGCTCCTGACATTGGGTATTTCGGCATATTGACTGCCCGCAGCCGGAGGAATAGCGTCTGCGTTAACGGGGTCATTCACCCCGTTTCCACGGAACGAGGCGCCGGTCCGGGCCACCTCTGCACGGCGCTGGCGCCAGGTGAGGAGGATGCTGTGTCTTGGGAAATGTCTGGAACATACGCTGGAAACTGCACGTGCCAGCTGGTGTGTCCATGCCCCGTGGACGGCGTGCCCACCGGGCCCGGGGGCGAGTGCCGCAACCTGAATGTCTTCCATATCGCAACGGGGAGCCATGACGCCACGGACCTTTCCGGCGTCGACTTCGCCTTCGTGGCCTTGTTCCCCACGAATCTGACAGGGGGCGGCTGGAAGGTGGGTGCCGTCGTCGACCAGTCCGCATCCGACGACCAGGTGAGCGCCCTGGAAACCATCCTTCGCGGCCAGGCCGGGGGACCCTTCGGCGACTTTGCCGGCCTGTACGGCGAGTGGCTGGGACTGGAACGCGCCACAGTCACGTTCACGGACGGTGAGCGGCCCTCCGGTTCAGTCTCGGACAAGGCTCAGTTCACGTTCGAGCCGCTGCCCGGACCCGACGGCGGCGTGACCACAATGAAGAACGCGATGTACGGCTTTGCGCCTGAGTTCCGGATCGGAAAGGGGCCCGGGCACGTGGACCTTTTCGGTATCGACTTCGACGGCGTCTACGGCGAAACGTCCGACTTCACGTTCGCCAGTGAGATGGCGGAGGGTGCCCCCAAGGGCCGGGTCTGAACGGCCGGCCGGTGGAACGCAGGAAGCTGTTCAGGAGCGTAACCGGTCAGACGGTGGCGAAAGCCTCCCGTGTCGATCCGCGGGAGGCAGTCCTCGTGGCTGTCCTGCTGTTCCTCGCCGCTGCCAGCTGGATATTGGCGTCCACGCAGCTGACCGGGATGGACATGGGTATCTGGACGGCCCCGGGGCCGGTGGGCTTCTTCACCGTGACGTGGGTGGTGATGCTCGCAGCCATGATGTTCCCGTCCGTGGCACCGATGGTGGTGGCATACCACCGGATCCAGCGGCACCGACGGCAGGGCGGACAGTACGCTCCGGCAGGGTCCACTGCCGCCTTCGTGGCCGGGTACCTCGCATCATGGACGGCCTTTGGCCTGGTGGCGTATGGGCTCTATGCGTGGGCGGCCGCGGCGGTGCCAGGGGTTTTCGCTGCTGACCAGGGCGGGCGCTACATTGCGGCCGGAGTCATCATGATGGCGGCGGTTTATCAGTTCACCCCGGCAAAAAACGTCAGCCTGATGAAATGCCGGTCCCCGATGGACTTTATCCTGCACCGGATGCGGCCGGGCTACGCGGGTGCCGTCCGGATGGGCGTGGAGCACGGCGCCTGGTGTGTGGCCTGCTGCTGGGCGCTGATGACGGCGCTGTTCGCGCTTGGCGCGATGAGCGTCGGATGGATGGCCCTGATCGGGGCCTTCATCGCGGGGGAGAAGATGCTGCCGTGGAAGCGGCTGGCCAACTGGTCCGTTGCGGTGGCGCTGGCTGCCATTGCACTCGGTGTGGCACTTGCTCCCTCGGCGACAACCGGGATGGGAATGTAGAAGGGAAAAGCGATGCCGAAGTATCTGTTTGAAGCAACGTACATGGGCGAGGGAATCAAGGGGCTCATGAAGGAAGGGGGCACCAAGCGGCGTGAGGCCCTGGCCGAGGCCCTCAAGTCCATAGGCGGTTCGCTGGAGAGCTTCTACTACGCGTTTGGCTACTACGACGTCCTTGGCGTTTTCGAGGCGCCGGACGACGCCAGTGCCGCAGCACTGTCACTGATCGTCAATTCCACAGGGAGCGTCAACGTCCGCCTGAAGCCGCTCCTCACCGTGGAAGACATCGACGAGGCAGCCAAGAAGACCCCGTCGTACCGGGCCCCGGGACAGTAGGGGAGGCCGGACAGTAGGGGAGGCCGGCACTTTGGCCTGCGGCCGCCGACGTCCACTTACGACGGCGGCCGCCGGCTGGGTGCCGCCGGCGCAAGTTTCCGTTCGCCCGGCGTACTCCCCGTGGTCATGTTGGCGGCATAGGTTGAACGCACCGTTGTTCGTACCGCCTCATCGCTGCCAAGGAGTCCCGTGTCCACTAGACGCCCCCTCACCGCTGCCGTCATCGCTGCCGTCGTCGGTAGCCTCGCCGTTGGTACCGCCGGGACTCCGGCCGCCGCCGAGCCCTCAAAGGACCATGCGGAGGACCTGCGGGTGGCCACCTACAACCTGTCGCTGAACCGGGCAAGCGCCGGCGAACTCGAGGCCGACCTGAGCACTCCGGACGACCCGCAGGCACGCACCGTCGCCGAGGTCATCCAGCGTGCGAACCCGGACGTCATCCTGCTGAACGAGTTCGACTACGTGCCCAACATGCGGGCCGCCGATCTGTTCCGCGACAACTACCTGGCGGCAGGCCAGGGCGGGGCTGATCCCGTGGACTACCCCTACGCCTACGTGGCGCCGTCGAACACCGGGATCCCGAGCGGGTTCGACCTCAACAACAACGGCAGGGTCGGCGGCGGTGACGACGCCTTCGGCTTCGGCGCATTCGAGGGCCAGTACGGCATGGCCATCCTGTCGAAGTACCCCATCGACACGGAAAACGTGAGGACGTTCCAGAACTTCCTCTGGAAGGACATGCCGGGTGCGCTCCTGCCGGACAACCCGGCGACACCCGAACCTGCCGACTGGTATTCGCCGGAGGAACTCGAGGTGGTGCGCCTGTCGAGCAAGTCGCACTGGGACGTTCCGGTGAAGGTGGGCGGCGAAACGGTGCACGTGCTTGCCTCGCACCCCACACCGCCAACCTTTGACGGCCCCGAGGACCGGAACGGCCGCCGCAACCACGAAGAGATCCGGTTCTGGGCTGACTACGTCACCCCGGGCAAATCGGCATACATCGTGGATGATGAGGGCGGAAAGCGGGGGCTCCTGCCGAACGAACCGTTCGTCATCGTCGGCGACCAGAATGCCGACCCGCTCGACGGCGACTCCGTGGACGGCGCGGTCAACCAGCTCCTTGATTCCAAGCAGATCGTGGACCCGCTGCCGGCCTCCGATGGCGCCGTGGAGGCCGCGGCCCTGCAGGGCGGAGCCAATGCCGCCCACAAGGGTGACCCCCGCTACGACACTGCCGACTTCGCCGACACCGCCCCGGGAAACTTGCGGGCTGACTACGTGCTGCCCTCACGCAGGATCCGGGTCCTCGATTCCGGCGTGTTCTGGCCCACCCAGGCCGACCCCCTGTCACGGCTGACCGGCGCCTATCCGTTCCCGGGCAGCGACCACCGCCTCGTATGGGTGGACATGCAGGTGCGCGGCTGAGGACTCCTAGGTTCCCCCGCCCTCCCGCTGGAACGCCCGCACGGCTTCGCTCACGGTCGGGTAGAAGTGTCCGGGCGAGAAGCGGGAGCCCACGCCGTACTGCACCAGCCTGTCCTTGACCGGGCCTTTGAGCTCGGCGAACACCAGGTCCACGCCGTGCCGTTCCAGCCATTCGTCCAGCTGCACCAGCTCGTCCAGTGCCGTGGTGTCGATTCCCGTCACCGGCTCTGCCGCCAGCACCACGCGTTCGATGCCGGGCGGCGCCTGGTCGAGCTTGGTGCGCACGAAAGACCCCAGCAGCGAACCGTTGCCAAAAAACAGCGGTGCGTCGAAGCGCAGGATCAGCATGCCGGGGACGCGTTCGCCGTCCGGATGGCGGCTCACGTCGTGGTATCCCGGCACCCCGGGCACGTCCACCAGCTCGGCGCGGTAGGGGTCCCAGGCCCGCCGCAGGAAGTCCAGGATTGCCAGGCCCACAGCCACGGCGATGCCCGGGAGGACCCCCAGGATGGTGACCCCCAGGAACGCCGCCAGCATCACCAGGGATTCACTGCGGCTCATGCCGATCAGCCGCCGCACGCCGGCGGGGTCGGCCAGTGCTGCGGCTGCCGCGATGACAATGGCGGCCAGGGTGGCGGCCGGCAGGAACTCGGTGACGCCGGGCGCCGCCAGCATGAAGCCGAGCACCAGGACGGCACCTGCCACGCCCGTGAGCTGGGATTTCGCCCCGGCCTCCACGGCCACCGGCGTGCGGGACGCGCTGGCCGAGATCGGGAAGCCGCCCAGCAGCCCGCTGGCCGCGTTCGCCGCACCCAGGGCGGCCATTTCATGGTTGCCGGAGACCCTGCGGTCCCCTGCCGCGGCCAGGGACTGGGACAGGGTTCCGGTATCAACGAAGACGATGAGGGCAATGGCGGCGGCGGCCGGCAGCAGCGCCAGGACGTCGGCCCAGCCGATTCCGCCGAGGGCCGGCGCGGGGAGCCCCTGCGGGAGGGCGCCGGTGACTTTGACGCGCTCCTGGAGTCCCAGCACGGCCACGGCGAGGCAGGACACCACCACCGCGATGAGCACGCCCGGTACCTTCCAGCTCAGCCGGCGGGGAACCCAGATGAGCGCCAGCGAGGCCAGGCCCAGCAGCAGCGCCGCCATGTTGGTTTCGCCGGCAAGCACCTTCGGCGTTGCGGCCAGCAGTTTTTCCCAGGGCGTGCCGTCCTCCACGGAGATCCCCAGGAGGGTGGGAAGCTGGGACACCGCCACCAGCAGGGCGATGCCGTTGAGGTAGCCCAGCCGGATGGGCTTGGACAGCAGTCCCGTGATGATGCCCAGCCGCAGGGCCGAACCGCATAGCAGGATGAGGCCGATCAGGATGGCCAGGAGGCCGGCCAGGGCCACGGATTTCTGGTCGTTGTCCGCGGCCAGGGGAACCAGCGCCGCAACGATCATCGGGGCGAGCGCGGAATCCGGCCCCAGCACCAGCACGCGCGACGGCCCCACTGCCGCGTAGACAATCAGCGGCACCACCGTCGCGTAGAGGCCCGTCACCGGCGGCAGGCCGGCGGCCTGGGCGTACGCCATGCCCGCGGGGACCAGGATCGCGAAGAGCGCGAGGCCTGCCACCAGGTCGTGCCGCAGCCACTCGGTTTTGTAGCCGCGCAGGGCTGGCGGGAGCCACCGGGATCGGGCGTTTCCGGAGCGGCTCATCTTCAGATCATGTCCCAACACGGCCCCTGCCGCCATCCATAGTTTGGCGTTGTGTGGCGGCGTACGACGGCGGCGCCTGGGTTCCAGCCGAAACGAACCTACATGCGGGGGAGCCCGAGGTAGCGTGGCACCTTTTCCGCGTAGTCCGGGTAGGACTCCGGGAACAGCCCGGCGAGCGTGGCCTCCTCGTCCAGGACAAACCGGTGCTCCACCAGCAGCTCGGCCGGCAGCAGCGCGAGGACCCAGGCTGACCCGGCCATGGTTCCCGCGCCGAGCTGGATGAGCCACCAGCCCACGTACATCGGGTGGCGGGTGACGGCATACGGGCCGGTGACCACCAGGTCCTCCGGGTGCTCCAGGTCAAACGGGCCGGCGGAGCGCCGCCGGCGTTCGGCCAGGGCCCAGGCATTGAGGCCGGCGCCGGCGACCACCAGGCCCGCACCTGCCGCTCTGTGGACGGAACGGGGGCCGGGAAGCGGCAGCGGACGGAGCCTGGCAAGGAAGGCATCGAGGGCGATCGCGGCCACGACGGCCGGCGGCAGCGGAAGGTTTTCGTAGACGGCCTTCACGCGTCCCGCCAGGGTGCGCACGGAACTGACGCCGGCTTTCATGGCTTCAGGGTACGCCGCGCGGGGCGCGGCGCAGCACCCTGGAGAGCAGGCAGACGGTCCGCGGAACAGGCCACAGGATGGCGAGTCCCAGCACCGGCACCAGCGAAACGCCGACGTCCGGGAACTGGCGGATGATGACCAGCAGGTCGGTATCGAACCGGGCGGGCGCGTAGACGAGGCACAGCCAGAGGGCAAAGGCATCCAGTGCCAGCGCGGCGGCGGCCCACGCCAGGGGACCCTGCCGGCCACGGCGCGCGAACCGCCGTCGGAAAATCACCGAGAGGGACAGCCACAGGCTCAGCAGTTCCGCCAGCAGCAGGCCCAGCGAGACGGCCCAGCTGGACTGCTGCAGCCAGTCCTCGAAAACCACGGCGGGCACGGGGGAGTGCCCGTGGAGGATCCGCAGGATGTTCGTGTCGATGGCCTTGAGCCGGGACGGGGCGGCGGTGTCGTTGCCATTGATGACCAGGGCCACGCCCAGACGGGACTCCGGGACCATGGCCAGGTAGGTGTGGCTGTTGCCCCATTCCCCCTGGTGCTCCAGCAGCAGCGGCACGCCCCTGGCCGCGGCACCGTCGGCAGCCGGGCCAACGGATTCCACGAGCGGCCGGGTGTACCAGCCCATGCCGTAGCCCTTCGATGCGTCCACGGAGGTGCGGGGTACGAACATCGCCGCCACGCTTCCAGGCTCGAGGACGCGCGCGCTCCCGTAGCGCCCGCCGTCGAGCAGTGCCATCAGCTCGCGGCCCAGGTCCTCGGCCGAGGCGTACAGGGTGCTGGAGGGCATTCCCGCGGCGGGCGCCGGGACGTCGGTCCGGACCCAGACGGTACTGAACCAGCGGGCATAGCCCTCGGCCGCATTGTCCTGCCGGGCAGCAGCCGCCGTCGTATGGCTGTGCACCATGCCCAGCGGTCCGAAGACGTGCTGCTGCAGGTACTCCCCGAAGGGCTGGTTGGCGACGGTCTGCACCAGGAGGCCCAGCACGTTGTAGTTGGCACTGGCGTAGTGGAAACGCTGCCCCGGTTCGCCGGCCAGCGGGGATCCGGCCATCGCACGGACTGATGCCTCGAGGGCTTCCGGCTCCTGGCTGAGGGACGCCTCGAAGGCCGTGTCCCTCGAGGACATGCCGCTGGTCTGGTGGAGCAGGTGCCGGACCGTGATGGCCGGGGACCGGGGATCGTCCAGCGTGAACCAGGGCAGGTAGGTCCGCACGGGCTCATCCAGCCGCAGCCGACCGGCCTCCACCTGCTGCATCACCGCGATGGCCGTCAGGGACTTGCTGGTGGAGGCCAGCAGCACCGGCGTCTGGGGGCTCATCGGCCGTCCGGCCGGGTCCGCCTTGCCGAAGGCGGCGGAGTGCACCTGCCTGCCGTCACGCACGACGGCGATCGCGGCACCGGGAATGCCGAGGGTTTCGAGCTGGTCAAGCAGGAAGGCGTCCACCGCCGCGTAGGCATGTTGGGGTTCGGCGGTTTCCGTGGCGGCACCTGTCGCGATGGCGGCTGTTGGCGGGGCGGCGCCTGCGACGGCCACCAGGAGGCACAAGAGGAGGCAGCACGGTGACCTGGACATTGTCCGCATGGCTGCACCTGCTTCAGCTGGCAGTCCCTTCACGGTAGAGCCTGGCCATGCGGAAGACAATGCTGTCCGGCCAGAGCGAGACGTGTCTACGGGTTCAGCTCGGCGGCGGCAAATGACACGGCGAAACGGGCGCACCAGATGCTGACCGAGCCATAGTCGCTCAGCACCGTCCCGGCCGGGATCTCATAGTTCTGGTCGCCCTTGTTGGCTTTGAGTGCCCCGAGGTCGAGGTACGCGCCGTCGTCGAAGACATACCAGCCAGCGAATCCCTCCACCACCGGGGCATTGCTGAGCCACACCCGCAGGTCCGGACCATCGGAAGTATCGAGGCCTTCGAACCGGAGGATCCGGCTCCCGTCGGGAAGCTCGAGGATCCGCACCGTTCCCGAGCTGGCGTGCTCATGGCTGATGAGCGGGCCTGCTGCCAGTTCACGCGGAAGCGCGACGGGCGCGGCGGGGGTTGACGGCGTTAGGGAGGGACCCTGGGACGCAGGCGCAGGCGTGGCAACTGCCGGAACATCCTCGATCACGGTTGAGCTGGTGAAGATGCGCCAGGGCTGGAACAGGTACAGTCCTACAGCAACCGCGATGACAGCCACGAGCGCCACAGCCGGTATGACAACGCGCCTTCTCATACCACGTCAACGTCCGGACGAGAGGCGCCGTTCCGCTCCCGGAAGGCCAGTCCGATGCGTCCTCCGGCCCCGTCCCGGTCAGCACATGGTGAGGGCACCTTGAACACGTGGCCCATCATCCGGACAAGAGCTGGAGCAGCAGCCCTTCCAGCGCACTGGTGTGTGCTGGACTGGTTTCGGATGCGCTGATCTTCGACCCACAAGATTTCGTCGGGCTGGTTTCCGGGGCACTGTTTTCCAGTGGCAGGATGCCCGGCGGCCATTGTGGTGGTTCGCGGTCGGGTTGTTCGGCTTGGTAGTGCTGCCCTGTGGGTGAGGTCCAGCCGGGTGGTTCGTCCTTGGCAGCCGGCGTCGGTTCCCAGCCGCTGTTGTGTTTGAGCCGGTGATGTTTTGGGCAGACCTGTGCCAGGTTGCTGATTCCGGTGGTTCCGCCGTGTTGCCAGGCCTTGAGGTGGTCGATTTCGTTGTCGAGGGCGTTGTTGCTGCAGCCGGGGAAAGCGCATTTGCCGTCCCGAAGATGCAGCGCTTTCCTCATGGCTTTAGTGAGTCGATAACTGGTGCGGCCGATCTCCAGTGGTGTTCCGTCGCTCGGGTCAAGCAGGACGCGGCGGAACGACTCGGCACCCTCGGAGAGGAGCTGGCGGGCCATCGAGGCGGGGATGGGGCCGTAGCCGTCCAGCACGGCGGGTTCGTCGGTGAGTCCGAGAAGGGCGAAGAACGGAACGGTCACAAGCACGTCGGCGCGGGGAGTGGGGACCTTCGCGGCATCCGTGTCCAGGGCGGGTTTGGGCGTGCTTTCGAGGGTGCCGGGCGCGGTGGGGTCCGGTTCTGCCGGTGCCCGGTTGCCGTGGCTGCCGGGATGGTCGCTAATGCCCAGGTCTGTTGCGGGTTCGTCGGAGCCGACGACTGTGGCCAGGCCGATCATGTCCTCCGGCGCCTCGCCCGAGACGTCACCGGTCCCGGTGGGCCCCGGGGCTATGGCGCCGCGGTAGGTGAGGAGCCGGTGGGTGAGGATGTCGGGCCGGAGTTGGGTGAGGGTGCGGGGCTCGTTGGGGCCTTGGAGGCTTCGGGCGGTTGCGGTGAGGTCGTTCCAGATCGCCAGGGCTTGGTCGGCGGGCAGGTACGCAGCGATCCAGGCCATCCCGTCACGGTCCGGCGTGAATTCCACGCGCCGATCGGCCACGCCCTTGCGGTGGCGCTTCTCGATCGACTCCGGGTGGTGGCGTTCCCGCCAGCCCCGCACCTTTGCCCGTAACCGGGCCGGCACCAGTTCCGAGGCGGGGCAACCCCGGGCCGGGTTGGGTGCGTCGGGGTCGAGGAAGTGCTCCACCAGCGCGGCTGCGGCGGCGTGGTCCAAACACTCAGTTTCGTCGGTAAAAATCCGGGCCTGCTGCCAGGAGAGGCTGCCGGCGGAAAGGGCGTCCATGAGCGGCGGCATTGCACACACCTGCCGGGACTGGGTGACGAACGCGGACGCGGCACCGGAGCTGATGGTGAGGATCCCGGCGATTTCCTCAACAGTCGAGATCTCGGTATAGGTCCGGTCATGCAGGGGCGCGCCCGGCGGGGTCATGGCGCGCTGCAGGTCCATCGCTTCGGCGACGGACCGCACCTTCCGCGCCGAGGCCTGGGACTCCAGCTTCTTCTCCAGCCCCATCCGCTCGAGCCGGATTTCGTACGCCCGCTGCAATACATCGACTCCGTCCCCCGCGGTACCTGAGGCTCCGGCAGAAGCGAGGGCGGCGTCCTCGGCATCAAGCGCGGCGAGCGCAGCAACGGTGGCATGGATAGCCTCCACTCCCGTCCCGGTTCCCGCTCCGTCTTCCACAGGAATATCGTCTAACGGGGGTACGACAATTTGGTCGGCCGGCGCTGGACTGGGCCAACCCAGCAGACCTGGCGGGGCCACACAGGGCCCGCCCGAGCGGAACACACGCCCGCGCCCTCACAGTGCGTGCCGCCGTCGTACTTCTCCCAAAAGCGCAACCGTTGTTGCCCTGGTGGGTGCAGCGGCAGGATGATCGAAAGTGTTGGGCTCGTGCCGGCCAGGCGGGCCGGAAGAACGACGACGTATGCCCAGCTAATCGAGCGAGGCGGCGGTGAGCGGGCCATGACAGAGCACAGAGGGCGGCAGCGGCGGCTGCAGGTATCCGACGTCAACGTCGTCAACCCCCGCACGCTGCGGAAGGCGCTCGGCGGGACCATCGTGGGCAACACGATGGAATGGTACGACGTGGGCGTGTTCGGCTACCTCATCACCACCATGGGGCCGGTGTTCCTGCCTGAGGCGGACAGGGCCGTGCAGAACCTGTTCCTGCTGGGGACCTTTGGCGCCACGTTCATCGCCCGGCCGCTGGGCGGGATCTTTTTCGGCTGGCTGGGCGACAAGATGGGCCGCCAGAAGGTGCTGGCCATGACACTGATGCTCATGGCGGCCGCGACGTTCGCCGTCGGCCTGCTGCCCGGGTACGCGGTGCTGGGCATCTGGGCGGCGGTGCTGCTGGTGGTCCTCAAGTTGGTGCAGGGCTTTTCCACCGGCGGCGAATACTCCGGCGCCACCACGTTCGTGTGCGAGCACTCACCGGACCGCCGCCGCGGTTTCTACGTCAGTTTCCTGGATATGGGCAGCTACCTGGGTTTCGCGGCGGGCGGGCTGGTGGTGTCCCTCCTCCAGCTGGCGCTGGGCCAGGAGCAGATGGAGGCGTGGGGCTGGCGGATCCCGTTCCTGGTGGCCGGTCCGCTGGGCGCCGTCGCTGTCTACTTCCGGATGAAGATCGAGGAGTCGGCCGCCTTCAAAGCCACGCTGGAAGCCGAAGCCGTGGCAGCCAAGCACCCCGAGACGGGGGAGGACCTCCGCCCCGTGGGCCCGATCGGGATCCTGAAGGCCCACTGGCGGCCGATCCTGCTGGCCATGATCCTGGCGGCGGCAGCCAACACGGTGGCCTACGCCCTCACGTCCTACATGCCCACGTACCTGACCAGCAACAAGGGCTACAGCGAGGTGGAGGGGACGCTGCTGACCATCCCTGTGCTGGTGGCCATGGCGTTGTGCATCCCGTTCACGGGGCTGCTCTCGGACCGGATCGGCCGCCGTCCCGTGCTGTGGATCGGGGCCTTCAGCACCGTGGCGTTCGCGGTTCCCGCGTTCCTGGCGATAGCGGCGGGCAGCCTCCCTATGACGTTGCTGGGCCTGGCCCTGATCGCCTTCCCGGTGGCGTTTTCGGTGCCGAACCTCGCGTCGGCGCTGCCCGCGCTCTTTCCCACCGAGCACCGCTATTCCGCCATGGGCATCGCCTACAACCTGGCGGTGGCCATCTTCGGCGGAACGGCCCCGTTCATCATCGCGTCCCTGATCCAGCTGACCGGCGACGACATGGCAATTGCGTACTACCTCATGGCCGTGGCCGCGGTGGCTGCCGTGGCCATCCGCTTCCTGCCCGAATCGGCCCGGCGGCACCTGCCCGGGTCCATGCCCAGCGTGGAGTCGGAGGAGGCGGCCCGGAAGCTTGTGGCGACGCAGGACAACAACCCGCTCCTGGACGTGGACACGCTGCCGTTCGAAAGCAGCTTCGAGATTGCCCGGGCGGAGCACAAGGAGCGGCCCGGGAAGCCGACGGTGACGTGAAACGGCCAGGGCGCTGCGGCCTCGCTGATCGCGACGGTGGCGGCCAGGGCGAACGTTGACGGTTCGTGCGTCGGTGATTCCCGGCAGCGGCACGGACGCCGCGCGGTGAGGGCGTGGTTTCTGTTACTCCGCGATCACCACGGGAGCCGCATCCCTGTCGCGTGCGGCAACGGTGCCTCGGCGGCGCCAGTAGGCGGCCAGTACAGCGCCGGAAACGTTGTGCCATACCGAGAAAATGGCGCCGGGCAGGGCCGATTCGGGAGTCAGGTACTGCCGTGCCAGGCCTGCGGCAAGGCCCGAGTTCTGCATGCCGACCTCAATAGCGGTGGTGCGCCGGGACGGAACCGTCAGCCGGAACAAGCGGGCGGCGGCGTAACCCAGGGCGTATCCCAGCCCGTTGTGCAGGATGACAGCCACAAGAACCAGGAGCCCGGCCGAGAAGATCGCCTTGGCGCTTCCGGCCACCACTGCGACCACCACGACGGTGATGGCGAGGACCGAGATCCAGGGCAGGGCGGGCAGCGATTTGTTGACCAGGCGCGGCAGGAAGAGCCGGATCAGCAGTCCCAGCAGCACGGGGAACAGCACGATCTGGACGATGGACCAGGCCATGGAGCCGGCGTCGACCGGCATGTACTGTCCGGCCAGCCACAGGGCCAGCACCGGGGTGAGCAGGGGGGCTAACAGCGTGGACACTGTGGTCATCGCCACGGACAGGGCCACGTCCCCCTTGGCCAGGTAGGACACCACGTTGGAGGCAGTGCCGCCGGGGCAGCAGCCCACCAGGATGACGCCTGCCGCCAGCGCGGGGGGCAGGCCGAGTGCCGCCGCGACCAGCCAGCCAAGGAACGGCATGATGGCGTACTGCGCCACCACGCCGATCACCACGGGAACGGGCCGCTTGGCGATGACGGCGAAGTCGGGCGGCGTCAGCGTCAGCCCCATGCCGAACATGATGACCCCCAGAAGGGGGTTGATCCAGGGGCCCAGGCCTGTGAAAGCCGTCGGCGCGGCAAGTGCCACGGCGCCTCCGGCCAGGATGAGAAGGGGAAAGAGGGTGACGGCCACGCGGGCGCTGCGTTCCTCGGCGGCGGATGCGGGCGCGGCGGACTCGGATAAAGAAGACATGGCTACCGGATTATCACAGTGAGTGCTGGCTCTCGGAATCGGCGGAGATTGATGACGCGCCACCGTGGCGCCGCGTGGCGTGTTTGCAAGCGCTTGCGAAGATGATGCTGCATTGGCTACCGTGGAAGGCGTGTCAACAACAGTAGAGCGGGTAGCGGAACGCGCAGGCGTCTCCATTTCAACGGTTTCGCGTGCGCTGAGGGACGTCCCGGGAATCTCGGCTGCCACCCGCAAGCGCGTGCAGGAAGCTGCGGAAGCACTCGGCTACGCCATCTCGCCCAGCGCCTCAAGGCTGGCGACCGGACGCACCCGGACTGTCGCCGTCGTCGTGCCCCTGCTCAGCAAGTGGTTCTTCGCGGAGGTCATCGCGGCAGCCGGACGGGTGCTGAGCCGGGAGGGCTATGACGTGCTCCTGGTGGAGCTGTCCACGCCGGACCTGCGGGAGAAGTTCTTTGCCGGCCCCCGGCTCCACGGCCGTGCTGACGCTGCCCTCGTGATCGCCCTCCAGCTGGCCCCCGCCGAGCTCGCGGCGCTCCAGGCCCAGGGGCTGGCTGTTGCCCTTGTCGGTTCCGAGCGGGCCGGAGCGTCATCGGTCCGGGTGGAGGACAGGGCCGGCGGGCGCGCGGCGGCCAGGCACCTGCTGAACCTCGGGCACGAACGGATTGCCTTCCTCGGCATCCGGCAGGAGGAAGGCTCACCGCTCGGCGGGGTGCCGCCGGCCGAGCGGCTTCTCGGCTACCAGGAAGCGCTTGCCGAAGCGGGGCTGCAGGCTGATCCGGCGATGGTGCTCGCCGTCGAGAACACGGTGGACGCCGGAGCGGCGGCCATGGCGGGGCTGCTCACCGCGGCGGAACCGCCGACGGCGCTGGTCGCTGCGTCGGATGAGCTCGCCTTCGGAGCGCTCGCCACCCTTCGCGGGGCGGGAATGGACGTCCCGGGCGACTTCTCCGTGGTGGGATACGACAACCACGAGCTCGCCGGTGCCGTTGGGCTCACCACCATGGACCACGGCGTTTCCGAACAGGGCAGCCTGGCGGCCGGGGCCGTCCTCGCCGCCCTGTCCGGCGCCCCCGCTTCCGCAGGCACCATCGAGCCCCGCCTCTTGGTCCGCCACACCACCGCACCGCCCCGGCGCCTTCGCCGGGCGGCCCTTTCCAGCCAGAACTGACCCCTACGGGAGGAAAACCATGGAATACCGCAAGCTTGGAAACTCAGGCATGTACGTCAGTGCCATCGCCTACGGCAACTGGACCACGCACGGCGAACAGATTGACCAGGACGCAGCCACCGAGTGCGTCCGCACCGCCCTTGACCTAGGCATCACCACGTTCGACACGGCGGACGCCTATGCCGGAACCCGCGCCGAGACGGCACTGGGTGAGGCGCTCAAGGGGACCCGGCGCGAGGGCCTGGAGCTCTTCACCAAGGTCTATTTCCCCACGGGGGAGGGCAAGAACGATCGCGGGCTGTCCCGGAAGCACATCATGGAGTCCATCAACGGCTCGCTGCGCCGGCTCCGCACGGACTACGTGGACCTCTACCAGGCCCACCGGTACGACTACGAGACTCCGCTCGAAGAGACCATGCAGGCCTTCGCCGACATTGTCCGTGCAGGCAAGGCCCACTACATCGGCGTTTCGGAGTGGACGGTGGACGAGATCCGCCGCGGCGCAAAGCTCGCCCGGGAGCTCGGCATCCAGCTGGTCTCCAGCCAGCCGCAGTACAACATGCTGTGGCGGGTCATAGAGCCCGAAATCGTGCCCGTGAGCGAGGAACTGGGGCTGTCCCAGATTGTCTGGTCACCCATCGCCCAGGGTGTCCTCACAGGCAAGTACCTTCCAGGACAGGGCGGACCCGCGGCGTCACGCTTCACCACGGACGACGGCGGGGCCAAGACCGAGCACCGGTACATGCAGGAGGAGGTGCTGGAGCGGGTCCAGGAGCTCAAGCCGCTGGCGGAAGAGGCCGGCCTGTCCATGGCGGCATTTGCCGTGGCCTGGGTCCTGCAGAACCAGAATGTCTCGTCCGCCATTGTGGGCGCCTCACGGCCGGAGCAGCTCCGGGACAACGTCACCGCGGCGGGGGTGCGCCTTGACCCGGAGCTCCTCAGCCGGGTGGATGCCGTCCTGGGGGACCTGGTGGAGCGGGATCCCGCGAAGGTGGAGTCCTTCCCGGAACGCGTCTGACGCTTTCAGCACTGGGCTGTTGGGGCTGCGGCTCCACGGCGCCCGGAGTCCGGCTCTTGCGGCCCCGGAAGCGGGCGTAACGGGCCGTAAGGCAGGGGACGGTATTTCGGCTGACAGCTGCTGCCGGCCCCCTCGCGCTGCGCCTCCCGGCCGCTTCCGCCAGGCGCCAGGCCCGTAGACTCGGGGTCATGTCTCATGGGGGGACGCCGGCACGGCGCATAAGAATGTCCATGGCTGCGGCCGTTCTGGCCATGTCGCTGGCGGGGTGTGAGTACAGCGGCCCGGACGAGCCGCCGGTGCCTTCATCCCCGCCGCCCGCAACGCCGTCGGCCGCGTCCTTCAAGGAGAACGTCAACGAAGTGGCCCGTTTGCTCGAGGCTTCCCCCACGGACCCGGGCATGCCGTCAGCGGCTGAACCCGCGGGGAAGCTGTCCCTTGACCTGGCGCCCGGAGACTATCTGGTCACCGGCGCCTGCGCAGGGGTTTATGGGGCCAAGCTCACCTTGGTGAAGCCTGACGGCGTCCCGGAGGCGACCGGCTTTGAGTGCACCTCCAGGCTGGACCGCTTTGTCAGGCACGACGGCGGGCCCCTCACCATCAGCGCGGTGCCGCCCACGGGCAGACCCGCCGCAACGGGCGTCAAGGTGCAGGCCAACCCTGACCGCAGGCTTTCGGAGCTCGAAGACCTTTCAGACTGGGCAGCACAGCAGCTGCAACCGCCTCTGCCCGGAGAGCTGCGGGGAACCAGCAGCGGGAACACAACCACCACGGCCAGCCTGTCGGCCCCACCGGGCCAGTTTGAACTGCACCTGGTCTGTGCCGGACTGCCGGTAGCCGACTTGTCCGTCTCCACCTGGAAGGGGGCGGAAGTCCTCGCCCCCGTGCAGGTCCCTTGCGGCGGGAGCGTGTTCAAGGCGCCGGTGGTGCTGCCCACCGAGGGGGCCGACCTCGCGCTGGGACCAGGTGGCCTGGACAGCCGGTTCGCTTACCGGCTCGTCCCCACAGGCCAGCCCTGAAGCGCCTCCGGACGCCGCGGATCGGGCTGGGCGTAGGGTGGGGAGTTGGACGATAGGAGCATTTCATGAAGAAAATCCTCATGGTACTGACCAGCGTTTCCGAGATCGGCGATACGGGAGAGAAGACCGGTTACAACGTGGCTGAGGCTGCGCATCCCTGGAAGGTGTTCAAGGATTCCGGGCATTTCGTCGACTTTGCGTCCATCCAGGGCGGCCAGCCCCCGCGCGACGAGGTGGACACAAAAGATCCCATCCAGGTTGCCTTCACGGAGGATGAGACCACGCGCGCCGGCCTCTACAACACTGCCCGCGTCGACGTCGTGGATCCGGAACAGTACGACGCCGTCTATCTCGTGGGCGGCCACGGCACCATGTGGGACTTCCCGGACAGCGAAGGCCTGCAGAACCTGGTGGCCAGCGTTTACAACAACGGCGGTTTGGTGGGCGCTGTCTGCCACGGACCGGCCGGCCTGCTGAACGTGGAACTGGAGAACGGGCTTCGCCTCGTCGAGGGCCGCAAGGTGGCCGCCTTCACCAACGACGAGGAAGTCGCTGCAGGCAAGGACAAGGTCATTCCGTTCTTCCTGGCAGACCGGCTTGAGGAGCAGGGCGCCACCCACGTCTTCGCTGATGTCTTTGAGGAAAAGGTTGTTGTGGACGACCGGCTGGTGACCGGCCAGAACCCGGCGTCAGCGGCCGGCGTGGCCAAGGAGATGGAGAAGCTCTTCGCAGTGGTCATCCACCAGGAAAAAGCAGAGGAACAGCACGACGCCAAGGCTCTGCGCGCCGAGAAGGACGCCGTCAAGGCGGCTGCCGCGGAAGCGGAGCAGTAGCACCCAGCAGGCACTGAAACTGGCGGCCACCCGGATGAAAGGGTGGCCGTCAGTTTTTCGTATGTGGGTCGCCAAACGGGGGCGGCTTAGGCTTGGACTATGTCTACTGATGACGAGAAGGACCCTCCCGTCCCCGCTGACGTCGAGGGCAAGCTCCCGAAGAAGGTTCACGACAAGCCCGGTGCAGACGATGATAAGTCACGGGCCGAGGAGCCTCAGGGCTAACTAATCGCCATGCATCCGACTGGGTGAACAACACCAGGCATCCGAGCCCACCCCCGATGTGGAGGGGACCTGGCCGTTACCCCGCCACCGCCGCCTTCGCGGCCTGCGAGGCCTGCATCCATTCGCTCAGCCACGGCGCCCGGACGGTGGACGTGATCCGGCAGTCCGCCACGAAGGTTCCCCTGCCGCCGGCGTCGATCCACTCCTGGAGCGCGGACAGATCGGCCAACGAGCGGATGATCGCCGACTCGGCACCCAAAGCGCGGGCAATCCCGCTGAAGTCCACCTCGGGGATCAGCATCGGCTTTTCGGTCAGGCCCTGGGAGCCGTACTGGTGGATTTCGGCCCCGTAGGCGGCGTCATTGTAGATCACCACGATGGCGCTGCAGGCTGCACCGATCAGCGATTCGAGGTCGGACAGGCCCATCAGGAACCCGCCGTCGCCGGAGGCCAGCACGAGGGTGCGGCCGTCCTCCAGGGCGCGCGCTGCCCCGACGGCGCTCGCCAGTCCCAGCCCGATGGTCTGGTAGGCGGTCCCCACCATCACCAGGTCCTGGGGCCGCGGGATGTTCCAGTACATGGGTGCCCAGCCGACGAAGTGCCCGCCGTCCTGGACCACCGTGCGGCGCTCCGGCAGCACGCCATCCAGCGCGTTGGCAAGGGACCTCGGGTCCAGCCGGCCGTCCGAGGTTTCCGCGGAGCCCGGGTGGTGCCCCGGACCCTCGGCCAGCCGACGGCGGGCTTCCGCGCGCCAGGCTTCCGCCGCAGTCCCGCCGTCGAGGAGCGCCAGGAGGCGCGAAGCAGCAGCCTTCGCGTCCGCGCTGACGAACAGGTCCACCCGGGGGTGCGTGGGCTGCAGGCCGGCGTCGATCTGGATGACGGTGCTGTCCGGGCCGATCAGGTGCCCGAACCGCATGGTGAACGGGCTCAGGCTGGCCCCGGCCACCAGGACCACGTCGGCCTCGCCCATGAGGCCGGCCGCGGTGTCGGTGCCGAAGCCGCCGGCGACGCCCAGGTACCCCTCGCCGTTGAGGAGGTTGAGCGCCAGGGCGGTGCCGGCGGTCAGTGCGCCGAGCCGGTCGGCGAGCTCCCGGAGCTCCGGGCCGGCACCGGCGAGGTGCGCACCCCGGCCCGCCAGGATCAGCGGCCGCCTGGCACCGGCGAGCAGGCGGGCTGCCCGCCCAAGGCCGCCGTCGACGTCGTCTGTCACCTTTGGCGCCGCCGGTTCCGGAAGGTCCTCGTCCGCGGCCTCGAGTGCCGCGAGGTCGTAGGGAATGGCAAGCACGACGGCGGTGCGCCGGGTGAATGCGTATTCCACCGCCTGCCGGGTGACGGCTCCCGCGGCGTCGCGGGTGACGGTGAAAGTGGCCGCGCCGAGGCCCGCAGCGATGGCCGCCTGGTCCACGTCCCAGGGCCGGGCGCCGATGGTGGGTGCATCCCCGGTGACCAGCACCACGGGGATCTGCGCCTGGACCGCCTCCGCGAGGGCGGTGAGCGCGTTGGTGTACCCGGGGCCGTAGGTGGTGGTGCCCGCGGCGAGCCGTCCCGACGTCCGGTAGTACGCGTCCGCGGCGGCGACGGCGGCGCCCTCGTGCCGGACGGGGGAGAAGCGGAGGCCCTGCTTCTCCGCGGCGTCCAGGAAGTAGACGTTGCCGTTGCCCATCACGCCGAACACATCGCTGACATAGCTGCTGAGGACCTGCGCCACGCGGCCGGAGACGGTGAGAGTAGTCATGCAGGCATCGTGTGGCCTGCGTCTCATGTTTGCAATACCGATGGATCCTGCTGGGACTTTTGGCAGCAGGAGGCGCTGGCAGTGACAATCTGCCCAGTTGTGACGCCACCCTGAGGGTCAGTCCGAGGGGCGTGCCTCCTGTTCCGACAGGCGGCTGATGAGGCCGTCGTAGCGGGGCGGCATGAGTTCCAGGATGGAGATGGCCGTGCTGGTGCGCTGGACCCCTTCGATCTCCAGGATCTGGTTGGTGATGCGGTAGAGGTCGCCGGTGTCGCGGGCCACCACCTTGGCCACGAGGTCCGCGTCCCCGGTGGTGGCATGGACCTCGATGACCTCCGGGATCGCCTCGAGCCCGCTCTCCACCGAGCCTGTCCGGGTCTGGCTGATCGAGAGCGACAGGAAGGCCATCAGGTCGTAGCCGAGCGCGGCGGGGTCCAGCCGGCGGCTGAAGGAGCGGAGCGCGCCGCTGCGCTCCAGCCGCGCCAGCCGGGCGTGGACCGTGTTCCGGGCGACGCCGAGCGTGCGCGAGAGTGCCAGGGCGCTGGCTTCGGGATCCTTGTCCAGGGCCAGGATGATCCTGCCGTCGAGGGAATCCAGGGTGCGAGAGTTCGCGATGGTCATATTTTCACCACACACAGTAGAAGTTGAGCAGAAGTCCCAATGGTTAGAGGGTATCTTGCAATGTGGCCCGGGTCACTCCCATGATCGGACCTCATGACCAGTAATCAGCTTGTGGCCGGTCCCGAGGCAGCGCTGCCCACCCTTCGCGGCGCCGTCGCCGGCCTTCCGTCCTACGTGCCGGGCCGCCGCGGTGCCGGCGTGGACACCGCAGCCCTCGCCAGCAATGAAAGCCACTACGACCCGCTGCCCGCAGCCGTCACCGCGGTGGCCGAAGCGGCCGGCAGGATGAACCGCTACCCGGACATGGCCGCCGTCGAACTCCGCGAACGGCTCGCCCGGCACCTCGGCGTCACCGCGGAGGAAGTGGCTGTGGGTCCCGGCAGCGTGGGCGTCCTCCAGCAGATCATCACCGGACTGTGCGACGCCGGGGATGAAGTGGTGTTCGCCTGGCGCTCCTTCGAGGCGTACCCCATCCTGGTGGAGCTGGCAGGCGCCCGGCCGGTCCGCATTCCGCTGGACGACGCCGAGGGCCACGACCTCGAAGCCATGGCCGCAGCCGTCACTGACCGCACCAGGGTCATCCTGCTCTGCACGCCCAACAACCCCACCGGGGTGCCGATCAGCCATGACCGCATTGAGGCCTTCCTGCAGACTGTGCCGTCCAGTGTCCTGGTGGTGATCGACGAGGCCTACGTCGAGTACGCTGAAGCCGGCAGCGGCCCCGATTCCCTGGCGCTCTACCGCCGGTACCCGAACGTCTGCATCCTGCGCACCTTCTCCAAGGCTTACGGCCTCGCCGGCCTGCGCGTCGGCTATGCGATTACGACGGCGGCAATCGCCGACGGTTTGCGCCGGACCGCCCTGCCCTTCGCCGTGAGCGCGCTGGCGCAGAAGGCAGCCGTCGCGTCGCTGGACGCGGGGGAGGAGATGGAAGCGCGGGTGGCCGCCGTCAAGCGGGAGCGCGCACGGATGGCCGCGGCACTCGCGGCCCAGGGCTGGAAACTGCAGCCGAGCCAGGGCAACTTCCTGTGGATCCGTGCCGATGAGGACCTCCGCGCCAGGCTCGTGGACGCGTTCGACTGCGCGGGCATCCTGGTCCGGGCGTACCAGGGCGACGGCGTGCGGATCACCGTGGCCGACCCCGCCTCCAACGACCGCGTGCTCCGGATCCTCGAAGCCCACGCAGCCTGAAGTTTTATCCCCAACAGTTCCACCCACAACCAGAGGAATCCCCATGGAACAACAGACAAAGACGTCTGCGCGCGCCCTCGGCGCCGCCCTCAAACCCCGCCAGCTCACCATGATGGGGCTCGGAAGCGCCATCGGCGCGGGCCTTTTCATCGGCTCCGGCGCAGGCATCCAGGCCGCCGGTCCGGCGGTGCTGATCTCCTACCTCGTGGCCGGCACCCTCATCATCCTGGTGATGTGGGCCCTCGGCGAGATGGCCGCGGCCAACCCGGACAGCGGCGCCTTCTCCGTCTACACCGCCAAGGCCTACGGGCCGGTCGCCGGTGCCACCGTCGGCTGGCTCTGGTGGCTGCAGCTCGTGGTGGTGATCGCGGCCGAAGCGCTCGGTGCGGCAGGGCTGTTGGCAACCATCTTCCCGGCGCTGCCGGTGTGGCTGATGGCCTTCGTGTTCATCGTGGTGCTCACCGCCGTGAACCTGACCAGCGTCAAGAACTTCGGCGAGTTCGAGTTCTGGTTCGCCCTGCTCAAGGTGGCGGCGATTGTCGGGTTCCTGCTGGTGGGCTTTGCGCTGCTCTTCGGCTGGCTGCCGGGCGTGCAGTCGCCGGGCCTTTCCAACTTCATGGGCGACGGCTTCGCGACCAACGGGTTCGCCGGGATTGCCACGGCACTGTTCGTGGTGGCGTTCGCGTTCGGCGGCACCGAGATTGTGTCCGTGGCCGCAGCCGAGACCGCCGAGCCGGCCCGCAGCGTGAAGAAAGCCGTCCGCACGGTGCTGTGGCGCATCCTGGTGTTCTACATCGGTGCCATCTTCATCATCGCTGCGGTGGTTCCCGTGGGTTCGGCGGGGCTGAAGAGCCCGTTCGCCGCCGTGCTGGAGGCCGCCGGCATGCCCGGTGCGGCCACCGCCATCACCCTGGTGGCCGTCGCAGCGCTGCTCTCCGCGCTCAACGCCAACCTCTACGGCGCCTCCCGGATGGCGTACTCCCTGGCCGAGCGGGGCGAAGCGCCGCGGCTGCTTGCTTCCGTGTCCAAGGGGCGGGTCCCGGTGGCCGCGGTGCTGGCGAGCGTCGCCTTCGGCGTTGTCACGGTGGTGCTGGAGCTGGTTTTCCCCGAGATGGTGCTGGGCGTCCTGCTCAACATCGTGGGCTCCACCTGCCTGCTCGTGTGGACGTCGGCGCTCCTGGCCCAGCTCGCACTGCGCCTCCGCGCCGACCGCGAGGGGACGGAGCTTCCACTGCGGATGCCCGGCTTCCCGTGGCTGACTGTGCTTGGCCTGGTCATCCTCGCGGCGATCTTCACGGTGGGTTTCATCGGCGAGGATTCCCGTCCCCAGCTCCTGAGCACGTTCGCGCTCGTTGCGCTGCTGGCGGTTGGGTGCTGGGTGAACCAGCGGAACCGTAAGGTTGCGCCTGTTGAAGCGTCGGAGGACGCCAAGCAGCCGGTGCTTGTCGACTGAATAATCCGCTTTGGCCCGTTCGCGGGTTCAGAGCGCACGAAGGGCGCGTCCGGCTTTGGCCGGGCGCGCCCTTCTGTACCGATCGGAGATGCGGGGGACAGCGTACGTGGCCGCGTGTCAGGCACCGCCCGTCTCGGTGGAGCGGAACGTGCTGGTGGACCCGATGAGGGTCGGCGAAGTGGACCTTGGGCTGGAGGCGGCGCTCTCGGCGTCAGACAATTACCGAATCAGCAGAGGCGGGTCCGGGAATGGTTGGGACCCGCCTCCGCCTGTCAGCGGCTGGCGCCCAGTGCCGCCCACGCCTTGTTGCGGCGTTCCGCAAGTTCCCGGCGGGCTTCCAGGGCGTCGTCCAGGCTGACAGCGACGAATCGTGTCGCCGTGCCGGGGGCGGCCCTGGCAACCAGATCCATGTCTGCGCTGATTACCGTGCCCACCATCGCGTATCCGCCGCCGGAAACGGCATCGCGGTGCAGGATGATGGGCTGCGTGCCGCCAGGGATCTGGATGGATCCCACGGCGTAGCCGGCGTCCACGATGTTGGAGGGGTCCGAACCGGCGCCGAAGGGCTGTTTCCGCTCCTTCCATGTCACGCCCGGACCGGAGTAGCGCAGTCCCATCCGGTCAGCCACCGGAGTCACCTTCCACTCTTCGTTCAGCAGATTTCCCAGGCCCTCATCGGTGAGCCGGTGGTCGTACAAGCCCAGCACGATCCGGACTTCCTGCTCCTTGGCATAGTCGGGCCGGAATTCCTCCGGGAGACTCTCTCCGTGGGGGAGCTTCCCGTCGTTGAGGGGAGCGCCCACGGGTACGACGTCGCCCGCCTCTAGCTTCCGGCCCTTGAACCCCCCGATCCCGCCGAGGCTGTACGTGGACCGGCTTCCGAGCACCTCCGGGACGTCGATGCCGCCCTGCACGGCGATGTAGTAGCGGGTGCCGCCTTGGATGACCCCGAAGGAGAGCTGATCTCCGGCCTTGAGCAGCAGGCGGCTCCACTGGGGCCGTGCCTCCCCGTTGACCTTTACCTCCACCGGAGCGCCGGTGACGGCGATGATGGCGTCGCCGCCGGTGGTCAGGACGGGGCCGAGGTAGGTGCACTCCAGAACGGCTTCCCGTGCAGTGTTTCCCACCAGGGCGTTTCCGAGTTCAGCGGAGTACTGGTCCATGGAACCGCTTTGGGGGATGCCCACGTTGTAATGGCCCGTCCGCCCTTGGTCCTGCACGGTAGTGGCCAGGCCGGGGTTCACAATTTCAAATGCCATTGAGGGCCTCCATGAGCTGACGGTTGTAGCCTTCGGGATCGGCCAGTGCCTTTGACAGTTCGAAGGTCACGGGGGCCTGCCGGTAGCGGAAGGTTCCGGCGGTAATCTCCGCCTGGATTGCGTTGTACTCAGCTTCAGTGACGGGCTTGAATTTCACGATGTCTCCCGGGCGGAAAAACACCATGAAATCCTTGAAGTCCGCCAGTTCCTGCGAGGGATCGAAGATGGGCGCAGCCGCTACGCCAAACATCTGGTACCCGCCCGCGCCCCGTACGGAGTAGATGCAGCCGAAGCATCCGCCGTGCCCGACGGTCAGCTTGGGGGTGTCGGTACGGGGGCTCAGATACTTGGGGACTTCCAGCTGCTTGTCACGGTCTACCAGTTGGAACAGGAACGGCAGCCCGGCCACGAAGCCAACCATGGAAACCAGCCACGGCTGTTCGTGGTGACGCTGGATAAACTCCGCGGCGTCCTTCAGGTGGTTGACCCTGGCGGCGTAGTCGATGTCGCTGCCCTCAGGCTCCTGGTGGAAGCCTTCCCGGAACCGCTGCGCCACTTCGGCGGTGAAGGGATCCTCGTACCAGACCGGAACCTCAATAATCCTGGTTTCCAGGGGCCGCTCCTGGTGGCTCATCAAATCCCGCTCGATGTCGCGGACGGCATTTTCCAGTTCCTGCGGCGGCAGGACGTCAGGATCAAAACGCACCAGCAGTGAGGCGTTGGCAGGACAGATATCCACGATTCCCTCAAGGTGGGCCTCGGACAGCCTGCCGGCAATGGTCATCACCTTGAAGTTGGCGGGCAGGCTCATGGCCTCGGAGACTTCCACGAACAGGAATTCGTCCCCGCCCCAGGTGTAGCGCGCACCCGGGAGGACGGCGGCTTCGGTGGTCATTTTGCCCCCATCAGGTCGGCTGCGGTTTCAATGAACTTGGAGTGATGGCTGACGTCGGCAAATTCAGGCCGCGCCAGCAGCGCCTTGTGGACGGGGACGGTGGTCTTGACCCCCTCAATGCGGGTTGCCTCCAAAGCCGCCAGGGTAGCTGCGATGGCGGCGTCCCGGTCGGGGGCATGGACGATCAGCTTGGCCAGGAGGGAGTCGTAGTAGGGGCTCACAACCGAGCCTGCCTCCACGCCGGTGTCCACCCGGATTCCCTCGCCCGATGGCCATTGCAGGGACCGGATGACCCCCGGGCTGGGGAAGAACTGGTGGTTGGGGTCTTCCGCGTTGATGCGGCATTCGATGGCATGGCCGGTGAAGTGCACATCGTCCTGGGAAATGGACATGGATCCGGTGGAGGCAATCAGCAGCTGCTCGCGGACCAGGTCTACGCCCGTAATCTGCTCGGTGATGGGGTGCTCCACCTGGATGCGCGTGTTCATCTCAATGAACGCGGCCTCGTGGTTGGCGGGGTCGTACAGGAACTCCACCGTCCCCGCTCCGTGGTAGCCGCACTCGCGGGCAAGAGCCACGGAAGACTCCCGGATGGTGGTGCGGACGGTCTCCGGAAGGTCCGGGGCAGGGGCTTCCTCCAGCACCTTCTGGGAACGGCGCTGCATGGAGCAGTCGCGGTCACCAAGGTGGATGAAATTGGTCCCGTCACCGAGGACCTGCACCTCAACGTGGCGGGCATGCTCCACGAACCGCTCCAGGTAGACAGTGGCATCGCCGAAAACAGCACCGGCTTCGCCGCGTGCCATTTCGATGGTCGCCAGGAGTTCGCTTTCGTCGTGCACGAAGCGGATGCCCCTGCCGCCGCCGCCGGCGGAAGCCTTTACCACCAGCGGATACCCGATGCCGCGCGCAATTTCCAGGGCGTCTGCCTCCGGGTCCAGGGGACCGTCAGATCCCCGGAGCACGGGGACGCCGGCCTTGGCTGCAGACTCCCGTGCCAGGGACTTGTTGCCCATCATGGCGATGGTGTCAGCGCTGGGGCCAACCCAGGTCAGGCCGGCGTCCGCCACTTTCCGGGCAAAGTCGGCGTTCTCCGAGAGGAAGCCGTAGCCCGGGTGCACGGCGTCGCACCCCTGTTCCCGGGCTGCGGCGACGAGGGCGTCTTGGTTCAGGTAGCTGGCCGCCGCCTGGGCCGGACCAACCACCACGTAGTGGTCCGCTGTCCGGGCCGCCAGCGATTCCGCATCGGGCTCGCTGACCCCCAAGACAGTCTCGATGCCCATCTCCCGGGCGGTCCTGGCGATCCGTACGGCGATCTCGCCGCGGTTTGCGATGAACAGTTTCATGGGCGCCCTTATCCTTCCCGGATGACGACGATGGAGTCGCCCGGGTTGACCATGTCGCCCTCGTTGACCTCGAAGGATTCAAGGGTCCCGGCGACATCGGACTGGATCTCGGTGAACTGCTTCATGATTTCCACGATGCCGATGGTCTGCCCGACTTCGATGGTGTCGCCTTCATTGGCGAAGGGCGGTTTGCCCGGTCCGGGCTTGCGGTAGAAGACTCCGGGAAGGGGTGAAACGATCGTGGCCATGTGCTGCTCGCTTTCAGGAGTGGGTGGGGCGGGATGAGTTGAGGGCGTTCCGCACGGCAGTGGCGACGGCGACGGCATTCGGGGCATCGGAATGGACACAAATGCTCTGGAACGTGATGTTCAGCGGAGTGCCGTCGACCGCGGGGACCGGCCCGCCTGCCACTGCGCGGCTGACGCGTTCCGCCGCGGCGGCCGGGTCCGTGGGCGCGGGCCGGCGCTGGATGAGGAGCTCGCCCGCCGGACCGTAGTTGAGGTCAACGTACAGTTCCGCAACGAACTCCACGCCCATGGCCCGGCACACCGATTCGTGGGCTGTGCCCGCGAGGCCGTAGAACGGAACACCGAACTGCTTCGCCGTGCCTGCGGCCGCCTGCATGAGGACTTCGTCTCCGGCGAGCATGCCGTAGAGGGCTCCGTGGGGTTTGATGTGGTTCAGGGACAGGCCGTTCTTCACCAGGAATGCAGTCAAGGCCCCCGTCTGGTACAGGATGATCGATTCAACCTCCCCGGGGGTGAGGACCATGCGGCGGCGGCCGAAACCCATGGGATCAGGGAGTCCGGGATGCGCTCCGACGGCCACCCCGTGTTCGGCGGCAAGGGCCACGGTCCGGTTCATCACATCCGGGTCGCCGGCGTGATATCCGCAGGCGACATTGGCGACGTCGATAATCTCCATGAGCGCAGCGTCGTTTCCGAACTCGTGCAATCCGAAGCCTTCGCCCATGTCCGAATTCAGGAGTACCTGGGCAGCCGTGGTTTCCATCACGTTTTTTTGCATGCAGGCAACGGTACAGAGGCGGTGACCGTGCCGGAATTGGGCGGATCGCCGAATGTGGGCAGCCAGATTATGCTTCTTGCACTAACCAGGAGGAATTTCCCATGCGTGTTGCCGATCTCCTAGCAGACCCCGCATTGAACATCCGCCTTGCCGCACCGGGCGGTCCGGGACGACTCGCCCGCCCCATCGCCTGGTGCGCGCCCTCGGAGCACATGGACCCTACCCCCTTCCTCAGCGTCAACGCCCTGCTGCTGACCAACGGGATGGGCCTCAACGTCAAGGACTACCGCATCTGGGATGCCTACGTTGAACGCCTGATGTCCGTGCCCGTGTCAGGGCTGGTTTTCGGCTTGGGCGCGGCGCACCGCGAACTGCCTGCAGGCCTGGTGCAGGCCTGTGAAGCCCATGGCCTTCCGCTGCTTGAACTGCCGCCGGAGGTGCCGTTTGTCCTGGTGATGAGGCATGTGGACCAGCTCATTGCGGCCGAACGTTATGCCGAGCTGCGTACCGGATGGGAGCTCGCGGATGAGTGCACAAGGCTGGCAGCGGGCGGCCATTCCCTGGCGCAGGTACTGGAGCGGGTGGCCACCGCCATCAATGCGCGGGTGGCGGTCCTGGACCATAACGGTTTTGAACTCATGTCTGCGGGAACAGCAGGGGGCGGGACGGCCCGGACAACCCTGAGCCTGCCGAGCGGCGGATCCCTCCGGTTCAAGCTGGCCATCGAGGGAATCAAGAGCAGCGTGGTGCTGCAGCCTCTGCTGGGGCCGGTGGCTGCGGTCATTGCCATGCAGCTGAGCTACACCCTTGGTTCGCGGTCGCCCCTGCATTCGCGTGAGGCCGCACGCTTCATGGAGGGGCTGTACGAGGCGAGGGGAACGCCGACGCCGGCCCTGGAGCGCTACGCCGTGGAGGCCGGGTTCGAGCCGGACGGCGAGTGGGGCGCGGTGCTGATCGGCGGCGCGGGGGAGGTTGCGCCGGTCAAACTGAGGACGATCGCCTGGCGGGTGCGGGTTGGCCTGCAGGCTGAATACAGGACAGTGCGGTTCATGGAAGAGGCCGGCCTCACCACCCTGCTGGTGCAGCGCAGCGAGGCCGGCATGGACCTCATGGACGCGGTCCGGAAGTCATTTCAGGACGCGCTGGAGCTGTCCGCCGTCGTCTCCGAGTGCGGGAGCCTGGGCGAACTGCCGCTGGTGCTGCAGCTGGCCCGCCGCAGGGTGGGCGAACCGGGTCTCCATCAGGCACCCGTTGCAGACCTTGCGGGCGTGGTGGAGGGCCTGCCCGGGCCGGGGCTTGTGGCGATGGCGCGGCGCCTCCTGGCCCCGTTGATGTCCGACGGCGGCCCGGCCTTGCGCGAAACGCTTGAGGTGTACCTGCGGCACAGCGGGAATACGCGCGAGGCCTGCGGGGAGCTTTTCATCCACCGCAATACCCTCACCTACAGGCTCCGCAAGATCGAGGAGATGCTCCGGCTCGACCTCGGTGACGGCGAAGTCCGCGCCACCTGCCTGCTGGCGTTGAAGATCGTGGCGGGCGGGAGCTAGTGGGCGGGCGCTTCCGCCGGTACCCGGGCGGCGCTGCTCTCCCGCACGTACAGTGTGGGCGTCAGCCTCGCAGGCTCGGGTTTTTCGCCCCTGAGCACACGTTGCATGAGCTGCACCGCGGTCCGTCCGATGTCCGCCATGGGAGAGTGGACCGAGGTTAGCGGAATGGGAAGTTCTGCGGCCAGGGAGGTGTCGTTGTATCCCACCACGGCAACGTCCATTCCCACGGTGAGGCCGTGGGAGCGCAGGGCTCCCATCGCTCCAATGGCTGCGAAGTCGTTGACGGCGAACAGGGCGGTGGGGCGCTGCTTGCCGCGGGCGAGGATCTTTTCGGCGGCCTCCCGGCCGCCGGCCGTGTCGAACCTTGACCACACCACGTCGTCGTCGGAGATGGTCCCGCCCAGGGAATGCCAGCGGTCCAGGAAACCGGCGGTCCGGTCGACGGCGGTGCTCGCGTATGGCTCGCCCGCAATCACCGCCACCTTCCGGTGGCCCATCTCCCACAGGTGCGCGGCCACCAGTTCGCCGCCCACCACGTCGTCGCAGGTGGCAGAAGGGTAGCCCGGGACCCTGCGGTTCATCAGTACGAACGGTACCTTCCGGTCGGTCAACTCCTGCAGGAGGCTGCCGTCAAGGTGGGCATCACCGATAATCAGGCCGTCAACCCGGCGGGCGAGCATGAGGTCTATCTTCCGCCGCTGTTCTTCAGGATCGTCGCGCGAGTTCATCACGAACGCGGAGTAGCCGACCTCCGCTGTCGCCTCATCGATGCCCTCATACATAATGGCCAGGACCAGGTCCGAAAGACGCGGCACGATGACACCGAGCAGTTTAGTGCGCCGGGTCCGCAGGCTGGCGGCCTGGGGATCAGGGGAGTAGCCGAGCTTGCGGGCCAGTTCCCGGACGCGCTCGGCAGTCGCGGCGGAAGCGGCGCCTTTCGCCACATCCGAGCCCGAATGCAGGACCCTGGACACGGTCGAAGGATGGACGCCCAACTCCCTGGCCAGATCCTTCAGCGTGACAGTGCGGCTGCCGTCTGCCTTTTCTTCCATGTCCCTCTCCTGCCCCAACTGGGTCACTGTAGCCCAGGTCTTTCCGCCCCGGATGATACAGGCGGCCCTTGACGTGACCCGCTTCACATCCTATAGTCGTTTTCAACGTCACCCAAACGTTTGGGTAGTTGACCAAAAACCCCTCCCGGCGCCGCCATCCTTGATGCCGAACTCCTTGTCCACGCACATGAGCCTTTCCGTGGAAGATAACCCAATCGATTGGGTTGCAGACCTCAAAGAAAACCACCGGAGCTGAAAATGACTGTTACCGACTCCCACGTCGTGCTGCTGGCCACTGGAGGCACCATCTCGTCCCGTTCTTCCCATGCCGGCGGCGCCGTCGCCTCCGATACCGGCGAGCAGGTGTTCAAAGCACTAGGCTCCCCCGTATCCCACCCCGTGCGGGTGCTGGATGTGTTCCAGAAGGGGTCCTACCTCCTGACATTCGAAGACATGCTGAGGATCTGCGCCACCATTAAGGAAGTCCTTGAGGACCCCAACGTTCTGGGCGTGGTGGTGACCCATGGGACGGACACCATGGAGGAAACCGCCTACCTTGCGGACCTGACCCACAGCGACGAGCGGCCGGTTGTCTTCACCGGCTCGCAGCGGGCCGCTGACTCTGCGGCCCCCGACGGTCCGGACAACCTGGCCCGCGCCATCGCCGTCGCGGGATCGAAGGAAGGAAGGCGAAAAGGCGTCATGGTGCAGTTCGCGGGCACCATCTTCCCTGCCGCCGGGGTCCGGAAAAGCCAAACTGTTCGGCTCAGTGCTTTTTCGAACCCCGATTTTGGGGTACTCGGCCAGGTGTCAGACCAGGGGAAAGTTGCGCTAGAGGGCAGCGTCAGCAGGCTTGAGGCCCTGCCGCTGCCCTGGCCGGTCAACGGTTCCCCCCGGGTGGACGTCGTTGCGGCCTACCCCGGTGCCGACTCCACTCTGATGCACGCCGCCCTTGAAGCGGGAGCGGCGGGCATCATCCTGCAAGGGACCGGAAGCGGCAATGCCAACCCCGGCCTCTGCTCCGAAGTCGCCGCCGCGGTGGCATCCGGCGTCGTGGTGGTTACCAGCACCCGCGTGGATGCCGGACCCGTGGTCCCGATTTACGGCGCCGGCGGGGGCGGTGAAGACCTCCGCATCGCGGGGGCCATCGGATCCGGCCACCTCCGTCCGTCACAGTCGCTGATCTTGCTCAGCCTCCTGCTCAGGATCAACCCCGACCGGGAGCGGATCACCGAAATCTTCACCCAACGAGGGAGGCCTCCTGAACCTTCCGACTGACACCCACGAACACCCCCGTTTTATCCGAATTGAAAGGAAAATCTAATGGCTAAGGACATTCAAGTTGCCTTCGGCGTGGACGTTGATGCAGTGGCGGGCATGCTCGGTTCCTATGGAGGCGAGGACTCCCCGTGTGACATCTCCCGGGGCCTGTTCAGCGGCGAAGTCGGGGGACCCCGGCTGATCCGGTTGTTCGAGAAGTACAACCTTCCGGCAACCTGGTTCGTGCCGGGCCACTCGATCGAGACCTTCCCGGAACTGACGCAGATGATCGTGGATGCCGGGCACGAGATCGGCGTCCACGGGTACTCGCACGAAAACCCGATCGCCATGACCCGGGAACAGGAGACCGCCATCCTGGACCGCTCAATCGAACTGATCGAGAAGGTTTCCGGGCGCCGGCCCACAGGCTACGTCGCACCGTGGTGGGAATTCTCGCCCGTGACGAACGAAATCCTCCTTGAACGCGGCATCAAGTATGACCACTCCCTGATGCACCGCGATTTCGAACCGTATTACGTCCGCGTGGGCGATTCGTGGAAAAAGATCGACTACACCAAGGACGCCGAAACATGGATGGAGCCCCTGGTGCGAGGCGAGGAAACGGACCTGGTGGAGATACCGGCCAACTGGTACCTGGATGACCTGCCTCCCATGATGTTCATCAAGGCAGCACCCAACTCGCACGGGTTCGTCAGTCCCCGCGACATCGAACAGATGTGGCGGGACCAGTTCGACTGGGTCTACAGGGAAATGGACCAGGCCGTCTTCACCATGACCATCCACCCGGACGTCTCCGGGCGCCCCCAAGTGCTGCTCATGCTCGAGCGGCTGATTGAACACATCAACTCCCATGAGGGCGTGAGCTGGCTGACCTTCGACCAGATTGCCGATTCGTTCCTCGCCCGCAGCCCCCGAAAGGACAACAACTCATGACAACGCAACAGACGGACGTTGATCTTTCCCAGCCTCAACCGGGCGAGAAGCGCCGGTTCCCGGTTTTCAGCAAGCGGCACACCACTACTGCCACTGTTCTCGCCTTGCTGGCATGGACTGTCGCTGTCTTTGACTACGGCCTTTTCGGCACGCTTTTGCCCGCAATGCAGGAGGAGTTTGGCTGGACCGAAACTGAGTCCTATGCCATCAACACGTGGATCGCTGTTGGTACAGCCATTGTCTGCTTTGGCATCGGACCGGTTATTGACCGCTTGGGACGCCGTAAAGGCATGATGGTCACCATCGGCGGAACGGCGGTTGTTTCCGGCCTGACCGCACTTATCCCCACCGGTATTCCGATCCTGAGCAACCTGATGGTGATTATCATCCGTTCGTTCGGCGGGCTTGGCTTCTCCGAGCAGGCGGTGAACGCCACCTACATGAACGAGGTTTACCAAGTCACTGAAGTGGCTGATAAGCGTAAGCGGCCGGGGTTCCATTACTCCTTCATCCAGGGCGGTTGGCCGCTGGGGTTCCTGCTTGCCAGCGCGTTGGCTTTGGCGTTCCTTCCGTCGCTGGGGTGGCGTGCGCTGTATCTCGTGGCTACTGTTCCGGCCGCCATCATCGTGTGGCTCATCGCCAAAAAGCTGAAGGAAACCCCGCAGTTCGAGCTGCATCACAAACTGACCCAGCTTGAAAAGAGTGGCCAGACCGAGGAAGCGCACGCCCTCGCCCGGTCCTACGGCGTGGAGCACTCCTCTGCGGCCCCGCTGAAGCGCATCTGGGAACCCCACCTGCGCCGGAACACCATCGTGTTTTCCCTGGCCTGGATCTTCAACTTCTTCGGAATCATGATCTTCAGCATCCTGGGTAGCTCAGTCTTGAAGAATGCCAAGGGCGTTGAACTCTCCGACGCTTTCTGGATGCTGATCGTCATCAACATGCTGGCCTACTTCGGTTACGTCTTCCACGGCTGGCTGGGGGACAAGATCGGCCGCAAGCGGACCATCATCGGCGGCTGGATCCTCTCCGGCATCTCCTTCACCATCATGCTCAGCCCGATCGCCACCAGCCCGTTCATGATCATCCTGACCTACGGCGCCGGGCTGTTCTTCCTGGTGGGCCCGTATGCGGCCATCCAGTACTTTATGGCCGAGTGCTACCCGGTGAGCTGCCGGGCCACCGGAACCTCCTTCATCGGTGCCATGAGCCAGCCCGGCGTGATCCTCGGCGGCGCACTGTTCACCGCTGCAGCAGCCGCGGCCGGAACCGGGTCCGCCGCGTTGTGGGTCGGTGCCGCGGGAACACTGTTCTCCGGGCTGCTGATGATTGCCGCCAAGCCCCCCGCTGAAGCCCTGCTGGAGGACCACCCCCATGACGTCCCCTAACAAAGTCGCCATCATCACCGGCGCTGCGAGCGGCATCGGCCGCGCCCTCGCCGTCCACTACGCCCGCCAGGGAGTGGTGTCAGTAATTGGCACCTTCCCCGGCGATCCGCACGACCCGGAGGAGACACTCCGCCTGGTCAAGGAAGCCAGCGGCGAAGCGGTGATCCACGAAGTGGACGTCCGCACCACCGCGTCCGTGGACGCCCTGGCCCAGCGGGCCGTGGACGAGTACGGACGGCTGGACTACGCCGTCGCCAACGCCGGAATCCTCCGCAACTCCCCGCTGGGGGAGATGACGGACGAGCGCTGGCACGACATGCTCAACGTGGACCTCACCGGTGTGCTGCGCACGCTGCGTGCCGGGGCGGAGAGAATGACCGACGGCGGCGCGCTGGTTGCGGTTTCCTCGATCGCCGGCGGGGTCTACGGCTGGGAGGAGCACGCCCATTATGCGGCCGCCAAGGCCGGCGTCCTGGGCCTGGTCCGCAGCGTGGCCGTGGAGCTCGGCCCGCGGCAGATCCGCGCCAACGCGGTGATCCCGGGCCTCATCGAGACCCCGCAGTCACTGGACCCGGTGAATTCATTGGGCCCGGAGGGGCTGCGGCGGGCCGGCAAGGACATTCCGTGGGGCCGGGTGGGAAAGCCGGAGGAAGTTGCCAGCGTCATCGGGTTCCTCACTTCCGATGAGTCCCGCTACATCACGGGGCAGGCCCTGGTGGTTGACGGCGGACTCACCGTCAAGATGCGCGCCTGACGGCGCGCCTGAGAAGGAAAGGACACCATGAACACATCGACCCATGCTGCTGACCAGGCCTCCGGGAACGCTCAACCAGGGAACGGCCGCGGGGTGGTGGTTACCGGCGGTTCCAGCGGGATCGGCAAGGCCATCGCCGAGGCCTTCCTGGCCAACGGGGACAGGGTGGCCGTGCTGGACCGGGCCGGAGGGGACGGCACGGTCCGCGTGGACGTTGCGGATGAAGCCAGCGTGCGGGCAGCCTTCGCCGAGGCACGGGAGAGGCTGGGCGGCATCGACGTCCTGGTCAACAGCGCGGGCCTGCTGACGGAGTCCCCGCTGGAGGACATGTCCCTGGCGATGTGGAACGAGACCCTCACGGTGGATCTGACAGGTGTGTTCCTGTGCTGCCGGGAGGTAGTGGGGGAGATGCGGCAGCGGAAGTGGGGCCGCATCATCAACATCGCTTCCCAGCTGGCCATCAAGGGCGGTGTGGGGCTGACCCATTACAGTGCGGCCAAGGCCGGCGTGGTCGGTTTCTCCAAGGCCCTTGCCCTGGAAACGGCGGCGGACAACGTCCTGGTCAACTGCATCGCCCCGGGCCCCATCGAGACGCCCCTGGTGGAGGGCATCTCCGAAAGCTGGAAGGCCGCGAAACGGGCCGAGCTGCCGCTCCGGCGCTTCGGCACGCCGGCGGAAGTGGCTCCGACGGCCGTGCTGCTGGCCAGCGATCCGGGCGGAAACCTGTTTGTGGGACAGACGCTGGGGCCCAACTCCGGCGATGTCATGCCGTAACGAAAGGGGAACGACATGTGTGGTGCCTGCGGGAGGACAACTGTCGCCGACCCTGCCTTGGGGCCGGTGCGGACCATGCGCCAGCATCTGATCGTGGCAGCCACGGTCAACGCCGTCTGCACTGGCCTCCCGGGAGCCCCGAAGGTGACTGCACTCAAGGACGGCTGGCTGATGACCGGTCCTTCCGGGGTTTCCAGGCAGTGCGCAACCCTCGAAAACCTGTGGTCCGCTGTGCTCGGCTGCTTTACCGACCCGACGGTCCTCGGCCGCCTGCTCAGGCGCCGGAAGGCGTACGCAGCTGATCCGGCCAATGCGGGCCTGCCCGCGATTGCGGCGGGAATGCTGCCGGACCCGGCCGCAATTAATACTTCCAAGGAGACTTTGAATGACTGACTACACCCCGCTATGGTCGCCCATCCGGATCGGTTCCATGGAACTGGACAACCGGGTTGCGCTGGCTCCCATGACAAGGATCAGCGCAACCGAGGACGGGCACGCCACGGAGAGAATGGCTTCCTATTACCGGACGTTCGCGCGCGGCGGCTTCGGGCTGCTGATCACGGAAGGCATTTATCCGGACACCGCCCACAGCCAGGGCTACCACTTCCAGCCGGGCATCGCTACGGAGGAGCAGGCCCGGTCGTGGGCGAAAGTCGTCGACGGCGTCCACGGGGCGGGTTCAAAGATCTTCGCGCAGCTGATGCATGCGGGGGCGCAAAGCCAGGGGAATCGGTTTGTTGCCTCCTCGGTGGGACCATCCGCGGTGGCGCCCAAGGGGGAGCAGTTGGGGTTCTACCGCGGCGAGGGCCCGTATCCCGTTCCTTCCGAGATCACCTTGTCCCAGATGAAAGAGGTGCGGGATGGCTTCGTGACAGCCGCGCTGCACGCGCAGCAGGCCGGCTTCGACGGCGTTGAGATCCATGGTGCCAACGGGTACCTGCTGGACCAGTTCCTCACGGACTACCTGAACCGGCGCGGTGACCACTACGGCGGTTCACCGGAAAACAGGGTGCGGCTTGCCGCTGAAATCTGCCACGACGTCCGCGAGGCAGTTGGCCCGGGCATGACGGTGGGGATCCGAATCTCGCAGGCCAAGGTCAGCGACACTGACCACAAGTGGAGCGGGGGAGTGGAAGAGGCCGAAGTCATTTTCGGCACGCTGGGCGCGACTGGCATCGATTTTGTCCACACGACTGAATACCGCGCCACCGAGCCCGCGTTCAAGGATGCGGAGGAAAGCCTGGCTGCCCTGGCGAAGAAGTACTCGGGCCTGCCCGTGATTGCCAACGGCAACCTCGACGATCCGGACATGGCCGTGTCCATGCTGGCAGGAGGCTCAGCGGACGTCATTGCGCTGGGCAAAGCCGCACTGGCCAACCGGAACTGGCCGCATCTTGTCCGGAACAACCTGGAATTCGACGACCTCGATCCTTCCGTCTTCGCTCCTCTGGCAGATGTTAAGGACTGGGAGCTCGAGGATCCAGCGGAAATGAAGTAGCACCCGCCCGAAGCAACTGATGGTCAACGCGGAGCCCGGGACTGTAGCTGCCCGGGCCTCGCGTTGGGTGTCGGGAGGAGGGGATCCGGCGGCCGCAGCACACCTGTATCCTGAGTATCTAGTTCAAGGGCCCCGGCGGCCATCGACCAAGCCCGGCGCGCAGCCGGATGAGGGGTCTGGAAGCTGGGCCGCAGCCTTGGACGTCGTCGAACCGCCGCCGCAATCGTCACCCCGGCCGGCTCCCGGATTTTTAGAATGGATCCTTCATCAGCATTGACCCGCCAGTACCCGCGGTAATCCCGACGCCGGTCCCCAATCCCGTGCGCGCTGCTGAGGCGGATGAGCCGGCCGTTGTGATCTGGGCTGAGGCCGGGACCAGCATGACCGCGAGCTGGCGGTCGGCGAACGGCAGGCCGGCGCCGGCGCGGGTCGAAGTGGTGGACGATTCCCTTACGGCCGATGAGGCGTACCGGATGGCGTCTCAGGGGATCGCGATGCTCTGGCGCGGTGACTTCCATAACGGGCGGCAGCTCCTCAACGCCCTGGACCGGCGGGTAGGTGGCGGTAAGAAAGGGACCTCCGGAACCGGTGCCGAGAGGTTCTACCGGCACCGCCAGTCCGCCTCGCACCGTGCCCGCATTCTCGGTCTGCTGCTGATTCCCCTTGATCCGGGCCCGGTGGTGCCGCTGCGCCGCGCCCCGGACATCCGGGAGGCCGCCGCCGAGGCGTACGGTGGCATCGGCGAACCGTCCGTGGTGTCGCTGCATGAGCTGGTTGGGGCCATTGGCGCCCACGAGTGGCGGCGGAACGGCGTCTACGTCGATGCCCTGCAGGGCCGCATCCACCCGCACTATGGCACGTTCTTCCCCACCCGGAGCGAGTATGTGGATCTCGTGGCGGCCGCCGCGCTGCCCACTGAGACGCTGGCGTTCGACGTCGGAACCGGCACCGGGGTGCTCGCTGCCGTCCTCGCCAACCGCGGCGTCCGCCGCGTGGTGGCGACGGACAATGAGCCGCGCGCCGTCGCCTGCGCAGCCGAGAATTTCCGGAACCTCGGTGTTGCGGACCGTGCTGAGGCGGTCCTGACCGACATGTTCCCGCCGGGCCGGGCGCCGCTGATCGTGTGCAACCCGCCGTGGATCCCTGCCACGCCGCATTCCAGCCTGGACAGCGCGGTCTACGACCCCGGGAGCAGGATGCTGTTCCGCTTCCTGAACGAACTTCCCGACCATCTGGAGCCGGGCGGTGAGGGCTGGCTGGTCCTCTCCGACCTGGCCGAGCACCTTGGCCTGCGGTCGCGTGACGATCTGCTGACCGCCATCAAGGCGGCCGGGCTGAAGGTGGTGGAGCGGCTCGACACCAAGCCAACGCACCCGAAGGCATCGGACCGCGACGATCCCCTGTTCGAGGCTCGCGCGGCCGAGGTCACGTCCCTGTGGCGGCTGGTTCGCCGCTAGCCTCGCCGATAGTCCCGGGACAATCAGGCGTGGCCGGCGGACCTGGCCAGCGGCCGCCGTCGGACGTTAGGACGGCGGCGCCGGGGACCAAGAGTTTGTTGCAACTGTCCAAGGGTGGTCACTGGGTTGCTGCTCCTGTCCTATGTAGCGATGCCGGGCCCTAAAGAATTTTGTAATTCGGCAGAATGTCCGCGGCCGAGGTCACGTTCCCGGGATGGCAGAGAATGGAAATACCAAGCGAAAGACTGCGTCGAGGAAGTGTCCTGTTTGCGGCCACGAATCTTGGCGCATTATCTACGGCATGGTCATGCCCGACACAGCTGATCAGAACCCCAAAGCCGAATTTGCCGGCTGCGTAATCGTCCCCAAAGAGCGTTTCTAACACGCCACGGGCGAAGTTGAAAGCGGCAGAGCCAAGTGGGCGTGCCAGAATCCCGAGTGCCGCCATCGTGGCGGTGAAGCCGCACCAACGTATCTGGCCCACTACCGCCTTCGCGGCCCGCGGGACGTAAAAGGGCACGGGCGCTGGACGTGATCCGGCAGTCGGCCACGAACGGTCCCCGGGCGCGGGGACGGATCTTCCTGTGGCTGACTGTGGTTGGCCCGGTCATTCTCGCGGCGATCCTCACGGTGGGCTTCATTGGCGAGGATTCCCTTCCCCAGCTCCTGAGCACCTTCGCGCTCGTGGCGCTGCTGGCGGTGGCCAACTGGGTGAACCACCGTTCCCGCAAGGTTGAGCCTGGTGAGGCCTCGGAGGATGCCAAGCAGCCGGTGCTTATTCGACTGAATACTCCGCTTTGGCCGGGCGCGCCCGTTGCAGTGCGAAGCATGCTCTGCGAGGACTGCTGCTAATCCCTTGGGTCAACGCGTGACTTCTCTAGGCGGCTGCGAAGGGTGGCAAGTGTTATCCCGCGCTCCCGGTCGACCACCCAGAACGTCCAACCATTGGTGGCGCGTCCTGTTATTCGCTTCGCCGCTCCGGACGGCGTTTCAAATGGAACTCCGAGTACCAATATGGAGCCATTCGCCAGAATGGTGGCTGATTCAGACGCTTCTGTACCTCGGGTGTAGATTTCTTGCCCAGGCGTGAGCAAGCCTGCCTTTATCAGGTCGGCTACAGACACATCGTGGACGACGTCACCCCGAAACTCGCCCTGGCTTATGCCAAGGGCTCGCTCGGGTACTGGCCAGATACTAAAAATGTCTTGAAGTAAGGCGGAGGTCCTTTTATCAATCGCCTCTTCATCCCACCCGTCGGCGCCTAGGAGGCCGAGCTGCTGGTTCAAAAGCAAAACGCTGTGCTCATTCAGTGCTTGTAGCTTGCCGTCAGGGCCAGCCCAGGGGCCGTTGGAAACCCTGCTGTTCAAGCCGCCTGCCACTAAGGTCAAGTTGCCAAGCCGGTGAATGTGCTTGTCCCGTTCCATCTGCCGTAGGACGTCGTCACCGACGCTCCAGTTGCGCCGCCAGCTCTGCGGCAAGAGGTGTTCGATAGAGTGCACTCCTCGGCGGACCATACCCTCAGTGAAGGACGTCCTCGATGTCCCGTAGCCTCTGAGATGATCTTCCACTGACTCAAGCACCATCTGCAGGAGTGATCTCCTGAATCTCTTGTAGACGGGAGCCTCAAGGAGCTCGGCTTTAAGGTCTTTGTCAGATGGCCAAGCCAGATTTGGTGCGCTTGATTCCGTAAGTAGGTCGGTGAGTACGTCTCCAGCAAAGTCGCGGGAGGATTCCTCGAGCCGTGTGATCAGCGCCGCCACAAATTGACCGATGCCCGCATTCCCGGACCTCATAAGCGCACGTCTGACGAGCCAACTTTCCAAGGAAACTAGAAATCGAGTCAGCTGCACCTGGGGAATCGGGGCTTTCCGAGCGTCTAATGCCCATATGAGGAGCGGGCCAGCACTTTGTGTTCCCAACACCGAGGTCCTGTAGGCAAAAAGTTCCATTCGGTTCAGATCGCTGGATTTATCGTCTGCTGCTTCGCTCCAGGACCTGTAGTCCACCGCACACGCGTCGATGTGAGAAAGCATGTCCAAAGTCGCTGGGCCCGCCTTTTGATCCGCAAACTGCTTGAACTTACGAAAGACCTCGCCGGTTGGTACTTCAGAGCCAGTTTGGGCGATGAGCCACTGGCTTAGGTAGAGCGAGATTCGGGGGGATGAGACGCGTCCGACGCTAACTTCCTTTTCCCAGAAGGCGGTTTCGAAGTGGGCCCAGTACTTCTGGTACATCGATTCAGTCTCGGGCTGGTCCAGATCCAACCGCTGAAAGACGAAATTTTTGATGAGGTCGGCGCCGGTCAGGGGCGTGCCGCGGGCATTCAATGTCTCAAAAATTTGCTGCGAGTCTTCATTATGCTCGAGCTCGATAGCCACGAGAGTCAGTTTGTGGATTAGAGTTCGCGTGAGAGTTTTTGCGCGTTCGATCGCGTTTCCACGCTCAAGCCAAGAGCGAATCTGATGTAAGAAAAAGGAATGCGCTGCCGTCAATAGACCATGTGGACCAGCAGTTACCGACCCCGGTTCTACTTCTCCGGTCGTGATGATTGCTAGATATTCTTGCTGGTCTCGGGTCGTTGGGGTCAATTTGTACCGGTCAGCCGGGCCTAGGAAGGTCTCACTGTTTCGAAAATGAGCTCTGAGGTACTCGGCTTCTTGAATGCCGTACTCACCGATAGCGCGGAATGCCGCGTGAAAGATTAATTGGAGCGTAGTTAGGCGCTGCTGCCCGTCTATGACTGATCGCGTTTGGACCGCTGCGGCTCCTGAGACCTTTTGCAGAACGACTGCGCCCATAAAGTGGGGTTCAACGCCGTCGCCTTCGGCTGAAACACGGCCAGCCAGTCTTTCAATGTCTTCCCATAATGGAGCCCATTGTTTTTCTTCATTCCACACGTAAGGTCGTTGAAAGAGCGGCACGAGGATACGTTGGCCAGCCTGAAATACTTCCTGAAGGTTCTTAACATTCGTGTCCATGTAGACCTCTCTTCAGATCAAAATTCAGCACATCTTCCGTGTGCTGGCTTCGGATCAACAAAGTCCTGCACTCTCGAGGTTAGCGGCGAAACGGTGAGATGCGCCTCAAACCGTGGCGGTCAACGGTTCCAGAGCTGATGCCTGTACTCGTTTATCAGCTGAGCCTCCAGCTGAAGGGCCTCCGCTCTGGTCTCGACCGTCTGCCAGCGAACTTCCAGTCCTGCATGGTCTATCGCTGAACGCGCAGCCGCCTTCGCCCTCATGGGATTGCCTGCAAGTGCTTCGTCCAGCCGTGCTTGGAGCCACTTCGGATCTTCCAGTGCCCTGTCAAAAGCATGTTCTCCCAAGCCGGAGCCGGCTCCCTAGCCGCTAGCATAGATTGCCAGCCGGCCACGGAGTCCGTTGCCCTTCCGTTCGCCAGCCATGCCTGCATCCCATCACGCGGTTGTACCGGGCGGCACGGGCAGGTTTCACGTGGACCTCGACCACCAGGAGGCAGTGCTGTTTTAGTCTTTAGCCAGTGGCCTCGTCTTCCATTTGGCCTTCACGTCGATGCTAGGGGGACGATGTCTTGTCAGATGACTTGGTAACTGGGCTCCTGCCAGTGCTGGGCAGGTCCCTCAAACTGGGTTTTAACATCTTTGACGTCATGCATCACGGACTCCACGAGAAGCAGATCTCGAATGTATTCAGATGGTTGTTGGACCCCGAGCAGACGCACAACCTGGGCGACCGTTTTCTGCGGATCTTTATCGACGAGTTGAACCGGGTTTCGATGGGGAGCGAACCCCTCCCGCATGGCAGCTACTTGGTGCGTCAGGAGGTGGACACCTCGGTGGGCGGGGCGGGAGCGGACATCGCCGACCTTGTCCTTGAGAGCGAAGATGCGGTCATCGTCATCGAGAACTACTTCACCTCTGACGGTCATGGTCACAGTTACAGCGGTTACCTTGCGTTCAGCGTCCGGGACGGCAAGCGTGGCGTCGTCGCTCTTTTGTGTCGCGATGAGGATGTGTCCCTGCAGACCCTGGGGTGGGAGGACGCCGCGGTCCTCACGTATGGCAAGTTAGCTGAGAGACTGCTGGAACACGTCGGTGGCGACAGGGCTTACCAGCGGAAAAATCCCGATGCCTATGCGTTCATCGAGCAGTTGCACCGTAAGTTCGTTAGGGGCAGGGGTCGCGTGGGTGATCAGGAAGTGCTCAACTTCGTTGTTGCCATGTGTAACACCGGAGAGGTTCGCAGGTACCAATTGCAGCCCCAAGATGTAGCCGCTGAACGCTTTGCTGAAGATCTTGCCGTTCAGGCGAAGGAACGGTTTGGCGAGGGCCGCGACCTCCTTCAGCGAGCCAAGGGGCGCCTCAGTGCCTTCAGTGAGGGACCGCTCAGACGCCAACTCAACGCGACGCGCGGTGAGGGGTTTGTGCAGGGAGTCAACGCGAGATTCGCGGGGATATACCAGTGGACGATCAACATCGACGTGAAAGATGAATCGAACGACTTGGGCCAGTCGCGGCTCCAACTCAAGTTCGGGCCGTCAGCATGGTTCGCCAACGAACAGGATCCGAGCTGGACCCGGACCGTCGAGTCGAGCCAAGCGGACTACTCGCGATTGTTCCTTACGTGGCCCGGCGTCAAAGAAGTCCGTCAGTCGACCGTGAGTATCCATGACGTGCTTGACGGCCTCGAACCCGCCGACCCTAGGCTCCACGACGAGATTAGTGGGTTCCTCAGCGGAAACTGAAGGCTGCCGGACGGGGGTGCACTCGACTTGTCGGAATTTCCTGTCAGTCAAAGGGCGAAGACGGACTGGGAACTGCTATCCAGCGGTCGCGCACTCTGTGGCGAAGTCCCAAGAACTGGGAGACGTAAGCCCGAGATTAACCTGATAGGAGATCCAGCCAGCAAGTGGACACCACCTACACGACTGAGCAGGTGACGGAAGTTCTTGGGTTACAAAAAACGCTTATGCATAGGAAATTCTTGTAACTTGTCAGAATGTCCGTCACTGCGGCTAGGTTTCCGCTATGACTGAAAAGGGAAAAGCAAAGAAATCAGCTGTGACAAGACGCTGCCCGGTGTGCGGGCACGAATCCTGGCGCATCATCTACGGAATGGTTATGCCTGACGTCATCGAGCAATATCCGAAAGCGGAATTTGCCGGCTGCGTCATTGTGCCCGAAGACCGCTTCTACTTTGCTACCGGCAAAGTTGAAAGTGGCATAGCCAAGTGGGCTTGCCAAAATGACGAGTGCCGCCACCGCTGGTGGTAGACGGCACTCGTCACTTTACGACTCGGCCTGTGCTTTGGTGTGCCGTGCCTGACGGCGGATTTCAGCATCTCCGGTTCGGCAGAAGATCAAGACCAGTTCACTCACTTTTTGACCGGTGATGCCCTCCACCATGCCGGCATAGGTCGACAGCTGGCGCCAGTAAGCCGCCAGGGTCTCCTGCGTGACACTGATGTCAGTCTTGAAGTCGGCGATGACCAGGGTTTCGTCGTCCTCGCGGTACATCAGGTCAATGATGCCCTCGAGAGTCATTCCGTTGTGGGGTGTGACCACGGGAAGCTCAAGCCAGTGCTCCCGGTCAGCCGCACGCAGTACAGGCGTGCTGCGTAGTGCAGAACGGGCACGTTCAGCCAGGCCAGCGGGATCTGCCAGGCTGGATGCGCTGGCGATCCTTTCGGCGAGCACTTCGAGGTTCTCGCTCTCTCGCAGGTCACTCAGCTCGAGCAGCCGGTGAAGAGCCGTACCGAATTCCTTGCCATGTTCCCCGCCGGACGCTGCCGAGGACGGCAGCGAGCCATCCTCGTCAATGCTCACAAAATGCGGGATCCTGTCGATCTCAAACGCGGCCAAGTCGTCACCTCCTTTGGCAATTGCCGTGACGGAGGTGGACGACACGAGGGCCGAATTCTTCTGCCAAAGATCCCGTTGCTGCCGCCACTCTTCAAACGCTTTGACGGGCTGGACTTCGTGGGCTGTCCTCGCCTGGAGCGGCATGTCCTCTGGAACACGAAGATCTGGCGCCGGAACAGCGTCGGCTGCCTCTTTGAGGAACTGGCCGAGACTATTCCTGGCGTTCACGTAGTGGGAAACCACAAGGTGGCTTTCCGCGCGGGTGCATGCAACGTAAAGCAGGCGGCGCCGTTCTGCATCATCGAAGTCCTTTTCGATGTCCTCAGCGGTTCCGTATCCTGCGGATCGTATGTCGCCGATGAAATGCACCTGTACTTGTGAGCTCTGATCCCAAAGGGCTGCCGCCTTCTGGTTGTTGGGTCCGGAGCCTGTACCGGCGAGAATCACCATTGGGAACTCGAGCCCTTTAGAAGCATGGATGGTCATGATCCTGACGGCCTGGACGTCCGTTTCCGGCACTACAGCTTCTTTGACCCGTGAGTTTTCCTCCTGCTGCAAGGCCGCCCACACCAGGTAATCGCGCAGGCTGCCGTGGGTGGCCTCCGTCCAAGCCCGTGCTTGATCGATGACAAAGCGTAGCCGTCGCCAGACGTCCCGGTAGCGCGGCGCATCAATGGCTGCCTCGAGCATACGTCGGTCAGCGGCGAGGTGCTCCATAATTTCGGCCGGTGTCATCACCTCTATCTCCCGGCACAGGGCGGCAAGATAAGCGATGGCGTGTGCGACGGTGGAATTTTCAAGCGCATCGGGCGCCTCCGCAAAGAGGTTCCAGCGGCCTCCAGCCCGCTTCCACTCGAACAGTTCATCATCACCGCACCCGAACATCGCCGACCGCAGGGACAGCACAAGTGCCGCCTCATCCGCGGTATTGGAGATTGCCCGCATCGCGAGCAGCAGATCGGTCACCTCCTGCGTGGAGTAAACCAAAGACGAAGCCTCGGCCCGGTACTCAATGCCGGCATCGTCCAATGCATCCTCGAGGGCGGCGAGGGCTGTCCGGGTGGGGATCAGGACACAAATGTCCTTCAGCTCAACCGGTGAGCACCTAAAGCCTTGGGACCGCTTGCTTTGCTTCTGCCACGCCGGCAGCCCTGCCGTGCCCGTCGCGACTCTGATAGCTGCGGCAACATCTGCAGCTTCCTGCCGGCGCATGGCATCGGCCGAGACCTTTCGCGCTTCGTCGGCCTGTGCACCACCGCGACCAATGATTGAGACGGCCGGGCCGTGTTCATCGCTCCACTCGGGACGCTGGGGATCGGGCGCCAAGGCGCGGTATTCCGGCTGGACCGTGCCGTTCGCCGTGATGAGCTCGCCGAATGTGCCGTTGATCCACTCAAGCAGTTTTCCCGTGGACCGGAAGTTGGTCTGGAGAGAAGCGGTCTTGGAATTCGTGTCTTCTGAAAAGCGCTGCTGTGCCGCGAGGTAGGTGGCGATGTCGGCCCTGCGGAAGCGGTAGATGGACTGCTTCGGATCCCCGACCGTAAACAGCCGGCCTGGCGGTACGCTGAGCTGCTCCCAGCCGTCGGGCCCACAAACCTCACTAGCGGCAATCCGAGTGGCCAGTTCAGCCTGGATAGGGTCCGTGTCCTGGAATTCGTCCAGCATGATGCAGCGGTAGCGATCATGCAGGGCAGCATGGACAGCCTGCTTGTCCTGGCCTACAAGGAGGTCCCGGGCGTGGATGAGGAGATCGTGGTACTCAAGCTCGCCACTGCGCTGGCGTTCGCGGGCCGCTTGAAGAAGGACCTCGGCCATGGCGGCGGTAACGGTTTCAACGGCGGGCTGCACAAAGCTGTTGCGCAGGGCTATCGCCTGCTGTGCCAGGTCTTTGCAGGAGCTCCGCACATCGGCGACGTTGATGGACCAGTTGCCCTTTTGCCCTCCGCTGAAGCCGGATTGTGGGACAGCGTGCAGCAGTTCGAGGACCAGGCCAAGTTCGCCGGATTCTGCCTCAGAAAGGCGTCCGTGCCAGCTCTTAATGTGTTCGAAGGCGGTCAGCAGTTTGTCCGCAGGGTCAGAGCAGTGGTCGGCATGTGCAAGGACATCGGAAGTTTGCCTGAGAAGCGGGCCAAGGTCAACGGCCGGAATATGGCGCCTCCGGGGAGGATGGCTTTCCAGCCGGTCCCAGTTGGCGTCCAAGTCAGCCGCAACGTTTTGCAGGTGATCCAGCGAAACGCCGACGGCGAGGAGTATACGGAGTGCGTCGTCCATGGACGAGTCGGCGAACAGTTTCTGGCGGGCATCTTCCCACCGCCGCGTGAACGCAATCTGGGACCGCAATTCATCCACCACGGTGATCAGGGGAGGGACTCCAGCCTCGATGGGATGTTCGCTGATGATGCGTGCTGCAAAGGAGTGAATGGTGCCAATGGGAGCCGTATCCAGCTGGTCGAGCGCCCGCCGGCGCAGGTCTGTGGGGCTGGCATCCGTTAGCTGCCAGCGGACCCGTTCCCGGAGCTCACCTGCTGCCTTTTCGGTGAAGGTGATGGCTGCCACGCTCTTGAGTTCGACGCCGGCGTCAACCATCGCGCAGATGCGCTCGACGAGTTCATGCGTCTTGCCGCTGCCTGCACCCGCTTCAACGAAGATGTTCGCTTCGAGCCCCTGCTCGATCAGTGTTCGGTCGGTCTGGTCTGTGAGTTCCATGAGTTCCGGGTTCATTTCTCCGCCTTCAGGAGCTGGGCATAGGGCTGCAGTTCGGGGGCGTTTTGAAGCTTAAGCCATTGCTGGCCAAGCTCTTGGGCGCCCATCATGGTGGTGAAGTTGACGTATCGGTCGGACTCGGGCCGTGGCGGGAAGACTCCGTTCCGCAGCGCAGTAATGATGAGACCCACATCCGCGCGCAGTTGATCCACAACCTCGTCAGTCACGGTGTAGCCGATTTTCTTGAAACCGCCTGCTTTCGAGATGAACCAGTATTCCGCTGCGACATGGGACGAATTGTCGCGGAGGGTCCGGGCAAACAGTCCGTAGACGGGAAGCTGGTACCGAGTGCCAGCGGCAGTCGGGTGCTTCGCGAGCGGCTCATAATCTTTCGACTTGCCTGTCTTGTAGTCGATCACCCGGACACTGCCATCGGAATGCTGGTCAATCCGGTCCACCTTTCCCCGGAAGCGAACCGTAGTGCCGTCGTCGAGAGTCAGTTCAACAGGCGGGTGGCTGTCCGTGTCCTCGGGCCCGAAGGTCGCCTCTTCGGCGAGATACTTCCAGCCTTCGGTAAAGCTGTCTTGGTCGTCCGCCAGCACACGCTTTAGGTCTTGGCGGAGCATGGCCTGATTGCGGTCCCACACGTGGCTGAGCCATGCCGGATTTGCGACGTCCTCAAAAGCGGAGTCTGCCAACTCCATAAGGCGGTCCGACGACGGCGGAAGGCCGTCTTTCGTGATGCTGCGGACGTAGTCTTCCAGCACTCGGTGAACTAGGTTGCCCCGTTGCTGCGGCGAAATCTGCACTTCGAGTGCCGAGTCCTCCAAGATGCTGACTTTCAGGACGTGTTTCATGAAGTAGCTGAACGGGCTGGTGACCCATTCCTCAAGTCGGGTGGGGGACAGTGGCTTTTCGGGGTCCGCGATGATCCCCGCAAATGCACCGAGGTTGCCGTTGAACCTGGAGAAAATGCCATCCCGCCTGTCGCGGGTTGCAGCCAGCGCATGCTGCAGCGCCCTGTCCTCTTCCAATACGGAGGTGCGCTCCTCGGCAGTAAGGATACGACGCAGCCGCCATTCCTGGGCTGTGGGGGGCAGCGCGTCGGAGGCGGGTGCGCCGTTCTCGATGCCGTGGGCGAAGGACCGCAGCTGGTTCTGTGGCTCAGGCTTGCGGTTGATCCAGCGTGACACTTCGTAGCTCCCGGAGCCGCGCAGGTCCCCGCGGGGGCTGGTAATGAACCGTTCCGATCCTGTAGCGAGGGCAGCAAAGAACTGCTCCTTGCTGGCTTCGGCACGTTGCTCCACCGTTGGGAGACTCCCGCCCAGCATGGCACGGGCGCTGTCCGGAAGCAGAGGGTTCTCCCGTGTCCGTGCTGGGGCAAGCCCTTCCGCAACCCCCATAAGAAAGACGACATCAAGGTCCCTGGCGACCGCATCAGCGAAACTGCCCACGACAATCCCCGTGCCGCTTTTCCCGGTCCAGCGGCCTTTTGAGGCTACGCCGTCTTCCAGGGCGCTTTGTAGGAGCGCCGGGCGGGGCAAAGGGCCGACAAGGTCCAGATGCCGGAGATCCGAGGCGGCTTCGACCAGCGCGTCGCGGGCAGCGCTTTTCTCCGCACGTTCGCCAGCGCCCCTGGGACCCATGAAGTCCTCAAGAAGTGAGATCAGCGACGCGGAGGCGTCATTCCATGAGGCAGAAGCTAGGACCTGGCTTATCCGTGCCGCAAGGGCCTCTTTGAAGGACTGGAAAATCCGGAACTTTTCAAGGTAGTCCGCGTGGGCGGAGGTGTCTGCTCCTGCATAATCCTCTTCGGCGGGTGGATTTGCATAGAACCTTTCACATGCTGCGCTACTGGGCAGTTTCTGCTCATGCCAGGAGAAGGCACCCTCCGCATGGATTTTCAGGATGGCGCGTTCGTCGAGATCCTGCGGGTCCAGTTTCAGCAACTGAAGGAGGCCGCGTGCCAGGGGCGAGTCCATGAGCCGGTAGGCTGATGGTCCGACGAAAGTGACTCCGGCCTGGCTGAGGCGCTGGGTGAGCAGCGCGGCGTAGGGCTGGGATGCCGAGTGGAATATTCCGATACGGTGTCCTGGGGTCCCTGCTGCAAGCCGCTCGACGACGAGGCGCACCACGGCGCGGGCTTCATCGTCGGCGTCGGACGCTGTCAGAAGTGTTACGCCATTCTCTGCCGAGCCGGCCGCCGTGAGATGCTGCATTCCGGCCCCGTCGAGGCTCGCTCTGAAGATTGCCTCGCCGGGACGGTTTTCTGTACCGAGCATGAATCCGATAATGGTGCCGAGCCGCTGCGTCACGGTCTTGGTCCCGAGCTTGTTGCTGGCAAGGGTAAAAGCCTCATGGTCCGTGAACCACCGCCGGCCCAGAGCCTCCTTTGCGGCCCCGTGAAGCCGGAGCACTTCCTGCATGAGCTCGGCCAGTTCCGGGTCGGTGGGATCCGGAACCGCGTCGAGGAGCTCGGCTGTCCGGGCTATCGCACGGGCGGTCGAGGGCTGGTCGGCGACATCCTTGAAAAGCCCTGGTTCGTCCAGCAGGACCCGGCTCACGGCTCCAAGCCGGAGGACGGGAAGAAGGGGACGTCGCCCGTTCACAGCGTCGTCGTCGGCGATAAGTTCGGTTGCGAGGTCCCTGAGTGTGAACGCCCTGACCCCCACACTCCCGGCGCCCCCGTTGAGGGTCCTGCCCAGGTAACGGGTCACGTCCAGGCCCGCGGCATGGGAAGGCACCAGGATGGTGACGGGAGTCAGCGGATCGGCGGCCTGGGCATGGCTGATCAATGCTTCCAGCTCGGCCAAAGCGAGACTCACCGAAGGGAAAATCGTGCAGGTCATGCAACACCACCATAGTTGTACTCGCGTAGGGACTGGGATCGTTCTGGTTCTCTGAGCAGAGCCATGGTCTTCGACTCGATCTGGCGGATGCGCTCGCGCGTGACGCCGTAGGCCTTGCCGATGGCGTCGAGGGTCTTTTCTTCGCCGTCGTCCAGGCCGAAACGCATCGCAATGACTCCGGCCTCCCGTTCAGTCAGCGTGTCCAGGACCGCATGCACCTGTGCCGTCAGCTGTTCCTTGGCGATCTGGTCAAAGACATCCACGTGCCAGGGATCGAGGAGCTGGTCCGCCAGCGGCTCGAGGCCCCCCTTGCCGTCCGGCGCGAGGTAGTCCAGCGAACGTACGGGCTGGTCCAGCGCCAGAAGATACTCCACTTTTGCAGTCGACTGATCCGTGAGCTTGCCGAGTTCCTCAAGGTTGTATTCGAGCCCCTTCCGGGCCGCTTCACGCTGAATTGCCTGCACTTTGTGGATCTGCTCCACCATGTGGACCGGGAGCCGGATGACCCGAGCCTGGTCGGCCAGCGCCCGGGTGACAGCCTGCCGTATCCACCACGTCGCGTAGGTGGAGAACTTGTAACCCAGGGTGTAGTCGAACTTGCACACGGCCCGGTGCAAGCCGATATTTCCCTCCTGAATCAGGTCCAACAGGTCCATGCCCTGATACACGTACTTCTTTGCGATGGACACCACCAGCCGGAGGTTCGCCTCGAGCAACGCGTCTGCAGCCCGCTGGCCCATCTGGGCGATCATCCGGAGCTCCCGGGTTTCGCGGCGCCCGCGGGCAGGGCCTTCCGCCAGCAGGTGGGCGGCGTAAAGGCCGGCCTCGATGTCCTTGGCGAGCTCCACTTCCTGCTCGGCTGTCAGCAGGTCCGCGCGGCCTGCCCGCTGGAGGTAGTCCGATACCCCGTCGTCGCTGAAGCCCTCGAGGCCCCTGAGTTCCTCAACCCAGCCGGAGTCTTCAAGATCAAACGACGTAGGCGCGCTCTCGTCGTCCTCCTCCACGGGAGGCTCCACCGCCGACTCCAGATCACTGCCGATCTCCGGTCCAGCGCCATCCCCGGGCGTACCCGCCGTCGGCTCACCAGGCTCGGGCCCGAGGCCTCTTCAGGTTCGGCCTGGCGGAGGAACTCCTGCAACCCGTCCTGGTCCGTCCTGATGTCGAAGAACCCCACGTTGCGGGCGAAGGGCAGGACCTTGCCCAGGAACTCCTCACCCTGGACGTCCGGATCCTCCACCGTGCCCTTGGAGTAGAGGACAACCAGGCGGCCGGGCCGCCCGTCGGCCTTCTTGCGGATAACGCGGCCCAGCCGCTGCACCATCTGCCGCTGGCTGCGGTTGGCTGCAACGATGATCCCGAGGTCGGCCTCCGGGACGTCGATGCCTTCATCGAGGAGCCGCGGCGCGGTGAGTACCTGTGATGCGCCGGTGCGGAAATCCTCCAGGCCCTGCCGGCGGTCGTCCTTGGCCATGCCGCTGAACACGGCCGACGCCGTCGATCCGAGGGACGTATACAGCTCCTGTGCCCGCCGGGCTGAGTCCTGGGTCTGCGTGAAGACCAAGGTCCCGCGGGACCCATCAACCGTTCCCTTCAGAGCTGCCAGCGCCAGGTACTTTGTCTTCGCTTCCGCCAGCAGGGTGAGCCGCGAGGACATTGCCCGCATGTACCTGCGCGCGATGGTTGCTTCCCGGCTGGGCGAATCCGAAGCGGCCAGCGCGGCCACGGCAGTGATGAACTGGGGGAAGGGCCGCCGCGGGATGCCGGCGTACGTCTCCAGGTTCCGCGCCGCCTCCACCATCACCATCGAGAACTCGTCATAGTCATTCTGTTCCGACGGCGTCAGATCAACGCCGACCAAAGCGATGTCGAACGGGGCGATGACCTGGTCCTTCAGCGCCCGGTCGTACCAGAGGTTGTAGATGACGCCGCCGAAGTAGGGCGTCAGGAGGTTCTCGTGCTCACCGTCCGCCCTTTCGAACGTGGCTGTCAGTCCAAGCCGCCAGGCGTACCCTTCCTGCAGAGCGCCGGTGAACATGGGTGCTGCATAACGGTGGCACTCATCAGCGATGATCAGTCCGGCCTTGTGCGAGCGGAGGGTCTCCCGGTTCGACGCGGAGTGAACGATGGCGACGAGGATGTCCACGTCATCGAGGGAATCGGACCGGCCGTCGCCAAGGGCGCCGCGCCGTGCGGCGGGCAGGTCCCGGCGCAGGGAGACCAGCCATTGGCGCTGCAGCTCGGCTGTTGGCACCAGGATCAGGACTTTGATGCCCTGCCGCACTGCTTCGAAAGCGGCGGCGATCCCAACGCGCGTCTTGCCGGAACCGGTCACGGCTTCCACCACGCCGCGGCGCGCATTCGAGTGCCAGGCCCTCAGCGCCTCCTGCTGCCACGGATACAGAAAGGCGTAGTCGTAGGAGGCAGGCACCGCCGCGGGTTCAGCCTGTACGGGCACCCGCGGAAGCGTCGCGACCGGGTGGGACCCGGCGTCAGCTAGTTCTGGCATTTTCATCCCCCATTGGACGGTTCTGATCTGGTGCCTGAAGAGTATTGCGGGGCAACGACAATTTAGGTGAGCAGCGCCACTAACCGTCTTCCAGCACAGGCTTCCATGCCTGGCTCCGGGACAGCGCGAGCTTGAGTTCGCGTCCGCCGGCCTCCTCCAGCAGCCCGGAATCACCCACAACCACCAGTAGGCTGCGTGCCCGGGACAGCCCGACGTAGAGCTGTTCCCGGGCCCGGTCCATGTCCTTGAAACCGTTCACGCAAAGAACAACAACAGACCGTTCCAGGCCCTTGAAACCCAGCACATGGCCGTAGAACTCACCGTCGTTGGCGTGGAAGTCCCGCCAGTACTCTTCCGTGGCGCCGCGCTTAAAGTAGTCCAAATGGATGGGGTGGCGGTCCTTGGTGGTGAGAAGCGCGATTTGGTTGTTCGCCCAGCCCTCGTCGATCAGCGAATCCAGGCAGTCCCCGGCGATCTCGAGCGCATCCTCGGTTGGGCAGTCCACGAACCGGACGGGCAGGCCCGTGCTTCCGCGGGGCTTGAAGTATTCGCCGGCGAATGGCTTGAACGTCTCAGCGATCTTGACGGTATTCCGGAGGTTATCGTCGATGTGGATGGGCACGAAGGTGGCCATCGGCCCGCTGGTGAGGTCCGCCGTCGCGCCTCCCCAGCGCTGGTAGACGTCCTGCCGGTCGTCCATGAACGCGTATACCTCACCCGCGTCCGGGTCGCTGGTGCACGCGAGAAGGGCGTCCCACCACAGGGGCGCGAAGTCCTGCGCTTCATCGACGACGACGGCGTCCAGCCGCTCGTGCGGCTCCAGTCCGGCTGCCAGCTCCTTCAGGAGGCGGGGCATCTCGACGTCGAAATAGTCCTGCCCCGAGCCGTCCGGGACTCCCAGCCCGCGCACGTATTCGTGGAACTCGCCCGTGAACACCGGCTTGGCTTGCCGCTTCCATGTCCCGACGCGGTCCTGGAGGTATTGCCCGAGGCCTTTGTTGTAGCAGAAGAGGCCTACGCGTTTGCCCTGCTTGCTGAGCAGCTTGGCCTTCTCGACGTCGAGCCACGTCTTTCCGCTGCCCGCGCCGCCGGTGAAACGGACCCTGTTGAGTGAGCGCGTTGCCTGGAGCAGCACGGACTGGCGTTCCGTGAGGTGGTCCTGCTCTGCTTCGTCCTCCTGCGAGGTGGTGGAAGGTACGACGGCGGTGTCCAGGTTTCCGCCCAGCCTGCGGACGATGCGTTCCAGGAAGGCCGGGGCCAGCGGGGAGGCGCCGCCGCCTTCGTTTTCGATGGCTTGGCGGACGAGGTCGGCGGGGGACTTGCTGCCGGTCTGGTCGAGGATGAGCGACCGCGGGCAGCCTGCCATGGTCCAGTCCCGCGGCACGTCGGTGTAGGGCAGGCTGACCATGTAGACGCAGCGGCTGCTCAGGCGCGCACCGAGCTGGTTCTCCAGCCAGTTCTTGAGGGCGTGGAGTGAGCTCTGGGACTGCGCCACGGGGCTTTGGATCCTGCGTCTCTGGGTGCGGTCCGACTGGTACCACTGCCCGTCCGTGATGCTGACCTGACCGCCCTTGACCTCGATCGCAGCCATGCCGACATTAGGCCAGAGGACCAGCAGGTCAATTTCGTATTCGTTCCGGCCGTCGCGGACGTGCACCGAGTGGGCCAGGACGCAGTCGTCGGGGAGGCTGTTCCGCAGGGCGGTCCAGACGGCCTTCTCCGCGTGGTGTCCATCGCCGAACTCCGGTTCTTCCGGAATGCACCTCATTGCCGCCCCCATATTGATAAACCGGCTCCCCGGTTTTGCGCTGATCCAACGTTAGCTGGGCGGGACTGATTCACCATGGCGACACGGACAGGTCAAATTTCCCGATGTCAGGAGCGCCACTTTGCGGTGTCTTTGAAAGCGGCAAGTCCAAACTGGGCGCGGATATCAGCCAGATCGCGCGTATTCCGGTCAATCTGCCGAACCTGCTCTTTTTCGATGAACCAAGCAGTGATTCGAACTGCGATCACCAGCGGCAACAGCAACAGGAAAGCCCAGCCAGCCGCAATGATGAAGTCCGGCATGGTCAGGAATGCATTCTTCAATGCGATGGCATTGTTCAGGCTTCCCGTCAGGCTGCCCAGGATGTCATTCAAAGTATCGGTGATTGGCTGGAAGAACGGCCCGGCAGACAGCTGGGGACTGTCAAGTGTTGGATCCTTCCCGACAGACCAGCGCGGGTCAGTGAGGTGCGCAAGGATGTAAAACACCACTGCCAGATTGGCGGCAGCGAATGACACCGTTGCCGCAAGCAGGGCACTAACGGTCCTTGCGGCGATCTTCAGTGGAGAAGACACTGGGCTGCCGATGACAAACAAAGCGCCGACAATAAAGGCAGCGAGCCATACGAGATTCTTGAATGTATCGACGCTGACACCACTCAGCATTTCCATGGCACGTTCCATCTTCCTAATGCAGCGTAAGAACTGCGGCCGTTGGCCGCAGAGTTTGGTCCGTCCCGAAGGGGCCGAAGCAATATGGCCAAGTTGGGCGGACAGAACTGTCCGGGAGACGTCCGGATGGTCCAGCTCAAGTGTGCGGCTTCCACGGGGACGCGGCAAAACCATCTTGGAGAGGGGCTGTGGTGTGGACCCCGGTCGCGACTGCCGGCTGTCCCTTGGTTCAGCGTTAGCCGGGCTGCCTAATTCGCATTCTTCATCGCCGATGTGTCTCTGGTTATTCCGACCACCAAGGGGTGTCCGTGAAATCTTCACCTTGTGCTGCCTCGAGCACGGCACCACGTAAATCTGACCAAGCTGTTTCCCCATTTGAGAGGGTCCTGACGGTGTCCAGACCTATGCTGCTATAGCCGAGGCGTTGCAGGGCGCTGCGCTTGACGATGTAGAAGGACCATTGGTCCAGGTCCAGCGGGTTGTAGTCCTCGTGCCGCTTCGCAGTTTGTACGCAAAAGACATATACATTCGCGTTTAGTTGCTTTCCTGCCGGATCGTATCCGTGACGAGGGTGGTACCGGGTCCCCTGCAGCCCTCCGAAGGCGATCCGGCTGGGGCGGGGCTGTTCCCACGCCTGCAAGTAAGCCGATGACTTCACCTCGACACGAATCCCATCCAGCAATAGGTCGTAGGCGTCCCATTCAACCCGGCGAACGCTTTGTAGCCCGAGAGCCTTCGCTACAAGGAACTCAGCGAGGTAACCCCGGGCATTGTTCATCCGTAGGTCACTCAAGGCGAATTTCCAAAAGTCGGCGACGGTGGCATCAACGCCAACGAACGGATCAGAACCATCAATATCTGTGGCTTTTGGGGGAACAATCCAAGCCTCCTCGTCCATGCGAGAACAGTACGGCACCCAGGCCCCACCTGGAATCCTTCCAAGTGGGGTTGTTGACCTGAGTTCGCCCGTTCGCTGTTACTGCACGGGTGCCGGTTGGATGTGGACGAGGTCAGACCCTCGGGCGCCCCGAGCCTCGCAAAGGCACGATTCGTGCCTCCTCGGCCCACTTAAGTGGAGGGAACGTAGGGCAGCCATGACCTGTTCGGTCTGCTCTGCATTGAGCCGCTGGTGTCGTGGGACCAATTCGGGGTCGGACAGTTACGGCCAGCACAGATCCGGAACTTACGCCTGGGTTTCGTCATGCACAGCCACCCTAGAGAGTTCGATAACTCCATCGGCGCATTTCCAATAGTGGAGGCGTCTTGCTGCTGGCACGTTCTGTTCGATATAGAGTCGCCAACAAACGTCTTGGCCGTTGTTGCGGGTGACTGCTTCTGATCCTCCCGAGGCGTGTGTTCTCAGCTGGTGGGCTTCGCGCAAGCCAAGCCGTGCTGGATCCTTAACTAGGAGGTCAACAATGGCTTTAAGAGCCTTCCTCTGCTTTTCTTGCGGCTGCTCGTGGAGCGTCTGCAGGAAGTCTTCGCCGAGCCGGTAAGGGCCCAGCGCTAGCCGATTCTTGTCGGCAGCGGGAATCTGCACCGCCCACGTTAAGTTGAGTCTGAAGTCGAAGTCTTCTGCCGGGTCCAGGAACACACGTTCTGCAGTTGCTTCCTCCTTGCGGACTCCGCGTAGCTTCTTTCTCAGGTCCGAGAGATGCGTATTAGCAGCGGCGAGGTCACGGCGGAGGCGATCTCTTTCCTGCTGCAAATCAGCGATTTCGACGGTCTGTTGACGGCTGAGCATAACGTCAGCACTCAGCTCGGCTTCGTGCACTTGGTGCCGATGGTTGGCAGACCTCAGTTCATTGAGCTCTGTTTCAAGTTGTTCCCGCTTGCCGCGTTCGGCGGCAAGCGCCAGTTCCGTCGTTTTCAGTGCTGTTGCCCCCGAGACCGGACTCGCGTTTCGCGTCTCAAGTACCTTATCGGTGACTTTGGTGCTCGACGCCTCGGGCGTGTTCCGCAGAAGATCACGGCCGGGGACCAGCCAGGGCCCTCCACCCGGCACCAGCTGCGGAGCGCTCAGCACAGGTTCAGTGTCATCTACGTCGAGCATCGACAGCGCTATGTGCCCGTTGCTCCGATGGAGCCTGACGGCGACAACTTCGCCCTCCGTCAGGAGGTCAGCCACTGAATCCAGCTCATTTGAGGAGATGCTGCTGAGAATCAGGGTGTGCGAGTGACCGGGAACCAGGGAAAGGTCGGCGGATTGCGCCCCAACTGACTGGACGAGGGCAGGTACCAAGGCACCGTCGGCATGGTCCGCGCCTGGGACAGGCGGTTGGATAGGAGCGATGGAAAAGATCCTCTTCGCGGTATCGAAGGCGCCCGAAATCGTCATGCCCTCCCGAAGGATCCAATGCAGCGGGACTTCAAGCCCGGTGGACTCCGCAGGTAGGAAAACCTGCAGGCCATTACTGAGTTCCAGAACCGCCCTTGTGCCGTCAGGGGCAATACTTTTCACTAGACCGGACTCCTGCGTGTCTGATCTACTGGCGGGGCTCGCAGTTTTCCAACCGCCGGAGAAGGCGAGATCCTCGGCGTCCCGGATAATTTGCGCGGTCACGGCCTCGACGTCAGCCCGGCTTTGTACTAGTCGAAGCGGGCTTCTGTAAGGGTTTTCCGTCCATTTCAGCCCCGGGGGATAGACTCTGGCGGCACTGCCAAAGATCTGCGTGTCTGCCGGCATCAGCTTTTCGAGGTCATAGGTGAACGTTCCGTTGGTTACGACTACGACGTCGGCAACACCTTTCAATTCCCGGGCGATACTATCGCCGTCAAGACGAGGTTTATCTTCCTCGGCAAATCGGGAAATAACTACAACAGGACGCACACGTGACCGTTCCAGCAGGAGAGTTGCCAAATCGTCTGGTTCCAGATCTGACAGGACAGTAGCGGGTGCCTCTGCAGTGCTCTTCAGCTCACTCGAAAAGTCAGCGGGCTGGCGATGGCGACGACGTTTGGGCACGGTCACGCTCCTTTCTTTCCCGGTGTCCGGCCGGCTGGTTTCAGAGTAGATCCAGCCCGAGACAATTCATTCGAGCCGTCGCCTAAGCATCAACTTGCCCTCCGCACGTCTCGATTCACGCCGCTAGCTGCAAAGTCCAGGATGAGGCCACCACCGGGTCCCGGACCGCCGGGGAATTCTGCGCTGTGCCAGCGGACCTTCTGCGGATCACGGCAGTCCCGGCCGTACGTAAGGCCCTCCATTAACTGGTGCCCGGCTTCAAGGGGCGCGATGCCCTGCTTGTGCCAGTTGGGCACTTCCTCATCGGGCGCGGACCAGCCGTTCCTGATGAGATAGTCGGTGTCAATCGGCCACTGGTTCGCGGAAAGGAACTCTTCTGACACGATCTCGCACCAAACACCGTCTGCACTCGGGTTTGCCTGAGCGTAAGGCCGCTTCGGTCCGTCAGTTTCGTCACCGTAGTCGATGCTCAGAAATGAGTTCCATGGCATGTTGGCCAGCACTTCGCTGACCAGTTCGCCCGCACGGGCCCAGTCGTATTCCACATCGTTCTGGGTCCTGCACATCGCTACGAGCCCGGCGAACTCGTCCACGCCGACTTCTGGGGGCATCGCCGCCCCGATCACCGACTCCCAGGCGCCGAAATGGCGGCGAATGGCGATCACCGACGGGCGGTCGCGTCCAGCAGCTGCTTCGGCGATCACCCAACTGTCATAACTGGCCACGTCCTTCGGCGACCCGAAATAGCGGTACATGTTCAAGAAATCTTGTGCTGCCTCTTCATAGTTAATCCGCTCGAATCGTTCTTGCTGGCTTGGGGCCGCCAGGCCAGCGGCCTCAAGAGTTACCGACCATGACCCTCTGCCTACCCGATCACGAATAACGCGAGCCGGAACTAGCCACCCAAGTCCGCCATAATCTGTTTCCTCTGCCAACAGTGAGGTCGTATCCCTGAACTCCGAATAGGAAATTCCGGCCGCGTTCCCCGTTCTAATTGCCTCGGCTGTTTTCTCAACCGTGGCAATCACTTCGGCTATCTCAGACGCAGGGAGTCGCCCCGTTTGAAGCTCACGGAATTCTGCAATGCCCGGCAGCGGCATCTTCCCGAGCGCGAAGCGGTAATCAGGCTCCACGCCGCGATGCCGTCCGATGATGTAGAGCAAGCTGAGCATTTCGATTGAGCGCACCACCGGAACATGGTCGCTCCTGACATGGGACACCCGGAGGTAGATGTCTTCGAAGATTTCAAGACTCCGGAGCAACTCGACAGCGATCTCAACATCTAGCGGCACCCCAAAAGCCACCAGAACCTTGGGCACGTCCACGGACTCAATTCCAGCGCTCAAAAGCCGCTCGGTCCGTTCCATTTCCCCGCCAAGGACTTCAGCGGTAATGGAGCAACGGTTCCGGAGCGCTTTTGACCGCTGCTTTTCCCCGTTGTCGGCTATGCGGGTGCTCAGCAGACGCAAGACTTGGTAGCTGTCCATTTGCAGTGAGGCGGCTATGCATCGCAGCGGGTCACCGGCAACGTATGAAGCCACGGCCTGGTCAGTTGGGTTCCCTCGTTCAGCGTTGATTGATGTATTGGAATCTGGTTCCGTCATCGTGTGCCCCCCAATAGTCGTAGTAAGAGTCAAGCTCGGCAATGAGCGTCCAAAATCTCATCGGTCTTATCCGGCGTTCCGCAACGACTGGACATCGCCGGCCAGAGCATCTTCGATGGTCACTCCGTTGTTCCGTCCCTGCCCGCTGATCGGCTGTCGGGTGCTCCACCGTAGTTGCCAAGGGTCGAGGCAATGCCAGCCGTACCGCAAGGCATCCAGAATCTGGTGGCCTGAATCCTGGAAAGGCATCTCTTGTTTCCGCCAGTGCGGAGAGTCATCGTCCGGTTCAGCCCAGTCTTCGTAGTGCAAATGGTCCGTGTCGACAGGGTCTGCTCCGTTGGCGTGGGTCTGCTCCGGTGAAATCTCACACCATATTCCTTTCGCTGTGCGCCCGGCGCGTGCATAAGGCCGAAAGGTCCCAGTCCCTATTTCCGCGTACTCGATATGTAGTGACCTTCGGCGGGGTAGGCGTGCGAGAAGTTCGCAAAGGTATTCGCCGGCTCGTACCCATGCTGCTTCATGAGATGAATCAGGCAGCGCGAAGAGCAACTCCACGTCATCAACGTCTCCCTTGGTAGAAGCCCCGAGCCCGTTGTCGCTGGGTACGCCCAGAATTTCACTGAGGGCTGCATCCCAGCGGCCATAGCGCTTGAGAAGCTCCAGAACGGATGGCCGGTCTCTGCGTAGAGCTATTTCCGCGATAAGCCATCGGTCATAGTTTTCTGGGCTTGGCGGAAAGCCGCCACGGGCAACTTCTTTGCCGAAATCCTCAAGAGCCCGAGGGAAGTCCTCTTCTTGAAAACGGTCAGCCGCCCGTACCGGGTTCAATGCCACTGTCCTCAGTGCTTGGTCCCAGAACCCGACGCCCAGGCGGCGAATCAGGTCCGAGGATGGGACAGGCCACGTGGCCGATTCGTCGATAATGTAGCCGTTGAATCGCCTTGCAAAAGCCTTTGCTGCTAGAGCGTAATCCGCAACCGACAAGGATGTGACAGCTCGTGCCCGGATGGCGAGCTTGGTGGTCTCAGCGACTGCCAGGACCTCAGCCAATCGCCTTGGGGGACAGTTGGCCCTACTCAGCCGCCTCAGCTCGGCAAGTTCGTCCAAAGGAATTTGACCCAGTGTCAGCTGATAGTCCGGTTCGATTCGGTAATGCTTGCCGATGACGTACATCAGGCTGAGGCTGTCACTCAGCCGGGGGGTCTCCGGTGCCGGCATGTCGAGGCAAAGCCGGAGGTCCCGGGGTCCCAAGGACTGGAGCAATTCGGTCATGATCGCCGAGTCCACTTCGGTGCATGTTGCCAGAGCGCCTAGTACCGTTGGAATTTCGTCTACTGAGAATCCGGAGTCAACTAAACGCCAGATGAGGTGTGATTCCTTGTCAAGGACTTCCATGGTTGCGGCAGTCCTTGACCGGGTACTGCGCATTCTCGCCAGTTCGTCTTCATCGCCAATCTCCCTAGCTAGCCGCGAGTAAAGGGCTGGCAGCTCCGTTCCATGCTTGGCTGCGATCAGACGAAGTGGATCACCTCTGCGGTAAGCATGAGTGATCGGACCGGTCAGCAATTCGGAAGGGAGGCCTGTGCCTTGGCTGACGTTTTCCCTGTCCACTTCCCCCAAGTCGACCGCCTACTCCTGTACACTGCGGATTGCGTTCGCCCAAGTGCCGTAGATGTTCCTCACGGAAGCCCCGGAGGGGCGGGAGCGACCTGCGGTCAGTTCCTGCTTTACCCACTCGTCGTAGCCGGCAAACGTCGCATTCGTTTCCGCTGCCGACGCGTAGACGCAATAGTCCCGTACGGCAGAGTCATAGTCTTCGCGGGTGAACTTCAGCAGTCCTTTGGATCGGCCCTGCTTAGTGGTCCCGATCCCCATAGCCTCCAAGGCCTCGTTCCAGCCGCCGAACCGCTTCATTACGGTTTGCCGAGTAGGCGGCCAAGGGAAAGCTCCCTGCCGGGAGACCAGGCCGAAGGCCACAACGAGTTCGTCGCGGAGCTCCTGGTAACGGGCGCCGGTGATGCTGACGGCCGGGTCCTCCGATAAATGCTTCTGCGCGGCGCCAATAACTCCCAGGATGGTCGCCACGTCATCCGGCGACGCTTCGGCGGACTCCAGGGCGGCGCGCAGCTCACTCATGAGGGACAGGTCCAGGTTCACAACCGCCCACTCACGGTCGGGCGCAAGATTCCGGTCGGATCCCAGCAGGAACCAGATCCCGGCAGCCAGCGCCTCTTGGGAGAAGATGTCGTCGACCTGGGCCTTGGAGAAAAGAATGGACGATCCCTTCAGGGCTTCTTCGGCCAGATCAACGTCGATCGCCGGGTACAGCGCCTGGAGCTTCACCACGGCATCGGGCCGGGTCACGCCACGCTTGGCCATCTGGCGGGCGAGGTCCCCGTACTCCGCCAGGAAGGCTTCATGCCCGGCGCGTGTAGCCGCCTCCCGTGCCGCGATCCGGTTCTTGCGGGACTCTTCGGCGTTCGTACCGCCCACCTTGGCGATCACCTGCCGGACGCGCTCACGGGTAATGCCGAAGCTCTGGCCGATGGCGTCCAGCGTCTCGCCGTCCGCGTAGCGCTCAACCATGGCGGCGTCGCGCTGCTCCCGGCTGAGTTCAGGAGTTGTTGTCATGGTCATATTCCTATCAGCAGCCTCGGACATTATTGGGCACCTGCGCGCGTGGCACCGCCGGCCGCCGTGTCGGTGATGGTTTCGGCTTCTGTCAACACCTGCATGAAGAGAGGATTTGGCCGCGCACTAGGCAGTACCCGCCGCACGTCCTCGAGCGCCTCCAGCGGAGAAATTTGAGAAAGGCGGGCACCATACAAAGCAGCCACAGTCGGCGTCCGGGACTCCGCCCGGACACAGTGCAGCAGCAGAGTCTTGCCCTCCGCGCGGTAGCGTTCGACGGCGGCCGCCGCCTCCCCGAGGACAAAGGCCACGTGTGCGTTGTCGCCTTCAACAGAGGAGTCGACCACCCAGAAGGTGGCATGGTTCTCGGGCTCCACGCCCGGCACGTCCAGCGTGCCCAGCCGGCAGAGCGACACCACCGCGTCTATGCCCAGCTCAGCCACCCGCTGAAGCGAGCCGACGCCGCCCAGCCATACGCCGTCGTCGTGCGGATGCCGGACCAGCGCGTCGGTGCGGCCCCACATGCTGTAGTCGTGCCGTTCAGCCCGCGGCCAGGACAGAGGCCGCAGGCCCTCGGCGCGGCCCAGCTCCATGCCCAGCAACATCAGGTCACGGGCCCGCAGTCCCGGCCATCCGTGAAGCCGCTGACGCCACTCGAAAGGCACCGCGGTGTAACCGTAGGCCGCTCCCAGCAGGCCGCCGGCGATCGCGGCCACCGTGTCCGTGTCGCGTCCGCCGCGCACCGCATCCTCCAAAGCAGCCCGAAGGTGGGCCGGGCCAACAGCTGAACGGCCCGCATAGTGGATGGCGCTCCACGCCCCCTGGAACGCCTCCACCACCCAGCCGTTGCGGGTGAAGCCGCGGGGCCGGGACCGCTCAGCGACATCAATCCGCTCCAGCCACACGGAAGCCCGTCCGGCGGACAGCAGCGGCAGCCCTGCCCGGACATCGAGCAGCCCGGTGAGAACTGCATGGCGGATCGCCACGCACCACAGCCCACACGCCTCCCGGGCATCAGCATCGGCGTGGGTTAGGGCGCTCAGCTCACCCGCGGCAGCCATCAGTTCAGAGGGCTCCCGGTCCAGGTAAGCCAACGCAAGCGGAGCAGTGCGCATCAGCGACCCGTTGCCGGCGCTGCGGCCGGTCCGGGCGTGGAAGTCAGCGGCCGCGGCAGTGAAGTCCGCGGCCTCAACCTCGCGGCCAGCAGCGGCAGCCAGCCTCCGTGCAGCGGCGATGACGGCGCTCGTCTGCGCCCCCACGTCCTTCGCATCAGTGGCCCAGGCAGTCCATGCCCGGACCACCACGGTGAGCGCCGCGGGGGAGGAGGGGCCGCCGTCGGATGCGGACTCCAAAAGGGCCTCGGCGATCGGGATGGCCATGGAGGTGTCGTCGGTCCACTCGGCCGGCGCGAACCCGAACGGGCCGCCGCCCTTCATGGTCACTTCGGCGCCGTCCGGCAGCGGTGCACCGAACTCGTAGCCGGCGCCGAGGGCGTCGCCGGCGGCCAGGGCGACGAGGACGCCGGCCGCGCGGTCATTCTGTAGGGGGTTCAGTTTCATGCCATCTCCATCAGGGGGTGTTGGGTGTTCCAGCCGGTCAGGTGGGCCAGCTGCGGGCGGCGCTGGGGGAGTGCGACGGCGATGCCGGCGGCGGTGACCGCTCCGGCGGCGCGGGTGACGTTGCGGCTCCGGAGGGAGCCGTGGTGCCGTACCTCGACGCCCGCGGCGTCGCCGTCGAACGTGCCGAAGTCCATCGCCTGGACCCGGGCTGCGAAGTCGCGGGCGCGCTGGCCGGGCATCGGCCCGGAGGCCAGCGCCTGGGGCGGCAGGAGCTCAAGGTCCAGCAGGGCAGACTCGACCAGCTGCCGGTAGTGGCGGCGGAACAGCGTGCTGGTGCCGAACACCTCCAGGAGCAGAGGCTGCCGGGCCAGGCTGATCACCACGCCGCGCTGGCCCTCCAGCGGGGCCGGCGCGTCCGCGGCGCTGAACCGGTTGCGTTCCTCTTTGTCGTCCTTGAACCAGTCCAGGTGCTGGAGGAGGGAGCTGGTGGCGGAGACGCCCCGGGCGGCGTCGAAGCGGCGGACCCGTTCCCAGATCCGGTCCTGCCGGTTCCCTCCCCGCTGCCCGTTCATGCCGTTGGCCAGCTCGGACCAGACGTTCAGCGGAGCGCGCCGTGCCTGCCGGCGGTGGCTGGTTTGCCCGTCCTCCCAGCGGCCGGCCTCGACGCAGAACGTATCGATGTCGCGGGTTTCGCCCGGGCCGAGGACGACGTCGCGGGCGCAGGTCCGGTGCTGCTGGCCGCCTTCGAGCAGCTCGCCTTCCAGCAGCAGTGCCGGGTGCGGGCCGTTGTTGGTGACGGTGAGGCGGGACACCTGGGCGCCGCCGGCGAGTTCGGTGACGGCGACGTCGGCGTGGGTGCCGGTGCTGATGCCGAGGCTTCCGGGGGCGGAGGTCCAGACGGGGAAGATGCTGAGCGGGCCGAGGCTGCTGCCGGCGCCGACGTGAAGCTGCGGGACTTTCATGGGAACCTCCAGTTGATTTATCGCATTTCTGCGCTAATTGGTTCCAGTATGCACGGGTTGCTTCTTTAGCGCAATACTGCGATAAATGGTTGTGTGAAGGACTCCAAGAACAGCCCAGGCCCCTCCCTGCTCGACTACCCGCGGCCGTCGGTGGCAGTCGATACCGCGGTGCTGACCGTTTCGGAGGGCAGCGTGTGCGTGCTGCTGGTGCGCCGCGCGGAGGACCACCAGCACGGGAAGTGGGCGCTGCCGGGAACCTTCCTGCGTGAGCGCGAGACCCTGGCGGACGCGGTGCTGCGGTGCCTGCGGGAGAAGGCAGGGATTTCCGGGCGGGTGCCGCGGCAGCTGCAGGTGTTCGACGAGCCCGGCCGCGATGACCGCGGCTGGGTCCTGTCGGTGGCGCACGTGGACGTTGTGCCGCTGGCGGCTTTGGAGGAGGCATTGACGTCCGACGGCGTCCGGCTGGCTTCCGTGACCGGGGAACCGGAGCTGATCGCCGGGCTGCCTTATGGACACGCGGACATTGTGGCGAATGCGGTGGAGTGGCTGCGTGCTGCCTATGCGGAGGCGCCGGATCCTGGGGCGCTGCTGGATGAACCTTTCACGCTAAAGGAGCTGCGGGAACTGCATGAGGTGGTGGCGGGCACACCGTTGATGCGCGACACGTTCCGCCGGTTTATGGAGCCGAAGCTGACCGGGACGGGTCAGATGTCTGACGGGACGCGGGGGAGGCCGTCACGGTTGTGGGCGCGGGCTGCTGCCTAACGTGCACGGCGCCTCCTAGGGAGGGGGACGGGTGCTCGCCCGAAAAAATCCATATGAGGCAGGGTTGATTTGCACGCGTGCGGACCGGAGCACCTGTCTGCTTGTAGGCTGCCATTTAGCACGCATCCCTAGTCATAGGAGAGAACAGTGGGGCACACGCGAGACATGCGGCAAAGGGTCATCCGAGGCACTCGGGATTCTGCTACAAAGGTCTTCAAAGTCGTAACCAGTCCCGAGGCAGTCGCCTGTACACGGCCGTTCTTGCCGTCACCGAACAACTACTCGAAGAATCGTCTGGCGACAAAGCCAGCCGAAGAGGAGATAGCCGAACTCACTACGGTTGTTCAGGAACTCACGCAACCAGGGCCGAGCGTTCAGCTTGCAACCGGCGGCGCGCTGCTCGGGAGCGCCACCCCGACCGTTGACCTTCGGCCAGAACGTGCTCGCTTTGGCGGCTGCATCTGGTGCATCCGTTGGCAACCATGACCTTCACAGGAGTGCCAGCTGCGTTGGTCCCCGTCTCTCACGTTCCCGAGCCAATGCTGCGAAATCGGCCAGGCTCATCAGGAAATGTTGTTGCTGCGGTTTAAAAGGTTCGTGCAGGGGGCGGGGTATGACCAGCTGGATCCGATGGTCGCGCATTTCATCCGTCTGGGCAACGCTGATTGGGCTTTCCAATGTGAGCAAGTGCTTCTCGGGAACTCGGTTGGCCTCACTGAGGACCTGACGCCAGCGATCCTTACAGCTGGTCTTGACGCCCAGCATGGTTAGATCCCCATCGGGAAATCTCGGGTTACGGTACTCATCGATGCTGGGAAATATGAAGTCGGGACGTATACGTTGTTCCGTCATCGGGTTGAAGCTGTGGCGGAGGTCCATTGCGGCGAAGAGGGCGATAAGATGGTTTTCCAAACTTCGGCCCGCTCGGCTCTTCCTGCGGTTGTGCAACGAGAGGGAGACCTCGATGAATCGGTCCAGATCCACGCGTCCTTCGCTGTAGAGGTTTTCCAACGTGTCGGCAGCCAGATGGCGCTCCAATGTTCGGAAGAGGAGTTCCTCCCGCTCCAGCCAAGCCATGAGGACCCCATCTGGATCATCGTTGGGCCGAAGTTCCGGAAGAGTGGAACGAGCGAATGCACCGAACTCGGCTGAGGTTGGGAACCTTGGACCAAATCGGTCCAACACAAGGTTTAGCCAGTCGTCATTAAGCGGTTCTAACGAAACACCGAGTGTGTCGAGCAGATACATGGCTGTTAGGGGAAGCCTGTCGGCTTCCATACCGGAACGAACGGAAAAGCCAGAGTGCTCTAGCACGGCGGTGCCGAAGAGCCAGTCGAGCTGGGCGGCAACAGTGGAGTTGCCTGGCGCGACGATGAAGAGGGCGCTGCCATCCTTGCGTTTTGCAATAAAGACTACGTCACCGGCTTGGGCCATTTTCATGGCATCGACTGACGCCGGGTAGTAGAGCCGGTATTCGGACCGATTAGGTGTGTTGATTCGAGCGTCGTAATAGGTTAGAGACCCGTCCTCGGCGACAGGCTCCTCCATCTCATCGCTGACGTGGAAGAAGCGTGTGGGGATCGACAACTTTTTCGCAGGCCGTCCGAACAGACTCTGCAGCGCCTTGACGCCGTCGAGCTCGTGCTGGTTGGAGCTTCTTCCCACGGTCTCGACCGTGCTGAGAACTTTAGCAGCGACACCCTCAAAATGATCAGCCAAATTACTGAAGTCCACGTCATACCCCCGAGAAATGTTCGATGCCCAAATACCTACTTAGGCAACAATGTAGCGTGGCGCCGAGAGGAACTTCGCGCCACGCTACATCGTCTACAGGTTCAGGCGGACAAGCTCTCGCCCGCGGTCGACGCTTCTACGATCTGGTGCACGTGAGGAGTCATGATTCGCGCAACCTCGCGCATGACCGGTGTCACGACGCTGTTTCCAAATTGCTTGTATGCCTGAGTATCACTAACCGGAATCCGGAAAGTGTCCTCATAGCCCATGAGTCTTGCGCATTCTCGTGGGGTCAGTCGGCGCGGCCGGTTGCCGTCCTGGGACACGAGAATTTCGGAGCCATCTTTGTAATATCTCGCTGACAACGTCCTGGTCGTACCGAAGGGGTGGACCAAGCCGTATCCGAACCCGTTCCCTGCGGCTTTGTGCTTTGCCGCGTATGCCTGAAGGTAGGCCCAGAGATTCGGAGTGAGAGTGAACTTGGGCTGGACTTCGCAATTGTCATGATCGAAGTATCGGTCGCCGTCCCACTCGAGAACCGGTTCTGAACCGTCTGTCCGGTGCAGAATCGTGTGCAACTTTGGGCCAACTGGAGGGAGCTCAAGATCATCCCAAGTGAAATCAGTGGGTTCGCGAAAACCGACTATGATGATGCGTTCCCGATGCTGTGGGGTGAAGCCTATGCCGTCAATGACTCTGTAGTGGACTTCGTAACCAAGTTCCTCCTGCAGGGTCTCCATGATCACAGCGAACGTTCGGCCTTTGTCGTGTGAACGGAGATTCTTAACGTTTTCCAGCATGAACGCGGCAGGGCGTTTTTCGTTGATGATCCTAGCTACATCGAAGAAGAGCGTGCCTTGGGTTGCGTCTTCGAAGCCATGTAGCCGGCCAAGGGAGTTCTTTTTGCTCACGCCGGCAATGGAGAACGGTTGGCACGGGAATCCACCCAGCAGGACGTCGTGGTCGGGTACGTCGCGCGCTGGAAAGGGCTGGATGTCGCCGACAAAAGTATGAGCATCCTCTTGGTCATCCGGAAAGTTGGCCAAGTAGGTTTTCTGAGCATAAGTGTTCCACTCACTGGTGAGGACGCATCGTCCGCCGTGGGCCTCGAATCCCTTACGTATCCCACCAATGCCGGCAAAAAGATCGATAAACGTAAAGTCTTGAGCCCTGGAGGCCGGCCGGACCCCCAGTAGCTCCTTCAGGGCAGGCGCAAGCATTGTGGGACACGGCGTCTCGCCATTCTCCCAGCGAGCGACGGTCCGATGCGAGACGTGCAGTTGCTCAGCAAGCTGTCGCTGTGTGTATCTAGCACGGGCTTGGGCCAGGAGAATATTTGCGTTGTCCATGATGTCCTATCTGGGTTGTTCACCCGACATTCTGTCGTATAGATGACCCGCGGATACGGCGCCACGCCGATGGCTCTGCCGCTTGAGGTGCTGCTTAACTTCAAGCTAACAACTCGGTTCGGCTGTTCGTAGATCGGTCACAAGCAACGCTCGCACCCACCAGTGACATTTCCTTGGAACCTTCTGGCTCCCTTCCGGGCCGCTTGCGTGAATGCCGCCGGCGCCCCGGCTCCTTCTGGCATTGTCCGGCGACCTCATGACGCCACATGTGGGCATCAGGTGCTCACAATGAGCAGGCTGCAAGGGGCGCTTGTCGTCTACCGCGCGCCGCCAAGATTGCCCATAGAGACTATATTCCGGATATGTAGACAAGATTGTGACTTTCTTTTACACTGAGATGGAATTGACTTCCTAGGGAAAGAATCTAGATGTCAGGCGAGACGAAGAACGAAAAGTTTCGGAGGTTGGCGGCCGCTAGGGGGGACAGAGTGCTCAAGGAGATCGCCCTCTTGGGCAACCTCTCCAATCAACGCAACTACGAATACAGCGATACAGAAGTGCAGAAGCTTTTCGCCGCCATTGAGGCAGAGCTGAAGGACTGCCGCTCGAAATTTGCGCACAAGTCACGGCAACGGAGGATTGAGTTCTGAACATGACAGACACACAGGAATACGATTTCTACTTTGAGGCAGCCGGTCGCGCCGGCTACCAAGGTCCGAACGATCCTTCGGGCGAGTATTTCACCAACAAGGACCTTGAACAGTCTCTAACCCGTGAGATCATCCAGAACTCCATGGATGCGAAATCCGCGCACTCATCCTGCGTCACCGTAGAGTTCGATCTGCGCGCGGTAGCTACTGACGAAATCCCGGGAATCAAAACACTCCGAGATTCGATTGCAGCCGCTCTCGCAGCAAGCCAAGACCTACAAGGGCGGAAGTACTTAGCGGAGGCCCTCCACTCGGTCGAATCGGACGTGGTTCCAGTCCTTCGGATCGGAGACTATGGAACGAAGGGTCTTACGGGAAGCGAATCCAAAGACACCCCGCTCACGCCCTTGAGCACCTTAACTCGGAGCACGGGGGCGTCCTCAAGCGAGGGCTCACGGGGCGGATCATTTGGCATTGGCTCGGCCGTGGGCCCCCTTGCCTCAAAGATGCGGACCGTTGCCTATACTTCAAAGCCCTTTGACGAGGACCACATTGTCTTCGCAGCTATCAGCAAGCTGGCCAGTCATCGGGACAACAACAACGAATGGCGCCAAGGCACCGGATACTACACTTCGCTGCTGGAGAATGACTTCAAGTACTTGCGTAATCCCGCGCCCTTCGGGCACTTTCCCGCCCGGTCGGTGGATGGCACGGACCTTTTCATCTTTGACTATCGAGAGGCCGGCCGAGATTCTGGGCTGGCAGACGTCAAGCGCGCTGCCGTTGAGAACTTCATGGTCGCCATTCACCGCGGAGCTCTTGTCGTGAAAGGCCGCACCGAAGGTCACGAATGGATTCTGAATTCGGAAACGCTCTCTGGGGCAATAGACGCCGACGACCACCTGGTGCGGTCAGCTAGGCCTTTCTACCGCGCGCTCACCGAATCCGAGCCTGTCGTCGCGACCCTGAAAACTGTTGGCGAAGTCGAGCTCTATCTGTTCGTGGACGACACATTAGAGAAGAAGCTGGGAACCCAGGTCATGCGAAAACCTTTAATGAAGGTGGACGTCTTGAACCACACGATTCATGTCCCATACGCCGCAATATTCATATGCGCAAACGACGCAGGGAACAGCCGCCTAAGGGAAATCGAGCCGCCGACTCACGACCGCTGGAACGACCGAGGCCCGCGTTCAGACGGAGCTGCAGTCCGAGAAATCCGAAAGTTCATTCGGGAAGAGCTCATGAGGATGATCCCCCAGAAACTTGGGAAATCTGCATCGATCAAGGGCCTGGCAAAGTTTCTGCCCATTGACCTTGGAGCCGAGGAGGGTAAAGGCATCGGGGGCACCCGCTCGTCTGATCGTGTTCCGTCGGAAAAGGAATCCCCGCGCCGTCTGGGCCGTCCAGAGAAACTCGATCATCTGGATTGGCGTGACCAAGGGGCAGTAAGTGTTCCCGTTTCGCAGTACGGAGCCGCCGATGGCGACTCCGAAACCGAGGGGCGGCGAGGAAACAAGGCAGGGTCTGCATCATCGGGAGATGGTGACCGCAAAGACACCGATTCCGGCGGTGTGCTTGGCGATGGCCGAAGCCGTATTCTCCCCCGGACCATAAAGTTCCGGAGCTTTGCAGAACATACTGACGGGCAAAGCACTGTTGTCGTCACCGCCCTCGAAGATGTCAACGGAGATTTGGAACTCTCAGCGTACGGTGCTGGCAACGCAGACGTGTACGACGTGCCAATTGAGAAGGTCATGATGCGAACTGCCAGCGGAATGCATGAACTCGACGTCCAAGGCTCCACGATCAGGGGACTCAAGCTGGACCGAAACCAGAAAATTAATCTGCAGGTCACGTTTGGACACGGTGGCCGGTATCGCCTAGGAGTGAAGAATGGCTAGAACCCGGGGTTCATATCCTTATCCCGTTTTGGACCGAAGCGACGACGTCGACTCTGAATTCAGCATGGCTAACACCCGCATGATGAGTCTTGTCGAGTCCATGCAGTTCGAATTTGAGGTGCTGCTGACGGATGAGGATCTACGCCAGCTTCTGGCAGACGGACAAGCCAATCTTGTTATGAAATGGCGCTGCGCCGAGACTTTTCGCCTGGGTCAAGTGATGCCTCACCTGACCCAGGAGCTGGCCCGGACGAAAAAGTACATTGTCGCGATACCGCAGGACGAGATTGATGGACCCGTGAATCTTGAGTTGCAGATTGTTGCAGCTGCCGCAATCCCTGAATACCGGCTATCAAAGCAGAATGAGGACTACGGCGACACGTCCTTCAGCATCCAACCGGGTGATGTCTTGGCATTGGGTGGGTACACTACGGTGCAGGCCCGCAAACTCTATGACCCGATGCAACCCCCGCTTGAGTCTTGCTTCGAGTTCAAGGAGGACGAACAACTTCGTTCCGGTATCCAGCTGGAATTCTCTAACCAGAATCACGTTGTAGTTTGGATCGCATCAGCAACCTTCCGGGACTTCGTTGCCCTACGGTCGAGGCCTGACTTTCAAATCGCAGCGGTAATGCTTCCCGCCCTGATGGGCACGCTCACTTACATGAAGCACGAAGCGCAGCCGGAAGACCTCGCAGAAGAGCGTGCTTGGCATAAAGCCCTTTCAAAGCTGATCGAGAAGCACAAAGTCGACAACAAGTCCGTAGTTGAGCAGGCACAAGCAATTCTTGAGGATCCCATTGGGCGAGCCGTCCGCGAGGAATCTTTGGATAGAGAGGAATACTGATGAGCGAGAACAACCTTCTCACGCTTTTCAACGAAACTGCGGTGGACCGTCATATTCTCCGCCTCCGGGAAGCCGAGAGTGCCGTGGACTTTGTCCACGCGATTTCAGTTATAGCCGACGACGCCGACTCCAGGTTTGAGGTGGAATGGAAATTCCACAGCGAGGTGCCGGAGCTTCGGTACGACCGTTCAGGAAATGGGCTTCCATCTGGTTTCGAAGCTCAGAACGCGATCGATGTCTTTTGCTATCTGGGCGACATGACACCGGTCGAAGCATCCGACCGCCGGCTCTGGACCTACCTGAGCACTGTGACTTTCTTCGACTACACGTCCCACAGGTGGTCTCTCGACCGGGAGAAATGGCAAAATCGAGTGCTTGACCGGTGGCTGATGCCGCGGGGTGGCCGTGCAGAGCTCGTAAGGAACTCTATTTCGAGGTTGTGGTGGGTTGCCAACTTGACCCACGATCCAGGTCGTCAGCGGCCGCTGTCAAAAGCAACGGATGATCCCTTTGCGTACACGAAGGTCGCCATGGAAAAGGAGGACCGCTTCCTCGCCATCTTTGACCGTGACAGTGGGATGATGCCGGAGCTGCGGTTTGCTCTCCTAGAACATTTCATGAAGGATGCGGCCTATTCGCGGGAGGACTACATCCGTGAATTCATGAAAGAGGTAATTCTCATGACGGGCTACCGCGAGCTCGTCGGGCTCTCCTCGGAACAGATGCGGGATGCCCTCGACTCGATCAGTGAGCGGCTTGACCGGACGTTGGTGGACGCCTAACATGACACGCCCATTGTTGAGATTCTCCGGGACCTCAACAATTGGGTGCCAAATTGGGCTGTCAACGCCAAAGGATTGTACCGAGCGGAACGTCCCGAGGACGGCTGGACACTAGCCTCCTAAGTCCTACCGTCGTTTCATCACTAAACGACCCCTCATCTTGAGGGCTTCAGGAAGTCCGCTCAGAAATTCGCCGTGGTATGTCAGGTCGTGGTGCAAAAAGCCCATACTATAAAGTGCCGATTATGGTCAGGCCGCACGCTCCTTTTGGGAGCCGTAAATGGGGAGTTGATGACAGTCGAAACTTGGCGCATAAGGTTCGGACCTGAGGAAACGGCAACGATCACGGGTTACTTCCTGTGAACGCCTGGTTGATCTTAGCGGCGGGTGATCAGCGCGTTCATGGTGGGAACGGGGGATATGACGATCTGCCTGCGCAGCATTACTCTTGGGACTCGACAGTGCCGCGTCATGCGCTCCCGAAAGTCGGGGATATCGTCGTTCTGTGGAACAAGTTTGTTTTGTTGGGTGCATCAAGGATTGACTCTATAGACATCGAACAGCGCACAAACGTTTACTTTCACTGCCCCGGGTGTGCAGGACAGACCTTTAAAGCTCGATCCACGAAATCCCCTAGATGGCGGTGCCACACGTGCTTCCACGAATTTGATAAACCGGACGAGACATACAAAGAAGTGACTGCCTATCGGTCCAACCATGCCGCGGCGTGGATCGATTTGCAGGGGCTTTTGCCCGGTGGAGCACTTCGGGCGGCCTGCGTTAATCCGAAGGAACAGCTGAGTCTGCGTTATCTGGACTGGGAATTGTTCGTGGACGCGCTGGATCAAACGTCGCTCGGAACTGGCATCCGTCAGCTCGAAAGGGGTCTAGCGCCCACTGAACTTGAACTCCCCGGAGGCTTCTCTGAGGCAATTGTCAGGGCGCGAGTGGGTCAAGCAGGCTTTCGCGCCAAGTTGATGGCGATGTACGGGGAGAACTGTGCGATCTCAGGGCCGAACGCTCACGCAGGTCTCGAAGCTGCCCACCTTGTGAGTTACTCTAAGCACGGATTGCACGACTTCAACGCCGGGTTGCTGCTGAGGCGGGATCTACACTCGCTGTTCGATCGGAAGCTACTTTCCGTGAACCCGAAATCCTGGCGCGTTGAATTCTCCATTCATCTCATGCATGTGCCGGGCTATGTCGCATTGCATGGCACGGAACTATTAGTGCCCCGGAAGGCGAAAATAACCGGAATATTAGCCCTGCACTATGACGAGTTTCGCCGGTCTGTTGAGTAGTAAACCGCCCGGCGGGTTAGCCGTCCCACCCGGATTGTGTGCCTCGCAAGTCGTCCTGTCGAAATTCTGGCGAACGCGAGTAATTTCAAGCAGCTTCTGGGGCCCTATGGCGTGCTGGGTGCGAGGAAGAATCTAACAGGCCTCGGTGAGATCCCCGGCCATAGGGGGCCGGCTACGATCGCACTCGGTTTGTGGGTGCGGCTCACCGGCGTCGATGATCCCTCGAACGGCCAGTGCCGAGCTAATCTTGAGCTCGGTAGGTGCCGGATATACGGCCAGAATGAATATGTTTGTGGACAAAAGTATGGGGAATCAAATGAGCGTCGAGCAAGCACAATTGGAAGCGGCACTGGAGTCGTTTCTTTCTGAACATGAGCGAACCGTGGAGTGGCAGCTTCCTGGCGGCAGCAGCGTCATTCCTGATTTGGTGTTCCTTGGCAACGGTGCCGACGCGCTGGAGGTCCTGCTCGCCCAAACATCTTCCAAACCTACGAAGGCCGCCGTGGAGCACCTTTGGAAGGCCCGGTGGAACCGCCGTGCTGCACCTGTTCTTCTCGTTGCGGCATATCCCAGTTCGAAGGGTGTGAAGGCTTCCGTCTATGGTTTGGGGGAAGACGCAGCTTTCGTGCCGGAATTGGATTTGGAAGTGGCCGAGGCGATCGCGCGCTTAGGGTTGAACTCTGGCGACTCCATCCAGGCCGCGCGTGCCATTCAGGAGCGGTTGTCGAGTCTCGACAGCGAGCACCATGGGCTTTGGAACTCCGGCCTCTTTTCGACCTACGCGCTGACGAAAAACGCCCCTAAACTCGGGGGCTGGGCCGAAGCGAACCGACGAGCTGAATCCGCGCGGACTAAATCTGGAAGAGATCTGCTCAAAGCCCTGGGATGGGCGACCGAGGAGATCGGCTCGACAGGAACGCTGCTCAAGAGCGGGGAAACCCTCACCGCGGTGGCAATTCTGCTGCAGAGTAACGAGACGTTCGAAAGAACTTCAAGCCGCTTCAACTCCGCCTCGCCCGTGGCACACGGCCTCACAGAGGCAAAGAAACGGGGCCTCAAATGGGTAGTCGTCGCCAATGACTCAGTTTTGCGGCTCTATTCGACAGATCCCGGCGTAGGTGTCGGCCGCAAGGGCGAGACCGAGACATTCACCCAAGTTGATCTGGCACTGCTCGGTAAGGACGAGGGAGCGTACCTCCCTCTCCTGTTCTCTCCGGAGGCTCTCTCAGTCGGCGGTTCTGTCGGCACCCTCCTGGTGTCCTCCACTGAACACGCGAGTTCAGTCGGTGACCGTCTGCGGCAGCGCGTCTATGAACATGTCGTTCCCGTGCTCGCCCAAGCCGTAGCCCGCCGTCTCGATGCCAAGACCCCTGCGCAGCTGGAAGATGCCTACCACCACAGCATGATCGTCCTGTTCCGGCTGCTGTTCATTGCCTACGCCGAGGACGGCGATCTGTTGCCGTACCGGACGGACGCCAGGTATAACGCCAAGTCGCTGAAGCAGCTGGCCCAAGTTCTTTCCTCGAGGATGTCCGAGGGGGCCCTGACATTCGACCATCACGCCACCGACCTGTGGGACGACCAGGTTGCCGTCTGGGCAGCTATTGACTCGGGTAACGACGATCTTGGTGTGCCGGCATACAACGGAGGATTGTTCCGGGACGACGCCGTTGCCCGCGTCTCCGGGAGCCGACTCTCCGATTTGCGGCTCACCAACGGGGAATTTGGTCCCGCCCTGGCCGCCTTGCTGGTGGACGGCCATGAGCTCGGCCCCGTTGACTTCCGGGACTTGAGCGTCCGAGAATTCGGCACGATCTACGAGGGCCTGTTGGAGTCCTCACTTTCACTCGCAGAGTCGAATCTCATCGTCGACAAGAACGGGTCGTACATTCCCGCGGCGGACGGACAGGCCACGGTTGTCGAAGCTGGGCAGGTGTATCTCCACAACTCGTCCGGTGCTAGGAAGACCACCGGCTCCTATTTCACCAAGCCCTTTGCGGTGGACCACCTTCTTCGAACGGCTCTGGAACCCACTCTGCGTGAGCACCTCGACCGCGTACGCGAGCTTTTGAAGGCAAACGACGACGCCGGCGCGGCAGCGCTGTTCTTTGACTTCCGTGTTGCGGATATCGCCATGGGGTCGGGTCACTTCCTCGTTGCCGCAGTGGATCACATGGAATCAATCATGTCCGCCTTCCTGGTGGAGCACCCGATTCCGATGGTTGATCAAGAGTTGGACAAGCTTGGTCAGTCAGCTAAGGAGAGCCTCGGCGCACACGCCGGACTGCACGAAATCGAACGAGCGTCACTTCTCCGGCGCCAGATTGCAAAGCGGTGCATCTACGGCGTTGATATCAACGAAATTGCGGTGGAGCTCGCTCGGGTTGCGTTGTGGATCCATACATTCGTTCCTGGACTTCCGATGTCTTCTCTCGACCACTCTTTGGTCGCGGGAAATAGCCTTACGGGTATTGGGACCCTCGAAGAAGGGCTGGGGATCTTTGAGCCTCAACGTGTGCCCGGGCAGTACAGTCTGTTCGCGGATCAGCTGGAGTCATCTGTCGCGCTTGCAAAAGTTCACCTCACAAGACTCGGCTTGGTCGCGGAGGCGACCATCGATGAGGCAAATGAAGCTCATGCGTTGTACGCGGAGGCGTTGGAGAAGGCCGAGCCGGCCAGACAGCTGTTGGACGCCGCAGTGGCCGTCAGGCTCGGATGGCTCTCCAACGAAGCAGATCCGCATAGTATCTCGGCCCGTGCCCAGCAGAGCGATATCGCGAAACGACTAGGTGAGCTAAGACCCGTTCATTTTGCCGCCCAGTTTCCTGAAGTGTTCATGCGTGATGACTCGGGTTTCGATGTTCTTCTGGGTAACCCCCCATGGGAAGAACTTCAAGCCGAAGAAATAAAGTTTTGGAATCGTGAAATTAAGGGTCTTAAGGGCAAACCGCCTGCTCAGCAGAAGAAGATGATTGCGGAGCTCAGAACTGAACGTCCGGCTATGGTGGTGCAATATGAGAAGGAGCGCGCTACGGCCAATGCCATGCGACCTGTGCTCATGGCGGGCCCTTTCCCGGGCTTGGGGACTGGCGACTTGGACTTGTACCGAGTTTTCTGCTGGCGACAATGGCAGCTTCTCCGCACGCGCGGGCGAACTGGGGTCGTTCTTCCCCGAACCGCACTGCAGGCCGACGGGTCTGCGCTGTGGCGGAAAGAAGTCCTTACGGAGGGTTCCTTTGACCGTATCTTGGTACTGACGAACTCTAAAAACTGGGTCTTCGACGAGGTAGAAGGACGCTACTCCGTTGTCCTGGCCGTCACGCGAAAGGGGCCATCAGAGGTTGGCGTCCGCTTTGGCGGTCCGTTCTACTCCTTGGACGAATTCGAGCAATACGCCGAAGATTTGCAGGAAATTGGAGCTGAGGAGTTTGCCAGTTGGACTAAGAACTATGCTTTTCCTCTGTTTCCAACGAGTGAGTCGGCTGCGACCTTCCGTAAGCTCCGATCATCGGATCGATTTGATCTTCAATCCGGATACAGAGCCGTAACTGAGTTTCATGCGACGAATGACAGGAAAACATTTGATGGCGGGGAGCGTCGGCCGGGGTCTATACCGGTTTTCACCGGCAGGAGCTTCGATATCTGGAACCCGGACACCGGTACTTACTACGCGTGGGCGGATCCGCATGTTGTTGAGGTTGCCCTTCAGCGAAAACGTCTGAACCAGGTCCGAAACAAGCGCACTGCTTTTTACGGTGCCGATCCGGCTTGGGTAGCTGATGCCACAACTTTACCCATGCACCGACCGCGACTCGTCTTCCGCGATATAACAAATGCGACCAATTCTCGGACCGTTCTGGTTGCCTTGATTCCCGGTGAAGTAGTCCTCACCAACAAGGCTCCGTGGCTTTATGCCCCCAAAGCGGAACCGAAGCTTGATGCTTGGACGCTGGGTATCATGTCCAGCATCCCGTTCGACTGGTACGCGCGGCGGTTCGTCGAGCTTTCCTTGAATATTCACCTGCTCAACTCGTTCCCAGTCCCGAAGTTTGATGAAACGTCCGCGCTGACGCCAAGGGTTATCGAGAACGCGGCTCGATTGGCCGCCGTAGACGATCGCTTTTCCGCTTGGGCGGCGTCAGCCGGCGTCCCCGTGGGATCGGTGACGTCACAGATAGAAAAGGAAGAGCTGGTCGCCGAGCTGGATGCCCTGGTTAGCCTCTTGTACGGACTGGACCGTGACGACGTCGTCCACATCTTCGAGACCTTCCACCGTGGCTGGAACTACACCGAGCGCTTGAACGCGGTTCTGCGCCACTTCGACAGTTGGAAGGACCAGGCGTGAACCCGGATCAAGAGTTTGCCACAAACCGGCCGGACGCTACTCCGCCCGAGCGGGTCGCCGACGCTGTCGTCGACGTTCTCCGAGAGGCTCGTGAGCAGCTAGCCGAGCTTCCACGCATCTCCATTTCGACGGCTTATTTCAATCCTGGTGGTTTCAATTTGCTGGCGCCCGAGCTGGAGCAGACTGGTCCTGTCAGACTTCTTCTCGGAGCCGAGCCCGAGGCCTATGTCCAACGCAATGCACTTCGGCGGAAGGTAGATCGACCATCGAGACGGAACGATCCCAGACTACGAGAGGCGCTGGATGCCCACGCTCGCGCACTGGCGGAGGACCGGGACCTATTGGGGTTCACAATCGAAGCCGACGCGACCGCACAAAGGCTCGTCCAATGGCTTTCTACTCATCCGGATGTTCAAGTTCGTAGGTATGAAAAGGGTTTTCTGCACGGAAAGGCATTCATTGTCCAACGCGACGGCGGCCAGCCTGAAGGAGTGCTCGCCGGTTCATCCAATTTTACCTACGCAGGCCTCGCCAGGAACAATGAGCTGAATCTTGGCCACGACTCGGGACACATCATCGGCAAGGTTGTCGACTGGTTCGACGAACAATGGGAGATGGCGCAGCCCTTCGACCTCGCCGGGATTTACTCCGGCCGCTGGGACGCTCATTCTCCCCTTACCGTGTTCCTTCGTATGCTCTGGGAAAAATACGGCACAGAGTTCCCCGCCGGCCAAGAAGACAAATCAAACCTCGGCCTGACCCGTTTTCAAACAGACGGCGTGTGGCGTGCAGAACGGATCCTCGAGACGCGCGGCGGTGTCATCATTGCGGACGAAGTTGGCCTGGGTAAGACGTACCTTGCAGGCGAACTGATCTTCAAGGCGACTTTTGAACGACGCCAAAAAGTCCTCGTTGTCGCGCCCGCAACGCTACGGGACACAACATGGCGTCCCTTTCTCGAGTCAAAGAACATCCCGGCCAAAGTTGTCTCTTTCGACGAACTGGCCCTCGGCAATGCGGGGATTGATCCGAACGATTACGCCATGGTGGTTGTCGACGAAGCGCACGGGCTCCGCAACGCCAACGCCCTCAAATCAGAAGCAATGCGCGCACTTCTGGGGGGCGGGGCACCCAAGGACCTCGTGATGTTGACTGCAACCCCGGTCAACAACTCTCTGCTCGACCTATACAACCTCATCAGCTATTTTGCCCCGAGCGACGCAGCCTTCACTGATATCGGAATTCCGAGCCTGGGGAAGTACTTCGGCGCTGCCATGGCCATGGATCCCGACGAGCTTTCCCCGCAGCAGCTCTTTTCGGTGTTGGACGCGGTGGCGGTCAGGCGGACGAGACGATTCGTCAAGCAGCACTATGCTGGCGACGCTGTCGATTTTAATGGTCACTCGACTGTCATCACCTTTCCCACGCCCAAGGTGCAGCGGGTCGACTACGATCTCGAAAAATCTCTCCCCGGTTTCCTCGACAAGCTGGCGGCCGCGCTGGGAGCCACCGAGACATCAGAAGATGACCTGGAAACCACGGGTGTCGCCCTTGAAGAGCCGGGCACGGTGCTGTCGATGGCTCGCTACGTGCCATCTCGGTTCCTGGCGGGGAGCAGCGTCGAGAGTTACCAGCGCCAGAATGCCGGGCTTCTGCGATCTGCAATGCTCAAACGCTTCGAGTCCAGCGGCGAAGCATTCGCGCGGACCCTCGGGACCATGATTGCCTCGCATCGGCACTTCCTCTCAGCCCTCGAAGCAGGCTACGTGCTGTCCGGAGACGCGCTGAAGGAGTGGGTAGCAGCCGACACAGACGACATCGAATCCGTGATTGACGGGGTTGACGACGATTTCAAGCAGCATGCTGCAGGCTACGACGTCGAGAAGCTGAGCAGCGCCGTCGCTTCCGACATCAAACTCCTAGAGGAACTCCGCGCCGAAGTCCGCGGCGTAACGGCGGACGATGATCCCAAGATCTTGGCTCTCGCGGACGAGCTGGCGGATATTGCGGAGCAGGCAAAACTCAGGGGGACTGGCACCCAAGACACACGCAACAGACGCAAGGTACTCATCTTCACCTACTTCGCGGACACTGCCGCGTACGTCGCCGAGGCTCTCGAGAAACTCACGGCCAGCGATCCGCGCCTCGCCGATTACGCAGGGCGGGTCATTCGCGTCAGCGGTTCGGACAGCGGGTCTAAAACACACGCCATCGCGCACTTCGCCCCTGCAACAGCCGGCAAGGCTGGGGATGACGACCTTTTTGACATCCTCGTGGCCACGGATGTTCTTGCGGAGGGTGTGAACCTCCAGCAGGCCGGCCACATCGTGAACTACGACCTGCCGTGGAACCCAATGCGCCTCGTCCAGCGGCACGGGCGAATCGACCGAATCGGCTCACCGCATAAGTCGATCACCCTGCGTTGCTTCTTCCCATCAGTGGGACTCGACAAGATGCTGAAGCTTGAAGAACTGCTTCAACGAAAACTGAAGCAAGCGGCCGCTGCCGTTGGTATTTCCGCCGTACTGCCCGACGTCGAAGCGGTTGAACGCGTCATCACAGAGAACCGTGAGACCATCGAACGGCTCCGGGCCGAGGACGCCATGCTTTTCAATGATGATGGTGCGTTGTCCGTGTCCGGTGAGGAGTACAGGTACCGGCTCCGCGCCGCGATGGAACACCAGGAGACCGCGGGTGACGTGCTCGGTCTGCCCTGGGGCTCGGGCGCACTCCTGCATCGAGATCGTGCGCAACCGGCGATCGTATTCTGCGCGAAGATTGCTGATCATGAGGAACCGTGGTTCAGGATGGTTCCGCTTGATACGTCACTGGCCGTGCTTCTGCACGCCGACGGCGCACCGATCGTCTCCGACGACACAGCGGGGTGCTTGAATGCGGCGGACCCTCGACAACAACTCGACGGTGCCGAGATGTCTCCTGAAATGCGGCTCGCGGCATACTCGGCGTGGGAGGCCGCCAAGCAGCACGTCTTCGACTCGTGGATGTACCAAACCGATCCGGCAAATCTTTCACCACAGATCGACAAGGCTCTTAGGGACGCGGCAAACCTGGTGGCGAGCCACGGTGGGCACTTGGGGGAGGCTCAAGACACCCTCATCAAGAAGCTGCGCGGACAGTATGCAGAGAGAATCAGACGGGAGATCCGCGGTGTCCTCCGCGGTAACCATTTAACGGATGCCCAGAAGGTGGACAGGCTGAAATTGGCCGTCGAAACTCTTGGGCTTACTGTGCCCTTAGCTCCCACCCCGCTCGAACTTATCGACATTGACGATGTGCACCTGGTCTGCTGGACTCTGGTTCTGCCGACGGGCTTTGGAAAGGAGACCGAGGATGCGAGCTGATGCAGTTACGCCCCGCGCCTTGTTTGACTCAAAGGTGCAATATGAAATCCCCGCCTTCCAACGGCCATACGTCTGGACAGAAGAAGACCAGTGGTCGCCTCTTTGGGCTGATGTTCGACGGGTGGCGGAGTCTTATCTGGATGCCATGCCGGATGAAGATGAGCTCGAAAAAGTAAGCCCCCACTTTCTGGGCGCGGTAGTCATCAAGGAGATATCCAACGTCGCGGGTGACCTGGCTCGATCCTCGGTCATCGATGGTCAGCAGAGGATGACTACATTGCAATTGCTGCTCGACGCGGCTCAGTTGGTGGTTGAGGAGATGGGGGATGCCGATGACGCCGAGGCATTGCAGGAACTAGTTGTAAATGATTCAAAGCGCTTTCGCGGCACGAACCGACGATTCAAGTTGTGGCCGTCGCGGGCCGACAGGGAGGCCTTCGCTGCCGCCATGGACGCGTCGTGTCACGATTGGGAGGCAGGACACAGAATTCAGCAGGCGCACGCGTTCTTTCAGGAAGAGATCCGCGAGTGGTCAAGAAACGACGAGCGAACCGAAAACGCAACTGAGCGGCTGTCTGCACTAACCGCTGTCTTGAGCGACAGGTTGTTCGTCGTAGCTATCAACCTTAGCGTTTTGGATGATGATCAGCTAATTTTTGAGACCCTTAATGATCGCGGTACTCCGCTGCTAGCGGCCGACCTAGTGAAGAATTGGATGTTCCAACAGGGTGAAACTCTGGGCGCGGACGTAGACCTCTGGGCAGAGAAATATTGGCTCGAGTTCGATGAGGAGTGGTGGCGCGAGCAGATTAACCAAGGTCGGCTCCTGAGATCCAGAATCGATATTTTCCTTCAGTACTGGTTGACAATGCGGACCCAGGAAGAAGTGCCCACAGAACTAGTCTTTAAAAGATTCCGCGAGCATGCCAAGTCGCGAATGCTCGAAGCCGATGCCGCAACCCAGTTTGTCCAAGCGCTACGACGGGACGCCGATACGTTTAGGTCGTTTGCGGAGATCGGTGACCAAACGGCGGAGGGCAGGTTCTATCGCAGGGTTATCGAAGCCCTCGAACTCGGTGCTACAACCCCTTTGCTCCTGTGGTTCGTCTCGGATAATCACAACGTTCCGCGAGACCAAGTTGAGACGGCGTTGGCGAGTCTTGAAAGCTGGGTGGTTCGCCGGACGCTTTTGCGCCGAACGACCAAAGATGTGAACAAGATGATGGTCACCCTGCTCAAGGAGCTGGACACAGCTGCTACCCAGAACTCTGGTGCCTCCGTCAGAGACTTTCTCGCAGACCAAAGTGCAGATTCTCGCGAATGGCCGACGGATCGCCAGATGTTGGCGGAACTGCCCTCGGTGAGACTGTACGGGAATGTCCGGCAGTCCCGCTTACGAGTCATCCTCGCGGCCGTGGAGTCCAAGTTGCGTGATCGGCGCTTGGAGGACGTCAGTCTTCCAGACAGGCTGGAAGTAGAACACATCATGCCAAGAGGATGGCGTACCCACTGGCGGGCCTCTCTGCGGCTCGAACCCGGTGCCGAGCAGGAACGCGATCAGCTCATCCATACGTTAGGCAATTTGACGCTGACTACCCAACCCCTCAACAGTGCGCTCTCCAACCGCCCCTGGACCGACGAAGAGGCGAGAAACGTCGCCCCCACAGGCGTTGATGCCGGCAGGGGCAAACGGTCCATGCTGAACAAGTTCAGCATCTTGGCTATCAACAAGGCGATAGTTGATGAACACCCTGACGAATGGTCAGAGAACGATATTTGTGCCCGGTCGGCGGAGATTACTTCGCTAATATGTCAGGTCTGGCCTCGGGCATGAATCCAGCCCTAGGTGCATGAAGTCCCCGTCGGTCCAGCCATATTCAGTTCGCTATCGAGAGGCTCCAACTAGTGTCGTCGAATGAAGCAGTCGTCCAATCAGCCCTGCAATTGCTGTCCAAAAGCTTGAACTTGCATATCGAAAAGGTGCTGGCCCCTCACCTGGAGTCTGAGTTGCACTGGACGGACGTGCTGCACCAGCTTGACAAAATCAAAGGGAAATCGCCAAAGGTTTACAGCCACACAGATGTTCAACCGCAATTGCGGATTATCACTGAGCGCTTGGGCGCTTTGGGCTACCCGTTCAGTGCCAACGATCCCCAGAGACTGATGAGCATTTATGGGAACGAGCTCCGGTTGATTCGCAACCGGTGGGCTCATGGGGACACGTTCTCGGCGATGGAAGCCATGAGGGCTACCGATACTGTGTTTATCGTCTTGACTCATATTGGGGACAAGGAAGCTGCTGGTTCTGCGGCAACTCTCCGCGGCTCAGTGATTAAAGAGCTCGTGGCGGAGCCTAGTGCTGAATCCGACATGGACGAGGACGAACCCGTCGACGCGACCGACGTTGTTGAGAAACCGGAATCGGCTGAGGAGCAAGAGCCAGCCAAACAGCAGGAAGCACCATTTGAACGCTTCAGCGGTGTACGGACGGCGTTTGAGCCGTGGGAGATCGTGGTCACGGGCAACGTTGAGACCTTGGATAACTTGCCGAAGAAAACTGCCAAGGAATCGGTTCGGTCCACCATCGAGGAGATCGTGGATCTAGAGGGTCCGATCCACCGGGACCGACTCACCAAACTCGTCGGATATACCTACGGCCTGGGAAAAGTCCACGACGCTCGTGCTAAGAAGATCGTTGCTCAGATCAACGGCTCCGCGTGTTTCACAGATAAAGAGAAGTTCGTCTGGCCAGCAGACACAGATCCGCACGAGTGGAAGATCTACCGCACAAGTTCACTCGGCGATGCGAGAGTTTTTACGCAAATCAGCCCGCTCGAAATTGCCAACGCAGCAACTGACATTCTGAAACGAAAAGGTGCGATTCCCGCTCAAGAACTTCGTCGTCTAGTGCTTAGGACCTTCGGGCGCACTAAAGCTACGAAGGGGCTCTCTGCTCATTTCAACAAGGCTATCGAGTTGGCTACTGTGCGGGGTCTGGTATCGATTACCAACGGCGGCGTCAGCCTGATGGAGTCCTCTATAGCCGAAAGGGATCTTCAGGGCACGACTGTGTAGTCAGCGAGCCGCAGGAGGGTCACACGCTGATCGTCCGTGGCACACCACGCGGTGGAGATGTTCCTTTAGACAAGACAGTGTCGAAATTGCTTTCAGTGGTCTGCAGGAAGATGACTGCATGGAAATTGCCGATCAGACGACGACACCGATCTCCTCAACATCCTCACCCCGTTGAGTCTGAAATGATCTAGGCAGCCGCAGAAGCGGCCCGATTACCAACAACTCCCCGAGGGTCAACCAAACTCGGGACAGATTCCTACAGGGAGGTCTGCGTCTGATGTCGATGGATGACTTGGTCTATCGAGGGCTGAAATCCGGGCTTGCTTTGCTGAAAGAGATCGAAGCCCAGCGGGTCCTCGTTAGAGGTGAACTAACGAGGCTGGAAGTCGAAGAGTTGGAGGCGCTCGACGCCGAAGTCCGTCAGCTCCCGCCCGAATATTCCGGCGGCAATCTCTTCAACGGTGTGTACGGGGTTTACCGCAAGGGTCGATGGGAGGCCTTTGTCATCCGTGGAGAGGGCCAAGAAAGGCCACATGCAACCGCCCGCCATCGATTCACTGCAGACGGAGGGATGCGTCACCTCGCGGAGGCCCGAGAGGACCTGGTTGAGCAGTGGGAGGACGGTCAGCCCTTCATGGGCACAAGTTCGTTTGCGCCCGAGGACGTCGTGAAGGTGCTCGGGTCAAATCGCATTGGTCGGGTGCGGCGGGTAACTCGAACGGGCGCTGGCTACGTGATTGAAGTGAGTGTCGACGGGGAGGTTCAGCATGTCGCGCCAGAATCCCTCCAGAAGTTGGATGGAGACCCACGCGATCCTGCCTTCTGGGTAACCTCGGCCCCCGCTTCGGCAAGGGAGATTGCAATGACTCTGACGTGGACGAAGTTGCGCGAGCCGCTCTCGAACACCCTGTACTCCTACCGAGCGACAAAAACGGTCTTTCGTGCCTACCAGTTCATCCCTGCGCTCAAGATCCTTAACTCTCCGACGGGGCGGCTACTTCTGGCGGACGAGGTGGGTCTCGGAAAGACCATCGAGGCGGGATTGGTGTGGAGCGAGCTGGAGCAGAGGTCACCGCTTCGTCGCACGCTTGTGGTCACGCCTTCCTCCTTGACTCACAAATGGCGCATGGAGATGAGCCGGCGTTTCGACCGTGACCTCGAGGTCATCAAGCCTGGCAAGCTGGCTGACCTTGCCGAAGATCTCCTCGCCGGTCGAGACCCGGAAATCCACGCGATCATCTCGGTGGAGTCCCTCCGCACTGCCAGCGACGTGCTGGAGCAGCTGACCCGGATCCGACCGCGATTTGATCTGGTCATCGTCGACGAGGCCCATGTGTTGCGCAATGCCGGCACGAGGTCGAACCTGCTAGGCGGGTTGCTGTCCGATTGGGCGGATCACCTGTTGTTCCTATCGGCCACCCCCATCAACCTGCGCTCTGACGACCTGTACAACCTGCTGACTCTGCTCGACGACGGCATGTACCAGGACTCCCAAATCTTCCATATGCAGCTCGAGCCGAATCAGCACCTCAACGCAATCGAGCGCGGCATCTCTCACGGCTCCTCCGGCTCAGAACTGCGCCACCATCTGCGGTCGATCGAGAAACTGCCCTTGGGCCGCGCCGTCTCGAACCGCCCGGACTTCGCCCGCCTAGAGGAGCTTCTTGACAATGCTGCACCCCTGGAAGCGGGCCAAAGGGCCGAAGTCAAACGCCTCGTTTCCGAGCTGAACACCTTGAGTGGCGTCCTCTCGAGGACCCGCAAGGTGGATGTACCTGACGCCAAGGCAGTGCGCGAACCCCATCAGGTAGTCGTCAACTGGTCGCCGGACGAGAAGGGCTTCTACGACCGCGTCGTTGACCACTTCATGTCCCGGGCTCGCGCGCACGGAACGCCACCCGGCTTCGCCATGCAGATGCCGCTACGACAGGTTGCGAGCTGCCTGCCCGCCATGCAGGCACGACTCTCTGCCAACGCAGACCACTTCGCGCGCTCGGTGGAAGATTACGACGAGGAATGCGGCGAAGAGGACCTGGCGGAAATGCGCGAGGACCGGACATCCTTCGAGTGGCATGGCGAGGACTCAAAGTTTGAAGCCCTGCTGCAGCAGCTCACGCACTTGCGCGAACAAGGCTTGCGTCAGGCACTCATCTTCTCCACCTTTCGGGGGACCATCGCGTACTTGGCAGAACGGCTGAGTTCAGACTTCCGGGTCCAGCAGCTCCACGGCGGTATCCACATGGCGGATCGCCAGCCGATCATCGATGCCTTTCGGGATGGGAAATTCGACTTCCTCATTGCGAGCGAGGTGGCCTCGGAGGGTCTGGACTTCGAGTTCTGCAACGTACTGGTGAACTATGACCTGCCCTGGAACCCCATGCGAGTCGAACAGCGAATCGGGCGCCTTGACCGGTTCGGCCAAAAGCACGAGAAGGTCCTTATCCTCAACATGCATGTGCCGGGGACGATCGAGTCCGACATCTTGGAACGCCTATACACCCGAATCGGCGTATTTCAGAACTCAATTGGAGACCTCGAGCCCATCCTCAGGGACGACTTCCGTGACCTAGCTAACCAAATCCTTGATCCGCGACTAGACGATTCCCAGCGAAGGCAGCGAGCGGAGGAAATCGCAACGGCCATCGAGACGAGGGCGGCGAACCTTCGGCGGCTGAATGAGGAGCGCGCCACTCTGTCCACGATTGATGAGATGCAGGTGGAAGGCCTCTCAGAATCAGGGCCAACGGACGGGCGGTATGTCGGAACGACAGAAGTGCGCACCCTCATTGAGCACATACTGCGAGCCACTGGAGGCAAGCTCGAGAAGTCGGAGCATCCCGGCATCCTGCTACTACGGGGAAATAATGAGCTCTCCGACCTCATCTATCGCTTTCGAGGCACTCAGGGAGCGAGCCGGCGGTCAGCGATACTGTTCCAAGGCCGTATCAGCAACGGAGAACCAATCGAAGTGACCTTCGACGCCGATCTGGCAAGCACGCGAGACGTGGAACTCTTATCTGTCCGGCATCCCATCGTTGATGTGGCACTGCACCAACTGGAACAAGACAGGCTCGGGTTGCATCGGTATGGCATAGGCAGGCTTGCAACGCTGCCGCCTGGCACTCGCTATGCCGTCACGGTGGACTTGGTAGCGTCGACCGGAGTGAGGCCGACCAAGGAATTGTGGTCAACGGCGATCGATATCCAGACCGGGGCCGTTGCGCCGGACATCGGCGTTCAGTTGCTGGAGGCCGTGGCGAGTGGATCGCTGGAGGACGCTACTGGAGCGACGCCAACGCCGATGGAGCCCTTCCTCATATCGCTAAGGGAGGTCAGCTGGGCTCGGCACCGTGAGGAGGAGTCACGCAGGCGTTTGGACAACGAGGCGATGGTAGGGGCCCGCCTCGACGCGCGCAAGGCGAGTCTTGAGGTCAAGATCCTTAAGGCGAGAGCCACGTTGGACGTCGTTATGGAGCGGGAACGCGATCAGAGGGTCATCCGGATGGCAGAAGGTCGCATCCGCAACCTCGGTCAGGATCTTGAGCAGCTTGAGGCCGAGCTGGAGGAGAAACGGGCCTTCTCGATGAGCCGCAGGACGGTCGCAGTGATTGAGCTCGTCGGTCCTGCTACTTGACGTCCCAGTCACGGCGTTCCATTGGCTGCCAGTCCGGCGCCTGGACAGGAAGGGCAAGGCGGGCGAATCCCCCCGTGAGCACAGGCCAGCGCGTGACGCGGAATGACTGACTCGTTCCACGGCCATCGGTGATATTGACGTGCCCCTCCGTGGACAGGTCGAAACGGACACCATCATGCCCGAAGGCAACCTTCAACCCAGGCACGTCGGTCTCGTTGTGCCGCAGATCGACCGGCGTCCCGTCCATCGCATAGACGGCGAGGCGGCCGTAGCCAAGTGCGGGCAATGATCGAGCTGAATCGCGATTGACCGCGGTGGCACCGTCTGGCCACTCGTACCTGACCCGGTCCCGGCTCAGTGCTTGCCACCATTCGTAGAGCTTCGTGTGTGCTCGGTAGAGCGGTACCCGGGTCAGTTCCCCGCCTCCCGCCGAGAACTCGAGCACGAAGTCGAAGGCGGGACGATGCAGATTCACCTGGTCGTAGGAAGTGTTCTCGGCAAGCCCCGCAACGATCGCCTCCTGGGCACCGTTCCTGCCGGGGAGGGTGTGGATCCTGGCGGTGGGTAGCTTCCTGCTAAGGAACTTCTCCACCGCCGACGCGCGGCTCATGCCCCCGGCAAGGAGAACGTGATGAACGTTTGAGGTGAGGCTCTCTTCCGAAATCTGGCGCAGGGCAGATGTGACCGCACCTTCGTTACGGGTCAGGTATGACGCGCGCAGGGTCGAGAGGATCAGGGACCAGGCGCGTTCCAGTTGCGGACGCATGGCATCCTCCAGCTGCTCGCGGGTGTAGTGCAGGCTCGGCAGGTTGCCGGCCTGATAGCCGACATGCACCTGCGTCTCCTGGTTTGTCGAGAGGTCAACCTTCGCCTCAGCTGCTGCGCGCATCAGATAAGCCCTCGCGAGATCAGCGTCGGGCAACGCCACGAGCTCGATCCCTTGGTCGCGGAGAGCGATCTCCAGGTCAGCGGCGATCGTTTCGTCGAGCACGTTACCGGCCTCATTGAGGCCGTCTGAGGCGAGGACGTAGATTTCGGGATCCCGGAGCGGGCCGGTCGTGACGTCAAGGACGGCGACGTCGAGCGTTCCTCCGCCCATGTCGAACACGAGCACGCGCTCTTCGTCGAAGTACTCCCTCTGTTCCGTTCGGTGGCCGATCCAGTTCAGTCCAGCGGCGATCGGCTCATCAATCAGGGTCGAGGGGCCGACGTTGAAGCCCGCCGTCTCGGCGAGGCCGAGCAACCTTTCACGCTGATCCGCGTCCCACATTGCAGGGCAGCCGAGTCGAGTGACTCCTTTATCGGAAATGGGGAGGCGATCAGCGCGGGCACGGTTTGCGATCTCGCGAAGGACCGCGCCTATGACCTCGTCGGCGTCGCGTTCGACGGAACCGTCGGCGCTTCGCGCGACTACCGCGCGTCCTGTAATGCAGCGCTTGACAGAAGTGATCAGCGCGGCGGGATTGTGAGTCAGTGCGTCCTCGCCGACCACCAAGGCGTCACCGCTGACCGCAGCAGCGGAGGGCATCCACGATTCGGCGTGACCGATTGGGACCACCGTCGGCCTGCCCGCCGGCAGGCTCTCCGCGATCAGTGTCGTGCTCGTGCCAAAGTCGATACCCAGAAACTGCTCTCGAGTCACTCCAACTCCTAATTTGTTCGTTCAACGAGCGCGCGCACGAGAACTATCTCATCGGCCCCCTCGCCCCATGTATATCCGATACCCGTGACAGTCACTGGTGTCTTGGGCTGTGGCGGTTCCCCGATGACATCGTGGCGCTGTGGATCATAGGGCTCCGTCCGGCCTGGGACACCCGACGGAGTCAGTCCCTCACGGGCGGCCATCCGCCGGACCCGCTCGCGGACGCGCTGAGCGGACTGACTGTCGGCTGCCCCGTCGACGTACGCGCAGAGCTCCGCAAGGGCGCGCATGACATCAATCCGGATCTGGCGCGACTGAGATTCGCGAAGCTCGTTGGTGCTCGCGGCGGCCTCGCCGAGTCGTGCCTCCATGCGGTGCAGCCGGTCATCACGCAACCGCACGGCTTCCTGGGCGTTGCCGAGCAGTTCCGACATTTCCCTCGCCTGGTGAGTGAGAGCCTCTATTTGGTGAGTAAGCTCGGCTACCCGTGTCTCATTTCTGAGGCGCACGAGCCATGCCTGGCCGACAGTGTCCTCCCTCAAGACTCGGTCGAACGCTCGGTCAACGTCGCTTTCATCCATGAGGCGAGCAAGCGCAGTGGGGGCGGCGAGCGAGGTGAGCAGCTGACGCCTCGTGGTGGCTGACGTGAGCCTCTTGACCACCATGGGCTTGACTACGGCGGACGCTATGGCGTCGCTCTCGAGCGCGCTGGCCAGGGGGGTGGTGGCGACCGCGGCCAGATCATCAAACTCCACGCCCCGCCACCACATGTCGTCGGCGAGATCTGCTGGATGATTGCGCCAAATCCAACCCAGCACACGTGCTCTCGAGCCGGTCGCATCCAGCGGAACGGAGGTGAGCCGCCGGGCCACCGCCGACTTGTCCTGGAGCGAGAGATTCTTCCAGGAGCCCTCATCCATCGCGCCTATGACGGTCGCCAGAACCTCAGCGACCCACTCACCCTTCTTGGCAGCATCTTTCGGCGATTCCATCTCGCGGGTGGCACGAAGGACAGTGTTCAGGCGGAGGAGACCAACCGAGGGCGAGTTCAACAGCCTCCGAATCAGGAAGTCCTTGGCGTGCCGCAGCTCCTGCGCTCTGGCATTCGCCGGCTCAAGACCGCGCAACTCGGTGTCCGCCGCATCTATCAGAGCGGCCGCACTCTCGGGTCCCGCCAATCGCACCGGATCAATTGCGTTGATCGTCTTGCTGTCCCTCGGCACGGCCTGCAGGATCAAAGCAGCTCGACCGAGCGCCGGAACGGCCGCTTGAAGCGCATCATCGGACAGCGACTCTACAGCGAGCCCAGCTGCCAAGGGATTACGCAGGGCACTGCCCAGTAGCTCAGCCCAGTTCTCAGGCAGTTGGCCTGAGACTGAAGTCGCGCGGACGAGTTCGACAGCCGGGTGTATTTGCCCGTCCTCAGCACTGTGTGCGCTGCCTCGGCCCTTGTTGTTAGTTTCTGAGTTCACGGGCCCGCCGATAACGCCATCGGCCACTTGCGGAGCAGCGTCAGCGCGTCGCTCGGCGCTACCGGCCTCGGGTTCCACCGTCACGGTGTTCTCGTCCGTGGCTGTCCGTTCGCCAATGTGGGCGGCTATGTCGGTCGAAACTGCATCGAGCGGAGCCTGCCCCACCCAGACATACTTGCGGCTAGCCCCCTTACCCGATGCCTTGACATTCTCGTTCGTCTCGAAGGTCAAGCGAGCCTGCTTCCACAGGGCGCTGACATCCCCGGTGAAGACCTCCGCGACGCGCGCGATGAGGTCTTTGCTCGACAGCGGATTCGATGAGTCGAGAAGGGCGAACGCGAAAGCCTGTGCAGGCGACGAACGCACGAGCTCTAATGTGCCAATCGGATCGACATACTTTCGGTGCCGTAGCCCACCAGTAGCGGTGGCAAATAGTATGTGGTCCCCATCAGCACCGAGTCTGACATCTTCGGTTGACCCGTCACTCCAAAGAACAGTGACCTCAGCACCCCTGCGGTCGACGAGGCGTCCCTCTCGGAGGACCACCCGAGATTTCCTATCGAGGTCTATAACCATCTGAGGCGCTTTCACCCGCGTATTCTATCCACAGCACCGGCTTCAACCCGACCTAAATGATCAGCTCCACGAGCGCGTGCGCTGGGATGTTTCTCGTCGCGGACCGCGCACACTGCGATCACTGGCCTGCCACGCGTTGGCATAGCCTGATCATCGAACGTCCCGGCGCCGGTGCTGTAACTGACCGGCGGGGCGGGCCGATGTCGCGTCCGAATACGCCGGCGTGAACGCGGTGCTGGACACCATGCTCCACGCCGTCGGGCCCGGGGAGTAGCGGTAAACCTAGCCACGTGGGGTGATGCAGTCCACCGTGGACATGCAGAAGGTGGCGCTCAAGAAGATCGACCTGCGCGGCACCATCTGCTACATACAGGACCACCGCGCCGTGATCAAAATGGTGCAGGAGGGCAAGATGAACCTCAAGCCATTCATCAGTGGCTGGATCGCAGTGGTGGACCTGGTGGAACAGGGCTTCAACACTCTGGTTAACCCATAAGAACATGGCGGTGAAGGTGCTGGTGCACCTGTAGGAGGCGCTACGATGGCTGGCGGCGAGGCCGCCGTCGGACATTCCCAGCGGTGATCCCGCCACCTGGACCGTGCACCGCACCATCCGCAGCGTGTACGCGCTGATGGAAACTCAGGTTCAAAGCCATCCGGTGCAGCGGAACGATGGGGTTCCCTCTGCTGAAGAGTCAAGCAAATTGTCGGTGTCTCCGTTTAGCCTTCATGAAGGTGGGCTAATTCTTACCAAAAGGTTGGGAGAAATCCCACGGCGCACTACTGTGAACTGATGGCGGAGTGCATGCCAAAGAATGGGGAATAGAGATGGGCCTCTCTAACCGAGAGTATGTTGGTCGTGCTCTGGAAACGCTTGCAATAGGCCTTGAGCCTTACATCGCTTCCTCTCTCGAAAGCGTTGCCCCGGGAGTTCCGTGGACAAAGATTCTTAAACACAAGGACGCCAACGCTGGCAGAACGGCGAACAGCTACTCGCCTACGGATCTGAGCGTGCAACTGCGGGTCATGACTGAGGCTCTGGGCTCGCTGGGTTATCCCTTCAACCTTGGACACGATGCTCGTAGTCACGCGTCCGAATTGCGCCAGGTGCGTAACCTCTGGGCGCACAATGAGGCCTTCGACGATGCGGACACGTACCGGGCGCTGGATACTGCCCGCCGGCTGGCCAAACAATTGGAACTTGAAGATGCGGCGTCAGAGCTCGCTGCATTACGCGATGAATTCACAAAGCGTGACGAGACTGTGGTGGTCCCCGAAGTCGCGGATCCGGTCACCGGCGGCGGTGAAGAGGGGTCTGTCTTGCCACTCGATGTGGCGGACAACAAGATCCTGCAGCATACGGTGAGCGTCGAGATCACGGCGGCGGAGTCCCTCAGCTACGCCATGGTGCACAACGGCTTCAAGTTCGTGCGGCAGATCAAGATCACCAATCCCGGTGTTGAGATCCGCGGAGCCGTAGTCCGCATCAATGTCCATTCAAGCGCAGGCAAGATTTCGGAAGACTTCCAGCAATACGTCGATCTTGCGGCAGGCCAGGCCATGGTCCTTGACGATGTAGACGTGCACGTGTCCGCCACGACCATGTATGAGCTGAGTGATCAGCAACGCGGGCGCGTAGTGGTAACTATTGAGTCCGCCGCCACGGGTGTAGAAGCCGCCGAAATCGGCAAGGCCGAAGTGGGCCTCCAGCTACTGCCGGCTCAGCTCTGGATCGCAGGCAAAGGACTCGTCTCCTATGAGTTCCTGGCAGCGTTCGTCCAGCCGCATCATCCGGCGATAGTCCCGCTCGTCTCCGAAGCGGCGGATATCTTGGGAAAAGGTACGGGCAGGAGCAGCCTGGACGGCTACACCGAAGACGCCGAGCGCGTAGACGAAATCGTCTTCGCTCTGGCTCAGGCAGCCAGCAACCGCGACATCCGCTACAGCATGCCGCCTGCCAGCTGGGGCCTGCAGGGACAGCAGGTGCGCACACCAGCCCAAGTTCTTGAAGGCCGGCTGGGCACGTGCCTCGATACCGCTGTGGTGATGGCGGCAGCGCTGGAATCATGCGGTATCGCGCCGCTCCTGTGGGTCGTGGACGGCCATGCCTTCCTCGGATACTGGCGCGAAGACAGGACGTTGCCGACGGCGGCATCAGACGATGTCCTGGAACTCGTGAGTCTCGTCCAGCGCGGCTTCGTAGGCTTGGTGGAGACCACAATGCTCACGGGCAGCCATCCGATCACGCCGGCAATGCTGCGGAGCAGCCTTGAAGCCGAGTACATCGAAACAGGTCATGACAAGATTCAAGCCGTCACCGACGTCCGGCGTGCGCGCTTGGATGGTATCTACCCACTGCCCGCGCGGACAACCAACGAGACCGGTGCGTCCGTAGTCACCAACTATGTGCCGGAAGCCAAAGCTGCGCCAGTAGCACCCGAAAAACGGGGACGGGGAGCGGCGCCCGGCCGCTCGACGTCGAGCATTCCACCCCGCGTCACTCAGTGGAAGAACGCCCTGCTGGATCTCAGCCTCCGCAACCGCCTGATCAACTTCACCGACACAGCCCGGTTCCCGCTCGCAGTTCCCAGCACGTGGATGGGCCGGTTTGAGGATCTCATCAACAACGGCACTCCCGTCAGCCTCCTTCCGTCGAACCAGCTGAGCGCCATCCACCAGGAACGGGGTATCCGCTTCGGCAGGGATCTTCCTCAGGACGAACTGATTGCCCTGCTGAGTTCGAAGAAGGCAGTTTTCGCCGAGGTCTCCGAGGACGCTTACAACTCCAAGATGCGTGGGCTGGCGTACAAAGCCAAAACGCAGCTGGAGGAGACCGGCGCCAATAACCTCTACCTTGCCCTCGGCAGCCTTCTTTGGGAACTCGATGGCCGCACACTGCGCTCGCCGCTGGTTCTGGTGCCTGTGAACCTGGCCTCTGCCGGAAGGCAGGGGCTGTATCGGGTCGCACTAGACGAGACCGGACAATCTACGCCCAACTATTGTCTGCTGGAGAAGCTCTCGCAGGCACACGGGCTCAAAATTCCCGGCCTGGCTGAACCGGCCGAGGACGGGTCGGGCATCGACCTGGACGCCGCCTTCCATGCTGTCAGGGAAGCGGTCTCTGCCAAGGGTTTGGCCTTCCGCGTGGAGAACACCGTGGACCTGTCGATGCTGCAGTTCGCCAAGTTCAGGCTCTGGAAGGATCTGGACGAGAACTGGGAACAGTTCGGAAAAAACCGCCTGGTGGACCACCTCATCAACAGCCCGACGGAGCTTTTTCATGAGCCGGTGAAAGCAGGCGAGGAAACGGATCTCGACGCTCTTGCAGCGAAGTGTCCCATTCCCGCAGACTCGACCCAGCTGCAGGCGGTCGCGTCCGCCGTCGCCGGTCAGACGTTCGTCCTGGAAGGACCTCCGGGCACAGGTAAATCCCAGACCATCACCAATCTGCTCACCCGCGCGATCGTCGAGGGCAAGCGTGTCCTGTTTGTCGCGGAAAAACGGGCAGCCCTTGACGTGGTTCAGAAGCGGCTTGAGGAAGTGGGCATGGGCCCGTTCTCCCTTGACCTTCACGATAAGGGCAGCAAGCCAGCGATGGTGCGCGCTCAGATCAAGCACGCGCTGGAGCTCCGATTGGACGCGGACCGGCAACAGCTTGACACGGCTTCCACAGATCTGGCCTCCGCGCGTCGCAGCCTCATCCGCTACGCCAGCCGGCTGCATGAAGAAAATGGCGCCCGTCTCTCGCTGTACAGCGCCCGAACCAAGACGCTGACTTTCGACCCGAACGACCCCCTGCTTCCGCTCAGTACGACGTTCACCTCCGCTGCCAACGAAGCAGTCCTTGAACGTGTGCGAGCAGCTCTTCGCGAACTGCCTGAATACACAGATCACGCACGCCCCACTGAGAACCATCCCTGGCGGTTCGTCACAGCACCGCCGGATCCAGCTGACGCCGTTCGGATCACGCGGGAGGGCCGCCGGATCGACGAAGCGCTCGACGCCGTTGCTTCCGTTGAGGGACTGTCCGACGTTGTATCTTCAGCAACCTCGCCCTCCGAGCTTCATGTTCTTGCTGCGCTGCTTGAAGACCGAACTGTGCCGGTTGAGACGCTAGACGCCGTTCGAGCGGGTGAGTGGTCAGCCGGGGCGCAGCACCTTGAAAACGTGGTGGCAGCGTTCGCGGCGGTAAATCATCCGGGTCTGGATAAAGCACGGCCGGAAGCCATGGACCTCCCTTTGCCGGAGATACTCAGGCGCGCGGAAGAAGCGGCTGCCAGCGGCTTCTTCGGGCGGAAAACGAGGCTGCTTGCTGTGGCGGCTGAGCTCGACAGCGTTCTGCATCCGGGGACCACTATTCGGCACAAGGAACTTGTGCCGCTCTTGCAGGACCTCGCGAATGCCCAGCAACAGATCTACAGACTTAGAGCAGAGGCCCAAGGCCTTCCCGGTGTGGCCGTTCCGCCAGGCTGGAACCCGCTGACTGAGTCGGACCAACAGGCTCTGAACAACCGCCTGAGCTGGCTGCGTTGGGCAGCGCAGGCCGTGCAGCCCAATTCAATCAGCGAAGTACCGTTCCAGACCCAGATGCGCGCTTTCCTCGAAGCCGCTCCACCGGTACATGAAAACGTAATCGCTTGGCTTTACGAGCTGGCAGCGGCGTGGGAAGCGCTAACGGAAATTCCCGCCGTCGACCGTGCTGAGCTTGAACGGTGGACAGGAGCCGCCACGTTCTTGGAAGTGTGGACCAGAACCCGCGCAGGACGCGCCTTGGACGGCACAGGATCCCGCAGCCTGGACCGTTGGGTCGACCTCCTGCGCCACGTGGAGACGCTCAGTTCCGTTGGCCTCCACCATGCCCGGTCAGCAATCCTAGACGGGGCGCTGGAAGCCGACGACGCCGCTGCAGCCTTCGAACGGGGGCTTGCAGAGAGCTCCTTGGATGAACGGAAAAACGCGACCGGCCTGGACGATTTTGACGCCCATTCCCACGAACGGACCATCGACCGGTTCACCACCCGAGCCGCACTGGTACGCGAGCTGCTGAAACGGAACCTGGCCGCCGGGGTCGTAAACTCCCGGCGCGTCTCGTCGTCGTCGACGTCAGGACGCATGGGGGAGCTGCAGCGTCAGCTGACCAGGCAACGTGGTGGCCTCACAGTCCGCAAGCTAATGGAAAGTTATACCGACCTCATCACGCAGATCATGCCCTGCACGCTTGTCAGCCCGGACTCCGTGGCGCGGTTCTTCCCGGCACGGGCCGACCTGTTCGACATCGTCGTCTTCGATGAAGCCTCACAGATCCGAGTGGCTGACGCGGTAGGTGCCATGGGACGCGGCGCCTCCGTGGTGGTTGTCGGCGACAGCAAGCAAATGCCGCCAACCTCGTTTGCCGAAACTTCAAGCGATTCCCTGGACGCAGTGGAGAGCGAAATTACCGCCGTCGAGGACATGGAATCAATCCTTTCCGAATGCGTCGAGGCCCGTGTGCCGCGGCAGTGGCTTTCATGGCATTACCGGAGCCAGGATGAATCACTGATTGCTTTCAGTAACCAGCAGTACTACGAAAGCAAGCTTTCGTCGTTCCCCGGTCCCTCCCACGGGGCCCCGGATCCGGGACTCGGTGGGCACGGCGTGAACTTCGTCCGGGTCAACGGCCAGTTCCACCGCTCGGGTCCCTCCAAGGTGCTTCGTACAAACCCGGTGGAGGCGGCCGCCGTCGTGCAGGAAGTGCGGAGGCGCTTCAACGGCGACTATGATTCGCCCTCGGTTGGCGTTGTCACCTTCAACCTGCAGCAGCGGGCCTTGATCGAAGGGCTGCTCCGCGACACAGACGACACGCGGATCATCAAAGCCCTCGATGAAGATCCGGAAGGCCTGTTCGTCAAGAACCTGGAAAACGTCCAAGGCGATGAGCGGGACGTCATCCTCTTTTCGACGGGGTTCAGTAAAAACGACAAGGGCTACCTGCCGTTGAACTTTGGACCACTGAACCGTGCCGGAGGCGAACGGCGGCTCAACGTCGCAGTGACTCGTGCACGCCGGCAGGTCATCGTGTTCTCCAGCTTCAGCCCTTCCGAGCTGCGAGCCGAGGAGACGAGTTCCGTGGGTATCAAGCACCTGCGGTCTTATCTGGACCTCGCTGAGCAAGGGACGGGTGCGCTGCCATACGATGGGCGCCGCACTGCTGCGGTAGATCTCCACCGTGAAGACATTGCGGACGCGTTGCGGGACCGCGGCTTCCTGGTGGCTACAGATGTGGGCCTGTCGGACTTCAAAGTGGACATCAGTCTTGCCGCTTCCGACAGGCCGGACCGGCCACTGATGGCCGTATTGCTGGACAGTCCGGCCTGGGCAGCACGCCGGACAGCTGGAGACCGCGACGGACTTCCCGGCGACGTGCTGACCCGGATGATGCGTTGGCCAGCTGTTGAGAGGGTTTGGCTTCCGGCGTGGATCAACGATCGGAATGCCGTGCTGGACAAGCTGGAGGCTGCTTTCACGAAGGCGGCCGAAACATCTTCTTCCAAGAATTCGTTCGAACTTGTATCTGTTGCGGAAGAGCGTCCGGTCGAGTCAGTTGATGTCCACGCCCGCCCTCATGCTGAAGAACCGGCAGCAGACCGGGTTGTTGGGGGCGCGGGTCTTTTCCTCAAAGCGTCTGAGCCGCGGCAGCCAGCAGACGCTGCGTTGAAAGAGACCCGGGCTGGCTATAAGCCGTGGGCTGTCAGGAGCTTTGGGCCGGTCGACGTCTTGGATAACCTGGGGTCTCAGCGGGCCGCCGCCGCCGTCCGGGAGGCAATGCGTTCAATCGTTGACGCTGAAGGGCCGATCCATGTGGAGCGGTTGGCGAAACTGACGTGCGCCGCGTTCAATCTCAACAAGGTGAATACGCAGCGGATGAACTCGGTGCTCCGGCTGCTGGACCGGAAGGTTCATCAGCGCGATGCTGACGGCTTCGTGTGGGACGCCACTGTCGACAGGGATGCATGGGAAGACTTCCGCCCGAGCGGTCCCGAGACCGCGCGTAAGCCGGAACACATCAGCGTAGTGGAGCTCCGCAACGCCATGGTCGAAATCGTCCGGACATCCGGCGGCATCTCGGTCGCCGAGCTGCACCGGGACACTATCCGGGTGTTCGGTGGGAAACGGCTGACTGCCGGCGTCACGGCACGGCTGAATGAAGGGCTGCAGTACGGGGTGGACACAGAACTCCTGGAACTGCGCGGGGAATTGGTGCACCTAGCCGTTTAGCTCAAGCGAGCGATAAAGCCGAGGGGCTGGCTGACACTCGCAGCGGCAAGATTGCGAATCTCAGAGGTAGGTTTTGATGATGGAAGATCCGGTGCTCGCCGACGCGCTGCAAGTGTTCGTTCAGGTTTGTCGAAACCGGAAAATTGAGAGGGAGGACATCGTCAGTGCTGACCAGACCAGGCATCCATGGGTGTTCACCGCCGGTGTCGGTGAAGGATGGTCGTTCACGCTGGGAACCGATGCCACCCGCCGGTTTGTAGTCGACACTAAGGGAACGCTCTACAACGCAACACGGACGTGGGTCCTGCGAAAGGTTCCAACTTGGTATCAAGTGAGGGAAGGTGGCTACCACATGGTCGCGACTAGCCTTGTCGACAGGTCTGATACTCAATTCCGAGATGAAATTCTGAAAGGCCTGCTCAAATTCGTTGACGACCTTTAGAAGCGATCGCTTTTGTGTAGACCGGCTGAAGAACCTCGACGTTTCGGCTCTGATCAGGGCCACTTCGACCACCACAAGAACGTCAGCCTAAACTCATCGCCTCCTTCGTAGATGCGAGCGTTCACGTAGCCGAGGTTGTCGTTGTAGAACTTCAGGCGCGCGTTCCAGGCCGTCACGGGATCGCCCGGTCCTGGTTAGCCCGCCTCGACGTCATCGGCCCCGTTGCGGTGCAGGTCAACGGCGACGACCACGGCGTTGTGGAAGTTGGCCAGCTGGGCCTCGCGTCCTCAACCGATTCCGAGCAGGAATGGATCGGTGCGGAGGCCGGCGTCGTCCGTTTTGGAAATGGCGACGGCGGAGCGTCGCCATTGATGCCGCAATCACAAGAGTGCCTCCGACGAGCCTACGGAGCTCCGTACTATCCCCGAAAAGGTATCTTGAGGGGGGCGTACCGGTCATCTCCTACATCGGTGTTCGGGTTGAGCGCGGCTAGGCCGAGCAGCAGCATGTCGCCGGGGTCCGCGTCGACGGCAGTGTTGCCGTCACCATGACTGAGGAGCGTGACTGGTGAGCAACGCCAGTGAATGGGCTGTCAGGCTCAAAGCATTCCATGAGAAGCAACTGGATCGTCCCCGCCGTGTCTACCGGCTCGGCCGCACCAAGATCCTGCTGACACGTGGCCATATAGCGTGCACACTGGGTGCAGCTTTCGGGGCAGTGTCGGTAGATTCTCCTGACTGGCTGTTCTGGGTTGCAGCCGTCGGCGGGTTTGTCGGCGGAAAGTACTTCTACCCGGTTCCTCGGAGCAGCGTGGCGAGCCCATACGGCGCCAGAGAGCTGGCGAGGAAATCTCCCGGCGACCTGGACTTCATGACGCCGGCGGAAATCCGGGCCTACCAGTTCAACGTCGAGTTCGTTCAGAAGGGTGTCACCCCGTTGGCCCTGGGGACTGAAGAAGCTCTTGGCCGCCAGCGTGAGGCAGTCAGGACAATGTCCCTTGCTACAAACACGGACGCCGCGATGCTGGCGCATCTTTCCCTGGTGGATGTGAAGGAACACGGAAGGACTGCCGACCGTCACGATCTGCTGAACCGGCGGTGGCTCAAATAAGAGTTGGACCCGCAGTTGCAGTTCGATTACCCTGCGATGTCTGACACTTCCCTCCCGACAACCGCTGCCATGAACAGCGCCAGGCATGCCGCCGACCAAGAAAGAACCGCTGGGAGTCCGGCTGATTACAAGCTTGCAGTTGATAGGTTTTCCCTGGCCTTGGCAGCGGCGGAATCGGCGGCCGGAGTTCCATAGATGTAACCGCTGCGCCATGGACCGGGCCGTTTTGAGTGGGGCCCCTTCAGAGCGACGGCCCAGTCCGTAAGCCACTTTCACAATGCCGTCTAACCTGCGATGCCGCCAGCCAGGCCAAAGTAAGACGAGCCCGCCTCAGAGGGAACTCTCTGCAGTGCTCTCTTCCGACTTTTCCTCAGAAAGTTCGGGCTTAGTTTCCCTCGGCGATCGCTTCGATTCGATTTGGCTCGCTGCACGGATCACCGCATCACCGCCCACCTTTGCGATCCCAACCGGGACTGCCTTGGCGGCGGACGAAACGACCGTTGTAGAAGTTTTGGCGAAATCGGAGAGCGACTTGCGCCACGTCTCGCGTTCAACCTTTCCTTCAAGCAGCCCTTCCAGCCCGTAAATTTGCGCGAATAGGCCGATCAGGCGGACAGCGGTTTCAGCGGAGTCCAGAAGCGAACGACTCTTCTGGGGGCTTCGAACACGATTAAAATCGCTGATGTTGGCCGCGGAGGTCAACGCATCCTGCAACGACTGCAAACGGCTTGCCGCTGCTTCCTCCCGTCTGGCAACGGATCCTTGAATTGACGCGGCATGTGCCTCGACCGCTTCTGGATCACGTTGACGCAAATGAACCAACTCAAGCGTTTCGAGGCGCTGCTGGTTCGCCTGGCACGCGGCTAGAATCACGAGCCATGAACGCAGTTCTTTACTGGCAATTGCCTCAGCCGCCCTGGCCTTTTCGGCCGTAGAACGAACATCCAGGGACCGCGTCAGGAGCTCTATCTGTGCCAAGGCATGCGAACTGGCTTGCGCAAGTGCCGTTGCATGGCCTGCGACTTGAGACCAGGCAGTTTCAGTGATCTTGCCGGTCTCCTCGTACAGCTCGAATGCGCGGAGGAGTACCTGAGTGAGGCCCTGGACATCGCCTAGTGCCCGGGCCCTATTGTCGTCAAGGAGGCGATCCAGCTTCACGTCCATGGCCTGGGCCAGTTCCTCTAGCTGCGCGACAGCGCTGCGAAGTGCCATAGTCGCGGTCAGGGTCGCCAGGTTGGACATCATAAGCGGGTTCATTCCGCCGGATGTGAACTGCGCAAAAGAATCGATTTGACCCTTCGCTCCGCGGAGCACCCCGCTGAATACGTCGCCCTGAGGAAGATTGAATTTCGCCAACTCGAGGAGTCGTTGGTGCGACTCGGGGGTGAGTTGCACCCAGCTTCCGTCCATCGAGGTCAAGACCGTCCCGAGCCCAGAGGCTTGAGCGACTAGGTCTAAAGTTCCCCTGCCGGCCGACTGTATCTGCGTTACGTCCACGTCCAAGCGGGCGAGGAGGGCTCCGATCAGATCGGGGTCTCCTGCGACGACAGCTGCGCCTCCGGAGACATGGATTCCGATTTCCTTAGATGATTCGATCACATCGGCATTCTGTCACACGGTGGCTCAGCAAAACGCTTGGAAGTCCTACGCGGCGGCCCAGAGTCTGAGCGTAAATGAAGGTGGAGGCGCCTGCCTGAATCTCTGGTTAGATAACTGCTGCTGCGCCCATGCTTCCTCGCATGCCAAGCAAGGCGCCTGCCTGCTAGAGTCGGGGACTTTTCCTCCGGGCTTTGTCAAGGATTTGCGCTGCCTGTCGGTACGCTTGCTTGGCTTCTGGACTCGTAACTGCCCTGTATACCCGCATGCCTTCGCAGGCTAATTTTCTTACTTTTGCCTGCATTTCTGGATCCGTGGCGAGCGAGTGCAGCTTTGCGCCATTGGCTTTGGCCTTGGCTCCGCCGTTCTTCAGCAAGGCGGCCGCCTTGTCCAGTTTTGCAGACATAGTTTTCTCCGTAATATCAGTAGATCGTCCACCAAGATTAGCGGCTTCAATCAGGGGTGTGGCCTGGGCTGAATTCGCCGGGTCTTGGCGATGTGGTTGGTTGGATTGCGGAAGCCGAGAGCCGAGCCGCGGAGGTGTTCGATGCGGCCATTGATCGTCTCCTCGGGTCCCGAGGTGCCGCGCGATCCAATGGGCCGGGTGTCGGTGGCGAGCCCCTTCACACTCGACGCTGCCGATCGCCGAGTACAGGCAATTGAGCCATGTGGTTTCACCGAACACTTGGCACTGCAAGGCATGCCTCCGTAGGCCGGCATGGCTACAGCACCCATGTGGGCATCTATGTCCTAGGAATTTCCGACTCAGGTAGACGGCCGCTTCATAATGTGAACGCACTTCAGGCAGTCCACCGCCTCAGCAACGCTAGTGACCACGATCTGCTCACGTTGGCGGCACGCCGGGTTCAGGTCGCTGCCGAATCCGCTCCAGACTCCTTTCACCTCTGGGTCATAGTGCATTTGGTGCTTGCGAATCTGATCTGTCATGGCTGGGATCCCTTCTGTGGCGAGCTCTAGTGCAAAGCGTGTGCAAGCGTACCCTTCCTCCGCATCACTGCACGCGGGGAAGGCGGTGTATTAGGGAGTATCGGGCTTGCCGACTTGAGTACTAGCGGAGAGGCAACAGCGTGATTAGCCAGCCTCAGCCGTCGAGGTCAGACCGCACAGCTGCAAACAGCGCCGCGACGTCAGCGTCCATCCAGTACACGGACGGAGAACCAACCTCGCCGTCCTTCCAATGCTGAGGCAGGTTACGGTTCATGTTAAGGCAGTACCGACCCGGCCAGGCGAGCACACCGGCGACGCCATTCGCACCGTTGGAGATGCTCAGTTCCTTCGCGATCTGATTCCCCGTGAACTTGGTTCCCGGGGCGTCGATCAGGAGGTTGTAGAAGCCTTTCGCGCGGCTGGTCATCTTGGACCAAAGCTTCCTAGCGTCCTCCCGGTCATCGTCCGAGCCGGTCCAGTTCCGGCGCTTGCTCGAGTCTCCGGAAGCCTCTGGGAGACTCTGCGAACCTCCATCGGGGAGGGTCAGAGACCCTGCGAGCCAAAGTCCGAAGAACTGGTAGAACTCCGCAGTACGGTCGTCAGGGACTGGAACAGTGATGTCGGGCATCGTATTCTCCTTCTGTCATCGGAGGCTTACCTCCTTATGAGATAAGTTTAGAGTATCTGTTTACTTAAGTCAAACCCATTTTTACTTACCTATTACTTCCATAAGGGAGAGCTTCCGTCGAGGGTGCAGCCGGGGTTCTGAGTCGGCGCGTTCAGCCTGATGGCGATGAAGTTGCGAAAGCCGATGGCAAAGCCGCGGTAGTTAGGCCGCTTCAGAGATTAGGTCTTAGACGCGAAGCAGCGGTAGCGCGCGCCCGGCATCGGAACACCCGGCGAGACCCGCAACAAGACGGTAAGGGTTCGACGCCACGGCAGCGTGCAGCAGGAGCGCACCCTGAACACCCTGGCGCCTCGCCAAACGCCACAAGAAGAATCGGTGAATGCTCGCATGCCCGCGGCCCCGGTGCACAAAACGGGCCCCGGCGGCAACGGGTCAGCGGTCTCGCCGGGCTGCATGGTGAAGAAGTCGGTGGCCCGGCTGGAAGGGCTGGCCACGCCGGTGCACGCACTGCAGCCGTCGCACCACATCCGCTGACGGCCGGCGGGTTGAAGCGGCGGTGGTTGAGCCTGCCGGAAGCCGACGGGCTCAACCACCGGCAGGCCGCCGTCGTCACCCTCACGCTCTCTCATTTAATGCACCCTTTCCCGAATCCTCGCTCATTTCCACGATCAAAAGTCCCTACCGGGCCTGCCCAAGCGTGAGAGGACACGGCGGTGAAGGTGCTGGTGCTTCTGTAGGGCTGGCGGGCGGGCGGCCGTCAGGAACGACGACCGCTAGAACTCAAGCAAGTGCCGCCGTCGTCCCCGCCCTTCCTTCGCTGCGGAGCGCCGTTGTAGGGTCAGGGCGTGATCGTCCCCGATATCTCCCAGAACGCCGTGGCGGTGGCGGATCACTACGACGAGCTCGATCCCATCTATCGCCGGGTGTGGGGCGAGCATGTCCATCACGGGCTGTGGGCGACGGGCCGCGAGACGCCCGGCGAGGCCGTCGAGGCGCTGGTGGACACGGTCGGCGACCGGCTGGGACTCATACCGGGACAGGCGTGCGTCGACATCGGCTGCGGCTACGGCTCCACCGCACGGCGGCTCGCTCTGACCCGCGGGGTCCGCGTCACCGGCTTCACGCTGTCCGCCGAGCAGGACCGCTACGCCAATGCGCATCCCGAACCCGGCGTTGATATCCAGGTCCGGGACTGGCTCGCCAACGGGCTGGCCGACGCCTCGGTGGATGCGGCATGGGCGATCGAGTCGAGCGAGCACATGGTGGACAAGCCCAGGTTCTTCGCCGAGGCGCACCGCGTGCTGTCGCCCGGCGGCCGCCTCGTCATCTGCGCCTGGCTCGCCGGGACCGATGCCAGCGGCTGGAAGGTCCGCCACCTGCTCGAGCCGATCTGCCGGGAGGGGCGCCTGCCCTCGATGGGCACGCGCGAGGAGTATGAGGCGATGGCAACGGCGGCGGGCTTTGAACTCATCGGCTTTGAGGATGTCAGCCGCCGCGTCGCCCGGACCTGGCCGATCTGCGCTCGCCGGCTCATGAAGGCCTTGCTCACCGACCGCGAGACCCGCCGCCTGGCCCTGGGCGCACGCAACCGCAACTCCTTTCTGGGCATTCCCCGCCTGATCCTTGCATACCGCACCGGCGCGATGCGGTATGGCATTTTCACGCTCGCGAAGGCTGGAGACGGCGAGCGGTAACCCGGCGCCATTCAACGCAGCGGAAGCCGACTGACCGCAAGTTTCAGTTCAAGACACTGCCTCAGGGCACGGGCTGCCGTTCGCCCACGCTGAGGGAGGCCGACGGCGGCAGGTACTCCCGCCGTCGTCGTTCCATCCGTTGCTGCTGGCCCGGCGACGGGATTCTGGCACGCTTGGCGCGGTTGCATCTGGCACAGGCTGCGACGAAGTTCTGCAGGCTGGTGGAGCCGCCCTTGGACCACGGGTAAAAGTGGTCGCCGTGCTCGGCCGGTCGGCCGCAACGGCGCCCGAAGCCGACTTCCAGTTCACACACACCGCCAGCCCGGGCCATCCCTTCACGGCGCTGCTGGCGAGTGAAACGGCGCACCGGATCCCGGCGCCGGACGTCCCGGCGGGTGATGACGGCAGCGGCAATAGCCAGGACGACGGCGGCCACACCGGGGAGTGCAACTGCGGCGACGACGTTCTCCACCATGCCGCGCAGAACCCCCGCGGCGGCGGACGGCCCCGCTCCGGTGGCCGGTGTTGTCTTCGACATGAGCGCCGACATCACCGCGACAGCGAGCCAAACCATCACCGCTGAGTACGCCAGGCGAAGCCCCTGCCGGGTCCAGTAGATACGGCCGAGTTCCGGCATTGATTACCCCCAATTTTCAGTTCGCCGGAGGCCCGTGGCCCCGGATGACTAGGGAATCCTATAGGCCGGACGCCGGGCGGTGTCCCAGGTTTAGCTCAGTTTTTGCCGAGGTTCCGCGTCCACTCTTGGCGGGAGGAGACGCACGTGGCTCCCGGCCCCGGCCTCCAGTGCGTTTCGCCCGGGAGGTCAGCACCCCGGTGGAGGACCCGTTACCAAGGGCTTGCGGGGTTTTGCTCGGCCGCGTACAAAAGGACGTCCCGTGGCGATTAGACGCAGGTCACAAACAGGTGCAAGGGTGGACGCGTGAATGCCGACATCAACTTCTATTTCGACCCGGTCTGCCCCTTCGCCTGGATGACAAGCAAGTGGGTGCGGCAGGTGCAGGCGCAGCGCGAGTACACCGTGGACTGGCGGTTCATTTCGTTGCGCCTGATCAACGCCCACGTTGACTACGACGCGCAGTTCCCGCCTGAGTACGAGGCCGGACACACGGCCGGGCTCCGGCTCCTGAGGGTGGCGGCCCGGACACGGGCGGAGCATGGCCGCGAGTCGATCGCCCGGCTGTACGAGGCGTTCGGGACCCACATCTTCGAAGCTGCCCCGGACACGGCCGGCCAGCGCAGCGAGGCCGAGGTGCGTGAGGAACGGGGGACGCGGGAGTTCGTGGAGCCGGTCCTCGCCCAGGCCGGCCTGCCCCTGGAGCTTGCGGAGGCGCTCGACGACGACTCCTGGGACTGGGAGATCCGGCAGGAGACGGATGAGGCGCTGGGGCTGACGGGCAAGGACGTGGGCACGCCCATTATCCACTTCGAACCACCCGCCGGCGTGGCCTTCTTCGGGCCGGTGATCAGCCGGCTGCCGGACGACCAGTCGGCCGGCGAGCTGTGGGACCACGTGGTGGGGCTGGCACGGTTCCCTGGTTTCGCGGAGCTCAAGCGAAGCCTGCGGGAGCGGCCGCAGCTTCCGGCCCTCGGGGTCACCTCCGGTGCAGTCGGTCAGCAGGAGGACTGGCACGGCGGCAGCCGGCGGCAGAAGAAGTGACTGTCTGTAAGGATGGACCCATGAATCAGAACAGCATCCGCCACCACCAGGAGTCGGTCACGGTCAAGGCATCAGCAGAGGCGCTGTACGACCTGGTCTCCGACATCACCCGCACCGGTGAGTGGAGCCCGGTTTGCACGTCGTGCTGGTGGGACGACGAGGACAGCGCCGGCCGGCCCGGTGCCTGGTTCACCGGCCGTAACGAGCTCCCGCACCGGTCCTGGGAGACCCGCTCGCAGGTGGTGGCTGCCGAGCGCGGCCGCGAGTTCGCCTGGGTGGTGGGCGGCAGGTTTGTCCGCTGGGGCTTCGCCCTCACCCCGGCAGACGACGGAACCATCCTGAGCGAGTCCTGGGAATTCCTGCCGGAGGGAATAGCCATGTTCGAGGAGAAGTACGGCGATGAGGCTGACGCCCAGATCGCCGACCGCACCCGGCAGGCGCTGGACGGCATTCCGAAAACGCTCGCAGCAATCAAGCGTATTGCCGAGTCCGTCGCTGCAAATGAGGAAGTCAAGTCCTAGGACTGGAACTGCTGCATCACCGAAAGGGACGCAGCCGCGTGCAACAATGACGCCATGACCCGCGAGCAGCACCGGTCCGCCGCGCCGGAACCGGACAGCACCGACCTCCCCGCCTTCGAAGCCGCCTACCAGGCCGCCCAAAAAGGCCTGGCCGAGGGCGGCATCCCCATCGGCGCGGCGCTCGCCAGGGACGGCGTGGTGATTGCCAGCGGGCACAACGAACGCGTCCAACAGGACGACCCGATCGCACACGGAGAAATGTCCGCGCTCCGCGCCGCCGGCCGGCAGAGGAGCTACCGGGACACCACGCTCTACACCACCCTGGCCCCGTGTGCCATGTGCGCCGGGACCATCATCCAGTTCAAGATCCCCCGCGTGGTGGTGGGCGAAGCACGCACGTTCGACGGCGAGCTGGAGCTCCTGCGGTCACGCGGGGTGGAGGTGGTGGTCCTGGATGATCAGCGCTGCGTGGACATGATGCGCACCTTCCAGACCGAGAACCCGGACCTGTGGGCCGAGGACATCGCCGAGTAGCCCGGTCCTGCGTGCGGTGACGCTGCGCTGATGTGGCTCAGGGGCGGACGGGTGTGGCCGCCTCTTTTCCCACCACCGTTGTCCACGGCCGGGCGGTCCACGACGTCACCACTCCGGCGGTGACGTACGGATCGGCGGCTGCAAAAGCCCTTGCCTCCTCCAGTGCGTCCTCGCCTGTGAAGATCAGCAACCCGCTGAAGGGCCCTTCCCCAACGGCCCCGCCCAGCAGAAGCTTGCCGCGTCCCACTGCTTCCCACGCCGCCCTGAGGTGGTCCGAGCGGTATTTTTCGCGGGTCTGAAGATAGTTGTCCTCATAGGTGTACTCAAGCACGGCGTGCATGGGTGTCCGTCCGTTTCGTTCAGGGGTTTCACTCGTTGTAGAAGTAGCGTACCCACCGGGACTCAACCCGCCGTCGTCCGTTTGCAGGGTGTCTCCCGGGCGTGCGGCAGGATCCGGCACCACCGGTGACCTTCGCCCCTTACCGTCAGTGCTCCGGCCGGGGAGGCTAGTGGCAGGAGAGGACGCAGGGAGGTGGCTGGCATGAGCAGCTGGGACTTGGGAATAGCCGGACTGGCGCTGCTGGCGGCCATGGGGCTGGCCTTTGGCCTGGTGGCGCAGCTGATCGTGGGCTGGCACGTGGCCCGCTGGCTCTGGCTCTATTCGGCCCTGGCCTATTTCGTGGCGGGGATCCTGGTCAGCGAAGTCTGGTTCGGCTGGGCCACCGAGGAGGAGCTGCAGCCGAACATTGACGGGTTGTCCTTTGACGAAGTGCAGCTGGTGACCCTCGCCGGCCTGATTGCAGCCGTCACCGCACGGCTCGTCCTCCGGCGCAGAGGCCGCGCCGGAGGATCCGCCGGGAAACCGGCTGGCTGAAAACCGGACCCCTAGCTGCGGGAGTCCAGGGCGTCGAACTGCTCCTGCCACAGGGACAACTCGCGGGCCTTGTAGAGCCTGTGCGACGGGCTCCATTTTGGCCAGATCCCGGACGCGGGCTGCGCTTGTGCCGGCGGCCGGTCCTGGACGCGGGGGACCTTCGGCGGGGAGGGTGCGCGCGCCACCATCCGTGCGTTGCCCACGGCTGGCCTGGCCAACGCTTTTGGCCGGGTTCCGGGCCCGGCGAGCAGGGGCTTCAGGTCCATCGCCCAGAGAATCAGCTTGCAGCCCGTCCAGATGATGCCGCACAGGACCATCGCGGCGAACAGGACGGCAATCCACAACAGCAGCCCGATCGCGGAGAAAATTACCACCATGGTCCATTTTACGGACGTGGCCGCCGCTAAGGGGAGGGTCAAACCACCTGCCTAAGAGAGGACGCCAGCCTCCACGAGTTGGAGCGCGAACACCCGCAGCGGCCAGGGCCTCCGTACACTGGGGGTCATGGTCTCCCGTATCAGCGAACTGGTCCTCAACTGCGCCAATCCGGAACTCCTGGCAGGGTTCTGGAACGATGTCCTCGGCTATGTCGAGCTCGGCCGGGAGGACGGTGCCATCGAGATCGGCCCGCCGGACGCCGGGTTCGGCGGCCTGCAGCCCACCATCATCCTGAGCCCGAGCAGCAATCCGCGGACCGGTCGCCTCCCCCTGCACATCGACGTCAACCCCGTCGACCGGGACCAGGACGCCGAGCTGGAACGCCTGCTTGCCCTCGGGGCCCGCCCGGCCGACGTCGGGCAGACAGGCGACGAGCCATGGCACGTCCTGGCAGACCCTGAGGGCAACGAGTTCTGCCTCCTGCGCAAGCGGCTTGATGCCTGATCCGGCCCGGATCTAGACCGGCAACCCTTCAGCAGTTTGAGCCGGTTCAGGCTCTGAGCCGGTCCGCCAGCTCCGGAATGCTCGACGCCGAGAGGTCCCAGTCGCTCTCCGGCTTCAGATCCGCAGCCTGGCCGGGGCCGTATTCGGTGGGGCGGGCGATGAACGCAGTCGCCAGACCGGCTTCACGGGCAGCACGCAGGTCGTTGTTGTGGGCGGCCACGAGCATCACGGCACCCGGTGTGAGATCCAGGAACTCCGCAGTCCGAAGGTAGGCCGCGGGCAGCGGCTTGTAGGTGCGCGTCATGTCCGAGCCGATGATCACGTCCCATGGAAGGCCGGCGTTTCTGGCCATGTCCAGTAACAGCGAGGTGTTGCCATTGGAGAGGGGACCCACGATGTAGCTGCGGCGGACGGCGGCCAGGCCTTCCACGCTGTCCGGCCATGGGGGCAGACGGTGCCAGGACGTGTTCAACTCCTCCAGGGTTCCTGCGTCCAGCCGGTCCGGATCGAAGCCGTGATGGCGGAGCACCTGGTCCAGGTTTTCGCGGTGGAGTGTGTCCAGGGTGGCGAATTCGCGGGATCCGGTGCGGATCGCCTCCATTGCCGGCTGGTAGAGGGCGCGCCAGTCATCGGCGAACGCCTCGGCGTCGAGATCCTGTCCAACTGTTGCGGCGAAGGCGGCCGCTTGCCGGGCGACGCCGGTGCGCCAGTCCACCACCGTGCCGAAGGTGTCGAAGAGGACGGCGCGCACCCCGCACCCGGTTGACGGTGAACGGTATGGCTGGAACGTCATGTCCTCTCTCCTTCCCAAGCTTCCCTGACCGCTAGTCTGGCAGTATGCGCACTGATTTCGATCCCGCAACCATGTCCGCCGGTGATTTCTACCGGCTGCTCACTGCGGTGGTGGTGCCCCGGCCCATCGCCTGGGTATCGAGCGTCTCGCCGGAGGGCGTTGACAACCTGGCCCCGCACTCGTTCTTCACCGTGGCGTCCACGAATCCGCCCATCGTGCAGTTCACCTCGGTGGGGGAGAAGGATTCGCTCCGCAACATCACCGAGTCCAAAGAATTCGTGGTGAACCTCGCCCCGGCAGCGCTGCTGGAGGAGGTCAACGCCACCGGCACCAATTTTCCGCCCGATGTCAGTGAGTTTGACGCCGCCGGCCTCACCCGGGAGCCGAGCCTCACCGTGGCTGCGCCGCGGGTCAAGGAATCGCTGGCGGTGCTCGAATGCCGCCTCCATTCCGTCCTGCCGATGGGGGACTCCACGCTGGTTTTCGGCGAAGTGACGCACGCAGCGGTGAGTGACGAGGTGCTGGAGGGAAGCCACCCTCGGATTGACCTGCTGGAGCCGCTGTCCCGGCTGGGGCTGGACGAGTGGGGCACGCAGAGCGCCGTCCAGGAACTCAAACGGATCCGGCTCAAGGACTGGCCGGGGCCGTTCCGCCCGAAGGACTGAAACCGGCGGAAGCCAGGCCGCGTCAAACGAAGCGAGGCCGCGTAAAGAAGGGGAAGGGATGCCCTGCCACGCAGGACACCCCTTCCCCTTCAGATGGACGGTGATCAGCCGAGGCCCAACTGGACGAACACGAACCACACGAGGAGCGGCACCACGCCGATCATTGCGATGGCCCAGAGCAGCAGCGCCCGGAAGAACATCCGCTCGTCCTTGGGCTGGGCGCTCGCCATCAGCAGGGCGCCGCTGGTGGACATCGGGCTCACGTCGACCACCGAGGAGCTGATGGCGATGGCCGTCACCACCCCGATGGGCGTGAGCAATGGATCCATGGCGATGGGTGCGACCACCGGGCTGATGACGCCCAGGGTGCCGGTGGTGGAGGCGAAGGCCGAGACGATGGCCACCACATAGCTGGTGATCAGGGCGGCCAGGGAGCTGTTGCCCAGGCCGGCGATGCCTTCCTGCAGTTCCTTCAGCGCACCCATCTTTTCGAGCATGCCCACGTAGGTGACGATGCCGGTCACCAGGATGATCGCGGACCACGGCATGCTCTCCACTGCCGGCTTCTGCACGTTCGAGTCCAGGACGATCAGCACTGCGGCTATGACCAGCGAAGCGACGCCGACGTCAATGCCCAGGACAGTGGTGAGCACCAGCAGCGAGGCGATGCCCACCAGGGTGAGGATGCGCATGGGTGTTGCGGCCACCTTCTCGGGGCGGGTCTTGGTTCCGGCGGCCACCACGGTCTGCGCCGGGGCGGTGAGAACAGCCGTTCCGGACCCGGAGGGAGCTGAAGCGCTGCTGACAGCGGGAGCGGCAGCGCCGCCGTCGTGCTTTGCACCGCCGGTCTCACCGGCCTGGAGGCGCGCCTCCGCCTTGGCCATGCGGCGCTTCATGATGGCCTGGACCAGGACGTAGGCAATGGCGGCCAGGATGGCATTGAAGACGAAGCAGTAGGCGTAGAGCTTGAAGGAACCGTCTGAGGCTCCGGCGCCGTCCAGCATCTTGTTGGCCAGCACGCCGAAGGGGTTGACCGGGGAGAAGGCGCCGGCATTGGCGCCCTGGACGATGACCAGTCCCATGGCCAGGGTGCTGATGCCGAACCGCATGCCCAGCGCCAGGCCCACCGGGGCCACGATGGCGATGGCGGCAGGGGTGAACGCGCCGGCCGAAGCCAGGGCGGCCGTCAGCAGGAACATCAGGATGGGGACCAGGATCTTCCGGTCGCCGGCGAGCCGTTCAGCCCAGTAGGCCAGCAGGTCGATGGTGCCGTTGATCCGAACAATGGCGAAGAGCAGGGTGGCGCCTACCAGGATGAAGAAGAGCCCGGCGGGGAACTGCCCGATGACGTCCTTGATGGACATGCCTGCAAGGAGGGTGCCGACGCCGAACGCGGCAACGGTGGCCAGCAGGCCGGCATTGATCTTGGTGAAGGAACCGATGGCGAAGGCCGCCACCAGGACCAGGAACGCGATGATTGAAAGAGACATGGTGCCGGCCGCCTAGGAATTCGCAGGAGTGAGGACGCCGGCGCCGGACAGCAGGCTGCCGGCTCCCGTGATGGCGGGCCGGTGGCCGAGCGCCTTGAGGATCTCGTACGTGGTGGCCGTGGCCGCCGTGATGACCGGCAGTCCGAGCTCGTCCTCCACGGCCTGGACCGCAGCCAGCGACGGCATCTGGACACAGGCGGAGAGTACGACGGCGTCCGCGCCTTCGCGCTGCAGGCTGCGGGCAAGCGCGGGCAGGTTCTGCGGGTCAAGGCAGCCGACCTCAAGGTTGTCCGCCACCTCGAGGCTGATGGCGTCCAGCACCGTGATGCCGGAGCCTTCGATGTAGTCCACCACCATCTTGGTGAGCGGCTTCATGTAGGGGGTAATCATGGCCACCTTGCCGGCACCGATTTCCTGCAGGGTGCGCACCAGGGCGCCGGCGCTGCTGGTCACCGGGGCAGGGTGCCCGTTGCCGGCGGCGGCATCTGCGATGACTTTCTCCGAGCCCTCGTGGGCTTCGGGGCCCTGGGCCATGACGGCAACGAGGCAGGCGTAGGCGATGACGTCCACGTCCGCGTCGGATACTGCTTCGGCGCAGCCGGCCGCCTTGCCCACCATGGCCAGCAGCTCTTCCCGGGTGACCTTCTTCATGCCGGCGCGGGCCGAGTGGAACGTGTACTTGTGGCCGGTCGCTTCGGCCTGGCGCCGGAACAGTTCAGGCAGTTCGGTCTCCATGGTGGTGTTGGAGCTGGGGACGATCAGTCCCACCCGGCTGGTCCCGGGGCGCTTGGGCTCGGGAGCGGTTTCGCAGGTGATGTCGGGGGTGCTCATGGTTTCTCCACGTCGTTGTGATGGGGATTTTGCGTGCAACCCATAGAGTGGGTTCTGATCCCATGATGTGGGTTGCTCGCGTCTAATGTCAAACGGGTCACATCCCAGGTCCTGCTTCCTGCTCACTAAGCTGGAGGCTGTTCGAGGAAAAGTACTGAAGGGAAATTTGAAGACAGTGGCAACGGAAGCGGGTGCCGGGGCCTCACCCCTGCTGGTCCTGCACAAGGTGGCGGAGATCCTGGATTGTTTTTCGGTGCAGGAGCCGGAGCCCACGCTGCAGCAGATCATCCGGAAGACCGGATTGCCGTCCAGCACCTGCCAGCGCCTGGTGCAGAACATGCTGCGGGAGGGCTTCCTGGACCGCGACGGCGACCGTTACCGGATCGGCATCGGGCTGGTCCGCTGGGCTACCCCCGGGACGTTCGGGCTGGACGTGGTCCGGCTGGTGAAGCCGGTCCTGCAGCAGCTGCGCGATGAGACCGGCGAAACGGCGTGCCTGTACGTCCGCGACGGCGCGTTCCGGACCATCGTTGCCGTGGCCGAGACCCGGCACGTGGTGATGCGCCCGTTCATGGTGGGCATGGTGATGCCGCTGCATGCCGGAGCCCCGGGGAAGATTTTCCTGGCGTTCGACCCCGAGGCCTGGGGCGCCCTGGACGAGCACGGCCTGGACCGCTTTACCCCCGACACGCCGGCCTCCCTGGAGCTCCTGCGGCAGCAGGCGGCGGTGGCGAAGGAGCAGGGGTTCTATGCGGCGTTCGGGGAACGGAACGAGGACGTGGGTTCCATCAGCGCGCCCGTCTTCGACCACGCCGGACGGCTCGCGTGCGCCATCGGCCTGGGATTCCCGACCCAGCGGATCGGGCCTGCCGACGTCGAGCGGCTGGGGCCGGTGGTTGCCCGTGCAGGAATGGAAGCCAGCCGTGCGCTGGGGTATGACAGCAGCCAGCCCGCCCCGCAGTAATCGGTTCCACCCAACTAAGTAGCGCTAAGTGTCGTTATGACCCCTGATAACGACACTTAGCGCTACTTAGTTGGGCCGTCGACGCTGACGTCAGCCACCTCAACCGCAACCCCCGCCTCCCGGAACTTCTGCACCTGGGCGGGGTCGGCGCCGTCGTCCGTCACCAGGGTCCAGGGCAAAGCCAGCCGCGCCCACGCGTGGAACGGCCGGAGTCCGAGCTTGGACGAGTCCGCCAGCACGTAGACTTCGCGGCCGCGCCTGGCCATGAGTTCCTTGAGCCGGGTCTGGGCGTGGTCGGCTTCGCAGATGCCGTCCTCGGCGGTGACGGCGTCGGCGCCCAGGAACACCCGGTCAAAGCTCATCCGCTCCAGCGCCGCCTCGGCCAGCGGCCCCACAAAACTTTGCGAAACGCTGCGGAGCCGGCCGCCCAGGCAGTCCACCTCGATGCCCTCGGAATCGGCCAGTTCCTGCAGGGTGTTGATGCCCGGGGTGGTGACGGACAGCTTCTCGAACCCGCGCAGTTCGTGCGCAAGTGCGCCTACGGTGGAGCCGGCGTCGAGCAGGATGTTCTCGCCGGGCCTGATCACGGCCGCCGCCCACCGGGCGATGGCGTGCTTCTGCTCGAACGCCTCGCCGGTGCGCTGCCGAAGCGACGCCTCGGGGTGCGCGCCCAGGGCCATGGCGCCGCCATAGGTGCGGGCCAGCCGGCCCTGCCCGTTCAGCAGCGCCAGGTCCCGGCGGATGGTGGAGGCCGTCACCTCGAACCGGGCGGACAGTTCCTCCACGGAGGCCAGGCCGGTGGTCACGGCAAGGTGGTAGATCTCCTCGCGCCGCGCGTTTGCGCTCAGCATTCCCGGTTTCCTTCCCGTGGCAGTGGTACCCATGCTATTCCGGCCCGTGGTTTCAACAGTCCCAGCCATTGGACGGGCCCAGGGGGTTTGGCTGTCTCAAGCACCGAAACGGCCGGTCAGCAATTCTACGCTGACCGGCCGTTTGTCTCTTGCAGGTTCTTAGCGAGCTTCCTCGCGAGCCGGCGCAAGGTCCACTGCCTGCCGCAATGCTTCAAGCAGGGACTCGTGGTCCGCGATGTTCTTGCCCGCGATATCGAAGGCCGTGCCGTGGTCAACGGACGTGCGCACCACGGGCAGGCCCACGGTGATGTTCACGCCGTTCTCCAGGCCAAGGACCTTCACCGGGCCGTGGCCCTGGTCGTGGTACTGGGCCACCACCAGGTCGAAGTCGCCGCGGCCGGCCAGGAAGAACAGGGTGTCGGCCGGGAGCGGGCCGAAGGCGTCGATTCCTTCCGCCTGCGCCTTCTCGATGCCCGGCTGGATCTTCTCCGCCTCTTCGCCGTAGCCGAACAGGCCGTTTTCGCCGGCATGCGGGTTGATGGCGCACACCGCGATCCGCGGGTTTTCGATGCCGGAGGCCTGCAGCAGTTCGTAGCCGCGCTTGATGGTCCGGTAGACCAAGTCGCCATTGATCTTGGCAATCGCATCGATCAGGCCGATGTGCGTGGTGACGTGGATGACGCGCATCTTGGGGGCGGTCAGCATCATGGAGACTTCCTCGGTGCCGGTCAGTTCGGCGAGGAGCTCGGTGTGGCCGGGGTACTTGTGGCCGGCGGCGTGGAGGGCTGCCTTGTTCAGCGGCCCGGTGCAGATGGCATCCACCTGGCGGTCCATGGCCAGGGCGACGGCCTTTTCGATGAAGAGGAACGAACCGTGGCCGGCTGCGGCGGAGAGCTCACCCCATGCGAGGTCCTCCGGAATGCAGTCGATGTCGAGCACGTCGATAGTGCCTTCGGCGAACAACGCCTCCGACGGTTCGGAGACCTTGCGCAGTGTCAGCGGGCTGGCGACTATGTCCGCGGCGAGCTGCAGCCGGCGGAGGTCGCCGATGACCAGCATGCGGGCCTTTGACCGGACTTCCGCGTCGGCCAGGGCCTTGACGATGATTTCCGGGCCAATGCCGGCGGCATCGCCCATGGTGATGGCCACAATCGGGCGTCCCATTATTTGATACTCATTTCAGTTGTAGTGCCGGTGAGAAATTGGATGGTTCGGGCCAGCGTACCGGCGTCTCCGAACGCGCCGGCCTTGGTGACCAGCAGGGGGAGGGGCTCGGGCAGCAGGCTCATCACGACGCCGGGCTCGATCTCCCCGAGGACGGTGAAGCTTCCCGCGCCGAGGGCCTTCAGAACCGCCGTGGCCGTTTCGCCGCCCGTCATGACGAGGGCGTCGCAGTGCCCGATGCCCCCTGCCGTGGCGCGGGCCAGGGCCTCCGCCACCACAAGCGCCTGCGCCTTGTCCACCGTCCCCATCGGGTCCGGCGTCAGCACCACGTCGTTCCGGGTCATTGCCTCTGCGACGTGCCGTGCAACCGCTGGCCCCTCCAGGGCGGTGTGGTCCAGCGTGATGTGCTCGGCGCCGGCGGCCACCAGCGCCTCGGTTTGCTGCCGGGCAAGGCTGGAGTAGCTGCCGATCACCGTCAGGGTCCGGCCGACGTGCCGCACCTGCGCATTCCGCGCAGATCCTTCTTCGCGCGAAGCGATGTGCGCCGCCAGCCCGCCGGAGCCCACCAGGAGCGCGGGGAAGTCCAGCAGGTCCGCAGCGGCCGCGATGGCTTGCAGGTCCTGGTCCGAGGAGGCGTCCAGTACGACGGCGTCAATCCCGCGTTCCTGCACGTCGCGCAGGTGCGCCGCCAGTTCCTCCGGCGTGCGTCCGGCTTCCCCGGCCAGCACCTCGACGGTGAGGCCGCCCGCGGCAAGTGCGCCGCCGACGACGCCGCCGAAGCGGCCTTCGATGTTCTGCCTGCCACCCACGTGGACAATGCCGCGCAGCGTTGTCCTGCCCGTGGCCGGGAAGGCGGGAGCCACAATGGCGAGGCCCCTGCCGCGGCCCTGGGTAGCCGTTGCCAGTGCTGCCGCGACCTCCGCGCCCACATTGCCCCGAAGCAGCGAGTCGATCTTCTTGAAGACCCGCCGGCCCTGATTCAGGGCACGCCCGGCGGCGGAGGTGACGGCCGCGGCCGCCTCCTCCGCCGCCAGGTAGCGGCTCTCTGTGTTGATCGAAAGGATCTCCGCCTCCGGCCAGGTGCTGCCGACGTCGAGCATTACCGAGCTGGTGTGCGTGGGACCGTAGGCCGCGGCAGCATCTGCCGCGCCCGTCAGGTCGTCGGCGATGATGGCCCAGCGCGTGGTGGTGTTCATACTGCGTGCGCAACCTCAGGTGCTGCTGCGGCTTCCTTAGCTTTAAGGCGCTTGGCGTACCAGGCAACGATGATGGGGCAGCCGATGGCGGTCACGACGACGGAAGCGGCAACCAGGACGGTGGCGGGTCCGGCGGCGGGAAGGTAGGCAGGGTTGGCCGCAGCCACCAGCATGGGAACAGTTGCGGCGTTGCCTGCGGTGGTGGCAGCGGCGAGACCGGCAAGGCCGGTGCCTCCGCTCAGCTTGTCGGCGAAGAAGAGCACAGCGCCGCCGGCGATCAGCACGAACAAGCCAAGCGCGATGCCCAGCAGGCCGGCGCTGAGTACCTTTTCGAGGTTCAGGCCGAAGCCAAGGGCCAGGGCGAAGAACGGAATAAGAACGGGGGCCGCGGAGGACAGGAACTTCCGCATGGCCGGGTCAAGGGTGCCCAGCAGGACGCCAAGGAGCAGGGGGATGATGGCGCCCACCAGGGCCTGCCACGGGAAGGCGGACAGGCCTGCGACGCCCAGCGTCAGCATCGTCAGGAAGGGACCGGATTCGAGCGTCATGACGGAGTAGGCGGCAACGTCCTTCGGCTTGCCGTACTGGCCCATGAGCGCCATGTACAGGCCGCCGTTGGTGTCATTGAGGGCTGCCAGGATGGCGAGGACGGACAAGCCTGCAAGCAGCCCGCCCTCAATGGGAAGTTCGCTCATGAATCTGCCGGCAATGACGCCGATGATGACCGCGAACAGGACCTTGGCGCCAAAAAGGACACCGCCCTTTTTCAGGATGTACGGGGTGGCCTTGATGTCGATGCTTGCACCCATGCAGACATAGAACACGGCCAGGATGGTGGTGCCGCCGGTGAAGAGGGCCCCCGTGAACGAACCGAAAAACTTGGCGGAGTCCGGCGCGAAGGTGGCAAGGACGGCGCCGATGAGAAGGGGGATCAGCATCATGCCGCCAGGAACTTTTTCCATGGTGGCCTTGATCGGGACATGCATGTTGCAACCTCATTGTTGTCGGGGGAGAGGGGGATCGAGAGCCACCCGGCTTCGACCATGATAAGGATCATAGAGTCAGATGCGCGTTTAGCGCAACTACTTATGCGCGAAATGCGCAAGTGAATTTCGAAGGGTCTCAGGAACCATTGCCCACGGCGGGCCCGGCTGCAGCTAACGGGAGGGCTGGATCTCCCGAAGAGGGACCGTTGCCTCCACGAGTTGGAGCGTGAACACCCACAGCAGCACGTCCTCGCCCGGCACGTACCAGTCGCGCTCGGGCGCCCGCCGGAAGCCCAGCGACTCGTAGAGAGCGTGTGCGCGTTCCATAAACGTGGCGCTCGTGATGCTGATCGCCCCGATGCCGGGCAGCTGCCGGGCGTGCTCCACGATCCCGCGGACCACGGCGCGGCCCACGCCGCCGCCCTGGTGCGCCGGGTCCACCGCCAGCATCTGGAACTCCAGCTCCCCGTCGGCGGCGATCTCGCTGTACGGCTGGCCGGCGAACGTCAGCGTCACCGCCGCCACCACCCGGCCCGCAGTCTCCGCCACCCATATCTGCGCATGCTCGGCGCGGTGATCCACATCCTCCAGCACACCCATGTACGGGTGGTCCGCGGCGAAATGCCCGGCCCGGAGGTAGGCGTCGCGCGTAATGCGCCGGACCTCCGGGAAGTCCGACGGCGCCGCCCGCCGGAGTGCGACGCTCACCGCGTGCCGCCGGTTGGGGCAGTCCGCTCCACGTAGTGGCCCAGCCGTGCCAAATCCGGCTGCGATGAAGGATCGCCCACGGCATCCCCGCCCACCGCGTTCGCCACGGCAAGCGCCCGCGAATAGTCCAGCCCCTGGCGCAGCGCCAGGACCAGGGCGGCGCAGAACGCGTCCCCGGCACCCACGGTGTTCGCCACTGTGACCGCAACGGAAGGAGCCTCGGCCACCTTCCGGCCGTGCTGGAACATTGCCGAGCCGTCCCCGCCGTACGTCACGGCCACCAGTTTGGCCGAGGCGAGGGCGGGGATCAGGGTGTATTCGCTCTCGTTGACGATTACCAGGTCGCAGCGCTCCAGCAGTTCCGCCGGCAGGTCCATGGCCGGAGCGGCGTTCAGCACGAAATACCCGGGAGTCTTCCGCGCGGCCTCCAGCACCACGGGCAGGCCCACCTCCAGCTGGCACAGCACCGTCTCCTCCGGGCCGAACTCCACCCCGTCCAGCGACAGGTGCGAGTTGGCGCCCGGGCACACCACGATCTGGTTTTCGCCGTCGCGGTCCACCACGATCAGCGCCGTCCCGGTGGCCCCGGGAAGGACGGCCACGCCGGCGGTGTCGACGCCGGCACCCGCCAGGGCGTCCAGCATCCGCTGCCCCTGGGCGTCAATGCCCACGGCGCCGACCATGCGCGCGCTGCCGCCCAGCCGCGCCGCTGCCGCGGCCTGGTTGGCGCCCTTGCCGCCGGGCTGCTCGGAGAGCACGGCGCCGCCGATGGTCTCGCCCGCGGTGGGAAGCCGTTCGGCGGTGGCGATCAGGTCCAGGTTGATGCTGCCGACCACGGTGACGGCAGGTCGTGTTGTGTTCATGGGAAAACTCTCTCAGGGGGAGGGCCGGAAGCGGCGGGGGTTTCGAAAAAGTGTAGCGCATGGTTGTACTTGTGAGTCATACATGGTTGTATAACAACTCGAATCGCCATGAAAGAAGATCCCTTCTGCTCGAACAAAGGAGTTTGATGTGAACACCCCAACCCCCGCGGCAGCCGCGCCTCCCGCCCAGGGCGGCGCCGCCGTCGTACTTCCCGCGGACCCGCCGAAAGCCGCCGGCCGCCGCGCCGCGCTGCTGATCTCCACCCTGCTGCTGGGCGTGCTGTCCTTCCAGCTCAACGCCAGCATGGTCACCCCGGCGCTGCCGCAGATCGCCGCCGAGTTCGGCCAGGGCGCGGACAGCGCCGCCCCCGTCCAGTCCATGTTCTTCCTGGCCGGCGCCATCGCCGGGCCGGTCATCGGCCGCTGGAGCGACTTCATCGGCCGCCGCGCCGCCCTGCTCCTGGTCCTGGGGATCATGGGCGCCGGTACCGTCCTCTGCATCACCGCCCCCACGCTTGAACTGCTGGTCACCGGCCGGTTCCTGCAGGGCGTCTCCAGCGCGGTCTTCGCCCTCGCCTACATCGTGCTCAGCGAAAACCTGCATGCGAAACTCTTCGGCACCTCCGTGGGCATCATCGCCGCCATCAATGGGGGAGTGGGCGGCGTGGACGGCTACGTGGGCGGGCTCATGGCCGAGACCCTCGGCTTCCGGTCCATTTTCGTCGTCGTCCTGGTCCTCACCGCCGTCGCCGCCGGCTGCATCATCCGGATTGTCCCGGCCGGCCGGCCGCAGGGCGTGCGCGGCGCCATGGACTGGTGGGGCGCCGGGTCCCTCTCCCTGTTCCTGGTGTTCACCACCTATTTCGTCTCCGGCGGATCCGCCGCGGGCTGGACCGCGCCGGGCACGCTGGCCCTGCTCGCCGGCACTGTCGCCTCCTTCGCCGCGTTCTGGATGATCGAGAAGCGCCGCAGCCACCCGCTGATCGCCGTCCACCACCTGCGCTCCCGCCAGGTGTGGCCGGTCATCGCCACCACCGTCCTCACCCTGGCCGGCATCTTCGCCATCATCAATTTCACCGTGGTGCTGCTGAGCCAGGATCCCGACGGCGGCTTCGGGCTCAGTGCCTCCATCTCGGCTTTGCTGTTCCTCACCCCGGCCGCGCTGATCGGCGTGTTCGCCGCGCCTTTGGCCGGCTGGCTGGCCGACCGCCGGGGCTGGATCAGGACCCTCCGGTTTGGCACGGGGCTGAGCCTCGCCTGCGCCGTCGCTGCCGCCGCGTTCTCCGACAGCCAGGTGGCGGTGCTGGTGGCCGTCGCGGCCCTGGGCATCTTCTACAACGGCTTCTTCCTCACCGCCATCAACGGGCTCTCGGTGCTGCTCTCACCCAAGGAGGCCCCGGCCGCGCTGCCCGGCATCAACGGCGCCTCGTTCGGCATCGGGGCGAGCCTCGGCGTCGTCCTCGTGGCGCCGTTCGCCGCGCAGGCCACGGCCGCCGGGTACGCCACCGCCCTCTGGATCTCGGTGGGCATCACCGCCGCCGCGTTCATCACCAGCCTCTTCGTCGCCGCCCCCAAGGGCGAGACCGTCTGACCCCTTATCCCATTCGAAGGAATCTATTGTGACTGCCCCTATTTACCTGGACTGCGACACCGGCATCGACGACGCCCTCGCCCTGGCCTACCTCCTCGCCGCCCCCGCGGCAGAGGTGGTGGGCATCGGGGCCGTCAGCGGCAACGTCAGTGCCGCCGCCGGCGCCCGCAACACCCTTGACCTGCTGGCGCTCGCCGGCGCCGCGCACATCCCCGTGGCTCTGGGCGCCCATGATCCGCTGGTTGGCTCGTTTGCCGGCGGGGCGCCGTGGGTTCACGGGGAGAACGGGATCGGGGAGGTTTCCCTGGCGCCTTCCGGTGCCCCGCTGGCCGCGGAGTCCGCGGCGGAGATGCTGGTCCGGCTGGCGCGTTCCCATCCGGGCGCGCTGCGCGTGCTGGCGATCGGCCCGCTGACCAACATCGCCGAGGCGCTGCGGCTGGAACCTGCGCTGCCGTCCCTGGTGGAGTCCGTGACGGTGATGGGCGGGGCCGCGCTGGCGCCGGGGAACATCACGCCCGTGGCCGAGGCGAACATCTGGCACGACCCCGAGGCCGCCGCTTTGGTGCTGGCCGCGGACTGGGACGTGACCCTGGTGCCGCTGGACGTGACCATGGCCTCGGTGCTGGAGGAGCCGCACCGGCAGGCGCTGCTGGCGTCCTCCGCTGCGGTGCCGCGGGCGCTGGGGGAGATGCTGGGCTACTACTTCCGGTTCTACGAGGGCATCTACGGCCGGCCCTGCTCCGCGATGCACGATCCTCTGGCGGCGGCGCTCGCCGTCGGGGCCGTCAAGCCTGCCCTGGCACCCGTGGTGCGGGCCGCCGTCGACACCTCCGACGGGCCGTCCCGCGGGCAGACCGTCTGCGACCTGCGCGGGCTGTACGCGGGCTACCCGCCGGTGACGGACGCGCGGTGCCGTGTGGTCCTCGCGCTGGAGGAGGACTTCGCGCCGCACCTGGTGGAGACGCTGCTCGCCTTCCCTTTCGGCGCAGGTGCTGAACGCACGACGGCGGCACTCGCCTCCGCCGCGCCGGCACCGGCGTTATGAGGCGGGTAGAGGCGGCACATTTCGGCTGTGGGAGGCAGCGTGGATGGAGCTGTTACGCACAACAAGGGTCGGTGCGATTGGCGTACGGTCCACGTCCCGTCCTTCCATCGCACCAAGAAGCACTTCCATGCTCATAAGCGCCAGGGCGTTGAAGTCCTGGCGCACGGTGGTCAGGGGCGGCAGGAAGTAGTCCGACCCTTCAATATCGTCGAAGCCTACGATGCTGACATCTTCCGGGACGCGGACGCCGTTTTCGGCGAAGGCACGTATGACCCCCAGGGCGGTGTGGTCGCTGGCGGCGAAGATGGCCTGGGGGACCTTGTCTTCCCGGACGAGCCGGAGCCCGGTCTCGTAGGCCCACCGGGGGCTCCAGTCACCCTCCAGGCACAGCCCGGGCTTGAGCCCGGCGTCACGGAGCGCAGCCTCCCAGCCGCGCTTGCGCACCCGTCCGTCGAACCAGTCCATGGAGCCGGCGAGGTGGGCGATATCCGTGTGGCCCAGGTCGATAAGGTGCTGGGTGGCCAGCCGCGCCCCGAGTTCCTGGTTTTCCGAATAGGTGAAGACGTTGGGAGTTGATGATGCTCCGGCAGCGATCATCTCCACCGGCACCCGGAATGACGCATTCCAGACGGCCGCTGCCATCTCCACCAGAGGCGCAATGACAATGATTCCCCCCACGCCGGTATCGTCCAGGGTGTCCAGGGCCGCCTGCACGGACTCTTCGTCGGGTTGTTCGACACTGATGACGGTTGTGGCGTAGCCCTTCTTGCGGGCGACATTCTCAAGGGCCATGAGCGTCCCCACCGGGCCGAACCGCGGAGAGCCGTCCGAGAGGATGCCGATGGAAGTGGACCGGCTGGTGACCAGCGCGGTGGCTGCCCGGTTCCGGCGGTACCCGATGTCCTTGATGACCTGCAGAACCCGCTGGCGCGTAGCCGCGCTCACGTCCGGCGCGTCGTTGAGTACCCGCGAGACTGTTCCGAAAGAGACTCCGGCGGCCTGGGCCACATCGTTGATTGTGGGCTTCCGGCGCAGCGGTGCATCCGGTAGCTTCTCGTTCGCCTCACGGGGAACCGCCGTGCCTGCCACGTTCTCTCCTGTCTTGAACCTCCCGGACCGAACCAATGGGTTCCGTGCGTTTTCAATCTTATGTCCGTCCCGACTCTCCGCAGGCCGGTACCTTCCCGCATGTGATGGTTGACACCCCTCTCCGTAAACGTTTACGATGATTCCGTAAACGTTCACGGTAAGTTCGTAAACGCTTACGGAGATGGCACATTCAATGAGGAAGGAGCGGGATGGCTGACAGCATCGTCCACGCACTCGCGCTCGATCCCCGCACTGGGCTTCGAAATGTCGACCACGCCCAGTGGGCAAATTTGGAAGTGCTCCTGGAGGATACAGCGCCTAACGATCTCGCAGCCGCTGTCCGCACCTTCGTCTCCGCCGGTTCCTCGGCCGTCGTCGGAATCTTCGATGGCAACCTCCTCTGGGCCAGCCTGGTGGTCTCCGTCGACAACTCGGGCACGCCCGCGTCGGTGTCCACCATTGACGGTCCGCTGGCCGAAAACGGCGGGGAAATGGCCAAAGCTGCGGGCGAGGCGGTGCGGTGGGTCCAAGCCCATCACGGGCCCTGTTCCCTGGGTCTTTTCGTCGACAAAGAGCATGCAAAGGCGCTCCTGAAAGCTTCAGACAAAGCCGCCGCCCTTCGCACGGCCTCGGCCGCCGGCGGGCTCGTCCTCTCGCCGGTTCCCCCTGCCCTGGCCGTAGCACTCGCCTGATCCATCCCAGGCATCCACCCCATCCATCCACTCAAAGCACTGGAGAACAATGATGATCCGCAGGCTTCCCATCGTGGCCCTGGCCGCAGCCCTGTCACTTTCCGTCGCTTCCTGCAGCGGTTCAACAACGGCCACATCAAACGCCCCCGACGCCGGCGTGTCCGAAAAGGCCCAGCAGGCCCTCGACAAGATCAAGGGGCAGGTCCTGAGCAAGGGCCCCAACGGCGAGGCGCCCTCGCCCGCGTCCGTCGCGGATCTGACACCCGAAGAGATCGAAAAGGTCAAGGGACTCAGCGCCAAAGCGGCAATCGTGATGCACTATGGCGGCAATGACTGGGCCACGGCCCAGGTGAACGGACTTAAGAGCGAATTTGAGAAGCTCGGCATCAAGGTCATCGCCACAACCGACGCGAACTTCAAGCCGGACAAGCAGGTCTCGGACATCGAGACCGTCATGACGCAGGATCCGGACATCATCGTTTCCATCCCCACGGACCCCGTGGCCACCGCCTCCGCGTACAAGAAAGCCGCCGACGCCGGTACAAAGCTGGTCTTCATGGACAACGTCCCCCAGGGACTGACCGCCGGCAAGGACTACGTCTCTGTTGTTTCCGCGGACAACTACGGCAACGGCGTCGTCTCCGCACACCAGATGGCCAAAGCGCTCGGTGGCAAGGGCAAGATCGGGCTCGTCTTCCACCAGGCCGACTTCTTCGTGACCAAGCAGCGCTACGACGGATTCAAGGAAACGATCACGAAGGAATACCCGGAGATCCAGATCGTCGAGGAAAAGGGCATCGCCGGTCCGGACTTCGCCGGGGACGCCCAGGCTGCCGCGAACGCCATGCTGAGCAAGTACCCTGACCTCGCCGGCATCTGGGCGGTGTGGGACGTCCCGGCAGAGGGTGTCATGGCTGCAGCCCGTGCCGCAGGCCGTCCGGACCTGAAGATCGCCACGGAGGACCTCGGCAAGAATGTCGCCATCGCCTTGGCCAAGGACGAACTCGTCGTCGGCCTGGGAGCGCAGGTGCCGTTCGACCAGGGTGTCACGGAAGCCCGGCTGGCCGCAGGTGCGCTCATCGGCAAGCAAGCGCCCGCCTATGTGGCGCTGAGCGCCCTCCCGGTTGACCACTCCAACGTCCTGGAAGCCTGGCAGCAGGTCTACCACGAGGACGCTCCGAAGGATATCCAGGACTCCTACAAGCAGTAGCCAGACCCGACGGCGCGGGGTTCCACCCCGCGCCGCGCCGAAAGGGCAACAATGAACACCACAGACAATGTCGTCGAAATGCGCTCGATCTCCAAGGGCTTCAACGGCGTTTCCGTGCTGAAGGACGTCGGCTTCGACGTCCGAAAGGGTGAGGTCCACGCACTCGCAGGCGGGAACGGCGCCGGGAAGTCCACGCTCATGAAGATCCTTCAGGGCGTGTACCAGGCAGACGCAGGCGAGATCTTCATAGGCGGGGAGCCAGCCGCGATTAACTCGATCCAGGACGCGAAGGCTGCCGGGATCGGGATGGTCTTCCAGGAATTCAGCCTCGTACCGAGCCTGACCGTTGCCCAGAACATCTTCCTGGCTGCCGAACCGCTCGGCAGGGGCGGGCTCATTGACGACCGCACCGCGGTGAAACGGGCCAGGGAGGTCTTCGCTGAGATGGAGGTCGACGTCGACCCCCGCGCGGAGGTCTCCCGGCTCGGGACTGCCTACTGGCAGCTGACCGAGATTGCCAAGGCCCTCGCCCAAAACGCCCAAGTGCTGATCATGGACGAACCCACTGCCAGCCTGGCCCGGCACGAGTCCGAAGCGCTCTTCGAACTGATTGACCGCCTCAAGCAGCGCGGCATCTCGATCATCTACATCTCGCACCGAATGGACGAGGTGTACAGGCTCGCTGACCGGATCACCATCCTCCGCGACGGCCGCCACCTCCTTACCGCGCCGCTGACCGACGTCACTCCCGAACAGATCGTGGAAGGCATCGTGGGCAAGAAGATCGAGGGCCAGCTTTCCTATCGTGCGCGGGACCATGTGGTGCACGACGGCGCGCCCTTGCTTGAGGTGCGGGGGCTTAATGCCGGGCACCGGGTGCGGGACGTTTCCTTTACGCTCCGGCCCGGCGAGATCCTCGGACTGGCAGGGCTGATGGGAAGCGGACGCACCGAGCTCGCCCGTGCCCTCTTCGGCATTGACAAGGTGGACAGCGGGGAAGTCCTCCTGCGGGGCAAAAAGGTCACCCTTGCCACGCCCCAGCAGGCCATCAATGCCGGGATCGCCCTCATTCCGGAGGACCGCAGGGCACAAGGCCTCGTGCTGGAGCATTCCGTCCAGGACAACCTGCTGCTGCCGCTGCTCGGACAGATCCAGCGGGGGCCCCTCCTGGACGGCGCCAAGGGCAAGGAGTTGTCCTCGTCACTGATCAAGAGGTTCGCAGTCAAGGTGGCCCACCCCAACCGCCCGGTGCGGCTCCTCTCGGGCGGCAACCAGCAGAAGGTGGTCATCGCCAAGTGGCTGGGCACCGATCCGGACATCCTGATCCTGGACGAGCCCACGGCCGGCGTGGACATCGGCACTAAAAGCGAAATTTTGGACATGATCCGTGAGCTGGCGAGTGCCGGCAAAGCCGTCATCGTCATCTCCTCCGAGTACCCCGAACTACTCGCGGTCAGCGACCGCGTCCTCGTCCTCAGGGACGGCTCCATCATCCGCGACATTCCCCGCAGCGAGATCGCTGACGAGGAGTATCTCCAACTTGCAGTCCAGGGAGTCTGAACAGTGAGCAAGGCAAACACCATCGCGCCCCGGGACACCGCGGCCCGCAATTTCGGCACCGTCCTGAAAGAACTCGACTGGCGGCGCTACGTCATCTACATCGGCTTCGTCGTCGTCTTCCTTTTCTTCGCCATTCTGCTGCGCGACCAGGGCTTCCTGTCGCCGAACAACCTGCTGAACATCTTCCGGCAGACCGCCACTATCACCGTCATCGCCGTGGGCATGACCTACGTGATCGCATGCGCCGAGATCGACCTGAGCGTCGGATCTGTGGCCGGCCTCTCCAGTGTCTGCACCGCGATGGCACTGTCCCAGTGGGGACTGGTTCCCGGCATCCTCGCGGGCCTCGCCGTCGGGCTCGTGGTCGGATCCGTCAACGGTGCGCTTGTCAGCCTCCTCGGCATCCCGTCCTTCCTGGTGACGCTCGGCATGCTGGGGATAGCGGTCGGCGTCGCCCAGTGGATCACCGCGTCGGCGCCGCAGCCCATCCTGAACGACACGTTCAACATGCTGTTTGGATCCGGCAACTTCGGTCCAATTCCGGGCTTGGTGGTCTGGAGCGCCATCTTCGTGGCCATCGGCGCCGTCGTGCTGAACCGCACCAGGTTCGGCCGCCAGGTCCTGGCTACAGGAGGCAACCGCAACGCTGCAGAGTTCACCGGCATCAACACCAAGCGCATCAAATTCCAGGTGCTCCTTATCTCGGCCATGGCGGCAAGCGTCGCCGGCATGCTCTACGCCGGCCGCCTCCAGTCCGGACGGTTCCAGTGGGGATCAGGAGACGAACTCTCTGCCATCGCTGCCGTCATCCTGGGTGGAACCAGCCTCTTCGGCGGGTTCGGCTCCATCATCGGCACACTCTTCGGCGCCCTGCTGATCGGCCTGATCAACAACGGACTGATCCTCGCCGGGCTCGACAGCAGCCAGCAGCAGGTTGTCCGCGGCGCAATCATCATCCTGGCCGTCGCTATGGCCCGGAAGAAGTAGCACACATGACTCCCAACCCTTCTTCGGCTCCTGAAAGGCAGAAGCAATGAAACTTGGTTACTGTTCCATCACCTGGGGTGGCGTCGTGGGCCACGCCCAAGGCGTGACAAGCGTCAAGGACCTCTTTTACCTGACCCACGGGTCCATGAAGGACGCCGTCCGGGACATCGCATCCGTCGGCTACGAGGGCGTTGAGATGTTCGACGGAAACCTCGCGGAATACGCGGAAAAGCCCGAGGAGCTCAAAGAAATCCTCGCCAGTTCCGGGGTATCCCTGGCAAGCGTGTACACGGGCGCCAACTTCATCTATGCCGACATCCTTCCGGACGAGTTGCACCGGATTCACCGGGCTGCCGAGTTGGCCGCAGACTTCGGTGCAGAACGCCTGGTGGTTGGAGGGGGAGCACGCCGCGCGGCCGGAACCACCGAAGAGGACTACCGCCGGCTCGGCAAGGCACTCGACAGCGTCACGGACATCGCCGAAAGCTTCGGGCTCTCGGCGAGCTACCATCCGCACCTGACCACCATCGTGGAGAGCCCGGACGAGCTGGACAAGCTCATGCCGCTCACGCGGATCGGTTTCTGCCCAGACACGGCCCATCTTGCGGCCGGCGGCGCAGATCCGGCAGCTGTCATCCGGAAGTACCCCGACCGGATCCGGCATGTCCACCTTAAGGACCTCCGGCAAGACCCCTTTTCCTTCCTCCCCCTGGGCGAGGGGGAACTCGACTTCCCGGACATCCTCGCAGCAATCCGGGAAAGCGGATATGACAGCTGGCTCATGGTCGAACTCGACGGCTACGACGGGGATCCCCGGGAGGCCGCCGAGATCAGCAAGAAGTACCTCGAGAAACTCCTCTGACCCTCCTGACCACCAGGGAGAGCCACCGCAGGCGACTCCCGACTTTTCCGAAAGGAACACGATTCACATGCAGCACCTTAATGTCGGCCTCATCGGAGGCGGCTTCATGGGCAAAGCCCATTCCTTGGCTTACGCCGCCATGCCCATGTTCTTTTGGCCGGCCCCGGCCCTCCCGGTCCGCAAGGTCATCGCCGAGGCCAACCCCGAACTGGCTGCCGAAGCGGCCCGCCGCTTCGGCTTCGAGAACTCCACCTCGGACTGGCGCAGCATCATCGACGATCCGGACATCGACGTCGTAGACATTGCCACGCCCAACCACCTCCACGCCGAAATTGCGATAGCCGCGGCCGAAGCAGGCAAGCACATCATCTGCGAGAAGCCGCTGGCGCGTACAGGCGAAGAATCAAAAGCCATGTACGACGCGGTGAAGAACACCGACATCGTCCACATGGTCGCCTTCAACTACCGGCGCACTCCCGCCGTCGCGCTGGCCAAGAAATACATTGAGGAAGGCTCCATCGGCCGCATCCTCAGCTTCCGGGGTACCTACCTGCAGGACTGGAGTGCGGACCCCAATTCCCCGTTGTCCTGGCGTTTCCAGAAGTCGATCGCAGGTTCGGGCGCCCTTGGTGACATTGCCACCCACGTCATTGACATGGCCCGGTACCTTGTGGGGGAGTTCAGCGCCGTCAATTCCCTCCTGTCCACGTGGATTCCTGAGCGGCCGCTCCAAGCGGGCGGTGCCGACGCACTCGGAACGGTGCGGGGCGGCGAGGGCCCGCGTGGCGAAGTTGACGTGGACGATGAGGTGATGACGATGATCCGCTTCGCCAACGGCGCCGTGGGGTCCCTTGAGGCGACACGCAATGCGTATGGACGGAACAACTACATCACCTTCGAAATCCACGGAACCGAAGGAAGCATCGTCTTCAACTACGAACGACGCGATGAACTCCAGGTCTGCTTCGCCTCCGATCAAGGGGACCGCCGCGGATTCCGCACCGTTTACACCGGCCCGGCCCATCCCTACGGAGAAGGCCTCTGGCCCATTCCGGCCCTTGGCATCGGCTACGGGGAAACGAAGATCATCGAAGCCTACGATTTCTTCAAAGCCATTGCGGAAGGCGGAAGCGTGAGCCCCAATTTCGCAGACGGCTACCAGACAGCCCTCATTGACGACGCGATTGTCGAATCCGCTGCAAAAGAGGCCTGGGTGGAGGTTCCGCTAATCACGGCTTGACGCAAGGTGGCGCCGCCGTCGTCCTCTATCTCAAGGGGCGCGGCGGCCCCGCTGCCGACGCCGACCGGCTGGGCTGAGAGGCCACCGGCCGGGACAGGAACCGGGCGGCGCCATGGCCTCTTGCGGGGTTCACCCTGCAAGCGCACAATGGCCTCACTGGCGGGGTTCTATATCCTCACCGCCGTGGAAATAGGGCTTCGTCGAAGCCCTATTTTCAGGAGATACCCATGAATGTGAAACGCTCTTCCGCTGCCGTGGCCGCCGCCGTATTCGTTGTTCTTTTTGCAGGCGCCGTTCCGGCATCGGCCGAGATCGCCGACGCACACGCTGCCTGCACGGGACTTGGCATTTCAGATCATGCCGTGGCAGACGGTCCCGGTGCCGTTCCCGCCATCATCAATGAGGTTAAGGATGCTGCTGACGCCTACGGTTTCGATAATTCGGGCCAGGTTGTGAGCCGGTTCGCGCAGGTTCACGCCGGCACCCACGTCCCCGGTTGCGAGGACGCCATTGGGGAAATTCTGGTAGCCGGGCCATAAGGGGGGCCTGCATGCTGGCACAGCCTTGAGTGACGCGTCAGTCAGGACTGGAACTGCTGCATCACCGAGAGGTGGCCGGCCCGGGCCGAGACCAGGCACTTGGCCAGATAGAAGGGCCGGTTGCCGTTCCGCACGTACTGCGTCAGGACCAGCACCGGGTCCGACGGGCGCAGGTCCAGCAGCTTCGCCCGGCTGGGTCCCACCTGGCTGAGGCTGATCTGGCACTCGCCCGGCCCGGCCAGCCGGCCCAGCTGGTTGTTGAGCGCGGCAAGCAAGGTGGCGCCGCCGTCGTCCTCTATCTCAAGGGGCGCGGCGGCGCCCTTGCCGACGCTGACCGGCTGGGCGGTGACGTTTTCCTGCAGGTGGGCGATCGCCTCGCCGTCGCGGATCAGGACCGATTCCCAAAGCCAGCAGTCGGTGCCGGGCTCGACGCCGATGCCGGGGGCGACGAATTCTGAGGCGGCCTGCCGGACCACCTGGGTGCGCTTGACCTCCACCTGCTGGCCGGGGCTGCCGAGGACGTCCTCGAACGGCTGGATGCGCTCGATGCCGATGCGGGGGAGCGTGTCCGAGACGAAACGCCCGACGCCGCGCCGCGCCCTGATGAGACCGTCCTCCTCGAGCAGCATGAGGGCCTCGCGGACCACGGTGCGGCTGACCTTCATGTCAGTGCCGAGTTCGGTTTCGGTGGGGATCATGGACCCGGGCGTGAGCAGGCCGTTGCGGATGGCTGCGGCGATCCGTGAGTACACCGCGACGCGCAGGGGAGCGCCGGGCTGGGCGGCCACCGGTTGGGACAGGAACCGGGCGGCGTCCTGGTGCACGATATGCCTCGCTTGTCTGGGGTGGATCCGGAGTCGGTACGGGGGATTCCAGCCTAGTGCAACGTCGGACGCGTGTGTTGGACAAGCGCGGTGCTGCTGCCTGTGCGGGCAGGGCGTTAATTCTGTGCGACCACGCCCTTGCCGAGCGCCATGGTTGACGAAAAGCTGCCACCCATCCAGTATCAAGTGATCCACGGAACCGAATACGCACGTGTTCCGTCTAGGCGCAGGGGGATGCGGGTGGACTGGTGGTGGCTCTCGTCGGCGGCCAATACGGTGGTGGCTGTCTCTTACCTGGCGATTTCGGTGGCGATCATTGTGCCCTTGGCCCGGTCCGGGCAGGTGCGCCGGAACCGGCTGGGGACTGCTACGGCAGCAATCTTCTTTACCTGCTCCGTCGGGCACGGCCTCCACGCTGTCCATCCGCTGCTGCCTTTCCTGGGGCTGGACGTCCTCGAGGGCCACGCCTCCAGGGAGGGCATCTCCTGGCATGACGCGTTGTGGGAGGTGACAACGGCGGGAGTGGGCGTCTACTACTGGACGCTGCGCCGGGCGTACGCATCCATGCTGGCGGGACCGGCGATTTTCGAGGACCTGATCGAGCGGCAGCGCCTGGCGGAACTTGAAGCCGAAGCGGAGCTGAATGCTGTGCGCCGGCAGGGCGCCGCAGAGCTTGAACTCAGTGAGAAACGTTTCCGGCTTGCCTTTGAGCACGCCCCGATCGGCATCGCACTCCTCAGCCTGGACCCCGGAGAGGCGGGCAAGGTGCTGCGGGCCAACTCCGCCTTCTACGCCCTCCTGGGGCGCACGCCCTCGGACGTGGAGCCCGGCAGTGTCCTGGATTTCATCGTGCCGGAGGACCGGTCCGCGGCCCGGCACCGGCTGGCACAGATGCTGCGCGGAGAAGTCACTGAGTACACCGCTTCCCGGCGTTTCCTCCACGCCGGCGGCGCCATCGTCTGGACGTCCATGACAAGCGCGGTGGTGGCCGATGACCGTGGCGTGCCCCTGTACCTGGTTGCCCAGTTCGAGGACATCACGGGCCGCCGCGAAGCTGAACAGCTGCTCACCCGGCAGGCAATGCATGACGGCCTGACGGGCCTGCCCAACCGGGTGCTGCTGATGGACAGGATCAGCCATGCCCTTTCGCGGACCCAGGACCGCAGCACGCATGTGGCCGTCTTCTTCGTGGACGTGGACGGCTTCAAGGCCGTCAACGACACGTTGGGACATGCCGCCGGCGATCTCCTCCTCATCGAAGTAGGCCGGCGGCTGCGCTCCATGGGGCGCGGAGACGATACCGTGGCCCGCCTGGCAGGAGACGAATTCGTGGTGCTCTGCGAAGACGTCCAGGACCGGGCCGCAGCTGAAGCCACGGCCCGCCGCCTGCTGGACGGGCTGGAGCGGCAGTACGAAATCGACCGCGACGTCTTCCGGACCAGCGCCAGCATCGGCATAGCGTTGTCCGGCCGGGACAGCACCGCGGCCGACCTGCTGCAAAACGCCGACATCGCCATGTACCGGGCCAAGGAAGCAGGCCGGGGCCGGTACGTGTTCTACGACAGGAACCTGCGCGCCATCCGTGACAACCGGCTGCGCACCGAGAAGGAACTGCGGCAGGGAATTGAAAACGGCGAACTGCGCGTTCTCTTCCAGCCCGTCATTGGCCTGGCCGACGGAAGCCTTGCCTCCGTGGAGGCGCTCGTGCGCTGGGACCATCCGGACCGGGGCCTGCTCGCGCCGGCCGAGTTCCTGGACGTGGCGGAAACAACCGGGCTGATCGTTCCCCTGGGGCGCTGGATGATCCCCGAAGCCTGCCGCCAGGTCGCGGCATGGCAGCGCAAAGATCCCGGACGCGCTCCGCAGCACGTATCTGTCAATGTCAGCGCCGTTGAACTCAGCAGACCCGGCATGGTGAACGTCGTGGCGCGTGCCCTTCGCGAGGCCGGGCTTCCGCCCGGCGCACTGTGCGTTGAGATCACTGAGTCCGCCCTGCTGGACAGCAACAGCAGCAACATCTCCACCGTCTGGCAGCTGCGGGCCATGGGCATCCGGATCGCGCTGGATGACTTCGGCACGGGCTATTCCTCGCTGACCAACCTGAAGCGCTTCCCGGTGGATGTGGTCAAGATCGACAGGTCCTTCGTGGCCGGCCTTGGCACCGACGCCGAGGACACCGCCATCGTCGGCGCCGTCGTCGGGCTGGCCCACGCACTCGGGCTGGCCACCACGGCCGAAGGCGTCGAAACTGCCGCCCAGCGCGATCACCTGCGGCGCCTCGGATGCACCCACGCCCAGGGGTATCTCTACTCCCGGCCGGCAACCATCTCCGGGCTCACCGGACTCGCTTCCCGGCTCACGGCCATGGAGTCCGCAGAGCCGCTGCACTAAACCCGCCCGGCCAGGTCATTTTCGAACTCGTGCGGACCCGCGTGCTAGCAGCTCGACTGCGAGTTGTGCGTGCGCGTCTCCCCGTTGGTGGTGACGGTCTGGGAACCGCTGCGGCAGGTGTCGCCGTCCTCGGTAAAGGTGCTCGAACTGTTCATTTTTGTCACCTTGTCGTTCAGCATGTAGTGCGTTTTGTAGTCAAACGTCGACACAGTGCCCCCGTCGCTTTGCACTGTCATCTGATCGCGGGTGTTTGTGGTGTAGTACCCCTCATCGGTGACGCGCGTCGCGCCGCGGTACTCATACGATGAACCGTTGGGGAAGCTGTATTCGACGTGTTCCACCTGGGCGGGGTTGCTGCGGGAGTCAGACGGCGGCGCGGCCACGGCCGGCGAGGCGGTGAGGGCGAGAGCCAGGCCAGCGCCGGAGGCGAGGACGAGGCGGATCATACGGTTCATTTTGGGGTCCTTCCCTATCTTGGTCGGGCACCCCAGCGCGCAGTGGGTAAAACCTAACGTTGGATTAACCCTTCCGTCAACGGGTCGGCCGTTGCTCCGCTACCAACGCCGTGCGCTGAGATTTTCCATGGCAGTGCGCGCCCTTGACAGCCGGTCCAGCACTTAGGAATATCAAGACTGCCGGCGGGTCCCGGCTTCTTCCTGGGGACGCTGACCTCCGGTTCGGCCTCTCCAGGGGGTTATCGGATGCAGTCACCACGCCGTCGTCGCAGACCCTTTCGCAGTGCGGCTGCGATTGCCGCGGCCGTCCTGATGGTGTCCACGGCGGGCTGCGCCGGCCCTCCGATACCCCCGGGGCCTCCCAACGGGTTTGCGCCCCCTGCGCCTGATGTCCGGATCGCTGCCGTAGGCGACATGAACGACGCAGGGAACACTGACCCTGACAGCCCGTCCGGCCGGAACGCTGCTGCGATAAGCCAGCTTGTGCAGGACAACCAGATCGACGCGTTCCTGGGTCTGGGTGACTTCCAGTACGACACCGCCTATTGCGACGATTACGTGAACTACTGGGCGACCCTGTGGAGTGGCACGATGCCCAAGCTGTACTGGGTTTCGGCCCCCAACCATGACTGGGAACCCGGCCGCAATGAGGACCTCGACAACTTCATGAACGGCCAGTGCCCGGGGGCTCCGGAGAAGGCCGCGGTCAACGGGGAGCGTGGGCGCATCGAGAACGGGGAGGCGTACTCGAAGGACTTCGGGAACTGGCACTTCGCGTTCCTGTCCTCAGCGCACTGGCGGTACAACCCAGCACAGGCCCGGGCGATGACAAGGTGGCTGGACAAGGATCTCGCCGCTGCGAAGGCGGCTGGGCAGCACCTGGCGGTGGTGCACCACGAGCCCTACTTCACGTCGAACACGTCCGAGCACAACCGGGCTGCTGACCACAAGCCGTGGATCGACGTGATGTGGAAGCACCGGGTGCGCCTGACACTGTCGGGGTCACAGCACAACTACGAGCGGTCATGCCCGGTGAACAACAGGGACGAATGCGTCGATGACGGGATGACGGCGTTCCAGGTTTCCACTGGCGGCATTGGACTCCGCCCCTTCACCAGCAGTCCGCGGTATATCGAGAACCGGTTCAGCGACACCCACGGGTTCCTTCGGCTGACACTGCGCCATGACGGTTCCTTCGACTGGAACTTCATTGCAACACGGGGGCCGGGCACGGACTCAGGGACGCGTTCCGCACCCAAATAGGGGCCACCGTGTGCGCCGGTTCATCAAGCCCGCTGGCTAGCTGATGGCGGTCATGACGTTCCAGCCGGGGCCGACGTTGATGCGCCAGCCGAAGAGGCCGTTGCCGGTGCCGGGGTAGGTCCAGAGGGTGCCGCTGGTGTCGCGGGCGGTGAGGTCGGGTTTGCCGTCGCCGGTGAGGTCGCCGGCGGCGCTGATGGCGGTCATGACGTTCCAGCCGGGGCCGACGTTGATGCGCCAGCCGAAGAGGCCGTTGCCGGTGCCAGGGTAGGTCCAGAGGGTGCCGTCGCTGTCGCGGGCGATGAGGTCGGGTTTGCCGTCGCCGGTGAGGTCGCCGGCGGCGCTGATGGCGGTCATGACGTTCCAGCCGGGGCCGACGTTGATGCGCCAGCCGAAGAGGCCGTTGCCGGTGCCAGGGTAGGTCCAGAGGGTGCCGTCGCTGTCGCGGGCGATGAGGTCGGGTTTGCCGTCGCCGGTGAGGTCGCCGGCGGCGCTGATGGCGGTCATGACGTTCCAGCCGGGGCCGACGTTGATGCGCCAGCCGAAGAGGCCGTTGCCGGTGCCAGGGTAGGTCCAGAGGGTGCCGTCGCTGTCGCGGGCGATGAGGTCGGGTTTGCCGTCGCCGGTGAGGTCGCCGGCGGCGCTGATGGCGGTCATGACGTTCCAGCCGGGGCCGACGTTGATGCGCCAGCCGAAGAGGCCGTTGCCGGTGCCAGGGTAGGTCCAGAGGGTGCCGCTGGTGTCGCGGGCTACGAGGTCGGGTTTGCCGTCGCCGGTGAGGTCGCCGGCGGCGCTGATGGCGGTCATGACGTTCCAGCCGTCGCCGACTTTGATGCGCCAGCCGAAGAGGCCGTTGCCGGTGCCAGGGTAGGTCCAGAGGGTGCCGCTGGTGTCGCGGGCTACGAGGTCGGGTTTGCCGTCGCCGGTGAGGTCTCCGGCGGCGCTGATGGCGGTCATGACGTTCCAGCCGTCGCCGACTTTGATGCGCCAGCCGAAGAGGCCGTTGCCGGTGCCAGGGTAGGTCCAGAGGGTGCCGCTGGTGTCGCGGGCTACGAGGTCGGGTTTGCCGTCGCCGGTGAGGTCTCCGGCGGCGCTGATGGCGGTCATGACGTTCCAGCCGTCGCCGACTTTGATGCGCCAGCCGAAGAGGCCGTTGCCGGTGCCGGGGTAGGTCCAGAGGGTGCCGTTGGTGTCCCTGGCCAGCAGGTCGGGCAGGCCGTCTCCGGTAAAGTCCCGTTCTGCCGCAACAGGAGCCGGCAGCCACGCCTCACGCCCCGTGTTGACCAGACGGTTGGGGGTGCCCGGTGACGCGCCGGTGATAACACCCGCGGCGGCGGCTGAAGTCAGTTCGGCGGAGATCCCGGCCGGCGTCTGCCCGGGGTTCTGGGACAGGGCAACCGCAGCTGCACCCGCAACGTGCGGGGCCGCCATGGACGTGCCGTTCATGGTGGCCGTAGCCGTCGTCGAGGTGTGCCCGGCCGACAGGATGCCGACGCCGGGCGCATACAGGTCAACACAGCTTCCATAGTTTGAAAACCACGCCTGGCGGTCCGAGGAATCGCTGGCTGCGACAGTCAGCGCCTCGGGCACCCGTGCCGGTGACCGGGTGCAGGCATCTATCGAGGTGTTGCCGGCAGCCACAACTGTTGTGACGCCGTCGCTAATGACTCCGCGGACGGCCGCGTCCACCACGCTGTTGGCGCCGCTGCCAAGGCTGAGGTTGGCGACGGCGGGTGTGCCCGCGGCATGGTGGGAGGCTATCCAGTCAAGACCGGCGACGACGTCCGAATCATAGCCGGAGCCTTGGCAGTCGAGGACACGAACCGGAACGATGGTGGCTGCCTTCGCCACCCCGAACGTTTTCCCGGCGATGGTGCCGGCCACGTGCGTGCCGTGGCCGTTGCAGTCACCGCTGCCCAGGCCGTCAGCAACGGCGGTCCAGCCCGCAGTCACCCGTCCGCCAAAATCAGTGTGTGCGGCGAACACGCCGGTATCGATGACGTAGGCGTTGACGCCGGCCCCGGAGGACGGCGGCGCGAAGGTGCCGGAGAGCGGGAGCGCCTTTTGGTCGATCCTGTCCAACCCCCATGGCGGCGACTGCTGGGTCTCGGACAGGGAAACGGGCGCATCCGGGGCGATAGCGGAGATCCGGGGTGAACGGGCGAGGGCAGCTGCCTGCCCCGGGGTGGCTGTGATGACTGCACCCCGTACCGCGGCAGAGAAGGTTTTTCCCACGGCCACCCCTTGGGAGCGTAGGCCCTGGGCCTCATTGGCGACGTCGGCGCCCGGGGCGAAGCTGACCAGGTACCGTTCGCTGCCGCCGGGACTTTGCGGCTCGAACGCGGCCGCAGAGGGTGCCGCAACAGCCGGCGCGGCTGCAGGCAGAACAGCGGCCGCCAGCACAAAGGCGCCAAACGCGCCCAAGAGTCGTTTCGACAATGGCATGAATCTGCTTCCCCCCTGTACACCCGGCTGAGCCCGGGGCCTTTCCCGACGCTTGGACTCCGCTCAGGAAACCGCACGTTGTGGCCGTAAGGAGTTTACAGGAGCAGCCCCGGCCGCGTCCGCCGCCAAAACCGCCAAAATGAATCTCACCGGGCCCTTCCAGAGTCCTGCTGGCGTGGGAGACTTCAGTCATGGGCATCGAACAGTGGTGGGCAAAGCTGCAGCCATCCACGCAGGAGTGGCTGATCGAAAACAACGGCGACGTGGTGCCCCCGGCAGTGGTGGCCGAAATTGCCCAGGCCGGCGGACCTGCCGGCGACGATTCATGGTGGGCCGGCCAGGGCGAAACCCCGGGGCACTATTTCCCTGACGAGGCCATCGACTGGGTCGAGACCACCGCAAACGATGAGGAAGCCGACTAGCGGAGGAACACCATGGCTGTCTTTCAGAGCGTCTCGGGAATCGGGCGCCCAGGGAAGAGCGTGGAATACTGCCGGCGGTACATCCGGCGCCCGACCAGGCGGTAGGCAAGCCGGACCGGCAGTGGAATCTCCCTGAACAGTTCCTTCCGGTCCTGGGGAGGATTGGTGGCCAGCACCATGCCGAGGTAGGCCACCATGAACTTCTTGTCGAACTGCTCGATCCCGTGCTGGCCCACCCCTTCCATCTCCTTCTGGTCCATCACCCGGTCCACGACGGGCATCACCTCGGTGACCTCGCGCCGCAGGTGCACCTTGAGGACGGACGAGAGGTCCTCGTAAAGGCCGGCGAGTTCCTCGCCCGCCTCCGCGTCCGCCTTCTGCATCCAGCGCAGGCGGACAGGTTCAATGCCCTCAAGCCGCTGCGTGACCTGCTTGTGCTGCTCGAGCATCAGCCCCACGTGCAGGGCGCAGGCCGGTGCCCGTTCCGCCAGCTGCGGGTACATGAGCAGGTCTTCACCCTCATGGTGGACGTGGAGCACCTTGTCGAAGTTGCCGAGCACCTCACCCACGTACGCTGCCCGGCCGGTATCGCCGCGCGCCACGGACCGCACCAGGCCGGGTGCCTCGTCGTAAGCCCAGAGGAAAAAACGGTGGATGCGCCGCATTGCCGCAGTCCCGGTGCAGAGGACCGGCCCCGGCGGCAGGGGTGCTGCGGTTTCGCCGGGCTGCATGGTGAAGAAGTCGGTCACTGGATGGTCCCCTAACGGTGCTCACGCGAGACCAGGACCTCTCCCCGGGAGCATCGTATCGCCCGCCCTGCCGCCGCCACAATGGCGGGAAAGGGGCTCTGCGGCGGGCCTTGGACCCTACTGACAGTTTCCGCCCGGGCGGCTGTGCTCAGGCGGCGTAGGTGAGGTCCGCCGACGCTGTGCGCTCCCCGTCAGCAGGCCGGATGGAATCGAACCGGAGGGTGCCCGCGCCCGGCAGGGCCACCGACTGCCCTTCACGGAAAGCCTGCTTGCGTTCCTGCCCCCCGGCGCGGATCCAGACCTGGATGGCAGGGGCGCCGCCGGTGAACCCGATCTTCACGATTCCCACGAGCACACCGCCGAAGTTGGGCTGCATGCCCTGCCGGACTGTAACAAGCTCTTCCACGGCCATCCTCACTTCAGATCCACTGAGTACACCGAGTCAAAGTTTTCCTTGTACTCGTCTTCGGTCAATTCCAAGGTGCCCGACTTCTGGTCGTCATCGCCCGCCATGTAGCCGCCCGACGGTCCCCACGGGTTGGCCAGGACCACCACCTTTTCACCGTCACCGTTGGTTTTCACATCCACCACAATGTACGCATGGTTGGGCACCACATCGGTGCGGCTGACCTCATCGGACTCCCAGAACCAGTCGAAGTCATCGTCCTTGACGTCCTGGCTGCCCACGGACACCGCCTGGCCCTCACCGAGCTTGTCCTCGATTCCCGCCAGGTCCATCTCGCCGTCCCGGTCAGCGGACTTGCCGGTCATCAGCTCCATGGCCTCATCGCTGAACCCTCCGTCGATATCCTCGTAGGAACCGCCACGCTGTTCCGCGGCAGCGCGTTCGTAGATGGACAGCCAGTTGGGCGCACCGTCGGCACCCCTGACGCCGCCCTCGGTGGACTTGGCCTCAACCGTTACCTCCACGGGCTCGCCGTCCTGGTACAGGGTCACCACCCAGTGCGTGGGCGGATCACCCACCGGCCGCAGGTGTTCAGCCAGGAACTCATCAACCTTGCCTTCACGTTCAAGCATCTGGGCCACCGACCCCATCCCCGCCAGGAGCCAGCAGTCACCGATCTGTCCCTGCCTGATGTCGGCCGGATCGCCGGCATCCGGATCCTCGCGGACATCGCCCGGCACATCCACGTCGGGGCGGTCGGGGTCCAGCGGCCCCGGGTCCCCGGGAGGGTTGGAGTCCGGCGTCCCCGAACCATCAGGTGTCGCCGCGCCTCCGCCTGTACCGGCACTGGCTCTTGCCTGCTCGTCCGCGTCGCGAAACAAGTCCTGCGCCTGGCTCTGCAGGTCCGCCGCCACACGCTTCAGGATGGGCCCGTGCCCGGCATCCCAGGCCGCACGGAACACCGTGGCGTCACGCCCGTCCCAGCGAACGCTGGAAAGCAGGTGGCCCAGTTCCGCGGACAGCGAGGCCATCTTTTCGGACTGCTGGGACATCGACTTGGCCAGCGCCCTTAACTGTTCAAAGTCTGCGCCGTAAAACCCGGGCATTCGTCCGTCCCCCCTCGTTTCGACGCCGTACCAGCGCCATCCTAGGCCTGCTGCGGCCACTGGTGCGATGGGCAGAACTTCCCTCAGCTCTGGGGAAGCTCGGCCGGATCGCAGGTCGCGGAGTTCACCGGCACGCTGATGCGCAGGTAGGCCGGGCTCTTCGACTCGATGGTCAGGGTGGCGCCGGCCGCATCAGTGCTGCGCGCCACCACCCAGCCGCCAGGGACATCGTCTGTCCCGCCAAAGGCAGGGAAGCCGTGCCTGGCCAGGACGGGGTCGCCAGCGGAGAAAATGTCTGCGAAATGGTTCGAGGGTTCCACCACGTCCGCACTGCTTTTCATCGTCTGCGGGTACAGCATGCACCGGCCGTCGTCCAACCGCGACAGGGCGGCCGGCTTGTCCCGGGCCCAGGTGATGCCGGGCAGCTTCTCTTCCAAGGCGGCGATCAGCTCTGCCCGCAGGGAGTCATACCTGGGGAAAGTGTCCGCGACGGATGCCGGTGCGCTGGTGACCGGCGGGGCGCTGCTTGTCTTGGTGGCAGGTCCGTCGGGGGCCGCGCAGCCGGCCGCGGCAAGCGTCCCCAGCATCAAACCAGATGCCAGCAGGTGCCGCCGTGATTGTGCCCGACCCGCCATTTTGCCCCCAACTGCTGTCATGGGCACCTGGAACGGCCCCACCGAATGCTTCCACACTTTCACAGCATCCGGCGATGGGCACAACAACCCTGTGCCGGCCGTTCCGCGCCGGCCCGGACCTAAGTCCCTGTTCCACGGTGAAGCCTCAGGCGTAGCTTGAAAGTGGCTCCCCGAAAAACCGGGGTCCACACCCAAGGGGGCAACATGGCCAGGCCGAGGCTGTCGGCACTCAGCGTTCTGGGGTTCTCCGCGCTTTTCATGCTCACAGGCTGTTTTGGCCCTCCGTCCCCGGCGCCTACCAGCACCTCCGCCTCCCCGAGCCCCTCCGCTTCAAGCGCGACGGCGAGCCCCACCTCGGAGGCCAGCGCGCCGGTGGCCGCGTCCCCCACGGCGACAGCGCCGCCGTCGTCCGTTCCCGCGAGCCCGCCGGCGACGGCGGAACCAAGCCCTACCGGACTCCCGGAACAGGTGGCGCCGCTGACCATCTACTACGTGGCGGTGGACGACAACGGCGTCTCCGGACCCAGGATCGGCTGCGGCGACAGCCTTGTCGCCACCACCACCGCGCCCGTGCGCTTCACCGACCAGGTGGGCCCCAGCATCGGCGCGCTGTTGGCGAACAAGAGCCGCGACGTCGGGATGTCGGGGCTGGTGAACGTCCTGTACCAGTCGAACATCAGCTATCTGGGCGGTGAGCTGAACGGAAGCACGATCACCATCTGGCTCACCGGGCAGTTCATGCTGGGCGGCGTGTGCGACATCCCGCGTGCGAAGGGCCAGCTGGTGTACACCGCCATGGCTGCGTCCGGGGCCACGAGTGCCCAGGTGTTCGTCAACGGCCGCCCCATCGACGAGGTGCTCAGCCTCAAGTAGCGCCCGGGAGCGCGGACGGCAATGCCCCCGGCCGCAGCGGGAGGCTGCGGACAGGGGCATTGCCGTTTTGTGCGGGGCGGGGCTGCCGCCGGAAACTGCCGTTAAGCGCGGGCCTTGCTGTGCCCCTTGGTGAGCACCAGGGCCAGGGCCACCATGCCGACGCCGAGCAGCAGGTGCAGGACGTTGTCGAAGCTGTTCAGCGGGACGAAGTTGCCGGCGGAGTCCTGGGGGACCACCAGGCCGTAGACGAAGAGGACCAGGTAGATGATGCCGCCGTAGAGCAGGAAGGAACGGGCGCCGCCGGCGGTCCGGGCCAGGGCGATGCCGGCTGCGCCGAAGAGCAGGTGGACGATATTGTGCAGGGCCGAGACCTGGAAGAGGCCCAGCAGCATGGCCTCGGAATGGCTGCCGGCGAAGTGCAGCTGTTCGAAGTTGGCCGTGATGCCGGGAACGAAGCCCAGGACGCCGACCAGCAGGAATACTGCGCCTACGGCCAGTGATGCCTTTTGCACGTTGGTGCGGGTTGCCGTGCCTGTGTGCGTGTGTGTTGCCATGGTGTTCTCCTGAATGCGATATGGGGTTCATGGGTTAGCCGGTTATGTTTACCGGCCGGCCCAAAGGGTTATGCCAGCAATTCGGGCTGTATCGCATTACGGATGGGTGCGCGCTAAAAAAGATTTGTCCCGGGCACTATCCAGCCGGTGGTGATCGGAGCAAGATAACCCCATGAAAAAAGCAGGCATCGCCGGATTCGTGGCGGCAATCATGGGAATAAGCGGAATTGCTTTTGCGGCCCAGGGCAACGCAGCCGCCGAGCCTTCATTCGTCGCGGGCCAGATCATGGTGAAATTCCGTGACGATGGCGCCGCGGCGGGCGCCCTGCGCGGGCACGGCCTCAGCTACGGCCCTGAAATCGGCAGCACCGGTGCCCGGCTAATAAAGGTGCCGGAGGGGAAGGAACTTCAACTTATTGAAGCCCTCAGCCGGAATCCTATAGTGGAGTACGCCGAGCCGGACAAGATCGTCAGGCCCGCCACGAACGATCAATACTTTCCGCGCCAATAGGCCCTGCAAAACGATGGCCAGTCGTTCACCAACACCGCCGGCACCGTGACTGTCAGCGGTGACCCAAAATACGCCGACGCCGACGTGGACGCCGTGGAAGCGTGGACTGTCACCACCGGCAGCGGGATAGGCGTTGCCGTCCTCGATTCCGGCGTCGCAACCGACAACCCGGACATCAACCCGAAGGTCGTTGCACGGGCCAACTTCACCACTGCACGAAACAACGAGGACAATTACGGCCACGGCACGCACGTTGCCGGGATCGTTGCCGCCACGTCGGAGAACTCCATAGGCGTCGCCGGCGTTTGCCCGGGCTGCACCATCCTGGCCGGCAAAGTCCTCAACGATACCGGGATGGGATCCAGCTCAGGCCTCGCGAACGGCATCAACTGGGCGGTCAGCAGCGGTGCGAAGGTGATTAACATGAGCCTTGCCGTGGGGGCGACCACCACTCTCGAGACCGCCGTCAATAACGCCTGGCGCGATGGCGTGGTGCTCGTTGCCGCCGCCGGCAACGGGGGCAACACAACCATGATGTACCCCGGCGCCTATGCCAACGTCATCGCCGTCGGAGCTACCGACAACAAGGACGCCAAGGCCTCATTCTCAACCTACGGAGCCTGGGTGGACGTCGCAGCACCGGGAGTCAGCGTCTACTCCACCTTCCCCAACCACAAATTCGCCATCGCGAGGCAGTACGGACGCTCCCTCGGTTACGACATCGGCAGCGGCACCTCGATGGCCGCGCCCATCGTTGCCGCGGTGGCCGCCCTTGCGTGGAAGTCCCATGCCGGCGCCACCAACGCTTCAGTCCGCTTTAACGTCGAATCAACAGCCGAGATGAAGGCCGGCTCTGAAACATACTGGGCGCACGGCCGCGTCAACGCCGACCTGGCGGTCCGCCAGCCGTAACCCCGGCAACCGGGCCTAAAGCCCGTACTGGAGCTGCCGCCACCGGGGCTTTAATGGGGGCAAGCGGACTAAGGAGCTGTCATGAAACGCTTGCTCATGGGACTGTCCACGGCGGCCATGGTGGCTGCGGGCGCAACACCGGCCGGAGCGGCTCCGCCCAACATCTACCACACCATCTCGTCCGCCCACGGCGCCGCCGTGGTGGTCAGCACGGTTGGCTGCGAGCAGACCGAGATCTTCGTCTCCTCAAGCACGGCGATGTACGCCGGCCAGCCCGGCCCCGTGAACAAGCAGGGCCTCACGGCAGTGTTTGTCCGCGTCACCGACACCTGCGCCCAGGCATCCGGCGTCAGCGCAGCCGCCGGGGGCGGTGCGGTGCTGTTCCAGGCAGACGGCCAGAACATGGCGCCCCTGGTGGTTGACCCAAGGCTGACCGCCGCCTCCATCAGCACTGACATCCCGGGCACGGACGGCAACGGCAATCCCGTCACCATCAGGCTCTCGGCAACGTGGACCGGAACGGGCCCGCTCGAGCACCAGACCACGAACGTCCACAACAACTACCCCGGCGAGGGCAACGTCAACTCCACGGACAACAACCTCCGGCGCACCGCCACGGCAGGGGTGTCAGTGGCGGTCGGCGGCGTCGCCGCTTCCGGCACGGACACCGGCGCGCTCCTGGAACAGGTGAAGTCCCGCTGCATTGAAGTGGCCCGGCCGGGCGTGGAGGATTTCTACCCCTGCTTCGGCTTCCCCGCGTAGTCCTGCATGACTGACCTGAACGTCCGGCTGCGCAGCCCGCTCCAGCTCCCCATCAGCGATGCGGCGGCCCTGGCAGCCCAGCAGGTGCTGGAGCAGCTGGGCTCCAGCCCCGCGGGCCTGGCCGGGGACGAGGCGGCACGCCGCCTGGCGGAACTCGGGCCCAACGCCGTGCGCACCCACCGCGCCAATGGCTGGGCCGTGCTGGGGCGCCAGTTCGCCAGCCCCATCCTGATCCTGCTGCTCATCACCGCCGGGCTGTCGCTGTTCCTGGGCGATGCCACCAATTCAATCGTCATTGGCGTGATCCTGCTGGTCAGCGTGGGCCTGGGCTTCACCAACGAATTCCGCGCCGAACGGGCGTCCGAGGCCCTGCACGACCGCGTGACGCACCGTGCGGTGGTGCTCCGCGGCGGAACAACCAGGGAAGTGGACGTCACCGCACTGGTGCCGGGCGACGTCGTCCACCTCTCCCTGGGCGCCATCATTCCCGCCGACATCCGCCTCCTCACGGCCAGCGGACTCCTGTGCGACGAAAGTATCCTCACCGGGGAGTCCCTTCCCGCCGCGAAGGACCCCGCGCCGGTGCCCGCCGGCGCCGCCCTGGCAGACCTCGCCTCCTGCGTGTTCATGGGCACCGTCATCCAGTCCGGCAGCTGCACCGGCGTGGTGGTGGCCACCGGCGGCCGCGCCGAGTTCGGCCGGATCGCCCTGGGCCTGGGCGAACGGCAGCCGCAGACCGAATTCCAGCTCGGGCTCAAGCGGTTCTCCTTCCTGCTGCTGCAGGTGGCCATCGTGCTGACCACCCTGATCTTCATCGCCAACCTGCTGCTGCAGCGTCCGCTCATCGAATCGCTCCTCTTTTCGCTGGCCATCGCGGTGGGCATCACGCCGCAGCTGCTCCCCGCCGTCGTCAGCACGTCCCTGGCCACCGGCACGCGCCAGCTGGCCAGGCGGAAGGTGCTGGTCAAACGCCTGGTGTGCATCGAGGACCTGGGCGACATGGACATCCTGGTCACGGACAAGACCGGCACCCTGACGGAGGGGCGGATCAGCTTCACCGGCATGCTGCCTGTTGCCCCGGAGACGTCCGACGGCGGCCTGCTCACCCTGGGCCTGCTGGCCACCGAGGCGGACTACGCCGAGGCCAAGCTCTCCTCCGCCGGGCAGAACCCGCTGGACGCGGCCCTGTGGGACAGCCCCGGCGCGGCCGCCTTCGATGCGGCCCGCTTCGAGCGGCTGGACCTGATCGGCTTCGACCACCAGCGCCGCCGCACCACCGTGCTGGTGCGGGAGGCGGGCGGCCGCCCGCGCCTGGTCACCAAGGGGGCCCCGGAGGACGTCCTCGCCCTGTGCGGCCCGACCCCGCCCGCCGTGCAGGCGATGCTGGACGAACAGTTCGACGCCGGCTCCCGGGTTGTCGCCGTGGCCACCCGGGCGGCTGCGGGCGTGGCAGCAATCAGCCCGGCGGACGAGCACAGCCTGTCACTGGCCGGATTCCTGGTCTTTTTGGACAAGCCCAAGGCCAAGGCCAGGGAGTCCCTTGACCGGCTTGAGGCGCTGGGCATTTCGGTGAAGATCGCCACGGGGGACAACGCCAAGGTGGCAGAAAAGGTCTGTGCTGAAGTCGGCGTCCTGTCCGGCGGGACGCTGACCGGCGCCGAGGTCGATGCGCTGTCCGACGCCGCCCTCGCCGCGTCCGCCCGGACCGCCACCATCTTCGCCCGCGTTTCCCCCGAGCAGAAGGCGCGCATCATCACGTTGCTGCGCCAGAGCGGCGGCTCCGTCGGGTTCATGGGGGACGGCGTCAACGACGCCCTGGCCCTGCACAAGGCGGACATCGGCATCTCCGTGGACAGTGCCACCGACGTCGCCAAGGACGCCGCGGACGTCGTGCTGCTGGACAAGGACCTCGGCGTCCTGGCCGAAGGGGTGATGGAGGGGCGGCGGATCTTCGCGAACACCATCAAGTACGTGCTGATGGGAACCTCCAGCAACTTCGGCAACATGTTCAGCGCCGCCACGGCCTCCGTGGTGCTGAGCTTCCTGCCCATGCTGCCCGGCCAGATCCTGCTCAACAACCTGCTCTACGACGCCGGCCAGCTCGCCATCCCGGGCGACCGTGTGGACCGGGAGCAGCTCCGGGCGCCGTCGCACTGGAACATCGCCTTCATCCGGCGTTTCATGTTCCTCTTCGGGCCCATCAGCTCGCTCTTTGACTTCGCCACCTTCGCCCTGATGCTGTTCGCATTCGACGCCGTGCCGGGGGAGTTCCGGGCGGGCTGGTTCATCGAGTCGATCGCAACCCAGACCCTCATCATCTTCGCCATCAGGACCCGCCGCGTCCCGTTCCTCCGCAGCCGGCCGTCCGCCGGCCTGGTCGCGGCCTCGCTGGGCGTTGTGGCGCTCGGCGTCTACCTGCCGCTCTCGCCGCTGCAGGGCCTGCTGGGCTTCGACCCGCTGCCGGTCCCGTTCTTCCTGGCCCTGCTCGGCATGATCGCGGTGTACCTGGTGCTGGTGGAGATCGCCAAGCGGTGGTTCTTCTCCCGCGCCGCCCAGAAGCTGCCCGCCGGGCCGGTGGCCGTCCGCCGCCGCCCGGACTCCCACCACCTCTCCCGCCGCGCCTTCAGGTTCAGTGCGCCGGTCCGGGTACGCCCGCGCCGCCGTCTCCGTGTTCGCCCCCGGCGGCGCCAACGCATGCGCGCTTGAGCCCGGAGTGTGCCCGGGAGGGCTTTCCTAAAGCCTGCCCAGGCTCTTTTCCGCCTTCTCCCAGTGCCGCCGGAGCAACTCAGCCAGACGCTTGGGCTCGATCCGGTGGGGAGGATCGAAGTGGTGGCGCTTGGGGAACACCTCCAGATGGAAGTCAGGGAAGAACACCCGTGCCAGCCGGGCGGCAATCTCGCCGTAGTCGTCGGGGTTGCTCAGGCCCCCCAGTGCGAAGAACACGGGCGGTTTAAAGGCGGCCAAACGGGCCCTGTCCAGGTCGTAGCTCTTGAAGGTCCGCAGGAACGCCTTGATACCCGCGGGCCGCTTGGCCATCCACGGCGGCGGGGGACCGGGCTGCGGCGGCGGAAGGACGACGTCGTGCCTCACTCCCAGCCTCATGAAGGCGGGCATGAACTGCTCGGGCGGGAGCGTTTCCAGCCGCTCGTACTGTTTCCAGAGTTCGGTGTGGGCGGGGCTCCAATCCCAGTTCCCGGCCCAGGCGGGTTCCAGCAGCGCCAGGCTGAGCAGCCTGTCAGGATGTTTTGCGGCAAAAGCCAGGGCAGCAGCGCCGCCGCCGGAGTACCCGAGAAGGTGGAAGGTGTCCCACCCCCGGGCATCGGCCTCCCGCAGCACGCCGTCGATCTCGGTGTCCAGGCTCCAGCCGGGGGGAGGTTCGTCGTCCGCATAGAGCTCCAGGTCCTTGGCGACAGCCTGCACATCGGGCCCCAGGGCTTCAATCAGCGGGCCGTAGGCCTCATCGGCGGGGAGGACGGAGCCCGGGAGCAGGATGACCCGAATCGGTTTCATGGAAGGAACCCTACGCCGGGGGCGGCCGTTGGCAAGGGGTGCTTCCGCACGGCTTCAGCCGCCCAGGCCGGCGATGTGGCCGGCCACGTATTTGGCGTCGTCGCCCACCAGTGCCAGGGTGGCCGAGGCGTGCCTCGTCAGCCAGGGCAGTCCGACGGCGTACAGGCCGGTGACGTCCGTGACGCCCCGGGAGTGCCGGGGGTAGTTCCACTCATCCAGCACGGGGATGTCCAGGAAGCTGAAGTCCAGGCCGTACCCGGTGGCCCAGATGACCGCCGTGATGCCTTCGGCGTCCAGGTCCAGCCGTGCCCCGGATTCCGGGGGGAGCCATGAATCGGTCCGCGGCGTTTCCGGGGCCGGCGCATCAATGCCGGCCGCCGCGATGTAGGCGTCCGCCATCAGCTTCAGGCGCTGGCCGAACCCTGCCTCAACCATCGCCAGGCGTTCGGGGAGGTCGTCGCTGAAGGCCAAGACGCCGTCGTCGATTCCCTCAAAGCGGCCGTGGAGCCGGACGCCGCGGCGGCCCAGTTCCCGCACGCGGATGCTGTGGCCGCCGTCGTTGCCGGAAACCAGCGGATTGCACAGGAAACGCGCCGCGGGGGAGGGGAGCTGGTCCACCTGGAAACCGTTGATGCCGTACTCGGGGCCGTGCAGGTTGACCTGCAGGATCCAGTGGAAGACGTCCTGGCCCCGGTACCGGCGCGGCGCCTCGGGGCAAGTTGAGACGGCCAGGTGCACCTCCCGGCCGGCGGCCAGCAGGTCCTCGGTGATCTGCCCGCCGGACTGTCCGGTGCCCACCACCAGCACGGCACCGCCCGGCAGCTGCTGCGGATTGCGGTAGTCGTGGCTGTGCAGCTGGAGCACATGCGGGGGAAGGCCGGCCGACGCCGCCGGGATGCGCGGCAGCTGGAAGGCCCCGTTGGCCAGCACGACGTTCTGTGCCGCGAACTGCCCGCCGGTGGTTTCCACGCTGAATCCGCCGTCAGCCCGGCCGATCCGGGTGGCTTCCGTGTCCAGCAGCACCGGCGCGGCAATCCGCTGGGCATAATCACGGAACAGGCCGATGACGGCGTCACGGGGAAGGAAAGCGTCAGGCTCGGGACCGTCGTAGGTCAGGCCCGGCAACATGAAGGAGAAGTTGGGCGTGTTCAGGTAGAACGAATCCCAGCGGTCCTGCCATGCCCCGCCCAGGGCATCCCGCCGCTCCAGCACCTGGTGCTCCACGCCGTGCCGCGCCAGCCAGTAGCTGGTGGCCAGGCCGGCCTGCCCGGCTCCGATCACCAGGGTGTTCACCCGTTGCGGTATCTCCATGGTTTGCTCCCGCAGGTCAGGATGCGGACTGGATCTGCTGGCAGGATATGCCCGGATGGGCGCCGTGGTAAGTGCTGCTCCAAATCTCCTGTAGTGTTGTTCCTGTTGTTGTGTTTATGCAGTTGGTAGTTCAGGCAGTACGCGCGGTCGAAAGTCCGCGTTCTTCTGAAGTAGCGGTTTTGAACACCCCACACCGGAGGGCCCGAAAGTCGGGACTTTCCCTCCACCTTCACGAAGGACAAAAATAATGGCTACTGGTACCGTCAAATGGTTTAACGCTGAAAAGGGCTTCGGCTTCATTTCCCCCGATGACTCTTCACAGGATGTTTTCGCACACTACTCTGCGATCAACTCCAACGGCTTCCGCTCCCTCGAAGAGAACCAGAAGGTTTCCTTCGACACCGAGCAGGGCCCCAAGGGTCCCCAGGCCACCAACATCCAGGCACTCTAATCCATTAGGGAATCTGGGGCCTTCGGGTTTCGAATTTTGAAAAAGCAGGGCCGGTCACTGACCGGCCCTGCTTTTGCTTAACCCGGCTGTGCTGCCAGATCAGCGATGCAGGACCTCCTGCGGCTCTGGAAAGATGACCCTATGCAGTCCGCCGCACGCGTCCCCGCCTTTGAACTCCGCATCAGCATTGAGGACTCCGAGCCAGAGATCTGGCGCCGACTGCGGGTTCCCGCCGCCCTGACAGTGGAAGAATTCCATCTTGCCGTGCAGGCGGCCTTCGGCTGGGAGGACCGCCACGTTTACGCCGTCAGATGCGTAGATCCCCGCGGGAACCAGCGCGTGGTTGCAGGGCCCCGCGGCGCAACGGAGGACTCGGGCGCAGAGGCGGCCTCCGCCGTCGTCCTTTCGGACCTGTTGGATCCCCGGAAGCCGGGCACGGCCTGCGAGTACGAGTACGACTTCGGCGACGGCTGGACTCACCAGGTGGAGTTGCTCGGGCCGGCGGAACTGGCGTACGGCGAGCTCCAGTGCCTGGGCGGCGCCAACCGTGGTCCCGTGGAGGATTCCGGCGGGCCGGAGGGATATGCCAACCTGGTCCGCATCCTCGCGGACCGGCACCATCCGGAGCATGGCGATGCCGGGAGATGGGTCTTCGAGACCACCGGGGAGTTTGGCCAGAGGTTCGACGCCACCCGCTTCGACGTGGACGCTGCCAACCGCCGGCTGCGGATCCTCAGCCTCCAGTGGTGGCCGCAGCCGCTCACTGACGGCGAGCGCGATGCGGTGCTGAAGCCCGTGCGCTGGTTCCTGGAGAATGCCGAGGTTGATGGCCTGGAACTGACGAAGGACGGGTACCTGAAACCCTTCCTGGTGGCGCGCGCCGTGGAGGAAATCGGCTGGGACGGAGCCGTCCTGGGCAAGGGAAACCGTGAAGCGAATGTCTTGCCGGTCCGTGAACTCCGGGAGCATGTCCTGGCGTGGAAGCTGGTACGGAAGCTCAAAGGCAGGCTGGTGCTCACACCCCGCGGCCGGCGGGCGCTCGAACGGCCGGGCGACTTGTGGGACTACATGGTGGACGTGATCGCCAATCCGAAGCACGACGCCGTACGGCTGGCCATGCGCCTCTACACACACTGGTACCTCAGTGGCATTGCGCCGCCGCGGCTCCTTGAAAGGGATGTGATCAGCCTGGCCCTGGAGGACGCCGGATTCGTTACCCCGTCCGGCCACGGCATCCCCGAGGAGTGGGTCACCGACATCTACCGGCGTGTGCTGTGGAGCCTCATGTGCCTGCGCGTGTTCGATCGCGGCGACCACCTTTTCCACCGGCAAATGCTGACCGACGGCGGCGTGAAGTTCTTCATCGCGGTCAGGGACGCTGACCGGCATTCTCCGGGCGGTCCTGCGAGCTGACAGCCACGGCTGTCCGTGCACGGATGTGCAGCGGCAGTGAACGGTGATGCGCCGCCGGTCCGGGGCCACAATCTGGCTACTGACCAGTAACAACGATGTGGAGTAACCTTCAAATCCGCCGCCGCACCCGGCGCAAATGGCTGGCGGTCCTGGCCGCACGTTTGTGCAGAATCCGCCGCCGCCGCCCGGTCCTGCCTAGCATTTGAAGAGCCCCGGGAGGAACCTGGCCCGCAGCACAGGCTCCGGTTCCTGCCCGGCCCATCCGCTGACACGCAAACGAAGAGGTTTCTATGTCACTGCTCAAAAAGGCACTGTCCCTGGCCGCGACCGCCGTCCTCGCCGGTTCCCTCACCGCGGCACCCGCCCACGCGGACGTCGTCGAAATATCCCCGCCCGGCGCCAACGACTGGTCCTGCAAGCCGTCCGCCGAGCACCCCTACCCTGTCATCCTGGTCCCCGGGACCTTTGAAAGCATGGCAAAAAACTGGTCCACCCTCTCGCCGTACCTCAAGAGCGCCGGGTACTGCGTCTTTGCGCTCAACTACGGGGAGACGAACGGCGTCTACGCCACCGCGCCGGTAGCCGATTCCGCGAAGGAACTCGCCCCGTTTGTCGACGCTGTCCGCGCAGCCACCGGCGCAAAGAAGGTGGACCTCGTGGGCCACAGCCAGGGCGGCATGATGCCCCGCTACTACATGGGCTTCCTCGGCGGCGCCAAGAACGTCAACCAGCTCGTCGGAATCGCCCCCTCGAACCACGGCACGGAAGGCGTGATCCTTCCGCCGCCGGACGTCGTGGCCGACCCGAACTACACGGCTCTCGGCTGCGCTGCCTGCGCCGACCAGCAGGCAGGTTCGCCGTTCATGCAGGAACTCAACTCCATCGGTGACACCGTGGCCGGACCGTCCTACACCGTGATCTCCACCGTCTACGACGAGGTGGTGATTCCCTACAACAGCCAGTTCCTCTCCGGCCCGGCGCGGCAGGTCACCAACATCACCATCCAGGACAAGTGCCCGGCGGATGTGTTTGAGCACGACCAGACGCCGAACGACCCCGTGGTGCACCAGATCGTCGCCCATGCCCTGGGCAGGGCGTCAGGGCCGGCGGATCCGGCCTACCAGCCCAGCTGCATTTAGCAGCGGACCGGCCCGCCCGCTACTTGTCCGGGTTCGGCTCCCGAACGTCCTTTTCACCGATGTCCGCCGCGCCCAGGGCTGCCGCCGCCGCGCTGTGGACCGGCTCATGTTCGCGGACCCGGATCTCGGGGTGGTGCAGGTCCAGGGCCGGCCGCTCGGAACGGATCCGGGGCAGGGACGTGAAGTTGTGCCGAGGCGGCGGGCAGGACGTGGCCCATTCCAGCGAGGCGCCGAAGCCCCAGGGATCGTCCACGGTGACCTTCTTGCCCGCCCGCCAGGTGATGTAGACGTTCCAGAAGAACGGGATCAGGGAGGCGCCCAACAGGAAGGAACTGAAGGTGGAGAACTGGTTCATCAAGGTGAAGTTGTCCTCCACCAGGTAGTCCGCATACCGGCGGGGCATTCCCATGACGCCCAGCCAGTGCTGGATGAGGAACGTCCCGTGGAAGCCAACGAGCAGCATCCAGAAGTGGATCTTGCCCAGGCGTTCATTGAGCATGGTGCCGGTGAATTTGGGCCACCAGAAGTAGAAGCCGGCGAACATCGCGAACACCACGGTGCCGAACACCACGTAGTGGAAGTGCGCCACCACGAAGTAGGAGTCCGAGACGTGGAAGTCCAGCGGCGGGGACGCCAGGATGATGCCGGTCAGGCCGCCGAACAGGAAGGTGATCAGGAAGCCGATGCTCCAGAGCATCGGGGTTTCGAAGGTCAGCGAACCGCCCCACATGGTGCCGATCCAGTTGAAGAACTTCACGCCGGTGGGGACTGCGATCAGCATGGTCATGAACGCGAAGAACGGCAGCAGCACGGATCCGGTGACGTACATGTGGTGTGCCCACACCGTCATGGACAGCGCGGCGATGGAGATGGTGGCGTAGACCAGGCCCTTGTAGCCGAAGATCGGTTTGCGGCTGAAGACCGGGAAGATCTCCGAAACGATGCCGAAGAACGGCAGCGCGATGATGTACACCTCGGGGTGGCCGAAGAACCAGAACAGGTGCTGCCAGAGGACGGCGCCGCCGTTTTCCGGATCGTAGATGTGGGCTCCGAAGCGGCGGTCCGCGCCGAGGGCGAACAGTGCTGCTGCCAGCGGCGGGAAGGCCATGATGACCAGGATGGCCGTCACCAGGGTATTCCAGGTGAAGATCGGCATCCGCCACATGGTCAGGCCGGGGGCGCGCATGCAGATGATGGTGGTGATGAAGTTGACCGCACCCAGGATGGTGCCGAAACCGGACAGCGCCAGGCCGAACACCCACAGGTCCCCGCCGATGCCGGGACTGAAGGTGGTATCGGACAGCGGCGCGTAAGCGAACCAGCCAAACGATGCCGCGCCCTGCGGGGTGATGAAGCCGGACACCGCAATGGTGGAACCGAAGAGGAAGAACCAGAATGCCAGCGCGTTCAGCCGCGGGAACGCGACGTCCGGCGCGCCGATCTGCAGCGGCATGATCACGTTCGCGAAGCCCGCGAAGAGCGGGGTGGCAAACATCAGCAGCATGATGATGCCGTGCATGGTGAACAGCTGGTTGTACTGCTCCTTCGTCTGCAGCACCTGCATGCCGGGCTCGAACAGTTCCGCCCGGATGAGCAGCGCCATCACGCCGCCCATGCAGAAGAACGCAAAGGACGTGATCAGGTACATGTACCCGATGGTCTTGTGGTCCGTGGTGGTGAGCCAGTTGACCACGATGCTGCCCTTGCGCCGGGGTACCACGGCCGGCGCAGCGGTAGCGGCGAGCCCTTCACCTGAATGTCCGGTAGTGGTCATCGTTCCACCTCGCAGATCTCCTGGATGGCGCTGAAGGCCCCTTGCGTAAGCCCTACTTTGAAGGCTACTCAGGATCGCGGTGTCCGGGAAGGGCTTTGATGAGGCGCCGGGGCGCTAGTGCAGCCCCATCGCGTTCCGGACCTCGTCCAGGATGTGGTGCATTGCTGATTCCGCCACCGCCGTGTCCCCGGCCGCCACGGCTGCAGCCACGTCCTCATGCGCCTGCAGCGCCTCGTTCCGGGGCTTGAACGGCATCAGCCCCTGCTGCGTCCGGCTGGTGAGCACTTCCGCCACCATGCCCTCGAGTGCCTGGAACATCTCGTTTCCGCAGCTTCGCAGCAGCAGCTGGTGGAACTCGATATCGGCCGCCAGGAACCCCTGGAGGTCGCCGGCCTCACCCAGCCGCCGCAGCTCCGCCGCAAGGGCAACAAGCTGTGCCCGTTCCGCGGCGCTGGCACGGCGGGCGGCGCCTGCGGCGGCAATGGGCTCGACGGCGATGCGCAGCTCCGTGAGGCTGCTGTACTGGACGTCGCGCCGGTCCGAGGCAAGCCGCCAGCGCACCAGCTTGGGGTCGAAGACGTTCCAGCACCGGCGCTCCTGCACCACGATGCCAACCCGCCGCCGCGAATAGACCAGGTTCATCGACTCCAACACCTTCATGGTGTCCCGCGCAACGGTGCGGGAAATTCCGTACTCCTGCTGTAGGCCTTCCAGGGTGAGCCTGCTGCCCGGGGCCAGCTTTGCGGAGGCGATGGCGACGCCGACCGCCTCCAAAACGCGCTCGTGCATTGCGGGGGAGGCCCCGCCGTCGTGCGCATCATCCGCGCCCGCACCTGTCGCCGTCGACATATTTTCCGCCTCTCTCCGCGCCGGAGCGCACCTCCAGAATAGCGAACAAAAACAGTAAGGTATGACCTGTGACACGCAAAGATAGTATTTATTAGCCTCAAAGGTGATACCTTATGGCGTAGCCCACGTAACGACGGGCACGCAGCGAGCTTCTTCGAAAGCCAAAGACGTCTTCTCCGGAGGTATGAACATGCAGAATCCCCCCACGCATCTTGTGGTGATGGGCGTCGCCGGGTCCGGCAAAACCACCCTGGCGGCGGCCCTGTCCGGACAGCTGGGATGGGCCTGCGCCGAAGCGGACGAGTTCCACCCGGACGCGAACATCGCCAAGATGACCCAGGGCATCCCGCTGCAGGACGAGGACCGCTGGCCGTGGCTCCGGGAAATCCAGGCCTGGATGAGCGCCCAGGCCCAGGCCGGCTGCAGCACGGTCATCACCTGCTCCGCCCTGAAGAAAAGCTACCGTCAGCTCCTGTCCGAAGCGGAGGGACGCGTCATCTTCCTCCACCTCGACGGCGGCGCGGACCTGATCAGCCGGCGCATGCAGGGCCGGGAGGGCCACTTCATGCCGCCCGCCCTGCTGCCGAGCCAGCTGGCCACCCTCGAGGCGCTCAGCCAGGAAGAGCTCGACGCCGGCAGCCTCCGCCTGGACATCGCGCAGTCACCCGGGCAGCTGGTCGCCGCCGTCGTGCAGGCCCTTCACCTTTCCTCCGGCCAGGCGCCCAGCGCGTCCTGACCACCCCTGACCCCCAACAAATCCTGCTTCAAAGGAGAACCATGACCATCGAAGGATGGACCCAAACACTGGGCGCAGGGCCGCTGCTGCTCATCGCCGCCGCAGCGATCCTCGTCCTGCTGTTCCTGATCATCAGGCTGCGCATGCACGCCCTGGTCGCGCTGATCCTGATCAGCCTCGCCACTGCCTTCGCCACCGGCATCCCCGCCAGCCAGGTGGTCCCGGTGCTGATCAACGGCTTCGGCACCACGCTCGGCACGGTGGCACTCCTGGTGGGCCTGGGCGCGATGCTCGGCCGCATCGTCGAAACCAGCGGCGGCGCCAAGGTGCTGGCCGACTACCTCATCGGCGTCTTCGGCGAAAAGCGCGCCCCGTTCGCCCTGGGCCTGGCCTCGCTGATCTTCGGCTTCCCCATCTTCTTCGACGCCGGCCTGGTTGTCATGCTGCCCGTGGTCTTCGCGGTGGCCCACCGCCTGGGCGGGGGAGTGCTCCGCTACGGCCTGCCCGCCGCCGGCGCATTTTCCGTGATGCACATCTTCCTGCCGCCGCACCCGGGCCCGGTGTCCGCAGCGGCCTTCTTCGACGCCAACATCGGCCTGGTGACCATCGCCGGCCTCATCGTCGCCATCCCCACCTGGTACGTCACCGCCTACCTGTACGGCCTCTACACCGGCAAGAAGCTGGTCCTGCCCGTGCCGGAAATCCTGGGCCACGCCACCGCCGAAGCCGAGTCGCACCCGCCGCGCTTCCGCACCATCGTGGGCCTGCTGCTCCTGCCGCTGCTCCTGATCTTCATGAACACCGGGCTGAACACCCTGGCTACCTCCGGTGTACTCGCCGAAGGCGTCAAGAAGGAGCAGTGGTACCAGGTCCTGCGCACCCTCGGCGAAACTCCGGTGGCACTGCTGATCGCCGTGCTGGTGGCCATGTTCGTGCTCGGCGCCAGGCGGGGCAGGGACGCGGGTGCGCTCGAGAAGCTGCTCGAATCATCCCTGGGCCCGGTCTGCTCCGTCATCCTGATCACCGGCGCCGGCGGCATGTTCGGCGGCGTACTGCGCACCTCCGGCATTGGCCAGGCACTGGCCGACGTCCTGGGCGACCTGGGCATCCCGCTCATCCTCGCAGGCTTCCTGATCTCCGCCATCCTGCGCATCGCCCAGGGTTCGGCCACCGTGGCGCTGACCACCACCGCCGGCCTGATCGCCCCCGCTGTTGCCCTGGCGGGGCTGAACGGGATGCAGGTTGCCGCCCTGGTGATTGCCGTGGCCGCCGGTTCCGTGGTGGTCTCCCACGTCAACGACTCCGGGTTCTGGCTGGTGGGCCGCTTCTTCGGCATGGACGTCAAGACCACCCTGAAGACCTGGACCGTCATGGAGACCCTCATCGGCGTGATGGGCTTTGCCATCGCCGCAGTGATCTTCCTGGTGGCAGGCCTGGCGGGTTAGCCTGCCGAACTATGGCGCCCCTCCCCAACTAAGTAGCGCCAGGTGTCGTTTTGAAACCCCAAAACGACACCTGGCGCTACTTGCTTTTTAAGTGCGTGCCGGAGATACCCAGCTTTCGATGATTCACCCTGCTTGGTAAGGGGTAGCCGAAGGGGTTCAGGTTGGCGACGGACTGCACTAACTTTCTCCTATGGCCATGGGCAAGCAAAGGTGCTCGGACCCCAATAGGAATTTCTACTCAGAAGGAGTGGGAAAGGTCATGAATCAACCAACCAAGATTTTCCTGGCCGTCCTCGTCGTGCTGCTCGTAGCGGCAGGAGTGGCACTTTTCGTCACTGAAAGCACCAGGAAGAGCAGGGCCGCCGAGTACACCCCCCGGGTCAACCCCGCAGATTTCAGCACCAAGATCACGAACAAATACTTTGCCCTTCCGGTGGGCAAGAAATTGACCTATGAAACCGTTGAGCAGGGGAAGGTCACCGAGACGATCGAAATCGAAATCCTGCAGGAGACCAAGACCATCGAGGGCGTTGAGACCGTCATTTACCTGGACAAGGAATTCAAGAACGGGCAGCTCGTGGAGGAAACCCGGGATTATTTGGCGCAGCACAAAAACGGCGACGTGTGGTATTTCGGCGAGGACGTGAACAACTTCTGGAACGGGATTCTGATCAACCACTCCGGCAGCTTTCTCCACGGGAAAGACGGGGCACAAGCGGGGATCTGGATGAAAGCCGAGCAGCGCGTGGGGGATTCCTACCGGCAGGAATTCTACGCGGGCTATGCCGAAGATATGCGGGACACGGCGGCCACCGGCGAGACCGTCTCCACGAAGGCCCGGACCTACACCGGCTGCGTCAAGGTTTACGACTGGTCGCCCCTTGAAAAGAATGCCCGGGAGCACAAGTACTACTGCCCGGAGGTCGCTGCGCTGGTCCTCACCGAGGACCTGCAGTCTGGAAGCCGGTCAGAACTCGTGAAAGTCGTCGCCCCGTAGCCTCCGGCAGCGGAACACCCGGCACCGGAAGGTCCGGCCGGTGTGCCGGCCGGACCTTCCGCTGGAACCGGTTTTCGAGCCTAACCGCGCGCCTGCAGCCCGGGCACGCCGTCCTGGATCGCGAACGAGGCCTTCGTCGAAACGGGGGCGCCCGGCGTCGTGACATAGTCCAGCGTCCGGAAGTCCGCCGTCATGGCGTCCCTGGTGATCCTGGTGTTCACGTAGCCGCGGTTGTCGTTGTAGAACTTCAGGTGCGGGTTCCACGCCATGGTGGGTTCCGTGGTGGAGCCGGTGCCATTGCCGGTGGAGGTGATGGATGTGCACACCAGTTCCGAGCCCACCACGGGCGAGGCCGGGTCCTTGTAGTCCACCTTGAGGTCGTTGGCCCAGTTGCGGTGCACGTCGCCGGTGAGTACGACGGCGTTGCGCACGTTGGCGTCCACCCAGCCTTGGGTGATGCGGCGGCGGGATGCGGCGTACCCGTCCCAGCCGTCCATCGAGACGTCGTCGATCTCCGGCGCCTGGGCGCGGTCACGCTCGGCGAAGAAGACCTGCTGGCCCAGGATGTCCCAGCGCTGGGTGGAGTTCCGGAAGCCGTCCAGCAGCCATGTCTCCTGCTCGGCACCGGTGATGGTGCGGTTCTCGGCCAGGCGCTCGGCCACGTTCTTCTTCCAGCCGTCGCCGGCGAGCTGGTCGTCGCGGTACTGCCGGGTGTCCATCATGTGGAAATTGGCGAGCTGGCCCCACTGGATGGTGCGGTAGATCTTCATGTCGAACCCGGCCGGCACGGACGAGGCCCGCAGCGGCATGTTCTCGTAGTACGCCTGGAACGCGGCGGCCCGCCGCTGCCGGAAACGCTCCGTGGTGTCGTTCATCTGGTTGGGGTCGCGGTTCTCGGGGACCTCGTCCGCCCAGTTGTTGTCCACCTCGTGGTCATCCCACACCACAAGCCACGGCGCGATCGCGTGCGCTGCCTGCAGGTCGGCGTCGGACTTGTACTGGGCGTGCCGCTGGCGGTAGCCGGCGAGGCTCACAGTCTCGGGGCCCTGGTGGTCGCGCGGATTGCCGCCGCCGATCACGTAGCTCCCCTTCTTGTACTCGTACAGGTAGTCGCCCAGGTGCAGCACCAGGTCCGGGTGGTCCTCGGCAAGGCGCGTGTAGGCGGTGAAGTAGCCGTGCTCGTACTGGGAGCAGCTGGCAAACGCCATGGCCAGGGCGGCAGGCGTCTCGTGCAGCGCCGGGGCGGTCAGGGTTCGGCCGGTTGCGCTGATGTGGCGGCCGCTGCGGAACCGGTAGAAGTATTCGCGGCCCGGCTTGAGGCCCTTCAGTTCCACGTGCACCGAGTGGGCGGTTTCGATTCCGGCCTGTTCGACGCCGCGGGCTACCACAGTGCGCATGCCCTCGTCCTCGGCCACCTCCCAGGCCACCGGGACCTGGCGGGAGGGCATGCCGCCCAGGCCGTCCTCGGCCAGGGGGTCCAATGCCAGGCGGGTCCAGATCACGAAGCCGTCCGGCCACGGCTCGCCGGAGGCAATGCCCAGCATGAACGGATCGGTGCGGAGGCCGGCGTCGTCCGCTGTTGAAACGGCGACTGCGGCACCCGGCAGGGCGGCGACGAGGCCGGCCCCGAGGCCGGCGGAAATGAGGGATCTGCGTGAGATGTTGTCCATGCGTCCCACCGTAGGGAGGCCGGTTGGACGGGTGCTGAGGACGGCATGAATGACTGGTTAACCGCGTGACAAAACTGTCTTGCCTGGTACGGGCCCCTCGAACCCGCCCACCGGCTACTTGCCTGCCTGGGACTTCGCGGCCTTCGGCTCCTTCGGCGGCAGCCCCGCCACGTACTCGAAGGCCTTGTGGATCCACGCCCTGGCACGGGCGTCGTCGCCGTCGCCTTCCTCGTTCCAGACTTCCGGTAATCCCGTGTAGCCGCCCATGGGCCGCTCCGCCGGGCCGAAGGGGACGGTCCGCTCCCCGCCTTCGAGCTGCTGCCTGTCCTCCGGCGAGAGCTTGATCCCGACGGTGGAGCCAAACAGGCCGGCGAACATGTTGCCGTTGACGAACGCACCGAGGTTGCCGAACATCGGCTTCACCACCACGCCGGGGCCGTCCGGCACCAGGGACCGGAAGCGCTCCTTGTCCGCGTCTGACGCTTTGGGCATCTCCATGGCTTTCCCCCCGGGTTCAGCTGGCTGGTCTGTGCAGGATATGCCCTCTTATCCGCGCCGGGGAACACCTGCCGCGCCGCCGTCGTTGTGCCGGTAGGCAACACGCCCAGCCAGGGCGCCGCGACTTCCCCAACCAAAGGACACCCCTTGACTCCTCGCACCATCGTGATCACCGGCGCCAGCGACGGCATCGGCGCAGCAGCCGCCCGGACGCTGGCCAAGGCAGGGGAGCAGGTGGTCGTCGTCGGCCGTTCCGCGGAGAAGACCCGCGCCATGGCCAAGGAACTGGACACCGACTACTTTGTCAGTGACTTCGCGGAGCTCGCTCAGGTCCGCACCCTCGCCGCCCAGCTGAAGTCCGACTACCCGCGCATCGACGTCCTGGCCAACAACGCCGGCGGCATCATGGGCAAGCGCACCCTCACCGTGGACGGCAACGAATCCACGTTCCAGGTCAACCACCTGGCGCCGTTCCTGCTCACCACGCTGCTGATGGACACCCTGGTTGCCAGCAACGCCAAAGTCATCAACACCTCCAGCGGCGCCAACAACTTCGGCAAGCTGGACCTGTTCGACCTCACGGCTGAGCACGGCTACTCCACCAACCGCGCCTACGGCACCGGTAAGCTCGCCAACATCCTCTTCACCTCCGAGCTGCACCGCCGCTTCGGCGAGCAGGGAATCACGACGGCGGCATTCCACCCCGGCGTGGTCCGCACCAACTTCGCCGCCGAGTCCAGCAGCCCGTTCCGGCACGCCTACAAGACGCTGCTGAACCGCTTCATGCTCACGCCGGACCAGGGCGCAGACACCCTGCTCTGGCTGGTCAACGGCACCGCGGGCAAGGACTGGATCTCCGGTGCGTACTACTACAAGCGCGCCCTGGCCAAGGCCAATCCCCAGGCCTACGACGCCGAACTGGCGCGCGGCCTGTGGGAGCAGAGCGAGGAGCTCGTGGCTGCCTGAGAGGCCCACGGCCGCCCGGCTGGGCCGGAAATGCGTGACTTTTGGGTTTCCCGTAGGCGGAGCCCGCGTGCTTTCGGGGCCTTGGCTCCTTGCAGCGCCCAAAAGTCACGCATTTGCGTCAGCGGGCGCGCTCTACATCCGCCGCGGCCTCTGACTGGCCTCGGGCAGTAAGCCCCGCAACTACGCCGTCCACGTCCGCTTCGGGCCGGTTCTGGCTCAGCTTGGCCTTGGCCTCGATCCGGGTGATGACCAGTTCGACGCCCACGATGGCCCGCAGTTGCCCGGCGATGTACCGGCCAGGCGCGTCATCCACGCTCCACGGGTGGTCAAAGCCGGCCTCGTGCACACCGGTGAGGCGCCGGACCTGCCGGTCCAGCCATGCAGGGTCGTCGTGGATCACCAGCCGTCCGTACACGTGCGCCGTGGTGTAGTTCCAGGTGGGCACAACGCGTCCGTGCTCGGCCTTGGACGCGTACCAGGACGGGGAAACGTAGGCGTCCGCACCCTGGATGATGGCCAGCGCGTCCCCGACGGCGGGTTGGGACCACTGCGTGTTGGTCCGCGCAACGTGCCCCTGCAACGCGCCGTGCTCGCCGGCGTCGGGATCGTAAACGAAGGGCAGGAGCGTGGCGATGAGGCCGTGCGGGGTCATGGTGACGAGGTTCGCTGCTCCCGGGCGGGTGAGGAGGTCCTGGACGGTGTCGGGGACCGCGGCAAAGTGGGCTGGAACATACATGGCTAATCCTTTGCTGGCTGGAGGACGGGGCCGGGGAGGGCGGCAATGTGGGCGGCCGCGGGCCTGAGCCGCACCCGGACGGCGGCCCCGGCGCACAGGATGACCGCCAGCCCGCCGAGGACCGTGGACCATGTCAGGGCTTCGCCCAGCAGGAGCGCCGCCCAGCAGATGGTGAGCACGGGCTGGATGAGCTGGATCTGGCTGACGCGGGCGATGGGGCCGATGGCCAGGCCCCGGTACCAGGCGAAGAAGCCCAGGAACATGCTCACCACGGCGAGGTACGCGAAGGCGGCCCACTGCGCCGGGGTTGCGGACGGCGGCTGCTGGATGGCGGAGACGGCGGCCAGGGCCAGCATCAGCGGCAAAGCGAGGACCAGCGCCCAGGAAATGGTCTGCCAGGATCCCAGTTCGCGGGCCAGCAGGCCGCCCTCTGCGTAGCCCACAGCCGCAGCCACCACCGAGCCGAGGAGCAACAGGTCCGTCCAGTGCAGGACACCCAGGCCGGCGGACTGCAGGGACGCGAAGGCGATGACCGCGAAGGCGCCGAGGCCGCTGACCAGCCAGAAAGCAAGCGGCGGGCGTTCCCGCCCGCGGATAACGGCGGCCGTGGCCGTTGCCGCAGGGAGGAGGGCGATGACCACGGCGCCGTGGCCTGCCGGGGTGCTGGTCAGGGCAAAGGAGGTCAGTAGCGGGAAGCCGATCACGACGCCGGCCGCAACCACCGCCAGGCGCACCCACTGCGTCCCGCGGGGGAGCAGTTGCCGGCTAAGTGCCAGGGCGGACGCCGCCAGGACTCCCGCCACCACGGCCCGGCCGGAGCCTATGAACAGCGGGGACAGGCCGGCAACGGCAACCTTCGTGAACGGTACGGTGAACGAAAAGGCTGCCACGCCAACCAGGCCGAGCAGCAGTCCGGATGGCTGCGGGCTCAGTATCGCTGTGCCGGAAGAATGAGTAGCGCTACTATTGTCTTTCATGAACAACGATAGCAGTTCGCGGATAGCGGCGCACCTGAAATCCTGGCTGTCCGCAGCCGCGCCGGGAGCGAAACTGCCGTCCACCCGTTCCCTGGTGGCCGAGTACCAGGCCAGCCCGGTCACCGTTCAGAAGGCCCTGCAGACCCTCGCGGCGCAGGGCCTCATTGAGAGCCGCCCCGGTGTGGGGACGTTCGTGCGGGCTGCCCGGATGGCGCGCCCGTCCGACTACGGCTGGCAGACGGCGGCGCTCCGCTCGCCGCTGGTGGCGCTGCCGCCGGCCTCCTCCACCATGCGGGACGTGCCGCTCGGGGCCATCGCCTTCCACTCCGGCTATCCTGCCCGCGAGCTCCTCCCCGAGCGGCTGGTGCGGGCAGCCCTTACGCGTGCCTCCCGCGGTGACGCGGCACTGTCCAGGCCGCCCGCGGCCGGCCTGCCGGAGCTGCAGTCGTGGTTCGCCCACGAGCTCGGCGCGTCGACGCCGGCCGGAATTTCGCCGCCGAACCCAAGCGACGTCGTCGTACTCCCCGGGAGCCAGAGCGGGCTGAGCTCCGTCTTCAGCGCGCTGGTGGGCAGGGGGCAGCCGTTGCTGATGGAGTCGCCGTCCTACTGGGGCGCCATCCTCGCGGCCGCGCAGGCGGGCGTCCGCGTTGTCCCGGTGCCCAGCGGCCCGGAAGGGCCGGACGCCGGGGAGCTTGCCCGCGCCTTTGACGAGTCTGGCGCCCGGGTTTTCTACGCACAGCCCAACTATTCAAATCCCACCGGCGCGCAGTGGACTCCGGAACGGCGCGACGAGGTCCTGGACGTGGTCCGCGCGAAGGGCGCGTTCCTGGTGGAGGACGACTGGGCACACGACTTCGGCATCACCTCCAGCCCCGTGCCTGTGGCTTCCCGCGACGATTCCGGGCACGTCGTCTACCTGCGCTCGCTGACCAAGAGCGTGTCCACTTCCATCCGGGTGGCGGCCCTTATTGCCCGCGGGCCGGCGCGGGAGCGCATCCTTGCGGACCGTGCCGCCGAATCGATGTACGTCAGCGGACTGCTGCAGGCCGCAGCGCTCGACGTCGTCACGCAGCCAGGGTGGCAGACGCACCTGCGCAGCCTGCGCCACCAGCTTGAATCCCGCAGGGACCTGCTGGTCACCAGCGTGCGGGAGCACATCCCCCAGGCGCACCTTGAGCAGGTGCCGAGAGGCGGGCTTCACCTGTGGTTGCGGCTTCCGGACGGGACGGACCTGGCGCGCCTGACCCGGGACTGCGAAGCCGCAGGGGTCATCATTGCCCCTGGCGACGAGTGGTTCCCGGCTGAGCCTGCGGGTCCTTTCGTCCGGCTCAACTACTCCGGCACGAATCCGGGCGCCTTCCCGGAAGGCGCCCGGATCATTGGCCGGATGCTGGAGCTGAACCTGGCCTAGCAGTCAGCCGGCCAGTGCCGCGCAGACGTCGACGGCGGTTCCAGAGGTACTGACCAGGGTCCACACGCCGTTTGTTCCTACCGTGTAGACGATTTTGCCGACGTACTGGACAGTGGAAGGTCCCGCCGGCACATCGCCGGGGTACAGGATGAGGCCGTTGTGGCCCGTGGCTGTAACGGTGTAGCTGCCGTCCCGGTTAAAGACCGTTTGGGCTACTGAGCCATCAGTGCGGATGGAAATGGATTCGCCCTCGCCGGGGCCGGGTCCCAGGTTGGTGTAGGTGTTCACCGTGCCCTTACCGGCCGTCAGGACTCGAACAGGGTTTCCATTTTCGTCCTTGAACTCCTTGGTCGTGAGGTTGCCGCCAGACCATGCCCATTCAAGGCTGAAGTCACAGGCCTCACCGGCCAAAAACGTCATGGCGCCGTCTGCATGTGCGGCTTGCGTCGACGCCACCAGGGCGCCGACTGCCAGGCTGGACGCGGCAAGGCTTCGAACAATGCTGGTGGTTTTCATGGGATTTTCCTTTCAGGTGTACCAGATCGTGCAAGTACAGGCTGACTCCGGGCGCTTAAGGGAGCCTTAATCACGGCGCAAGCTATGGACCCTCCGGGTGCCCGGGAGCATGATGGGGTTGATGCAGTTCCCCAGGGGGCTCATCATGTGGCATGGCGGGCGCTAGGGGCCGCTGGTCGAGGAGTCCACAGGATCGGGAGTGTCCCGCTTCCGTGGCCGGTCAGTAGGGGGCTTGCCGATGAGCGCTTTGTGGATCAGGGCCCTGGGTCCGTTGCAGGTGATTGCCGACGGCGTCCAGGTTCCCGTCAGCAGCCGCAACCTGCGGATTGTCCTCGAATGCCTCGCACTGCGCGCAAACTCGGTAGTAGCAGCTGACTTTTTGGCTGAAGCTGTGTGGGAAGGCCATCCGCCGGCGCATCCCGGACCGCAACTCCAGGTCTACGTGGCGAACCTGAGGAACTTGCTGGAGCCTAACCGCCCCAAGGGGGTTGCCTCGCGCCGCCTGGCCAGCAGGCCCGGCGGCTACCTCCTGGCTGTTGCCGACGACGAACTCGACCTGCTGCAGTTCCGCGCGCACCTTGCCGCCGGCGAGCATGAGGTGGGAGCGGGACAACTTGCCGGCGGCGCGGTCCGCCTGCGCCAGGCCCTGGACCTGTTCGAGTGCCCTGCGTTTCCTGACCTGGCCGACATTGAGCTGCTGGTCCCGGACCTGGAAGAGGTGGAGGAGGCCCGGCTGGACACGTGCCAGGACCTCTTCGACGTGGAACTGGCCCTGGGCCGGCATGCCAACGTGGTGGGGGAGCTCCAGCGGCTAGTATCGCAGCATCCGTTCCGGGAACGCCTGTGGGCGTCGCTGGTGCTCGCCTTGTACCGCTCCGACCGGCAGGCAGACGCCCTGGCCGCATGCCGGACGGCGCGGAAGACCTTTGCGGCGGAGCTGGGCATTGATCCCGGCGTGCGCCTGCAGGAGCTCGAATCCCAGGTGCTGCGGCAGGATGCCTCCCTTGCGCCGCCCACCGCCAACGAAAACCGCCGCACCAGGCAGCGCCTCGACAACCTGCCTGCCGCACTCACCCCCATGGTGGGCCGGGATGCTGAACTGGGGGAGGTTTGCTCGCTCTACCGCTCCGAGGGGTGCCGGCTTGTCACCGTCACGGGGGCGGGCGGGGCAGGGAAGACCCGCCTCGCCATGGCGGCTGCCAGCCGCCTGGGCGAGCACATGGCTGACGGCGCGGGCTGGGTCAACCTGTCCCCGCTCACCCAGGCTGAGCAGGTTCCGGGTGCCATCACGGCGGCACTCGGACTGGAGGCTCCAGCCGGCGAAGACCCGTTGAGAATCGCATCCCGGTTTCTCCAAGCCCGAACCCTGCTCCTGGTCCTGGACAACTTCGAGCATCTGGAAGGCGCATGGCCGGTGGTGCTGGACCTGCTCACCGCAGCTCCCGAACTCCGGATCCTTACCACCAGCCGGAGGCGGCTGGGGTTGCGTCCCGAGTACGAGTTTGAGCTTGAGCCGCTTGAACTGCCGCCCCTCGACCCGCCCCTGCCGCCGGCGCAGCTGCGGGAGGTGCCCGCTATGAAGCTGCTCCTGAGCCGGGGCAGGGCCGTCCGCCCGCATTTCACCGTGGATCCCGGAAACGCACTTGTGTTAACACGCCTGTGCCACCGGCTGGACGGCCTGCCCTTGGCCATCGAACTGGCGGCGGCCCAGCTGCGGCAGCTCAGCGAACACGATCTCCTCGCCGACCTGGAGGTCAGCCTGGCTGCGTTGCCGGCCAGTTTCCAGGATCTTCCGGACCGGCAGCGGACCCTCACAGCCACGATGGAGTGGAGTTATCAACTACTGGCGGATGCGGAACGCGTGCTTTTGTGCCAACTCGGTGTTTTCGCCAGCGATCCAACCCTGGCCGCGATCGACGCTGTGCGCGGCCCCGTCCCCTCCGATGCGCCATCCACGCAGGAACTGCTGTCCGCGCTCGCGGACCAGAGCCTGCTGCGGCGCTACACGGACCAGTCAGGACGGCGGCGTGTGTCCCTGCTGCAGTCCATCCGCGAGTTTGCCCGCGACCGGCTGGCGCTGCTTCCAGCAGAGCCTGAAGTGCGGCGCCGGCACGCCGAGCACTACGTTGCCTTGGCCGAGGCCGTATGCCCGCGGTTGTGGGGCCGGGACCAGGTGGACGCTTTCCGGACGCTGCACTCCGATGCGCTCGACCTCCGTGCGGCACTGCTGTGGGCGGCAGCACCGCATGGTTCAACGGAACTGGCCTTTCGCCTTGTGGGTCAGCTCTGGCACTACTGGGAGCTCACCGGAGACTTTGCCGAACAGCAGCGGACTGCAGTTGCGCTGGTAGAGGCAGTGCCGGATGCTCCACCGGAGCTTCGAGGCCCGGCACTAAGCGGGGCCGCTACCTTGAGCTGGGCTTTGGGATGCTATGCCAAGGCGGCCACCCTTCATGGCTTGGCGCTAAACGCGTTCCGCGAGACCGCAAACGCTTCTGCCAGCGCCTGGACGACCATGTGCCTTGCCGTTCAGTCTGCATACCTTGGAGACAGTGTCGCCGCAGAGCGGCTTGCTGCGGAAGCGTTGTCCTCTCCATCTGCCAGCCACCGCACCCGACTGTACGCACTAATTCTCCTGTCCCGCATGGCCTTCTACGCTGGCGAGCGGGCGCGGGCACTGGAGTTGTCCCGGCAGTGCGTAGAGCTCGGCCGGCCACTCAGTGACCGGTCGCTGCTGGGTGTGGTGCTCATCAATCTTGCGGACTGCAACGAACAGGAAGGCGACTACGAGGCAGCGGAACGGCTTCTGCTGGAGGCTGTCAACGCGTCGCTGGAACTTGGTGCCCACGGCAACCTCGTTGCATTTCTTGAATCATTGGCCGGAGTTTATGCCCGGCAGAACCGCCTGGAGTTCGCCATCAGGTTGCTTGCGGCAGCTGACGCTTACCGTACGGATCACGTACGGCCCCTGGACGCGGAGGAAGGGAAACGCGTAGCAGCCATCATTGCAAGAGTCCGGGCGGAAGCCGGCCCGATCCGCTTCGGCCTTGCCTGGGCTGGCGGAAGAAGCCTCACCATAACGCAGGCGGTCAACGAGGTGCTGCAGGGCGCACACCACACCGGAGTCCCACCGGGCGCTGGCCACCCAGCAGACCGGTATCCGTCAACCCCGGAGAGCGCCGTGGACCCGGCCCCGTGGTCCTGACTCATGGTCCTGGCGCCGGTGTCGTAACCAGTCGGGTCAGTCCTTCGTGTCCTCGGTGCCCTCTTCCTCCGCGTGTGCCGCCTTCTCCCGGGCCTCCTGCTGGTGCTGCTCAAGTTTCGCTTCGGCATCCCTGCGCCGGTAGCCGATGGACCGGGCCTGTTCAGGGGTGGGATGCCGGTGCTCCCGTTCCCAGGCGTGGTCGTTGACGCCGGTACCGGGGACTACCTCGTCATCAGGATTGTTGGCTTCTTCATCCATATTCAAACCCTTTCACAGTCCCGGTGCGGATAGTAGGGCCTACGCCCCGAGCCGCCCGTAGGTGCTGATCACGTTGCCTTTGCTGGTCCGGGACGCGTCCTGCAGTACCAGCCGGGTGGCGGGGTCGCCGTCCTGGAACAGGCGCCGGCCGGTTCCCGCGATCACCGGGTGGGTCATGAGGGTCAGCGAGTCCAGCAGCCCGGCGAACAGCAGCTGACGGGTCACCGAAATGCTGCCGCACACGGCTATCTCGCCGCCGTCGCGCTCCTTCAACCCCGCCACGAACTCCTCCAGCGGCGCGTCCATCAGCTGCGAGTTCTGCCATTCCAGCGGCGCCGCCAGCGTCCGGGACGCCACGAACTTCTCCACCGGGTTGATGAACGCGGCGAAGTCCTCGTCCACGGACGCGTTTGGCCAGTAGGCGGCCCACTCCTGGTAGCTGACCCGGCCCAGCACCACCGTCTCCACTGTTTCCATCATGGTGGTCAGGCCGGCTCCCAGCTCGTCGTCGAAGCTGTCGAACTGGAACTTGTACGGATCGGAGACCACCCCGTCCACTGAGTGGAACAAGCCGGCAGTGACTTTGCGCATGGGGACCTCCAGAGTGGCTTTCGAGTGGACAGGCACCACGCTAGTGCGCCCTCCCGCCACGCGGAAGATCCCTGCTGGAATGCACGACGCCGGCCGCTCCAGTTACGTTCGTCACTCGCCGCGGCGTCTTGCGCGGTTTCGCCGATTCCGGGCCCCATACTTGTGGTGAGCGGCCGTTGCCGCGACCCCGGCCAGGCAGGAGGAAGTGCATGGAAACCCTGAAAAAAATCGTGACCAACCAGTATTTCCCGGCCGGTGCAGTCCTTACTGCCGTCCTGCTCTTCTGGGCCGTGGGACTCTTGGGCGGGCTGTCCCTCCTGAACAACAACCAGCCGCCGCTGACAACGCTCACCTGGATGCTGTTTGTCTACATGGCTGCGGTGCTCACCCCTCTCGCCGGCGCAGCGGCCGCCGTCGACCTGGTCCGGCGCTGGCGGCGCAACAGCACAACTGAAGCATCGGGCGCAGCTGAAGCATCGGGCGCCATTGAAGCTGCGCCGGCATCGGAGCCGGATGTTCCAGCCGAAGAAGGATCTGCCGCCCAGCCCGTGCCGGTTCAGGACCAGCCGGTTCAGGACCAGCCGGGACAGCAGCGCCCAATACAGCAGACGCCGGTCCAGCAGAAGCCTGGCTCCAAGAAAGCTGCCTAGCCGGACTGCCGGGCCAGTTCCACCCGGTTACGCCCCCGGGCCTTGGCCGCATACAGGGCCGCATCGGCCTCGCCCAGGAGGGTAACCGCATCCACCCGGTGCTCTGCCGTGAACGCGGAGATCCCCGCACTGAGCCGCAGTTGGCCGGACGGATCGCCGGCGTGCTCGATCGCCAGGTTCCGAACAGCATCCAGTGCCCGCTCCATGAGTGTCTTCGCGCCGGATACCGACTGCTTGGGCAGGACCAGCAGGAACTCCTCCCCGCCGAAGCGGTACACGCCGTCGCTCTTGCGAACGGAGCCGAGCAGCGCTTCCGCCACCGCCCGCAGGGCCTGGTCTCCTGCAGGGTGGCCGTACAGGTCGTTATAGGTCTTGAAGTTGTCCACATCGCACATGGCCAGGCTGTACCTTTCCCCGTACCGAACGCTCCACTGGTGGAGCTGTTCCAGATCCTCCGAGAGCTTCAGCCGGTTGTGCAGGCCTGTCAGCGGATCTGTGCGCGCCTGCCGGGCAAGGACCCTGCGGTAATGCGCCAGGTCCGCATGGAGGGTGGTGACGCGCAGCGCCACCAGCAGCCGGGCCTGCAGCACAAAAGGGTCCAACGGCTTGGTGACGTAATCGTCTGCCCCGGCCTTGAGCCCGGCCAGGATGTCCTCGCGGGACCCCTGCGACGTCAGCAGGACGACGTAGGTGTAAAGGTCCTCCTCGCGCTCCCGGATGGCCCGGCACAAGGCCAACCCGTCCATTCCAGGCATCACCCTGTCCGTTACCACCACATCGGGTTGGTGCTCCAGGTACAGGGCCCAGGCCTGGTCGCCGTCGGCGGCTGCCAGGCAGTCATGCCCGGAACGCTCGACGGCGGCCCTTGCCACCATCAGCGATCCCGGATCGTCGTCAGCCACCAGCACCTTCACGTTGCCGCCTTCAACGCCGCGTCCAGTCCTGCGTCCAGCAGCCGCAGTTCCGCCTCGAGACGGCGGATCAGTACCGGGCCGTCTCCGTCCCTTCCGCTGCGACCTATCCGTTCGAGTTCTGCACAGGTCCCTGCTACTTGTGCCGCCCCGATATTGGCAGCCGCCCCCTTCAGCGCGTGAGCCGCACTGGCAAGTGCGGGCCCGTCGCCGTCGGTTACTGCTGCGTTCAGAGCCGCGAGGCGTCCGGGGACCGCCCGCCTGAACGCGGCCGCCGCCTCGGGCAGCAGGCCCAGGCCGTCGCCGGGCCCCAGGTCCCGCAGGATGGCAAGCCTGTCCTGGTCCAGGACCGGAGTGGCTTCGGGGGCGGCAGGAGCCCGGACCCCGGTGACGGCAAGCGGGTGCGGGGCAGGTTGGGGGACCGGCCGGGGCTCGGGTTCCGGAACCCAGCGTGCCAGCGTGGCTTCCAGCGCGGCGGCATCAACGGGCTTGGCGAGGTAGTCGTCCATGCCGGCTGCCAGGCAGCGTTCCCGGTCGCCGTCCAGCGCCCCCGCCGTCATGGCAATGATCGGCAGGCGGGTATGGGTGCCCGCCCTGCCGCGGATCTGCCGCGTTGCCTCGAAACCGTCCATCACCGGCATGTGGCAGTCCATCAGCACGGCCGAGTACCTGGAATCCGCCGTGGCGCTGAGGGCCTCGGCGCCGTTGGACACCACGTCCACGGCATAGCCGAGCCCGCTGACCGTTGCGCGGGCGACGAGCTGGTTCACCTCGTTGTCCTCCACCACCAGGATGCGTCCCTTCGACGGCCCGTCCGCCACCGGCGCCGGCTGTGCTGAACCGGCGGCCGGAACGGAAGGCTCGTGCGTGGACATGAGCCGGACCAGCCGGTTGTAGAACTCCGAGCTCCGGACCGGCTTCATGAGCCATTCGCGCACCCCGGCATCCGTGATCTCGGCCGCGTTGACCTGCATGGTGGACGTGAGCACAATCAATTCGATGTCCGCCAGTCCGGGTTCGGCCTTCAGGCGCCGCGCCAGCGCCAGCCCGTCCATGCCCGGCATGCACAAGTCCAGGACCGCCAGGTGGAACGGGTTCCCGGCGGTGTGCGCCTCGCGGGCACGCACCAAGGCTGAGGCCGCATCGGGGAATACTTCCGGTTGCAGCAGCCAGCCGCGCAACTGGGATTCGAGGACCAGCCTGTTGGTGGCGTTGTCATCCACCACCAAAACCCGAAGGCCGCTCAGGAAGCCGGCCGCCGGAACCGGGTCCGTGGACGGCGGCGCCACTGGCAAGGGCAGCCGGAACCGGAAGGTGCTGCCCTTCCCCGGAGCGCTCTCCACGGCAATCTCGCCATCCATCGCATCGGCCAGGCGGCGGCAGATGGCAAGGCCCAGCCCGGTACCGCCGTATCTCCGGGTGGTGGAGGCATCGGCCTGGGAGAACGACTGGAAAAGCCTGCGGTGCTGGGAAGGGTGGATCCCGATGCCGGTGTCACGCACCTCGAAGCACGCCATGGCGGTGCTTCCGGGTGCCGCTCCGGGGTTCTCCGTTGTGACTCTGATGGACACCTCGCCCGACGCCGTGAATTTCACCGCGTTGGAGGCAAGATTAAGGAGGACCTGCCGGATCCGGCCGGAGTCACCCACCAGCCGTACCGGGACGTCCGGCTCGCAGTAGGCGATCAGCTCCAGGCTCTTGGCCTGTGCCGGTTCCGCCAGGAGCCCGGCCACCTCCTCCACCAACGTGCGCGGATCAAAGGGACGCGACTCCAGGTCAACCTTGCCGGCCTCCAGCTTGGAGAAATCGAGGATGTCGTTGATCAGGGCCAGCAATGCCTCACCCGCGCTCTTGACGCCTTCCGCGTACTGCTTCTGGGTCTGGTCCAGCCGGGTCTCCAGCAACAGGGCTGTCAGGCCCACCACGCCGTTCATGGGGGTACGGATTTCATGGCTCATGGTGGCCAGGAACTCCGACTTCAGGCGGCTGGACTCCATCGCTGCCTCCCGGGCCGCTTCGAGCTCCTTTGTGCGGACGGCCACCTCGTCCTCCAGCCGCGTGGTGAGGGTGATGTTCTCAAAAATGATCAGCACCTGCCGGACCAGGACAAACACCAGCACGGCAGCGCCCACCACCAGCAGGAACGGCTCGAGTTCGTCCATGTGGGGCTCCGCGAACAGCACCACCGCCATGAGGAGCGGGACGTACGGCAGCAACTCCAGGGCGAGGGTGTAGCCAGTCCGGTCCGTCCCCGCGCTTTCCTCGTACGGTGCCAGCGGGGCAAGGGCGATCAGGAGGAAGGCGATGATCCATCCCAGGGCGAGGGGCGACCCGGTGGTGCCGGTAACGCCGTCGAACGTCATCCGCACGTAGATGCTGTCCGTCACGGCCAGTACCAGCAGGCCGCTCCCCAGGAACAGCCACGGCCGCCGCTCGCCCGGCTGGCGACGCATGGCAAGGACCAGCACCAGGGACGTAATCACCAGGTCCGCCACGGGGTAGGCCATCCCGATGAGCCGCGCCAGCGGATCGCCCTCGGCCTCGAAGGCCTGCCCAAGCACCATGTACCAGCTGACCACCAGGACGGAACCGGCAATCACCGCAGCGTCCATGACCGCCCGGTACAGCGCCACCGCGTGGTTGCCGCTGCGCCTCCTGAAGGCAAAAAGAGCCGCGACTGCGGGCACCGAGTAACCGATGAACAGGGCATCCGCCAGGGAGGGGAACGGATATACGTGGTTGTTCGCGAGGCCGTAGAAGGCGTAAAGGGCCATTCCGGCGGCCCACAAAAAGGCCGCGACAGCCATGAAGGTCCAGGCCCTGGCATTGACGCCCCCGCGCAGCGCGGCGCGGGTGCAGCTTGCTCCGGCAAGCAGGGAAGCTGCGAGGATCAGGAAGTCACCGGTCACGAGGGCGGCCGGAGATCCGCTGTTCACGGCAAGGAACAGCCCGAGCGCAGCCAAGGCTGCGGCCGTGCACAGCGCCGGCCATTTTAGCGGCGCCATGCTGCTGCCGCCGGCGGACCGCCGCTGCGGGAGACCAGTCTGAGACACGCGGAACCTCCCCCTGTGTGCGCCCGTACTCCGAAGGCCTTTACCCCTGAAAAAACCGAGACCGGAGCCCGCCCGAGACCTGGGCGGGAGACGCCCTCCCATGCTATCCCCTCAGGGCGGAAGGCGCTCCTGTCCGGGGCGGCGCTACCGCCCCTTGAGGGCATTGAGGGCTTCCTCCGCGTGCTGCAGCGCCTGCTCCAGCCGCGGGCCGGGCTGCGGCAGCGAGAACAGGTACCCCTGGAGCGTGTCGCATTCCAGTGCCGTGAGGTAGTCCGCCTGCGCTGCCGTTTCCACACCTTCCGCGGTGACAGTCAGGCCAAGGCTGTGGGCCATGTTGATCATTGAGCTGAGGATGGGAAGCCGCTCATTGCCGGTATGCACCATGGACACGAACGTCCTGTCGATCTTCACAGTGTCCACCGGCAGGTCCTGAAGCCTGCCCAGCGAGGAATAGCCGGTGCCGAAGTCGTCCAGGGCAACCCTTGCGCCCGCGTCCCGCAGGGTGCTGAGCTGTTTGATCAGGGTGCAGTCAGCGTCGAAGAACACGCTCTCGGTGACCTCCAGGACGAGCTGGTAGGCGGCAACGCCCTTGGCCTCCGCGAGCCCCAGGACCGTCTGCGCGAAACCCGGGTCCTGGAGCTGGACGCCGGAGACGTTCACGGCGAGCGACCGGGACGGGTCCCGGCTCAGCCAGGGTGCCAGCTCCGCCATGCCCCGTGCCATCACTTCGGCACCGATCTCGTTAATCAGTCCCGTGCGTTCCGCCAGCGGGATGAAGACCGACGGCGGGACGCGGGTGCCGTCGCAGTCCCACCTCGCCAGCGCCTCAAACGTGACCACCTGGTCCATGCGGTGGGAAACGATGGGCTGGAAATCCACCGAGATCTCGCTCCGGGCTACGGCGAGCTGCAGCCCGCCCTCCATGTAGGTCCTTTGCACCAGGGCAGTCATCATGTCCGGGTGGAAGCGCAGGAATCGGTTCTTGCCTGCGGCTTTCGCCGCGTACATGGCGATGTCGGCCTGGCGCAGGAGCTCGGAGGCGCCCACATTGTCCCGGGCCATTGAGGCGAGCCCCAGGCTGAGACTGGGCCGCAGGACCGTGCCCTGGATGGTGACCGGGACGTTCAGGCACCGGACAATGCATTCGGCAATGGCATCGGCGTCCGGGCAGGCTGTCAGCAGGACCACGAATTCGTCACCGCCCAGCCGGGCGACGACGTCGGCAGTCGGGGCGCAGCCGCGGAGCCTGCGGGACACCTCGATGAGCATCTCATCGCCGGCCTGGTGCCCAAGGATGTCATTGACTTCCTTGAAGTCGTCCAGGTCCAGGAGCAGGACGTCCACTGTCTTCAGCCGGGGCTCCTCCACGGAACCGGCCAGTGCATCATTGAACACTGCCCTGTTGGCCAGTCCCGTGAGGGGGTCCTGGAACGCCATCGTGCGCAGTTTCTCGGCCTGGGCCGCCAAATCCACCATGGCCTGATGAGCCTGCTCCTGGGCCTTCCGCCGCGGCGTCACATCCCGGAAGCTCCACACCCGGCCGACCACGTCATTGCCCACCCGCTGGGGCCGCGAATACCGTTCGAAGGTCCGGCCGTCCGTCAGGTCCACCACATCATGGCTCTCCGCCGAAGGGCTGTCCGCCAGCTCTGCGAGCCGGGCAGTGAAGGCAACCGGATCCGCGATCTGGGCCATGACCAGCTCCATCACCGGTTCCTCGCTGTCGCCCGCCATAAGCTCCGGCGGGATACCCCACATGGAGAGGAACTGGTCGTTGAAACCGGCCACGTGGCCGGCGGAGCTCATCACCAGGATGCCGTCCGCGGTTGACTCCAGCGTGGCGGTCAGCAGGGACATCGCCTCCCGCAGGTCCGCATCCGCGTCTTGGCGGTGGGAAGTACCCCGGACGGACAGCAGCAGTAGCGGCCCGGCGGGAACGACGTCGTCGGATCCCGGCACCAGGGAACCCGCTGCTTCAGCGGGGAACTCCGTCCCATCCCTGCGCACCCCGTAGATTTCGCGCGGCGGGAGGTGTTCCCGGGGCCCGGCAAGGAGCCTGGCGAGAAGCTGCGCCACCTCGCCGCGGAAGCCCTCGGCCAGGAGCGTCCGGTGGTCCCGCCCGGCCAGGTCCCCGCTGGCGTACCCGAACATCCTCCCGGCGGCGGCGTTGGCCATAGTGATGCTGCCGTCGGCCGCAATGGCCAGGAGAGCGTCCGGGCTGGCGTCCAGGACCGTGCCGAACATCAGTGCTGCCGGATTTTTTCTGTGGCTCCAGTCATCAGTCATTGCGCCACCCCCCTCGCACATCATAAAGCGCGAATGCTGAATTGGTGGCGGAACAGCAGGAATCGGTTACAGGCCGGCCGGCGCCCTGTGTGCGGCCCGGTTGCCGGGTTCCCCGGGAACGCAAATAGCGCCGCCCCCTCGGAGGGGCGGCGCTATTTTCCTGTTGAGGAATATGTTGGGCTACACCCGGCGGCCGCTGCGGTTGGCAACCGCACCGTAAACCAGGAGCACGATGACTGAACCAAGAATTGCCAGCAGCCAGGTGCGGAGATCGAAGAATTCAGCCAGTCCGCCGCCGAAAATCAGCGAGCCGATCCAGCCGCCCAAAAGGGCGCCGACAACGCCGAGGACCAGGGTGACCACCCAGCCTCCGCCTTGGCGGCCAGGCAAGATGGCCTTTGCGATGGCGCCGGCGATCAGGCCCAAAATGAGAAATCCGAGAATACCCATGTTGCCACTCCTTAATCGGTAAGTTGTGCCGGGCCCCCATTTCCGGTTCCATAATTCAATCAGTGTGCTTACTGCTCTGCAAGGGTTTGATTGTCACGGGATGACTGTCAGTTTTCCCGTATCGATAGGATTGGGTGACCCCGCCATCTACCAAGGAGCTCCCGCATGTGCAGCCAGCAGACCGTCCGGCCGCGTGCCGTGTTCCTCGATATCGACGGCACTTACGCAGACCATGGGCTCGCTCCGGACGCCCATGTGGAGGCAGTCCGCACCGCACGCCGGCTGGGACACCTCGTCTTTGTGTGCACCGGCCGGCCGCTGGCCATGGTCCCCGCCCACATCCTTGAAGCTGGTTTTGACGGGACCATCACCGGCGCCGGCGCCAGGGTGGAGCTGGACGGCCAGGTCCTCAAGGACACGCGCTTCGACCAGGACCTGGCCGGCCGCATCGTTGACGCCCTGGATGCCCATGACGTGGCCTACATCCTCGAAGCCCCGGAATCCCTTCACGGCCGCACGGGCGTGGACCAGCGGCTGAGGGAGGTGCTTGGGCCCATTTTTGCCGACCGCCCGCAGCATGACGGCGTCCTCGGGACCGATGTGGATCCCCTTGAGGACATCCTGGGACCCATGCAGTACAGCGACGACCTCCGCGCCATCTCCTACGCCAAGATCTCCTGTTTCGATTCTGATGTGCCCCTGCAGCAGCTGGTGGACCTTCTCGGTCCGCAGGTGGGGCTCATCCCCAGCTCCCTCTCCGCACTGGGGGACCGTGCCGGGGAGATCTTCATGGCCGGGACCCACAAGGCGGTGGGGATCCAGGTGGTGGAGGAGCATCTGGGCCTTGACCGGGCGGACATCGTGGCTATCGGCGACAGCGCCAACGACATTGAAATGCTTGAATACGCCGGGGTGGGGATCGCCGTGGAAGGCGGGCACCCTGCCGTGCTGGCCGTTGCCGACCGGTTTACGGCCGGCCCGGCCGGCAACGGCGTGGCCCTCGCCTTCGCCGAGCTGGGCCTGCTGGACTAAACCCGGGGAAGGGCCCTCTCCACAGCCGGCACGTCGGCGCCCCTGGTGCCCAGGCCGCGCACTACCCAGCCGTGGGCCTGCCATTCCGCCGCGTCCAGCACGTTGCGCGCGTCCAGCACCACCCGCCGTCGTACGGCCGCACCCGCAGCCTCAGGGGACAGCCGCCGGTATTCATCCCACTCCGTGAGCAGCAGGACCAGCTCGGCGCCTTCGAGCGCCCGCCCGGCGGCGGCCTCGAACCGCAGGCGCGGGTACCGCCGCCAGGCGTGGTTCACCGCCTTGGGATCCGTGACCGTGACGTGCGCCCCGGCCGCGGCCAGCCGGTCGGCCACGTCCAGGGCGGGGGAGTCCCGGATGTCGTCGGTGTCCGGTTTGAAGGAAGCGCCCAGCACGGTGATGGAGCGGCCGGCGACGCTGCCGCCGCAGAGTTCGGCGGCCAGGCCGACCGTCCGTTCGCGCTGGCCCAGGTTGACCGAATCAACGAGGCGCATCCAGTCGGCCACGGCCGTGACACCCAGGTCCGCGGCCTGCGCCCGGAAGCTGCGGATGTCTTTGGGCAGGCAGCCGCCCCCAAACCCGAGTCCGGCATGCAGGTACCGTCCGCCGATGCGCGGGTCCATCCCCATCGCTTCGCTGAGTTCCGCCACGTCCGCGCCCGAGGCGTCGCACAGTTCGGACACCGCATTGATGAAGCTGATTTTGGTGGCCAAGTAGGCGTTGGCGGCCGACTTGATGAGCTCTGCAGTGGCAAAGTTGCAGACCAGGCGGGGAATGCCTGCCCGGAGGAGCGGTTCGTAGACGGTGTCCAGGGCCGCTGTCTCCCCGAGCGGCGCGCCGGTGCCGCTGTGGAAGGCGGCTGCGCGCCCGCCGTCGACCCCGTAGACCAGCCGGTCCGGCACCAGCGAGTCCTTCACCGCGGTTCCCTGCCGGAGGAATTCCGGGTTCCAGGCGAGCAGCACGTCCGGCCGGGGGGCCAGTGCGCCGCGGAGCATCTGCACCGTGCCCACGGGGACGGTGGATTTGCCGACGACGACGGCGCCCGCCGCCAGGTGCGGCAGCAGGGCTTCGGTGGCGGAGACCAGGAAGGTGAGGTCGGCGGCGTCGGACGTTTTGTCCTGCGGGGTGCCCACGCACAGGAAGTGCACTTGCGCGTCCTTCGCAGCGGCGGCGCTGGTGGAAAAGGTGAGCCGGCCGGTTTGCCGGCCGTCCCGCAGCAGTTCGTCCAGGCCCGGTTCGTGGAAGGGGGCGGCACCGCGCGCCAGCTGCTCCACCTTGCCGGGATCGACGTCGATCCCCACCACGGTGTGGCCCATGGAAGCGAGGGTGGCGGCATGCACGGCGCCGAGGTAACCGCAGCCAATCACGGAGATTTTCACAATGCTGCTCCTTCGGTGGTGCCAGAGCCCAGGGAAACCGGGACTCCGGCAATGGCGTCTTCGTAGTGGCGGACCAGTTGGGCGCAGAGGGCAGGCCAGGTCCTGTCCTGCACGGAGGCATGCGCCGCGGCGGCGAACGCGCGGCGCTTGGCGTCGTCGCCCATCAGGTCGAGAACCTGGCTCCGCATGGCGGACAGGTCGCCGGGCTCGTAGAGCCAGCCCGTCCGCGAGTTCTCCACCAGGTCCAGCGGGCCCCCGCGGCCGGTGGCCACCACCGGCACGCCCGATGCCATGGCCTCCTGGATGGTCTGGCAGAAGGTCTCGAACTCACCCGGGTGGACGAAGAGGTCGAAGGACGCAACGGCGCGTGCCAATTCTTCGCCGCCCAGGAACCCGGTGAAGACCGCGTCCGGTAAGGCTTCCTCCAGCGCCGCACGCTGCGGTCCGTCGCCCACGATGACCAGCCTGGTGTTCGGGACGCCGGCCAGGGCCGCGAGGTCCTCCACCTGCTTCTCCATGGCGAGCCTGCCCACGTAGCCGATGATCCGCCTGCCGCCGGGAGCCACCCCGGCCCGCCACCCGTCGTCTCGCTTTTCCGGTGAAAACCTGGCAGTGTCCACCCCGCGCCGCCACATCCGCACCCGTGGAATGCCGCGGCCGCGCAACTGGTTCAGCGCGAACGTTGACGGCACCAGGGTGCGGGAGGCGAGCAAATGGATGTTCTCCACCCGGTTCCACGCCCAGTTTTCCAGGAACGGGACCCCGTACCTTCCCGCGTAGCTGGGAACCTCGGTCTGGTAGATCGCCACGGTGGGGATGCCCAGCTGGTGGGCGGCCTGGACGGCACGCCAGCCCAGGACGAACGGCGAAGCCAGATGGACGACGTCCGGTGCGTAGTCGGCAAGGATTCGCTTGACCCGGTACACACCGCCCATCGCCACCCGGACGTTTGTGTAGCCGGCCAGCGGAACCGCCGGCAGCCGGTGGATCTCTGCGCCCTTGACGTGGTCCGGCGCTTCGGCGTCCTGCGCGGAGGGCGCGATGACCAGGACGTCGTCGCCCCGGTCCTGGAGATGGTCCAGCACCCTCAGGATGGAATGGGTGACCCCGTTCATCAGCGGCAGGAATGATTCAGCAACAATTGCGATCCTCACCCCTCCACGATGGGCTGGGGGCTTGAAATGGCGGGGGAGAAAGCGTTACCCGCAGGAAAAGGCTGGGTGAACAGGAACCGCCGCGTTTCGAAAAAATTACTAAGTAGACTTCCCTTTTGATGCTAAGCATGCTTACGGTATGGGGGCAGCTAACGCGAAGCCTCAAGCAGTCGGGGCGGAGGCCGCGCCACGGGAACGCCGTGCCGGTACATCCATTGGTTAGCTAAGCCCAGCGCAACGACACATCCAAGGAGACGTCATGCTCAACCGGGAAAATATTGAGAACCTGCTCACCAAGGGCGGCAACGTAATCGGCTCCGATGGCGAGAAGATCGGCTCCATCGGCCAGCTTTACGCGGACGACGACACCGGCGAGCCCACCTGGGTCACCGCCAAGACCGGCCTTTTTGGCACCTCCCAGTCCTTCGTGCCCGTCGAGGGTGCGCACAGCCAGGGCGACGACCTGGTGGTGCCCTACAGCAAGGAGCACGTCAAGGACGCCCCGCGGGTGGACGTGGACGGCCACCTCACCCCCGAGGAAGAGGACCGGCTCTACACATACTATGAGCGCGGCGCCCGGACCTACTCCGAGTCCCAAAACGATGTGGACCTGCAGGGCGACGCCGACCTGAACGCAGGCACTCCCACGGCAGGTATCGATTCGGACCGCCGCGCTGACCGCGGCACCGTGGGCCACGACACCTCAGGCCCCACCACGGATGACGCCATGACGCGCTCCGAGGAGAGGCTCCACGTCGGGACCGAGCGGGAAACCACGGGCCGGGCACGGCTGCGGAAATACGTCACCACGGAAAACGTCACCAAGACCGTTCCCGTGCAGCGTGAAGAAGTCCGGCTTGAACGCGAGCCCATCACAGATGCCAACAGGGGTTCGGCCCTCAGCGGACCGGACATCAGCGAGGAAGAGCATGAGGTGGTCCTGCATGAGGAACGCCCCGTGGTTCAGAAGGAAGCCGTTCCCGTCGAGCGGGTCCGCCTCGACAAGGACGTTGTCCACGACGACGTGACGGTCAATGAGGAAGTCCGCAAGGAGCACATCGACGCTGACGGCGTCGACCGGGACGGGCGCCGCTAGCGAGGCAGTGCGGAGGCTGAAGCGCCGCTGAACGGACCGGCGCCGAGGCAACAGCACAGCGAACGACGCCGGGAGTCCTCCTTGGGGACTCCCGGCGTCGTTTCTGCATGCCGAACCGGTTAAAACGCTGGTGCAGCCCCCGCTCAGGGCGGCGACTGCACCAGCCAGTAGGACGAATATCGTCAGAACTTAGGTTCTTCTTTCATTCGCGGCTCCTGTTTCCCGGCTTACGGATTCCGGGTTATGTCCTGCCGGCCCGGTTCCTCGAGAACAGCCAGCCGGCAACAATCATCACTGCGCCCAGTGCCAGGTGGGTCCAGTTGTCCAGCATGTTCAGCGAGAGGAAGTTCGCCGCTGAACCCACGCCGACAATCAGGCCGTAGACGGCAAGGACCATGTACAGTGCGCCTGCTCCCAGGAGGAAGTTCCGTGCCCCATGTTCGGTGCGGGACATTGCCCAGCCGGTAGCGCCGATGGCCAGCTGCACGATGTTAAGCAGCATGGATACTTGGAACAGTCCAAGGAACATGGCGTGTGACGCCGGTCCGAGGAACAACAGTTCGCTGTATTGGGTGGTGACGCCGGGGATGAACCCCAGGATACCCACCAGCATCAAAACAATTCCCACTCCCATGCCCGCGTTTTGGACGTCTGCCCGGCCAAAGTGAACGCCGTGTGCATGTGGGGATGCGGTAGTCATTTTCTCCTCCAATCCACTCGTTGTGGACAGTTAAATCTTACGGCGGACGCCTCTGAAAAGCGCCGGTGCGGGCGCCCCTGAAGTTTCCTCATGATCAGGCGGTTGAGCCTGTCGTTCCCGGCCCGGGCGGGCTGGCCGTGACACCATGGGGCACGATGAAACTGCGTGCTGACCAGACCGGAGACCGTGGCCTTCCCATGCCCTTGTGGCTGCAGGGCGCCCTTGAAACGGCACAGGCAGCCGTCATTTCGGCACTGGTTGTGATCGCCCCGATCATCGCCGTCTGGGCAACCGCCGGTTTCCATGACAGTGCCTTCGATGTCCTGGCCCGACTGGCCGGGCAGTCCTGGCTGCTGGTCCACGGTGTGCCGCTGGGACTCACTGCCGCGGGTCCGAACGCCGCGGCCAACGGGAATTCCGGGGTCCTTTCGCTCATCCCATTGGGCCTGACCCTGCTGCCGTTCCTGCTTGCCTGGCGGGCCGGCCGGCGCCTGGCCCGCGCCTCCTACACGGACCAGCTTTGGCAGGCCCTGCTCGGTTCATGGGTTGTCTACGCCGCCTTCGGCACAGCCACCGGCTTCGTCTGCCGCACGCCCGACGTCGCCATCAATCCCTGGCACGCCATGTTCATACCCCTTGTTCCCTATGCGCTCGGCATGGTGGTCGGCGCGCGGCGCGAGGCCGGTTCCTGGAGCCGGCTGATCGGCGTCGACGCAGTGGACTGGATCTCCCGCACCAGCCAGCATTCGCGGTGGGCCGGCTCCTATCTCGGTTCCGCCGCGAAGGCAGGGTTCGTCGCAGCTGTTTCGGCGCTTGCCCTGGCGGCGGTGCTGCTGGCCGTTGACCTGTTTATTCACTGGAACCTGGTGGTCGCCGTCTATGAAGCGCTCGACGCCGGTGCAGTCGGCGGTGCCGCCCTGACCATCGCGCAGCTTGGGTTCCTGCCCAACCTCGCGGTCTTTGCCCTGGCCTGGACATCCGGGGCAGGCTTTGCCATGGGCGCCGGTTCCCAGGTGGGCCCGCTGGGGACTGCCGTCGGACCGCTGCCTTCCATCCCGGTGCTGGCCGCCATTCCCTCCGGGCCCCTGGACTACGCCTTCGTTGCCCTGATCGTCCCGGTGCTGGCCGGGGTCCTGGCCGGCTGGTGGTTCCTGCGGGAGGGTGAAAACCATTTTGACGAGTGGCTGGCCATCAAGATCCGTGCGCGCTGGTTCACGGCCAGCCTTTCCACCCTGGTGCTCGGGGTGCTGACCGGGGTGGCCGCCGGGCTGCAGGCTTTTGGGCTGGCCTGGCTGGCCCGCGGGTCAGCCGGAATTGGACGCCTGACGGACATCGGGCCGGACCCGTTCTGGACGGGAGTCTGGCTGGCCGCGGAGGTGGGTGCCGGCGTCGTCATCGGATACGCCGCCGGACCATGGCTGGAACGTGAGCACGCCGCAAAGGAACGGGAAGAGGAGCTGGTTTCCTAGGCTGCCGCCGCTCGTGGCCCGGCTAGGGAATCTGCCGGGGCAGCGAATCCTGCAGCTGGATCCGGCATGCGGACTGGGCCTTGTCCGTGAGCGCACGGCCAACACACGCCTGGTATTCGCGGACTTCGTCGAAGAACACCGCCGTGACAAGGATCAGCAGCACCATGATTGCGGACACCACCAGGCCGGAGATGGTGCCCACCAGGACCAGTTTCGATTCCTTCAAGCGCGCCGCCCGCACCAGCAGGACGATTCCCAACGTGATGCTGGCGGCCGTCAGGACGCCCGTCAGCCACAGGTAAGTGACGTCCAGCTGGTAGACGAAGAAGGAGCCCAGCACCGAGACGACGAACATCCGGAACAGGGTGTGGGTCTTGGCGAGCGAGGCCTTGGCCGCCTCGCTGAGCCGCGGTTTGGCCCGCTGCTGCCCAGCCGGTCCCGGTGTGGTGTTCATGTTTTCCAGCCTACGCGAGCCTGCCCATAAGCTAGAGCCATGCGCATCGTAGTCCTCGTCTCCGGTACCGGGTCCAACCTCCAGGCCGTCATCGACGCAGTCAAGGCAGGGGATCTGGACGTGGAAATCGCTGCCGTGGGGGCCGACCGCCCGGGCACGTACGGGGTGGAACGGTCCGCCGCCGCCGGCATTCCCACGTTTGTGGTGGACTTCAAGGCGTACCGGGACCGGGCGCACTGGAACGCGGCGTTGACGGAGGCCGTGGCAGGGTTTGAGCCGGACGTGGTGGTCTCCTCGGGGTTCATGCGGATCGTCAGCCCGGAGTTCATCGAGGCTTTTAACGGCAGGTACCTCAACACGCACCCCGCGTTGCTCCCCGCCTTCCCGGGTGCCCATGGCGTGCGGGACGCGCTGGCCTACGGCGTGAAGGTCACCGGCTGCACGGTGCACTGGGCCGACGCCGGCGTGGACACCGGCCCCATCATTGCGCAGGAAGCCGTGGCCATCGAGGAATCGGACACGGAGGAGACCCTGCACGAACGCATCAAGGTGGTGGAACGCCGGCTCCTGGTGTCTACCCTGGCCGCCTTGGCCGCGGCCGCCCCTGACCCCTCCTCCCCACCCAACTAGGTAGCGCTAAGTGTCGTTTTGTGCGCTCATAACGACACTTAGCGCTACCTAGTTGGGCATGGGCGGGCGGGCCTGTGGATAACCTCTGCGGCATCCCGCCCCGCCTGCCACGATGGGCGGATGAAGGTACCGAGTCAATTACCCGACCAGTTGGCGTCCCTCCCTTTTACTTTCCAGGAAGCGGTCGACGCCGGAATCAGCCGCCGACGCCTACGCCACCCTGGTTTGCTCTGGCCAAGCCGGGGAGTCCGGGTGCCGGACGGGGACGATGCATCACGCCTCGCCCCCCGCATCCGTCCCTATACTTTGGTCACTGAGTTTGCCGCCGCGTCGCACGCCTCGGCCTTTCTCCTTTGGGAATTTCCAGGCTTCCTCCCGGGCAGTGATGAGCCACTGCTGCACATCTCGCGACCTGACACCGTTGCCATCATGCGTCGGCCCGGTGTGAAGGGACACCGCGGGCAGTTCTTTGCGGACGAGATCGAAAATCTTGCCGGACTGCTGGTCACTTCCCGGGTGAGGACATGGTTGGATTGCGCCCGCAAGATGAGCATCGAGGAGCTGACCGTGGTTGCAGACCACTTGCTTCGCATTCCGCGGACCGGCTTCGAGGGCAGGTCCGAGCCCTATGCAACCCGGGAGGCCCTCGAGGACATGCTTGACCGGCACAAGGGAACACCGGGCATAAGGAAGGCGCGGGTTGCCCTTGAGCGTGCACGGGTGGGATCTGACTCGGCCCCTGAGACCAGGCTGCGGCTGGCGCTCGAGGACGCGGGCCTGCCCGAGCCTCTGCTGAACCTGCCCACGGAACTGGGAGCCGGCGTCGTTCGCCAACCTGACCTGGGTTATCCGGAACAGAAGGTGGCGGTGGAATACGACGGCGACGGGCACTCCGAGGCCGGCCAAATCATCAGGGACATCACCCGCGAGGAGGACTTCGTCCGGGCAGGCTGGATTCTGGTGAGGATTTCGAAGCGGCACATGGAGAGGGATGCCCGGCCGGCGACGGCCAAAATCCGTTCAGCACTCCTGAGCCGGGGCTGGTACCCCAAGAATGAAAACTAGGTAGCGCCAAGTGTCGTTACGAGGGCTCAAAACGACACTTGGCGCTACCTAGTTGGGCGAGGCGGGGGCGTTATTCGAGGCGGCGCTGTTTGGTCTCGGGGGATAAGAACGCCATCCAGAGCACGGCCAGCAGCACCAGCCCGCCGGCCAAAGCGAAGCTCGTGGCCAGGCCCAGTTCGGGCCAGAAGTAGTTGGCGAAGATCAACGGCCCGAACCCGGCGCCCAGCCGTGAAAATGTGGATGCCCAGCCGAAGCCGGTGCCGCGCAGTTCCGTGGGGTAGAGCTCGGAAACGTAGGCGTAGAGCACCGGAATGGCCACCTGAACCACGAACCCGAACACCAGCAGCCAGAACACGGCCGCCGTGGGGATGTCCACCACGATCGCCACGATCACCAGGGTCAATGCGGACAGCGGACCGGTGATTGCCAGGATCCACTTGCGGCCAACCCGCTCCACCAGCAGGGCCGCCACGATCACGCCCAAAAGCCCCACCGCCGCCATGGACGCCGTGGTGACAAACGCCTTGTACTCGGCAAAGCCGGCGCCGATGAGGATCCGCGGCATCCACGTCAGGGACAGGTAGTACACCAGCAGGATGCTGAAGAACAGGGACCAGGCCGCGGCCGTGATCTTCCAGTTGTACTGCCACACGAGGCGCAGCTGGTGCCAGGCGCTGCCGGCCGACAACCGTGGCACCTCCTGGGCATCGGGCAGGCTGTAGGCGCGGGCCTCCGCTCCGGTCGCGGCCACCAGGCCGTCGATGACGTTGGCTGCTTCCTCCCGCCTGCCCTTTCGGATCAGGAACAGCGGGGACTCCGGCACGCTGCGCCGGACCCAGAACACCAACAGGGCAGGCAGGACCATCACCAGCATGGTCAGCCGCCAGTCGCCGAAAGCGGCTACCAGTGCGGCGGAGACGAAGCCCGCCAGGGCTGCGCCCACCGGCCACCAGCCGTCCATGGCCGTCAGGACGCGCCCGCGTTGCTTGCGAGGAGTGAACTCACCCACCAGGGCATAGTCCACGGGGATGCAGCCGCCCAGGCCGAAACCGGCCATGAACCGGAACACGCAGAACCAGATGAAGTCGGGGGAGAACGCGCCAAGCACGGTAAAGAGCGAAAAGATCAGCAGCGTGGCCGTGAAGGCTTTCTTGCGCCCGATCGTGTCAGCGATGGTGCCCCACACGAACGCGCCCAGGGCCATGCCAATCAGGTTCGATGTGCCCACCCATGCCACTTCACCCGGGGTGAGGGCCCAGTGCGTTGAGAGCAACGGGATCAGGATGCCGTTCAGCGTCACGTCCCACGCATCGAACATGAAGCCGAGGCCGCCGATCAGAAAGATCCTGCCCTGGACTTTCCATCGCCAGGGCAGTTCCTGGACCACCTGTTCGCCGCTCGGCACAGTGGTGTAAGTATTCATCGCAGCCTCCTGGGAAAACTCTAGCCGGGCGCACCGGCGTTCACACTCAGCCCGACTCGCGGGGCAACCTCCGCTTCGGGATAAACTGGGCCCTATCCCCACCAACCGCGGCGTTGTTCCGCGAGATAAGACGGAGACATTTGTGAGCTTCACGCAGCATGAGCGCGTATCCATCGACCGTGTTCCCATCCGCCGGGCGCTGATCTCGGTTTACGACAAGACCGGTCTGGAGGAGCTCGCCCAGGGCCTGCACGCAGCGGGAGTCAAGCTTGTATCCACCGGGTCCACCGCCAAGAAGATCGCCGCGGCGGGCATTCCCGTCCAGGAGGTCGAGGAGGTCACCGGCTCCCCGGAGATGCTGGACGGCCGGGTCAAGACGCTGCATCCGCGCGTCCACGGCGGCATCCTGGCTGACCGCCGCGTGGCAGCCCACATGGACACGCTCACCCGGATGGAGATCGAGCCCTTCGACCTGGTGGTGGTGAACCTCTACCCGTTCGTGGAGACCGTGAAGTCCGGCGCGGCCCAGGACGACGTCGTCGAACAGATCGACATCGGCGGCCCCGCCATGGTGCGCTCTGCTGCGAAGAACCATGCCGCCGTCGCCATTGTGGTGGACCCGTCCTTCTACGGCCAGGTGGTCACAGCGGCCGCTGAAGGCGGCTTTGACCTGAAGACGCGACGGCGGCTGGCCGCCAAGGCGTTCGCCCACACCGCGTCCTACGACAACGCCGTGGCCACCTGGACGGCGAGCCAGTTCCTGGACGAGGACGGCGACGGCGTCATCGACTGGCCCGCCTACGCCGGCCTTTCGCTGGAGCGCTCCGAGGTGCTGCGCTACGGCGAGAACCCGCACCAGCAGGCTGCCCTGTACGTGGACAAGGCCGCGCCCGTGGGCATCGCCCAGGCCGACCAGCTGCACGGCAAGGCCATGAGCTACAACAACTTCGTTGACGCCGACGCCGCCCTCCGCGCCGCCTACGACTTCAGCGAACCGGCCGTAGCCATCATCAAGCACGCCAACCCGTGCGGCGTGGCCGTCGGTTCCGCAGATGCCGCCGACCCCATCGCCGACGCCCATGCCAAGGCCCACGCCTGTGATCCGGTTTCCGCGTTCGGCGGCGTGATCGCGGCCAACCGCACCATCACCGCTGGAATGGCCAACACCGTCAAGGACATCTTCACCGAGGTCGTCATCGCTCCGGGCTTCGAACCCGAAGCTGTGGAAATTTTGTCCAAGAAGAAGAACATCCGGCTGCTTACCCTGCCGGAAGGCTACGGCCGCTACCCCACGGAGTTCCGCCAGGTCTCCGGCGGCATGCTGGTCCAGGTCAGCGACAAGGTGGACGCCGAGGGCGACAACCCGGCCAACTGGACCCTCGCCGCCGGTGACGCCGCCGATGAGAAAACCCTTGCGGACCTTGCGTTCGCCTGGACGGCCTGCCGCGCCGCCAAGTCCAACGCCATCCTGCTCGCCTCGAACGGCGCCGCCGTCGGTATCGGCATGGGCCAGGTCAACCGCCTGGACTCCTGCCGCCTGGCCGTGGAGCGGGCCAACACGCTGGGCGTGGAGGTGGAGTCCGGCAGTGCCGGCGGGAGCGACGCACCCGGGGGTGCCACCAACACCGGCGGTGCCGGCGCACCCCAGCGTGCCCGCGGCGCCGTTGCAGCTTCCGACGCGTTCTTCCCGTTCGCTGATGGCCTGCAGATCCTGATCGACGCCGGCGTCCGCGCCGTGGTCCAGCCCGGCGGTTCCGTCCGGGACGAGGAAGTCATCGCGGCGGCCAACGCCGCAGGGATCACCATGTACTTCACCGGCGCCCGGCACTTCTTCCACTGATCCCCAATCGAGTGCTCCGTAGGTGTCGTTTTGCCGGGTGAATACGACACCTACGGAGCAGTCGATGAGTTAACGACGAGGGCGCCCGCCCCGCGAAGGGGACGGGCGCCGTCAGTATTTCCTGGCTGTGTCAGTCAGAAGGCCCGGACTCCGGTTTACCGGTGTCCGCGTCCCCCTGCTTGAGACGCGGACCCTCTCCCGGAAGCCGCAGCTCCCGGGGCTTGGCTTCCGCCATCCGTTCCTCTGTCCAGTACTCGAGGACCTCCTCGTGAGTCTGGTTCAGCTCGACGTGGCTGACGGAATCGCGGCCGGGAATGTCCTTAGGATGCTGATGCACTGGCGTAAGTCGCCTGGATAACGGCTCCCCAGTATGGGCCGTACATGACAGCGGAGCGGTTGTAGCCGTAGCTGTTGATGGAGTTCTGTATGCCATCGGAGCTGGTGCCTATGAACCAGGGCCCGCCGGAGGAACCGCCGGTCATGTCGCAGCGGATGCCCTGGGTTCCAAACTGGGGGTTGATGGTATCTCGTGTTGCCGTGCCGGCGCAGCTCTTGAGGGTCTCGCCGTTGAATGGGGCTGCCGCCGGGTAGCCGAAGGACTTATAAGTGAGGCCGTACGCCTGGTTGAAGGCAACGCCGGACCCGCCCACCACGGCAGTAAGGGTCTTGCCGTTCAAGGGGCTCATGACGGCGAAGCCCGTGTCGTAGGCCATGTTCCCGTCCCGGCTCCACGCAGTGGGGGAGTAGAGGGCCTTGGCAGTCCATTTGCCGTAGGGTGCCGCGCCGTTCTCATACGCAGGAACAAAGATGAAGTTGGTGGCGTTCGCGCCCGGCCCCTCATTCACGCAGTGGCCGGCGGTGGCCACGGTGCTGTTGTTCCCCGACGAAACGGCATTGCCCGAGCAGACGTAGTTGGAGCCGCCCATGCTGAAGAAGACCTTGCCGATGTGTTTTACCGGCGCCTCACTCTGGGCGATGGTGGGTTTGCCCTTGGTGGCCTTGACCGTGGTGTCCTTGCCCTTCTCCACAACGTCGGTGCTTGACCGGTTGCCCCGTTCCAGGGCCTTGCCGGCCAGGACATCTCCGGGGACCGCGCTGCGCATCCGGTCAGCCGTCCAGTAATCTGCCACGCCGCTGGTATCAAGGATCGCACTGGTCACGGAGGGATTCTTGTTATCCTCGGTTGCGGTCGGTGCAGCGGTGGCCCCGCCAGCAGAGGTAAGTGCCAGAACGGCGGCAGCAGAGAGGCTCAGGAGGCCGGAAGCAAGGGACCTGGTGCGTGTCATTGTTGTCCTGTCTGAACGTGGAAAGGCCCCGAAGGCCCCAGAGTGACCCTGCGAATTTATCGCTACATGACAAGTTTGTAAATAGTAGTGACGTATCACGTATGGCCGCCGCCCGCAGCGGCGGACAGGTGCGGCATGAAATGCGCGACGGCGGCCGGTCCCTTGGTGCGTCCCGGCGTCGTAGGTTCTCCATCGCTGTAATCCTGCTCACCGTGAGGGTAACGCAGGGGCTCCGGTAGGGTTGAAATTCGCGCGCTCGGGTAAGTTGTACATGGTGAAATAGACCGAATTTTTCACAACCAAGCCGACCCACAGGGAGACGCCCGCGCATGTCCAAGATTATCTACACCCACACCGACGAAGCGCCGATGCTGGCTACCTATTCGTTCCTGCCCATCATCGAGGCGTTCGCCTCGACAGCAGGTGTGGAGGTGGAGACCCGCGACATTTCGCTCGCCGGCCGCATCATCGCCGTCTTCGGTGACTACCTGACCCCCGAGCAGCAGATCGGTGACGCCCTTGCTGAACTCGGCGAGCTGGCGAAGACGCCGGAAGCCAACATCATCAAGCTGCCCAACATCAGCGCCTCCATCCCGCAGCTGAAGGCAGCCATCGCCGAACTGCAGGGCCAGGGCTACGCCCTTCCGGACTACCCGGACAACCCGTCCTCGGACGAGGAAACGGCCATCCGCTCGCGCTACGACAAGATCAAGGGCTCCGCCGTGAACCCGGTCCTGCGCGAAGGCAACTCGGACCGCCGCGCACCGCTGTCCGTCAAGAACTACGCCCGCCAGAACCCGCACTCCATGGGCGCCTGGACCCCGGATTCCAAGACCAATGTGGCCACCATGGGCCAGGACGACTTCCGCTCCAACGAGAAGTCGGTTGTCATCGGGTCCGAGGGCACCATCGCCATCCAGCTCGTGCGGGAAGACGGCTCCGTGAAGGTCCTGAAGAAGGCATTCCCGGTCCTGGCCGGAGAGGTCATCGACGGCACCGTGATGCGCGCCGCCGCCCTGGACGAATTCCTGAAGGCACAGGTTGCCCGCGCCAAGGAAGAGGGCGTGCTGTTCTCCGCCCACCTCAAGGCCACCATGATGAAGGTTTCGGACCCCATCATCTTCGGCCACGTGGTCAAGGCCTACTTCTCCGAACTCTTCGAGACCTACGGCAAGCAGCTCTCCGCCGCCGGCATCAGCCCCAACAACGGCCTGGCCGCCATCCTGAGCAGCCTCGAGGACCTGCCAGAGGACGTCCGCGAAGGCGTGCAGGCCCTCATCAAGAAGGGCCTCGAAGAGGGCCCCGCCCTGGCCATGGTGGACTCGGACAAGGGAATCACCACCCTGAACGTCCCCAGCGACGTCATCGTGGACGCCTCCATGCCCGCCATGATCCGCAGCTCCGGCCACATGTGGGGCCCGGACGGCAAGGAAGCCGACACCCTGGCCGTCCTGCCGGACAGCTCCTACGCCGGCATCTACCAGGTGGTCATCGATGACTGCCGCGCCAACGGCGCCTACGACCCCACCACCATGGGCACCGTCCCGAACGTGGGCCTCATGGCACAGGCCGCCGAGGAATACGGCAGCCACGACAAGACCTTCGAAATCCAGGAAGCCGGCACCGTCCAGATCGTTGACGGTTCCGGAAACGTCCTGATTGAGCACCAGGTTTCCGAAGGCGACATCTGGCGCGCCTGCCAGACGAAGGACCTGCCCATCCGCGACTGGGTCAAGCTGGCCGTCACCCGCGCCCGCGCCTCCCAGACCCCCGCCGTGTTCTGGCTGGACGAAGAGCGTGCCCACGACGCCAACCTCATCGCCAAGGTCAACGAGTACCTGAAGGAGCACGACACCGAGGGCCTGGACATCCAGATCATGTCCCCGGTCAAGGCCATCGCCTTCACCCTGGAGCGCATCCGCAAGGGCGAGGACACCATCTCAGTGTCCGGCAACGTCCTGCGCGACTACCTCACGGACCTGTTCCCCATCCTGGAGCTGGGCACCAGCGCCAAGATGCTCTCCGTTGTTCCGCTGATGAACGGCGGCGGGCTCTTCGAAACCGGCGCCGGCGGCTCCGCCCCGAAGCACGTCCAGCAGCTGCTCAAGGAAAACCACCTCCGGTGGGACAGCCTGGGTGAGTTCCTGGCCCTGGCCGTCAGCTTCGAGCACCTGGCCACCACCACGGACAACAAGCGCGCCCAGGTCCTGGCCGACACACTGGACCGCGCCACCGGAACCTTCCTGCTGGAGAACAAGTCGCCCAGCCGCCGTGCCGGCGAGCTGGACAACCGCGGCAGCCACTACTTCCTGGCCCGCTACTGGGCCGAGGAACTGGCCAAGCAGACGGACGACGCCGACCTGGCCGCCTCCTTCAGTTCCATCGCCGGAGAGCTTTCCTCGAAGGAGGAAACAATTGTTGGCGAACTGGCCGAGGTCCAGGGCTCGCCGGTGGACATCGGCGGCTACTACCACCCGGACGAGGCCAAGGTTTCGGCCGTGATGCGTCCGTCCGCCACGCTCAACAAGGTTCTCGCCACGCTGAGCTAGCCCACCTGGAACCAGCACTGCGAAAGGGGCGGCGCCCCGGAGTTGAAATGTTCAACTTCCGGGACGCCGCCCCTTTTGCGTCGCTTGGTCAGGAGCGGGACGCCGCCCCCTTCGCCGCTACCGGCCCGCCGTCGTCCATCACTCCAATGTCCGCCGGCCTTTCCCTGCCTGCCTGAAGCGTCACCCCGATGCCTGCCGCGACGACCAGCCCGATGCCCAGGAAGGCGGCCGGCCCGGGCAGCTGGCCCAGGACCAGGAATCCAATCACCACGGCGATGGCCGGCTCCAGGCTCATCAGTGTTCCGAATGCGGAGGCCTTCAGGCGGCGCAGGGCGAGCAGTTCGAGGCTGAAGGGGATCACCGGCATCAGCAGGGACAGGCCTGCTCCCACCAGGAGCAGCGGCCAGTCAAGATGCGCCAGTGGAGCCGGCCCGACAAGCAGCGTGGTTGCCACTGCGGCCACCGGCATGGAAACTGCCAGTGCCTGGAGGCCGTTGACTTCATCACCGGCCCGCTGGGTCAGGAGGATATAGCCTGCCCAGCATGCGGCGGCGCCCAAGGCAAAGAGGACACCGGCGGGGTCTGTCCCGCCGTGCCACGGTTCGGTCAGGGCGGCCACGCCGGCAGCGGCAACAAGCGCCCACCAGCGTCCCGCCTTGCGTCCGCGGAGGACTGCGACGGAGAGGGGACCCAGGAACTCCAGGGCGGTGGCGGTGCCGAGCGGAATCCGGACGGCGGCGGCCATGTACATCAGCGTCATGCCCGCCGTCACCAGGCCGAGCAGGATGCACGTGACCAGGCCCCGCCGGCTGAACCGGGAGCGCCACGGTCGGGTGAAGGCCACCAGGATCAGAGCGGCCCAGATGAGGCGCAGCCACGCCACGCCGTCGGAGCCGAGGCGGTCGGACAGGCCTACTGAAGCGGCCAGGCCCAGCTGGACGCAGCACATGGCGGCGCCGGCCATTGCTGTTCCGGAGCGCACACCGTTGAAGTGTTGTTGTGAAAATGGCATGGAGCCAGTAGACCGTACGTAAAACGTCTACGTCCACGTGATAATTCTTCACATATTGTCCATAAAATATGGACAATAACTGTATGGAGACGCGTCGCTTGGAAGTCCTGCTTGAACTGGCCCGGCAGGGCTCCATGCGGAACGTGGCAGACTCACTGGGCACGACGACGTCGACCGTCTCCCAGCAGATCGCGGCGCTGGCGCGGGAAACAGGCACCGCGCTGCTCGAACCCGCCGGCCGGCGCGTGCGCCTCACCCCTGCCGGGCGGCGGCTCGCCGATCACGCGGTGACCATCCTGGCGGCGGTGGATGCGGCCACTGCCGAGCTCGACCCGGGTGCCGAGCCAGCCGGAACAGTCCGGGTTGCCGGCTTCGTCACGGCTGTCCGTAAGATCCTGATGCCCATCGTCGGGGAGCTCGCCGTCACCCACCCTGGCGTCAAACTCGAAGTCCGGGAGCACGAGCCTGCCGAAGCCCTGGCGCTGCTTGCTGCCGATTCAGTGGATCTGGCTTTGACGTACGACTACAACCTTGCCCCGGACAGCACCGGCGCCGCCTTCGATTCCATCCACTTGTGGAGCACACCCTGGAGCCTCGGCGTCCCCGAGGCAGCGGCACCCGTTGCCGGCACCGCTCCGGAGGTCCTAGCGGCCTTCCGGGACCGCGACTGGATCGGCAACTCACGGAACAGGGCGGACGAGGAAGTCCTCCGGCTGCTCGCATCGATGGGGGACTTTGAGCCGCGGGTGAGGCATCAGGCCGACAGCCTCGAGCTGGTTGAGGACCTCATCCTGGCCGGGATGGGCGTGGGGCTGCTGCCTGCCGACCGGGAACCGCGGGCCGGCGTCGCCCTTGTTCCGCTGAGTTCCCCGGATGTCCGCGTGCGCGCCTACGCCCGTACCCGGTGCGGCAACAGTACCTGGGCCGCGCTCGCCGCGGTCCTGAACCAGATCACCGGTAAGGCCGCGGCGCTGCCGGGTGCCGCTGCCGCCCACGGAGCGGCTTGAGCCGTTGTCCTCGGGCAGCGCCAAGTACCCTCCGCGTCAGCCGTTTCCCTTTCCCTTGCCCTCGTTGTCCTTCTTGCCGGTGCTGGTTTCGGGTACAGGAGCCGGTGCAGGAGTTTCGACGGCGGGCGCTCGGGTCTCGGCGGCCTGTGTTTCCTTGGCGGCCTGCTCCTCTGCCGCTGCCTTGTCTGCTGCAGCCGCCGCAACGGCATCATTAAGGTCTGCCCGGACGGCCGCGGCGATCGTGGTGATGCTCCGGCGCCGTTCTTCCGAAATCCGGCCCCCGGTCTGTGCCGCTTCCAACTCAGCCTCGAGCCCCTCGAGTGCCTTCAGTGCGGCGGCGGGGTTGTCCTGCGACGAAGCCTGCGTCACTTCAAGCACGCGGGCCTTCAGTTGCCGTGCGGCTGAACGCTGAAGCCCCGTATCCGCTGTGCCGCAGCCGCTCAGCAGTCCGGCAGCCAGCAGGACCGCGGAAAATCCCAGCACAGACTGGCGTCCGCGGTCCGAAGGAAACGTCACGGCTCCACGCTCTTCTGGAGTTGCTCCAGATGCTCGCCGAGGACCCCGGTCACCGTGGGATAGGGCACGACGTCGGGTGTGGACTGAGTGGACAAGGTCAAGATCCCTGCCGCTATAGCGGCCACAATCACCACAAGGCCAAGGATGGCTGCCAGCCAGAACCGCTTGGTCCTGGGCTTTATGCCTTTCGCGCGGTCCCGGTTCAGGGCGTCCATTGCCCCGGCCCGTTCCCGGTCCCCGGCAGCACCGGGCCCTGCGGCCTCCAGAATCTCCTCCACCGATTCTTCGGCGGTAATGGAGGGAGGGCGGAATGGCATGGCAGGCAGTACCCGCGTGGTTTCGGGCGCAATTTCCCCGGGCGTTGACGCGGGCGAAACCAAGGCCTGCCGCAGGGCAGTTTCGATGTCCGCGGCATGCGGCCGTTCAAGCGGTTCTATGGCGGTCATGGACCGGATGAGGTCAGCCCATTCTGATGGCAGGTCCCCGGGAATTTCCGGTGCGCGGTGAAGCCGTGCAACGGCAGATTCCACCGCGCTGCCAGGATACTCCACGGTTCCCTTGATGCATTCGAGCAGCACCAGGCCCAGCGAATAGATGTCCGTCGACGGCGCAAGGGGCTGGCCCAGTGCCTGCTCGGGACTGAGGTAGGCAGCGGTGCCCACCATGGTTCCCGTGGCGGTCAGCCGGGTTGAATCAACAATCCGTGCGATGCCGAAGTCGGTGAGCTTTGGCCGCAGGGGTTCGCCGGGACGTATCTGAACCAGCAGGATGTTGCCGGGCTTGATGTCCCGGTGGATGATGCCGAGTCCGTGGACGTAGGCCAGTGCGTCGGCGATCCCCGCGCCGATGACGGCCAACTCATCAAGGGGAACCGTGCTGTGCCGGATCCGGCTTCTGAGGTCCTGGCCTTCCACGAGTTCCATGGTCAGGAACGGGCGCGGTTCGTCCGGTATCCGGGTATCGATCCCGGCGTCGAAAAGTGTCACCAGTCCCGGGTGGTTCAGTGTGGCAAGAAGCCGGATTTCTGCTTCCTGGCGTTTCAGTTCGTCGGCGTCGGGGGCCTGCGGTGCGAAGAGCTTGAGTGCTACGTCCCGGCCCAGATTTTCGTCCCGGGCACAGTAAACCGATGACATACCGCCGCGGCCAATAACCTCACCCAACCGATAACGTCCGCCAACCACTTCATTCTTGATGGAGCTAGGCGATTCCGCCACCATGTCCCGTTCCTCCCGGTGCGCTGCGGCACTCTCGTACGTCAAATTATACGGGCGCGCTGGTTCAGCCGGGGATAATGCCGTGCTTCACGGCAGGGCACACCGACGGCCCGGCAGCGAAAGACGAGCCTTTCGCTGCCGGACCATCGGTCACAAGGACATGTGTGCTGAAGACATGTTGTGTAAGGTCTTGCGTTCTTTCCTGTCGCACCTCCTTTCCCTCAGCCTGCTCGCTGCTGCCGCTTCAGGCGCGTGGCGCAGGCACCGTCAGAGCGTTCAGGTCAGGACACTTTCCGCTTACGGAACATCAGGAGTCCTGCCACGAGGAGCAGCAGGGCGAGGGGGACCAGTGAGGTGTCCACGCCCGTCTTTGCCAGGGCGGTGGCGCTGCCCTGGGCCGGGACGCTGCGGAGACCGGTGCTGCCCGCTGCGGTGTCGACGGCGATGACGCCGCCAACTGCCGTGGAGCCGGCAGCAGGGGCTGCCGGGAAACCATCGGTGTTGGAGGTGCCGGCACCGGTTCCGTTGTCCGTACCCGTACCCGTGCCCGTGCCCGTACCCGTGCCCGTGTCAGTGGAGGGGGTGCTGGTGCCGGGGTCTATGGTGCCGGCGCCTCCGGTGTTGCCGTCGGTCCCGGGATCTACGGTGCCCGGGTTGTCAGTTCCGGGGGTGCTGCCACCGCCCAGTCCAAGGTCGATGCCGAGGCCGATGACGGCATCAGCTCCGCCGGTGGCGCCGGTGCCAAGGCCGACGACGGCATCCACTACGGTGTCGAGGCCACCGCTGGTGCCTTCAGTGCTGTTGCCGCCAAGGCCGAGGTCCACGGCTGCGTCAATGGCGGCGGCGAGCCCGCCGGTGGTGCCGGTGTTGCCGGTGCCGAGGTCGACGAGGGCATCCGCAGCGACGGCCAGATCGGCAGCGGCCGTATCCGTGCCGGTGGTGCCGAGGCCGAGGCTGACGGCGGCTGCAGCGGTGAGGTCCGCGGAGCCGTTGCCGGTTTCGGTGACTGTTCCAAGGCCCAGGACTGCTTCTGCGGCGAGGGCCACATCCGCGGTGGTTGAGTCGGCGGGTGCGGTGTTTCCGAGGCCGAGGGCCGCGTCTGCGGCCACAACCGCGTCAGCAGTGGTTGTGCCGGAGCCGTTGGTGCCGGTGCCGAGGTCGACGAGGGCATCCGCAGCGACGGCCAGATCGGTTGCGGCCGTATCCGTGCCGGTGGTTCCGGTGCCAAGGTCGACGGCGGCTGCCGCGGTGAGGTCCGCGGTGAGGTCCGCGGTGCCGTTGCCGGTTTCGGTGTCTGTTCCGAGGCCGAGGGCTGCGTCGGCGGCGAGGGCCACGTCTGCGGTGGTTGAGCCGGCCGTTGCGGTGTTTCCGAGTCCCAGGCTTGCTTCTGCGGCGAGGGCCGCGTCGGCAGTGGTTGTGCCGGTGCCGAGGACGACGACGGCATCCGCAGCGACGGCCAGATCGGTTGCGGCCGTATCCGTGCCGGTGGTGCCGGTGCCGAGGTTAACGGCGGCTGCCGCGGTGAGGTCTGCGGTGCCGTTGCCGGTTTCGGTGACTGTTCCGAGGCCGAGGGCTGCGTCGGCGGCGAGGGCCACGTCCGCGGTGGTTGAGTCGGCCGTTGCGGTGTTTCCGAGTCCCAGGCTTGCGTCCGCGGCGACAACCACATCGGTGGTGGTTGTGCCGGTGCCGTTGGTGCCGGTGCCAAGGTCGACGGCGGCTGCCGCAGTGAGATCGGTTGTGGTGCCGTTGTCGGTTCCGGTGACCGTTCCAAGGTTGACTGCCGCGTCCACGACCGCGGCGACGGCCGTTGAATCGGACGGCGTTGGGCCACCCAGCAGGTCCAACGACGCCGAATCAGCGGCCGCCGCCGAGATAAGGGCGGATGCGGAGAGATCCGATCCGCTGGTGGTGTCCGCGGCGTTCGCCGCGGTGCAGCCGAGGGCTAATAGCCCGCCGGCGAAGAGGGTGCCAAGCAGCCCCCTGCGAAGGTTCGCACTCATGATGATGTCTCCTGAAAGAAGTTGAGGTGTCGGGCTGCTTGGACAGCAACCCGCGTTGTCCGTGTTCTGCCTCGAGAGGGCAGACGGGTCTCAACTAGTCAGGACGGGAACCGGGGTCGAAGGACACCGGTGCAGGAGCGTGATCAGAAATATCCGCGGCGCGGATGGCGCCGGGCGCTGAAGTGTCAAAATTGAAGGCGCTTAACCAGGCCGCCGCACCGTACGATCCCACGGAGGCCGCGCTGCTTCCCGTGCCCGAAGCGGGTACGGCCGGAGCCTGGGAAGGGGCGGGCGAGGGGTCCGCCGTCGGCTGATCCTGGGCAGAATCGGGGCGGTCAACAGACGTCCACGACGCTGAAGAAGCAGGGGCAACCCCACCAACAGGCGCGGCACCAGTAGCAAAAGCAGCCTCAACAAACGGAATGGCCGACGTAGGCGCCGTGGAGGCAGCTTCGACGCCTGCCGGGACAGTTCCGGCGCTGGCGGGACTTTCCCCGTCGCCGCTCACGAGGGGCAGGTCGGGAAGCTCAACGGCCAGCGGTGCCGAGCCTGTTACCAAGTCCAAAACAGGCTGCAGCACAGGATCAAGCACCGGCAGCGCCTCGGCGACAGGTGAAATTACTGCCTCCGTCAATTCCGCCGCCGCGGCGTCGGCTGCCTGAGCAATAGGAACGGAGATGACCGATACCGCCTCGGCCGGCACCACATGGTTTACAACGGGTACCGAGTAAACCAGCTGGTCTGCAAGGCCCGAGGCGTCTCCCACGAGGGGCGTCAGCAGCCCCGGTGAGGAAACCGGCTCAGGTTTGGGCGTGGCGGGTGCGGGAGCAACAGGCAGCTTTTCCGTCACCGACGAAACTGAACCGGTGACGCCCCCCAACAGCGTAGTTGCGTCCGAAAGGGTATCGGCCGAAGCCGTGGATGCCGAAAACGTCAGCCACGTGAGGGCGGCAGCACCGGCAAGGAACACCGGCCGAAGGGCACGCAACGGCGAGCGATCACCAGCCATGCGTACCACCCCCAGTACTGATTGCATTCGAGTGGCTATAGCCTAAGACCGAATGTTGCAGGAAGTCTAGGGGCTGCTAAAACAACTCGACAAAATCGAAAACCTCAGGTCGAAGGAATCACAGACGGTCGCGGCCCGGTCACAGAGTTGACGCGGCGATCAAAGGGTTCCCGGTGTGCGCTGGTCAGTGCCGGTCATTTGGATAGCTGACGCCGAGCTGCGCGCGGACCCCGTCAAAGAGCCGCATGGTGTTCAACGTGTCCTCCAGTGGCATGACCGGGCTCTCGGTCAAGCCCTGCTGGATGCAGCGGGTTACTTCACGCAGTTCGTATGCGTACCCTCGGCCCACCACATCAAAAGCTTCGGTCCGGCGCTCGTCCCAACCTGTGGACACCGTCAGTTCCCCGGGGTTATTGATGGAGCCCACGCTCTGGAGGAAGCCGAGGCTGCCCGCAACTGTGGCGGTCCGGGGACCGTGGGCCAACAATGAGGACGTAAGCTGCACCTGCGCTCCGTGGTTGTAGCCCAGCGTCAGGGCGTTCTGGGCATCCACGCCGTCGTCGTTAATGAAGCCGGTGGCGCTAACCGTCTGCGGAAAACCGAGGGTGCCCAGGGCCCAGAGCAGCGGATAAACCGTAATGTCCAGCAGCGCTCCGCCTCCGTCCTGCCTGGCCCACAGCCTGGATGTGGGGGAGTAGGGGGCCGGAAAGCCAAGGTCCGCGGTTACCCAGTGGACTTCGCCGAGCTCTCCGGACGCTGCGATCTCAAAGGCCCGCTGCATGCTCGGCAGGAAGCGGCTCCAGACAGCCTCCATGAGGAAAAGCTTGCGGCTTCGGGCGAGGTCGATGAGTTCGGCTGCCTCGCGGGCGTTGATGGTGAAGGCTTTTTCGCACAGGACGTGCTTACCGGCGTTAAGCGCCGCAAGCACCATTTCGTAGTGCTGCGCGTGGGGCGTCGCCACGTAGACAACGTCCACCTCCTCATCTGCGAGCAGCCGCTGGTATCCGGGCACACCGCCGTCCTCGCCGTAGGCCTTCGCGAAGTCATATGCAACCGCAAAGGCGTCGGCCGTATCCTGGGCCCTCGAGCTGACGGCATACAGTTCGGCATCTGCGAGCAAGGCCAGGTCCTGGGACACGGAGCGGGCAATGCCGCCGGTGGCGATGATTCCCCAGCGGAGGGGGGCTCCGGTGGCGGAACGGGGATCCTGGTCTGGCTGGCTGAACAACCACGGCTTCGCGATGGGCGCACTCATGGTGCCCATCCTCTCATTGCAGTGCTGGAGGGATCCGCTATGACCTGCGGAAAGTGATAAGGGGTTCGCGGGTGGCGGGCACGGCACTCCGGCTGCGCACTGGCTCCTCCGTCAGCGGCTGTTATGAGCGTGCCACGAAGCCGTATCCCTTGTGGCACAGGAAAGCCCGGCCTCCAACGTGTGGAGGCCGGGCTTTCCTGCAAAAAGGTTGCTTACTTGGTGATCGGTTCCAGGACCGGATCGCCGACGTAGGCGCTCTTCACGTTGGCGGCCGTGACGATGACCGGTTCCAGCAGGTATGCGGGAACGGTCTTGACGCCGTTCTTGTAGGAGTCCTTGTCGTTGATCTCAGGCGTCTTGCCTGCCTGGAGGTCCTTCACCATGGTGATGGCGTGTTCAACGAGCTTGCGGGTGTCCTTGTTGATCGTGGAGTACTGCTCGCCGGCCATGATGGACTTGACGGATTCAACCTCGGAGTCCTGTCCGGTCACCACCGGAAGCGGTTTGCCGGCGCCCTTGACGGCAGTCAGGACTGCGCGGGCCAAGGTGTCATTCGGGGAAAGGACGCCGTCCAGGGACGCGCTGCCGTAGCTGCCGGTAAGCAGCGTGTCAGCGCGGCGCTGGGCGTTTTCAGCCTTCCAGCCCTGGGTCACTGCCTGCTCGAAGGTGGTCTGGCCGGAGAGCACCTTGAGGGTGCCGTCGTCGATCTTGGGCTTCAGGACGCTCATGGCGCCGTCGAAGAAGACCTTCGCGTTGGCATCGTCGGGGGAGCCGGCGAACAGTTCGATGTTGTACGGGCCCGAGGGCTTCTTCGCCTTGAGGCCTTCCAGCAGCGCCTGGCCCTGGAGCTCGCCAACCTTGAAGTTGTCGTAGGCCACGTAGTAGTCCACGTTCTCGGTGTTCAGCAACAGGCGGTCGTAGGCGATGATCGTGGCGCCGGCGTCTTTGGCCTGCTTCAGCTGGGTGCCCAGCTGCGAGCCGTCGATGGCTCCCACGATGATCACCTTGGCGCCCTTGGTGACCATGGCGCTGATCTGGTTCTGCTGTTCGGACACGCCGCCGTTGGCGAACTGGACGTCAGCCTTGAACCCGGCACCGTTAAGGCCGTCATTGAACAACTTCTCGGCGAGGACCCAGTTTTCACTGGTTTTCTGCGGGAGCGCGACACCGATGGAGGAATTCTGTTCGAAGCCGCCGGCGCCTGCGGTGCCGCCGCCTGTCGGGGTTTCAGACCGTCCGCAGCCTGTCAGCGCCAGTGCTGCAATGGCAGCTACTGCTGCTGCCTTCCCTGCTTTGCCAATCATTCGCATTGTTGGTTCTCTTTCTTTTAGTGGTGTAACGCTGTTCAGGCTTAATTGCTAGGCTTCCCTGGCGATCGCTTCCTTGGTGGAGGTGGTTTCGTCGGGCTGGAGAGGGGTGCTGGGGCCGCCGCCGGAGGGACGGCCGCCCCTCATCAGCAGGCCAATGATGGACTTCTTGCCCTGGCTCTTGTTGTAGACGTCGAAAGCGACGGCGATCAGGAGCACCAGCCCCTTGATGATCTGGGTGAGGTCCGCGCCGACGCCGAGCAGTTGGAGGCCGTTGTTCAGTACAGCCATGACCAGGCCACCAATGATGGAGCCGACGACGGTGCCCACGCCGCCCGTCACCGCGGCGCCGCCGATGAAAACGGCGGCGATCGCGTCAAGTTCCCAGCCGACGCCGTCGAACGGTCCTGAAGCGGTGGAGCGGCCCACGAAGATCATGCCGGCCAGTCCGGCGAGGATGGACATGTTCATCATGACCAGGAAGTTGACCTTCTTGGACTGGACACCTGAGAGCTCGGCAGCATGCCGGTTGCCACCCACGGCATAGACATGGCGGCCCAGGATGGTGCGGGAGGAGATGAAGCCGTACAGCAGTACCAGTACGGCCAGGATCAGGCCCGGGATGGGGAACGAAGTGCCGGGACGGCCCGTGGCGAACAGGTACGTGGCGTAGAGGATGGCGCCGCAGATCAGGACCAGCTTGAGGGCCATGACCCACATTTCGGGTACTTCGGCGCCGAGTGCCTTGGCCCGGGCCCGGGAGCGGAGCTCGCCCCACACTACGAATGCGACGGCCGCGATGCCCAGCAGCAGGGTGAGGTTGTTGTAGCCGAAGTTGGGGCCCACCTCGGGGAGGTAGCCGGAGCCGAGGTACTGGAAATCGGCGGGGACCGGAATGGTGTTGGACTTGCCCACAAACTGGTTGAAGCCGCGGAACAGGAGCATGCCTGCCAGGGTCACGATGAAGGCCGGAATGCCCACGTAGGCGGTCCACCAGCCTTGCCAGGCGCCGATCACCGCGCCCAGTACCAGGCCAAGCAGCACGCCGGCGTACCAGGGGATGCCCCAGTCGCGGATGGCCAGGGCTACGGTGACGCCGACAAACGCAGCCACGGAGCCCACCGAAAGATCGATGTGGCCGGCGATGATCACCAGGACCATGCCGATGGCCAGGATCAGGATGTAGGAGTTGCCGTTGAAGAGGTTGATGACGTTGCCGGGGGTGAGGGTCCGGCCTTCGGTGGCGATCTGGAAGAAGACGATCAGTGCCACCAGGGCGAAGATCATGCCGAATTGACGGGTGTTTCCGCCAAACAGCTTTTTGAGGGCGTTCATGGTGTCAGTCCTTGTGTCCGGAAGGTTCTGGGATGATCCAGGGGATCAGGCGGCTTTACGGGCGGAGGTCATCAGTTTCATCAGGCTTTCCTGGCTGGCCTCGTCTTTGTTCAGGACACCTGTGATGGCGCCTTCGAAAATGGTGTAGATGCGGTCTGACAGGCCAAGGAGTTCCGGGAGTTCCGAGGAGATCACGATGACTCCCTTGCCCTGGTTGGCCAGTTGCTGGATGATGCCGTAGATCTCGTACTTGGCGCCAACGTCGATGCCGCGGGTGGGTTCGTCCAGGATCAGGAGGTCGGGGTCGGTGAACATCCACTTGGCGAGGACCACCTTCTGCTGGTTGCCGCCGGAAAGTTTCGCGACTCCTTCCTCCACCGACGGAGTCTTGGTGCGCAGCGACTTGCGGTACTGCTCCGCCACGGTGAATTCCTGGTTCGGGTCCACTACGAAATTACGGCTGATCTTGCGAAGGTTGGCCGACACGGTGGTGGTCTTGATGTCGTCCAGCAGGTTCAGTCCCAGCGACTTGCGGTCTTCGGTGACGTAGCCCAGCCCGGCATCGATGGCCTGCCGGACGGACTTAAGGGTGATTTCCTTTCCGTCCTTGTAGATGTGGCCGCTGATGAAGCGGCCGTAGGAACGGCCGAAAACGGAGCGGGCGAGTTCGGTGCGGCCCGCGCCCATCAGGCCGGCGAACCCCACGATCTCGCCGCGGCGGACGAAGAAGCTTGAGTTCTTGCAGACCAGCCGGTCCTGCACATTGGGATGTGCAACGGTCCAGTCCTTGACCTCGAAGAACACGTCGCCGATTTTGGGCGTGTGGTCCGGGAACCGGGATTCGAGCGCGCGGCCCACCATGCCCTTGATGATGCGGTCCTCGTCCACGCCGTCGGCCTTCACGTTCAGCGTTTCGATGGACTTGCCGTCACGGATGATGGTGATCTCATCGGCGATCTGCTCGATCTCGTTGAGCTTGTGGGAAATGATGATGCTGGTGATGCCCTTGGCTTTCAGGCCCAGCATCAGGTCCAGCAGGTGCTGGGAATCAGACTCGTTCAAAGCGGCCGTGGGCTCGTCCAGGATGAGGATCTTCACGGACTTGTTCAGGGCCTTGGCGATTTCCACCAGCTGCTGCTTGCCTACGCCGATTTCCTTGATGGGCGTTTCCGGGTCCTCCCGCAGGCCCACGCGGGCCAGCAGGTCAAGGGAACGAAGCCGCGCTTCTGCCCAGTCGATGACGCCGCGCTTGGTGGGCTCGTTGCCCAGGAAGATGTTCTCCATAATGGACAGTTCCGGGATCAGCGCGAGTTCCTGGTGGATGATCACGATGCCGGCATGTTCGCTGGCCCGGATGTCCCGGAACTGCTGCACCTGGCCCTGGTAGACGATGTCGCCGTCGTAGCTGCCGTACGGGTAGACGCCGGAGAGGACCTTCATCAGGGTGGATTTGCCGGCGCCGTTTTCGCCGCAGATGGCGTGGATTTCCCCGGCCTTCACGCGCAGGCTCACGTTGTCCAACGCTTTAACGCCGGGGAATTCCTTGGTGATGGACCGCATCTCAAGGATGATCGGTTCCGTTTGCGTGGTCTGGGACGTCATGAACCCTAACCCTCCAATGCAATGACTTCTTTGTCCGGCCGGCAAAGCGCAGGGCCGTCTGATCCAAAAGTAAACTGGATCACTGCTGTTGTCGTCAAGTCTTTAACGCAAACCGGGCATAACGAAACGGTCTACGTCTTGCGGATTCCGGCATGCTGGAACACCAGGGCGGCCGCCCCGAGCGCTTCCGCCCGGTCCCCCAGGGAGGACATGGCAAGGGTTGTGGTCTCGCCGATGACAGGCACCGCGTGCCTGATGAGACCCCGCCTGATCGGGTCCAGGAGAATGTCGCCGAGGCCTGCCAGCGGGCCTCCCACCACTATCACTTCCGGGTTGATCAGGTTGGCCACGTTGCCCAGGGCGCGGCCTACGGCGAGGCCTGCATCGTCGATCACCCGGAGCGTGGCGGAGTCCCGTGCCAGGGCCTTGCGAACGATGTCCGCGGGCGTCAGCGGCCGGTCTTCACCGCGGCTGAGGAGTTCGATCATGGTGGTGGTGGAGGCGATGGTTTCCAGGCATCCGCGGTTGCCGCAGCGGCACACCAATCCCTGTTCGTGGATGGTGGCGTGGCCAATTTCGCCGGTGATTCCCACGTTCCCGTAGTAGGGGGCGCCGTTGAGGATAAGTCCGGCACCGATGCCGGATCCGATCTTGAGGAACAGCAGGTTACTGACCCCCGAATGGTGCCCCCAGGTCACCTCTGACCAGGCGCCCAGATTGGCGTCGTTGTCAACAAAAACCGGGATTTTTAGCGTTTCTTCAAGGTATTGGAGGATGTTGATGCCCACCCATTCCGGCAGGATGGCCCCCTGCGCCACCGTCCCGGTGCGCCGGTCGATGGGACCGGGAATTCCGACGCCGGCACCCACCACGGCCGTGCGTTCGACACCGCTTTCCCGCAGCAGTTTCTCCAACAGGGCCATTGCCGCCTGGACCCCTTCTTCGGCCTGGTGGCCAAGGGGAAGCATCACGGATTCCTCCGCGATCACGTGGTAACTGAGCGAGGCCAGGACCACGCGGAGGTGCCGTCGCCCGAAGTCGATGCCTACGGCCACGGCACCGTTGCTGTTCAGCCGGACGTTCAGTGCGCGGCGGCCGGAACTGGTGGTAGGTTCCGCCGATGCCAGGCCGGAATCCAGCATGATCTTGACGATGTTGGAAACCGTCGCCGTGGAGAGGCCTGTCTGCCGGGCAAGTTCGGCCTGCGTGGCGGGGCCGACCATCAGGGTTTCAATGATCCGTTGTTGGTTCAGCTGCCGCAGGGCGGATTGGGAGCCGGGATTCTTGGGCTTGCTCCTCGTTGAGCGCGGGATTGCGGACATGCTAAGAAGATTGCCCTATCCCCAGTCTTGTAGTCAAGAAGTTAACGCATCGGATGGATTTGATCCCTTTATGGACGGGTAAGTCAATCCGCCCTCCGATGGGTGCTGGAGGGTGCAAACAGTCCTGGGGGCACGGCTGAGGCCTCGCTACTCTGGACAGAGGGCCCCACCCGGAGGCCCCGGATATGGAAGGTGGGCCAGTGCTGCTGGCAGTTCTGCAGGCTAACTCCAAGGTCCTCGACATTGAGGCCAACTGCCGCACGATCGCCGCTGCCGCCCGGGATGCGGCTGCCCGTGGGGCGGCAGTCCTGGTCACCCCTGAGCTCTTCCCCGTGGGCTATGCCCCGCGCCGGGTGCGCACGGAACTGGAGCCTTCCCTCCTGCCGGCGCTCCAGGAGCGGCTGGCCGGGATCGCACGCGACAACGGCATCGCACTGGTCTACAGCCTTCCCCGCCTCTCCGGGCAGGGGGACTGGCAGATCGGCGCCACCCTTGTGGACGCAAGGGGCAACAACCTGCTCAGCTATGGCAAGGTGCACCTGTTCGGCCCCGACGAGCGGGCGGCCTTCAGCCCCGCCGGGGAACGGCCCGGTGTGGTGGATTTCAACGGGATACCCACCTCGATGGTGATCTGCTACGACGTCGAATTTCCGGAGTCCGTGCGGGCCGCGGCCGTGGGCGGGGCGGAGCTGCTGCTGGTCCCCACCGCGCTGGCGCACGGCTTCGACGACGTCCCGCAGGTCCTGCTCCGTGCGCGGGCACTCGAGAGCCAGCTGACCATCGCCTACGCCAACCACTCCGGGGAGGAGGACGGGTGCAGGTTCCTCGGCGGCAGCGTTGTTGCAGGGCCCGACGGCGGGCTGCTGGCGGAGGCAGGCGGGGAGCCGCAGCTTCTTTACGCCGAGGTGGATCCTGGCGCCGCCGCCCGTGAGCGCCGGGCCGTTCCGTACCTGGATGAGCGCCGCCCGGACGTCTACCGGTCCTGGTGCCTCTGAACCGGGCCCACAGCTACGCGCTGTCCCGCACCGGGCCGTCCGGTGCAGCGTCCTCCGCGTACTGCAGCGCGATCCACAGCTCGGCCCTGGCCTGGGCCTGCCCCAGATCCATGCCCAGCAGCTCCGCCACGGCATTGATCTGGCGGCGCACGCTGTTCCGGTGCAGCCCAAGGTCCTTGGCGGTGGCGTCCCAGCTTCCGTGGGCGGCCAGCCAGGACCGAAGGAGCCGTAGCTGCGAGGCCCGGCGTTCGGCGTCGAGCTCCAGGACGGGCGCGAGAATGCGCGCGGCCAGCAGGGCGCCCGCATCGCTGCCCAGCAGGCCGGTAACGGACCACGTCAGCTCCTCTTCCCTGAGGCTCCTTCCTGCCGCCGCCACGCGCGGGCGCAGGGCGCTGGCCCTCCGGTACGCGTCGGCGAGGCCTGGCAGCCCCGTGGGTTCACCCACCACCAGCCGCCAGCCCAGCTGTTCCACCTCGGACAGCAGTGGCTCGTCCACTTTGAGCCGCGTCACGGCCGTGAACCCATAATCGGTGAGCTCCACCATTTTGGTGTCGAACAGCCTGCGCCATTGGAGCAGCTCCCGCACCGGCCCGTCGGCTGCAGGGGCGGCAGCGGCCTGTGCCCGGACCCCCTGGACCACCCGGACCTGGCCTTGCCTGGTTCCCGAGACGCTTTGGGCCAGCAAGTCCTGAAGGCTGCCCAGCCCGCGGCTGTTGCCGTCGGACAGGCTCTCCGGGTGGAGGAGCAGGGCTGTGGCCAGCTGGCTGGGGGCCAGGGAGCCGCTGGTCCGCTGCCGCACGAGCAACTCCAGCAGGCCCACCACGGAGGACACCACATTGTTCTGCGCCGGGGTGAGCGGCCTGCCCGTGCCCAGCACCAGGCTGCCGAGCGTGGCGTCCCTGGTGCTCCGGAGCGGGTGGCCGAACACCAAGGTAGATCCTTCGGACGTTTCCAGTGTTTCCGTCTCCACGCGGGGGCCGCTGCCGCTGAGGAGCCGCTTGAGCAGCGGCTGCAGCTGGGAGAGCCCGACGGCGGCCCCCGCCCGGGCGCGCACCCTCCCGTCCGTGCCCACAAGGACGGCCCATACGGGAACACGCTGGATCAGCGCCGCCAGCAGCTCGTGTTCCGGCCGGGCGGAAAGGACCGCCCTCATGAGGTGCCGGTTGGTCTCCGCCAACTGGCGGAACACCTGCGCGTTGCCGGATTCGAGGAGCTTGGAAAACTCAAGGCCCAGGGCGGCGAAGGGAACGGTGGCCGGGACCTCCACGAGGGTGAGCCCGTGCTGCCGGCAGGCCGCCACCACGTGGGCGGGTACGGCGTCGTAATACGGCTCCAGGCCGAAGCCCAGGGCCGCAACCCCGGCAGCCACGAGCCGCCGGACGTACTCATCCGCCCTCGCGGGGCCGCTGCCGCCGCCCTCACGGAAGGGCAGTCCGGCCGTGAGGACGAATTCGCCGTCGAGCAGGTACGGCGTGGGGTCCTCCAGTTCGCTGGGTTCCACCCAGCGCAGCGGTGCCTGCCCGTTGCCGGCGTCGTTCAGCACCACCACTTCGCGCGGCAGGGCTGCCAGGAACCGTTCCAGCGTTACGGCGTCCAGCTGGTCCGGGCGGTCACTGGCGGATGGTGCATTGCGTCTCATGAATGAAGACTATAGGTCACTTTGCACATCGTTGAGATGCTCCTCACAACCCTACGCTGGGGGAGGGGAAACCAGTTCAACCATTCACCGACACGAACGGACGTCAACGATGACTGTGCCTACACTCTCCGGTCACGCACCGGCCGGCAGCAGCGGAACAAGCGGCCGCCCGACCCTGGCCGCGCAACTGCTGCGCCGCAAACCCATCGCCCAGATGGTCAGCGAGGCGGCAAGCAACGACGGCGGCCCCCGCCTGGTCCGCAGTTTCGGGGTGCTTCAGCTGACCATGATCTCCGTGGGCGCAACCCTTGGCACCGGCATCCTGGTGATCCTGGGCGAATCCGTTCCGCTGGCCGGGCCCGCCATCTGGATTTCCTTCGCGATCGCCGGCCTGGCAGCGCTGCTGTCCGCTGTTTCGTATGCCGAGATGGCAGGGATGGTCCCGGTGGCAGGCTCCAGCTACTCCTATACCTACGCCACCATGGGCGAGGGGATGGCGTGGATCTGCGGCTGGTGCCTGGTGCTGGAGTACGCGGTGTCCGTCGCCGCAGTCGCCGTGGGCGCGGGGCAGTATGTGAATGAAGCGCTGGCGGTGTTCGGTTCCGTCCTCCCGGACGCGGTGTCCCAGCCGCCCGGGGACGGCGGCCTGGTCAACGTCCCGGCCATGGTCATCGTGGTGCTCGCAACGATCCTCCTGGTCCGCGGCGCGAAGGAGAGCGCCTGGATCAACACGTCCATCGTGGTGGTGAAGGTGGGCATCCTGCTGTTCTTCTGCGTCGTAGCCTTCACTGCGTTCAACGCCGGAAACTTCGAGCCGCTGCTGCCGATGGGCGCAGCCGGCGTCTCAGCCGCCGCCTCCCGGGTGTTCTTCTCCTACATCGGGTTCGATGCCGCCTCCACCGCAGGCGAAGAAGCCCGCGACCCCAAGCGCGACCTGCCCCGCGCCATCATGCTCTCCATGCTGATCGTCACCACCATCTACGTCCTGGTTGCGGTTGCCGCCATCGGCGCACGGCCGTGGGGCTGGTTCGACGGGACCGAGGCCGCCCTGGTGAAGATCCTTGAGGAAACCACAGGCCAGCCGTGGATTGCCCTGGTCTTCGCGGTGGGCGCCGTCCTGGCCATCGCCAGCATCGTCCTCACCGTGCTGTACGGGCAGACGCGCATCCTGCTGTCGATGGCCCGCGACGGCCTCATTCCGAAAATCTTCGGCCGCGTTTCCCGCCGCACCGGCACCCCCGTTGCCGGCACGCTCCTGGTGGGCATCGCCGTCGCGCTCACTGCCGGCCTTGTGCCGCTCGGCGCGCTCGCGGACGCCACCAGCATCGGCACCCTGTTCGCCTTCGCACTGGTGAACGTCGCCGTCGTCTACCTCCGCCGTACCCGGCCGGAGCTGGAGCGGACCTTCCGCGTGCCGCTCTTCCCGCTCACGCCCATCCTCGGGGCCGCCATGTGCGCCTACCTGATGGCCAACCTCGGCGCAGACACCTGGGTGGTCTTTGCCCTCTGGATGCTGGTGGGCGCTGCCGCCTACTTCGGCTACGGCCGGCGGAACTCGCGGCTGGCGGCCCTCAGCAACGAGGAATACCGTGGACTTGCCGGACCGCAACTTTCACCACAGCCCACCCCCGAACCGTCAAAGGCAGAACTTCCATGACCACCGCCACCGAACTGCCGGCCTCAGATCCGTCCAGCACCACGGCCACCCGGGCCGCCGGCCCTACGGCAGACGGTGCCGCCGCCGGCCCCGTCACCATGCTGAACCCGGACTTTCCGTTCAGCTACGACCATTACCTGGCCCACCCGGACGGCCTGGGCTCTGTTCCACCTGAACTGCTGGGGACCGAGGTGGCCGTCATCGGGGCGGGCCTGTCCGGCCTGGTCGCCGCCTACGAGCTCATGAAGCTCGGACTGCGGCCGGTGGTCTATGAAGCGGACCAGATCGGCGGGCGCCTCCGCACCGCCTCATTCCCCGCGGCGCCCGGAGTGGTGGCGGACCTCGGCGGCATGCGGTTCCCGGAATCCGGCAAGGCGTTCTACCACTACGTGGACCTGCTGGGGCTGGACACCCAGGAGTTCCCCAACCCGCTGTCCCCGGCCACGTCCAGCACCGTGATTGAGCTGGCCGGCAAGAAGCACTATGCGGAAAAGCCCGGCGACCTGCCGCCGTTCTTCAGGGAAGTGGCGGACGCCTGGAAGGCCGCCGTCAACGACGGCGCCAAGTTCGTCGAGATGCAGGAAGCCATCCGAGCCCGCGACACGGCCCGGATCAAGGAACTCTGGAACGGCCTGCTGCCGCTGATGGACGAACAGACCTTCTACGGCTTCATCGCGGCCAGCGAGTCCTTCAAGGAGGCGGGCTTCGCACACCGGGAGGCCTTCGGCCAGGTGGGTTTCGGCACCGGCGGATGGGACACCGACTTCCCGAACTCCATCCTGGAGATCCTCCGCGTGGTCTACACCGACGCGGACGACCAGCACCGCCTCATCAGCGGCGGAGCGCAGAGGCTGCCCGAGGCACTGTGGCAGCACGCGCCGTCGGGCATGGTGCACTGGCCGGACGGAACGTCCCTGGCCTCCCTGCACTCCGGTTCGCCCCGCGGCGCAGTCGGCCGGATCAGCCGCGACGCCGACGGCAACCTGCGGATCCGCGAACGGTGGGGCCGCGAAGCCACCTACCCCGCAGTGGTGGCCACATGCCAGTCCTGGCTGCTGTCCACGCGCATCCACACCGAGGAGGCGCTGTTCCCCGCCGAACTGTGGACAGCGATCGAACGCTCGCACTACATGCAGTCCTCCAAGACGTTCGTCATGGTGGACCGGCCGTTCTGGAAGGACATCGACCCGGACACCGGCAACGAGGTCTTGTCCATGACGCTGACCGACCGGCTCAACCGCGCCACCTACCTGTTGGACAACGGCCCGGACAAGCCCGCCGTCATCCTGCTCTCCTACACGTGGAACGACGACGCACTGAAGTGGCTGGCGCTGGACGCTGACGAACGCGTGGAACTGATGCTGCACTCGCTCGAGCAGATCTACCCGGGCGTGGACATTGCCGGCCACATCGTGGGCCAGCCCATTACGGTGTCCTGGGAGGCCGACCCCAACTTCATGGGCGCCTTCAAGGCAAACCTGCCCGGCCATTACCGGTACCAGCAGCGGCTGTTCACCCACTTCAAGCAGGACGCGCTGCCGGCCTCCCAGCGCGGGATCTTCCTGGCCGGCGACGACGTCTCCTTCACCGCCGGCTGGGCGGAAGGCGCCGTGACCACCGGCCTTAACGCCGTGTGGGGCGTGGTGAACCACCTGGGCGGCTCGTCAGCGCCGGGCAACCCGGGTCCGGGCGAGCTGCTGGACGCGATCGGGCCGATCAGCCTCGATTAAGCGTGCAGCTCCCGGTGGGCCCGGGCCAGTTCAACGTAGCGTGCGGCGTTGGCCCGGACGCCGTCGTACTCTTCGTCGGTGAGTTCCCGGCGGACCTTTCCCGGAACGCCCGCCACGAGCGAGCGGGGCGGGACAACGGTGCCTTCGAGCACCACGGCGCCGGCCGCTACCAGCGAGCCGGCGCCGATCACTGCGCCGTTGAGCACTGTTGCGCCCATGCCGATCAGGCAGTCGTCCTCCACAGTGCAGCCATGGACGACGGCGGCGTGCCCCACGCTGACGCGTTCGCCCACCGTGCAGGGGAAGCCTGGGTCCGCGTGCAGCACCACATTGTCCTGCAGGTTGCTGCCCTCGCCCACGGTGATGACGGCGGTGTCAGCCCGCACGGAGACGCCGTAAAAGGCGCTGGAATCCCGGGCGAGGGTGGCGTTGCCGATGATCGACGCCGTGGGTGCGACAAAGGCGGAATCGTGGACAGCCGGGGTGTTTCCGGCGAAAGGGTAAAGAGGAGCCATGCGCCAAGCCTAGGACACCTACGCCCCACCCCAACCAGGTAGCGCCAAGTGTCCGTTTTGAAACCTCAAAACGACACTTGGCGCTACCTGGTTGGGTTCGGGGTTACCTGCGGTGAGGGGTGCGCAGGACCAGGAACTGGTAGTGCTGCGTCCAGTGCCCGGCGCCGGGGCCGGACTCGGCGCCTGTTCCCTCCGGCCACGTGACAAAGTCCTCGACCCTGCCGTGGCGGCCAAAGACTTCCCGGACCGTGGCGTCGCTGCGGCGGCTGAAAAAGCGGGGCTCGCCGTCGTCGTCCTCCGGATTCAGCACCTCTTCATCCTCACCGGACCAGAGGCCGACGGCGATCGGGGCGCCGGGCGCGGCGACCCGCACCAGCTCGGCCAGGACGGCATCGATCTCGCTGGCGGGAATGTGCAGCAGCGTGCTCATGGTCCACAGGGCAGGGAAGGCGCCGCTGGGGAACGGCAGGGCCCGGACGCTGGCCACCGAGACGTCAAGGCCCCGCGCCCTGGCCCGGCGGACCTGCCCTTCGGCGAGGTCCACGCCCGTGTAGTGGATGCCGGCCTCAACGAACTTCAGGCCGTCGAGCCCGGTCCCGGTCCCCACTTCCAGGACGGAATGCCGCCCTTCGGACTTCAGCAGGGCAATAAAGCGGTCGCGTTGCTCCACACGGCTATGCGACGGCGGGTAGTCAGCCCCGGAGGCTGCACGGCGGTTGTAGAAGTCGGCGAGGCGCCGCTCGGCATCCGTAGTGGCTGGATCCATCCCGCCTCCCCGCCTTCTTTAAGACGGCCGTCAGTTAAAGACGACGGTCCGGTTGCCGTCCAGGAGCACGCGGTGCTCTGCGTGCCACTGCACCGCCTGGACCAGGGTGCGGCCTTCGACGTCCCTGCCCATCTGCACGAACTGTTCCGGCGTCCGCGCGTGGTCCACCCGGATGACTTCCTGCTCGATGATGGGACCCTCGTCCAGCGCCGCTGTCACGTAGTGGGCGGTGGCGCCGATGAGCTTCACACCGCGGGCATGCGCCTGGTGGTAGGGCTTGGCACCCTTGAAGGACGGCAGGAAGGAGTGGTGGATGTTGATGGCCTTGCCGGTCAGCTCCGTGCAGAGCTCATCGGAGAGGATCTGCATGTAACGGGCCAGGACGGTCAGCTCGATGTCGTGCTCGGCCATGATGGCGCGGAGTTTGTCCTCCGCCTGGGCCTTGGTGTCCGGGGTGACCGGGATGTAGTGGAACGGGATGCCGTAGAACTCAGCGAGCCCGGCAAGGTCCTGGTGGTTGGAAACGATGGCGGGGATCTCGATGGGCAGCGTCCCGGAGCGCTGCTGGAACAGGAGGTCGTTGAGGCAGTGGGCAGAGGTACTGGCCATGACCAGGGTGCGCACTTTCTGGCCCACGGTGTTGAGGCTCCACTGCATCCCGAACGCCTCGGCCACCGGCTCAAGGGCAGCGCGCAGCTCGGACTTGGCCGCCGCCGTCGTCACCTCTACCCGCATGAAGAAGTTGCCCGTGGCAGGGCTGCCGTACTGCTGCGAATCCGTAATATTGCAGCCCGCCACCAGCAGGGCGCCGGCCACCGCGTGGACAATTCCGGGACGGTCCGGGCAGGACAGGGTAACTACGTAGGCTTGGTTCAGCTGCTCTTCACTCACGCGTACAAGCCTACCCGCGCTGCGGCGCCCGGGTTTGGTACGCTGAGAGGGTCGCAACTGGCGTTGGGTGGCTAACCACCAGGGAGCGGCAATCACGAAGACCACGGATCGTACGCCTGGGCCGAGGGTCATGTCTTGCCGGATTTGGGGCTGCACCTGCGTCAGTACTGCAGCACCATGCCTGCAGCTTCCAGCGCGCTGTCATCAGTGCGGTGTGAAGGTGCGCCAGCCGGTAGCCTGACCTTAGCAGTGCCCGTACGCCTAGCCAGGAGTTCTTTCGTGACTACAGCCACCTCCACTACCGCCGTCAGCAACCAGCCGCTGGCCGAGCTCGACCCCGAAATCGCAGCAGTCCTTGACCAGGAGCTCGGCCGCCAGCGCGGCACCCTGGAAATGATCGCCTCCGAGAACTTCGCCCCCCGCGCCGTCATGGAAGCCCAGGGCTCCGTCCTCACGAACAAGTATGCCGAGGGCTACCCGGGCCGCCGCTACTACGGCGGCTGCGAATACGTGGACATTGCCGAGCAGCTGGCCATCGACAGGGTCAAGGCCCTGTTCGGCGCCGAGTACGCAAACGTCCAGCCGCACTCAGGCGCCCAGGCCAACGCCGCGGCCCTGTCCGCCATGATCACTCCCGGCGACAAGATCCTGGGCCTGTCCCTGGCGCACGGCGGCCACCTGACCCACGGCATGAAGCTGAACTTCTCCGGCAAGCTGTACAAAGTTGCTGCCTACCAGGTTGAGGAAGACAACTTCCGCATCGACATGGACAAGCTCCGCGAACAGGCCATCGCCGAGAAGCCGCAGGTCATCATCGCCGGCTGGTCCGCCTATCCGCGCCACCTGGACTTCGCTGCCTTCCGCTCCATCGCCGACGAGGTCGGGGCCCTTCTCTGGACCGACATGGCCCACTTCGCCGGCCTGGTTGCCGCCGGACTGCACCCGAGCCCGGTTCCGCACTCCGACGTCGTCACCTCCACAGTGCACAAGACCCTCGCCGGGCCGCGCTCCGGCGTGATCCTGGCCAAGCAGGAGTGGGCCAAGAAGCTCAACTCCAGCGTCTTCCCGGGCCAGCAGGGCGGCCCGCTGATGCACGTGATCGCAGCCAAGGCCGTGGCCTTCAAGATCGCCGGCACCGAGGAATTCAAGGAGCGCCAGGAGCGCGTCCTGGAAGGCGCCAGGATCATCGCCGACCGCCTCAACCAGGCGGACGTCGCCGACGCCGGCGTCTCCGTCCTGACCGGCGGCACTGACGTGCACCTGGTCCTTGTCGACCTCCGCAACTCCCAGCTGGACGGACAGCAGGCCGAAGACCTCCTGCACTCGGTGGGCATCACCGTGAACCGCAACGCCGTTCCGTTCGACCCCCGCCCCCCGATGGTCACCTCCGGCCTGCGCATCGGCACCCCGGCACTGGCCACCCGCGGATTCGGCGCCGCCGAGTTCACCGAGGTTGCCGAGATCATCGCCACCGCCCTGAAGGCCGGCACCGGTGCCGACGTCGAGTCCCTGCAGGCGCGCGTGGACAAGCTGGCCGCCGACTTCCCGCTGTACCCGCAGCACGAGCAGTGGTGACCCATGACTGAAACCACCCAGACCGCAAAGGTCCTTGACGGCAAGCTTGCCGCCGCCGCCATCAAGGCCGAGCTGGCCGAACGCGTGGCCGCACTCAAGGCCAAGGGCGTAACGCCCGGCATCGCAACCGTCCTCGTGGGAGCGGATCCGGCCTCGCAGCTGTACGTGTCCATGAAGCACAAGCAGTCCGCGGAAATCGGGATGAACTCGATCCAGCGCGAGCTGCCGGCCGATGCCACCCAGGAGCAGGTCGAGGCCCTCATTGACGAACTCAATGCGGACCCCGCCTGCCACGGATACATCGTCCAGCTGCCGCTGCCCAAGCACCTGGACACCGATGCGATCCTGGAGCGCATCGACCCCGCCAAGGATGCCGACGGCCTGCACCCCACCAACCTTGGCAAGCTGGTGCTCAACGTCAACGGGGAGATCACCTCGCCGCTGCCGTGCACGCCCCGCGGCGTGATCGAGCTCCTGGAGCGCAACGGCTACAGCCTCAAAGGCAAACATGTTGTGGTGGTGGGCCGCGGCGTCACCATCGGCCGCTCGATCGGGCTGCTGCTCACCCGGCGCGCCGTCAACGCCACGGTGACGCTGACGCACACGGGAACCGAGAACCTCCCGGAACTGCTGCGGCAGGCGGACGTCATTGTGGGCGCGGCCGGTGCCAAGCACATCGTCAAGGCCTCCGACGTGAAGCCCGGCGCGGCCGTGCTGGACGTGGGCGTCACCCGGGAAACCGATCCCGAGACCGGCAAGAGCCGGGTTTACGGTGATATCGACCCCGCCGTGGCCGAGGTGGCCGGCTGGATTTCACCGAACCCCGGAGGCGTCGGTCCCATGACCGTGGCGCTGCTGATGACGAACGTGGTGGAAGCCGCGGAACGCCAGGTGGCACAGAAGAGCGGCCCGGGAAGCGCCTAGCACCAGGCCAAAACAGCAAAGCACGACGGCGGCACGGCACCTTTCACACGGAAGCGGCCGTGCCGCCGTCGGACTTTTAAGCGCAGAAGTGGCACTCCCCTTCCACCTGCGCCGCAGCTCCACTAGTCTGCGGAGGGTGCACAACAAAGCCGCCGTGCCGCCGGGCGCAGCAGTCGGCCCTGCCCAGCCTGCCGCCGGGCCGCGAAGCGAAGACCACCGTACGGTCATTACGGCAGAGAACCTGACCAAGACCTACGGCGACGTGGCCGCCGTGGACGGAATCTCCTTCAGCGTCGCGGCGGGGGAGTCCTTTGGCCTGCTGGGCCCGAACGGTGCCGGCAAATCCACCACCATGAAAATGATCGGCGGCGTCACCCGGCGCACCTCCGGAAACCTCCGCATCCTGGGCCTCGACCCGGACTCGCACGGGCCCGAAGTGCGGGCGCACCTGGGCGTGGTGCCGCAGCAGGACAACCTGGATGAGGAGCTCCGGGTCCGGGACAACCTGCTGGTCTACGGGCGCTACTTCGGCCTGCCCATGAGCTACCTGAAGCCGAAGGCCGACGAACTGCTGGAATTCGCGCAGCTGACGGACAAGGCGAAATCCAAAGTGGACGCGCTGTCCGGCGGTATGAAGCGGCGGCTGACCATCGCGCGTTCGTTGATCAACGAACCCCGGATCCTTTTGCTGGACGAGCCCACCACCGGCCTGGATCCGCAGGCCCGGCACATCCTCTGGGACCGCCTGTTCCGGCTCAAGGAACAGGGCGTCACCCTTATCCTGACAACCCACTACATGGACGAGGCCGAGCAGCTTTGCGACCGGCTGATCGTGGTGGACAAGGGCAGGATCATGGCTGAGGGATCGCCCGCGCAGCTGATCCGCGAGCACTCCACCCGCGAGGTGGTTGAGCTGCGGTTCGGATCCGAGCGGAACACCACGATCGCCTCGGAGCTGCAGGGCATCGGGGAGCGGCTGGAGGTCCTCCCGGACCGGGTGCTGATTTACGCGCACGACGGCGAGTCCACCCTTGAGCAGGTGGCGTCCCGCGGCCTGCGGCCGCTGACATCACTGGTGCGGAGGTCCTCGCTGGAGGACGTGTTCCTGCGGTTGACGGGCAGAAGCCTAGTTGACTGACGGCACGGCAAGGGAGGCGTTGCGGGCCCACAGCCCGGACATTGCGGCTGCCAGGGCGCGGCGGTGGGGCGCGTTCTATTACGCAGAGCAGGTGCTGCGGGTGATGAAGGGCTACGGCTGGTCCATCATCATGTACAGCGTGGGCCACCCGGTGGCGTACCTGTTTGCCATGGGCGTGGGCCTGGCCACCCTTGTAGACGCGCAGGGCGCGGAGGCCTTCGGGGGAGTGGGCTACGTGACCTTTGTGGCCCCGGCGCTGCTGGTGTCCGCGTCCGTGATGACGGCCACCAACGAGTTCACGTTCCCCGTGATGGACGGGTTCAAATGGCGCCGCACCTACTACGGGCCGCACGCCTCGCCGCTGACTCCCCAGCAGATTGCGGCGGGCCACATCATGGCGGTGACCCTGCGCCTCCTGCTGCAGTCCGCCGTCTACTTCGCCGCTGTTGTCCTCTTCGGTGCCGCGCCCGGCGGCTGGGGCTGGGCCACCATCCTGGTGGCAACGCTCGCGGGCCTTTCCTTTGGCCTGCCGCTGATGGCGTACTCGGCCTCCATCACCGAGGACAAGGGCCAGTTTGCGCTGGTGATGCGGTTTATCGTGATGCCGCTCTTCCTGTTCTCCGGGACCTTCTTTCCGCTGGACAGCCTTCCCCTGGCGGTGCGCTGGGTGGGCTGGATCTCGCCCATCTGGCATGGCACCGAACTGGGACGGGTGTTCAGCTACGGGTACCAGCAGCCGCCGCTGCTCACCGTCCTCCACGCGGTGGTGCTCGTGGCCCCGGCGGCGCTGGGCTGGTTCCTGACCCGGCGGCAGTTCGCGGCAAGGATGGGCAGGTGAGCGCCGGGCTGCCAGTGAAAAGCGCGCCGGACCAGGCCCGTAGCAGGACGTTCGGGCCGCTGTATTCGCGCAACGCCAGGGCCGTCATTTCGCGCGGCCTGCTGGCCACCCGGAGCACAAACTGGCTGGTGATGCTCTCCGGGTTCTTCGAGCCGGTCCTGTTCCTCATCTCCATGGGGGTGGGGCTCGGCGCAATCGTGGGCTCCGTCCAGGGCCCAGGCGGCGGGGAGATCAGCTACGCCGCATACATTGCCCCGGCCCTGCTGGCAGTCTCGGCGATGAACGGCGCGGTCTACGACTCCACCTGGAACGTGTTCTTCAAAATGAACTTCGCGAAGCTGTACCAGGGCATGCTGTACACCTCGCTGGGGCCGCTGGACGTTGCCCTCGGGGAGATCTTCCTGGCGCTCCTGCGCGGCCTGCTCTACGCCATGGGTTTCACGGCGGTGATGGGGGTCATGGGATTGATCACCACACCCTGGGCGCTCCTGATGGTGCCTGCCTCCGTGCTGATCGCCTTCGGCTTCGCGAGCATCGGGATGGGGATCACCAGTTTCCTGAAGACCTTCCAGCAGATGGATTGGATCAACTTCGTGATGCTGCCCATGTTCCTGTTCAGCGCCACCTTCTACCCGCTGAGCGTCTACCCGCAGCCCATCCAGTGGCTCATCCAGGCCATGCCGCTCTGGCACGGCGTCGAACTGCTGCGCCAGATCAGCGTGGGCGCCTTCACCGCTGCCACCCCCGTCCACATCGGCTACTACCTGGTGATGACCGCCGTCGGCATGCTGCTCACCACGGTCCGCCTGCGCCAGCTCTTCCTGAGGTAGCCCCCCCAACTAGGTAGCGCTAAGTGTCGTTTTGGGGGTTCAAAACGACACTTGGCGCTACCTAGTTGGGAGGGAAGGGCGCTGTTCGCCGGAGGTGGAAGCCGGCAGGAGCACACCCGGGGGTTTGAGAGAATGGGTGCATGCAATCTCTGGGCAGCTCCAAATCATCCTCCAAACCCGCCAGGGGCGGATTCTCCATGTTCCGCATCAGCGGCCCGGGACTGATGGTCCTGGTCACCGCGTTCGTTGTGGCCGTGATCTTCGCCGCCAACCAGAACGACGTCGTGGGCTGGGTTGTTGCGGTCATCGCAGCCTTCTGGCTCGCGCTGGCCTGCTTTGTGGTGTTCAGCATCCAGAAGGCGGCAAAGAGGGCCGGCGCCAAGCTCAGCGAAGCCCAGAACGCGTTCACGTCCGCTGCAGGGCGCGGCCCCTACGCCGCAGCAGACCAGGGTGGAACCCGGGTTGTTGCCGAGCGCAGCCAGGCTGAGGAGGTCCGCGACCTCAAGCTGGACCACTCATTCAAGATTGTCCAGGTCCAGGTCCGCGTGGTGGAGGAGGAGCGCGCCAAGGGTGCCGCCGCCAACCAGGACACCATCCACCGGGCACTCGAAACCATTGAGATCACGGCCACCAACGCCAGGGACATGATCAAGTCCTCGGGCGGCAGTGGAGAGCCGGTCACCGGAACCATCATCGACTAGAGTGGAGCGGGTGAGCTCGGCATTGAACAAGGACCACCTTCGCATCGCATCCGTCAACGTCAACGGCCTCCGGGCTGCCTTCAAGAACGGCATGGCGGCATGGCTGGAGCCGCGCGGAGTGGACATCCTCTGCCTGCAGGAAGTCCGCGCCCCTGACGCCATCGTGCGCCAGCTGCTGGGCGAAGGCTGGCACATCCTGCACGCCGAGGCTGAGGCCAAGGGCCGGGCCGGCGTCGCTATCGCATCGCGTGAGGAGCCGCTGGAAACCCGCAACGGCATCGGTGACGACTACTTCGCCACCGCCGGGCGCTGGGTTGAGGCCGACTTCCGCTTACGGGATGCGGCGGGAGAACCCGTGCAGCTCACCGTGGCCAGTGCCTACGTCCACTCCGGCGAGGTGGGCACGGCGAAGCAGGATGACAAATTCAGGTTCCTGGAGGTCATGAGCACCAGGCTCCCGGAACTGACCAAGCACAGCGACCACGCCCTGGTGGTGGGCGACCTTAACGTGGCCCACACGCCGCTGGACATCCGCAACTCAAAAGCCAACGTCAAGAGGGCGGGCCACCTGCCGGAAGAACGCGCGTACTTTGACAGGTTCTTCGGCGAGGAAATCGGCTGGCATGACGTGCACCGCAACCTGGCTGGACCGGTTGACGGGCCATACACCTGGTGGTCGCAGCGCGGCAAGGCCTTTGACAATGACACCGGCTGGCGCATCGACTACCACCTGGCCACCCCGGCGCTGGCCGCCTCCGCGATCTCAGCGGTGGTGGACCGTGCGGCGTCGTGGGATACCCGCTTCTCCGACCATGCCCCGCTGGTAGTGGATTACCAGCTCTAAGCCCCGAAGGTTTCCTCCCACATGACTACCCCAACTTCGCCAGCCGCAAAGAAGCGCATCCTCTCCGGCGCCAAGCCCACGGCCGATTCCCTGCACCTGGGCAACTACATCGGCGCCGTCCGCAACTGGGTGGACATGCAGGCTGAGTACGACGCCGTCTTCTTCATCCCGGACCTGCACGCCATCACCGTGGACTTCGATCCGGCCGAGCTGGCCAAGCGCACCCGGATCGTTGCCGCGCAGTACATCGCAGCGGGCATCGATCCGGACAAGAGCATCTTTTTCGTCCAGTCCCACGTGCCCGAACATGCGCAGCTGGCCTGGGCATTGAACTGCATCACCGGTTTCGGCGAAGCCTCGCGCATGACCCAGTTCAAGGACAAGACCCAGAAGTCCGGCGCCGACGCCGCCACCCTGGGGCTTTTTGCCTATCCCACCCTCATGGCTGCGGACATCCTGCTGTACCAGACGGACCTGGTGCCGGTAGGCGAGGACCAGCGGCAGCACCTGGAGCTCACCCGGAACCTGGCGCAGCGCTTCAATACCCGCTTTGGTCCCACCTTCACCGTTCCCGAGGCGACCATCGTCAAGGAAAGCGCCAAGATCTACGACCTGCAGAACCCCAGCGCCAAGATGTCCAAGACCGGGGAATCACCTAACGGGATCATCCAGCTCCTGGAGGACCCGAAGATCGCGGCCAAGCGCATCAAATCGGCAGTGACGGATGCCGGAACTGAAATCCGGTTTGACCCGGAGGAGAAACCCGGCGTCTCCAACCTGCTCACTATTTACTCTTCCTTGACCGGAAAAACGGTGGCCGAGCTCGAAGCCGAGTACCAGGGCAAGATGTACGGCCATCTTAAAGTGGACCTTGCGGAGGTAATGGTGGACTTCATCACGCCCCTGCGGAACCGCACCAACGAGCTGATGGCGGATCCGGCCGAGCTGGACCGGCTGCTCGCACACGGGGCAGAGCGCGCCCGGGAAATTGCCTCAGTGACCCTCGCCCAGGTGTACGAGCGCATGGGTTTCCTTCCGTCCCTCAGCCTCGCCGGAGTCCACTAGCGCTATGTCCTCCAGCAAAGTCACCGCTAGGGAAGGCACCCGTTCCCCCCGCCGGACGGCGGGGACAGCAGCCAACCCCCACGGAGACCCAGCAGATCGTCGCGTTGCGCCGCATGCCCGCCCATCCCGGACGGAGGACATCAGCGTCGGCGTCATCCTTGGCTTTCCGGCCGACGTCGCGGCGGAGCTGCAGCGTTGGCGGGCGTCCTTCGGTGATCCCCTCGCGGACGTGGTTCCGGCCCACATCACCCTGGTGACCACTACCCCTACGAAGGATTGGGAGGCCACCCGCGAGCACGTGAGGGACGTCGCCCGCCGGCAGCGGCCCTTCACCGTCACCATCGCGGGAACGGGAACTTTCCGTCCGGTCTCGCCGGTGGTGTTCATCAACGTTGAGGACGGCTTCGAAGACTGCGTCGACTTGCACGAAAAGCTCCAGCAGGGTCCCCTGCACCGCGAGTTGCCGTTTGCCTACCACCCGCACGTCACCATCGCCCATGATGTGGCCCCGGAAAGCCTCGACGAAGCCGAAACGGTGCTGCGGAACTACAGAGCCACCTTCCCCGTGGTTAGCATGGGACTTTACGAGCACGATGCCAACGGCATCTGGCAGCTACGGGAAGAGCTGGATTTTGGGACCCAAACTGACAACGACGGCGGCGCCTGACTCACGGACCCCGTTGCGGCACCAGGCGAGGCAGCCCGAACGGCAGCCCCTTCCCACAGACCACGCCCATTTGAAGCTCGCGGTCATCCAGAAGCAGATGGCGTGGAACAAGGCACGGAGGGCCGGCAACGGGCCCCTGGCAGGCCTGATGGCCATGGTCCAGTGGCTTCTGGCCCGCCTTAACGCCCTTCGTCCCATGCGCGCCTTCCGGCACTACACACTTCAGCACGGCCCGCTGATGAGCGCCGGCATCGGCTTCAACATGTTCTTCTCCATCACCGGCCTCCTCACCACCGGCTTCTCCATTGCCGGCCTGGTCCTGCGCGGACAGCCGGCACTCCTGGACACGATCATCAGCAGCGTCGCCCAAAGCGCGCCGGGACTCTTGAAGCTAAACGGGGGCAATGGCCTGGTTGACCCCCAGGACCTGCTGAACCCGGACGGTCTCGGCTGGACGGCGCTGATCGGTGCCGTGGTCACGGTCATCACGTCCCTGGGCTGGATCGCCGGCCTCCGGGACGGGCTGCGCGGCGTGCTGGAGCTGCCACCGCTGCTGGTCAACCCCATACTCATGAAACTCCGGGATGCAGGCACGTTGCTGCTACTGGGCGTGGCCCTGGTGATCAGCGCCGGAGCTTCCCTGGTGTTTGGAACCGCCGCCGGCTGGGTTTCCGACTTCCTGCGGCTCGATGATGCTGTTGCCGGTCCGCTGACCACGTCGATCAAGATCGCTGTCCCGCTGGTCCTGAACTGGGCTACCGCGCTCATCATGTTCCGGCTCGCGGGGAGCCTGAAGCTGGAGCGCCGGGCCCTGCTGGAAGGCACCATCCTGGCGGCACTGGGCACCACCACATTGCAGATCTTCAGCACCGAACTGCTGGCCGGGGCAGGGCGCAATCCCATCCTGGCGCCGTTCGCGATCATCATCGGCCTGCTGATCTGGTTCAACTTGGTGAGCCAGGTCTACCTGGTCTCAGCCGGCTGGGCCGCGATTCGGGAGGCGGACCTGCACGGCACCTCCGCCGGCCATGACAAGGGCACGTGGGGTGCCCGCCAGGTGCAGCCCGGGAAGGTGCCCGTGCATCCTGATGCGGGCTTCCCGGCTACTGCCCGGCGTCGAGGTACTGGTCGGCCCAGGCAGCAATGATGCGCGCGGCCCTGGCTGCCTGGCCTTTGCCGGTCAGCAGGTGGTCGCTGCCTTCGAGCGACACAAAGTTCCTTGGATGCCGGGCCGTCTGGAAGATGGTGCTGGCATTTTCGATTCCCACGGTGTTGTCCGTGGGGGAGTGGAGCACCATCAGCGGCTTGTGAAGCTGTTTGATGCAGTCCGTCAGGTCGGCATTCTCCAGGTCTTCCACGAAGTGCTTGCGGATCTCCACCCGCTTTCCGCCGAGGTCCACTTCGGCGCTGCCTTCACTCAGGATCTTGTCCAAAGCCGCGTCGAAGACATGTGCCACGTGCTTCGGTGAAAACGGCGCACCCACGGTAGCGACGGCGTCGAGCTCTGGAATTTCCCGGGCCGCCGCCAGGACCGCGGCGCCGCCGAAGGAATGGCCCACCAACAGGGAAATCGGCTTCCCTTCGCTGCGCATGAACTCCGCGGCCTTCACAGTGTCCGCCACCTTGTGGCTGAAGGAGCCGGCGGACCATTCTCCCGCGGAGCCGCCCAGGCCAAGGTTGTCGAACCGGAGCATGCCAACCCCGCTGTCCGCCAGTGCCTTGCACATCCGGGACGCGGACGGGCTGTCCTTTCCCAGCGTGAAACCGTGGGAGAACACTCCCCAGCCCTTGACGGGCCCCTCCGGAACGTCGATGATTCCCGAGAGCATCTCGCCGGTTGAGCCTTCAAAGGTTACTTTTTCGGAGCGGGACACCGCGTCCCCTTTCTGCTGTGCGTCTAAACCTGTAAACAACGACGGCGCCCTCCCCCTAAGTGGGGGACGGCGCCGTCGTCAGCTAAATCCTTTGTCAGATCTTGCGGGAGAGAATGGCCTGCTTGACCTCGGCGATTGCCTGGGTCACCTGGATGCCGCGGGGGCATGCCTCCGAGCAGTTGAAGGTGGTGCGGCAGCGCCACACGCCTTCCTTGTCGTTGAGGATCTCCAGGCGCATGTCGCCGGCGTCATCGCGGGAATCGAAGATGAAGCGGTGTGCGTTGACGATCGCGGCGGGGCCGAAGTACTGCCCGTCGGTCCAGAACACGGGGCAGGAGGACGTGCACGCGGCGCAGAGGATGCACTTGGTGGTGTCGTCAAAGCGCTCACGGTCCTCGGCGGACTGCAGGCGTTCCCGGGTGGGTTCGTGGCCCTTGTTGATGAGGAACGGCATGACCTCGCGGTAGGACTGGAAGAACGGTTCCATGTCCACGATGAGGTCCTTTTCCACCGGCAGGCCCTTGATGGGCTCCACCGTGATGGGCTTGGACGTGTCCAGGTCCTTGAGGAGCGTCTTGCAGGCCAGGCGGTTGCGGCCGTTGATGCGCATGGCATCGGAGCCGCACACACCGTGGGCGCAGGAGCGGCGGAAGGACAGCGTGCCGTCCGTTTCCCACTTGACCTTGTGCAGGGCGTCCAGGACACGGTCCGTGCCGTACATGGTCAGGTGGAAATCGTCCCACGTGGCTTCCTCGGAAACCTCCGGGTTGTACCGGCGGACGCGCAGGTGCACATCGAACGTGGGGATCTCGCCGCCACCGCCGACGCCGGCAGGCAGTTCAATCTTTGAGGCTGGCTCAGCGATTTCAGCGGTCATCTTTAGTACTTCCTCACCATCGGCTCGTAGCGGGTAAAGACGACCGGCTTGGTGGCCAGGCGGATGCCGGCAATTGACTCAGCCGATCCGTCCGCCGGCGCGTGGTCATCCTTGTACGCCATGGAGTGCTTCATGAATTTCTCGTCGTCACGCTCGGGGAAGTCCTCGCGGAAGTGTCCGCCGCGGGATTCCTCACGGTGCAGGGCGGCCACGGTCATGACCTTGGCCAGTTCCAGCAGGAAGCCGAGCTCAACGGCCTCAAGCAGGTCCAGGTTGAAGCGCTTGCCCTTGTCCTGGACGTTGATGCGCCTGTACCGCTCCTCGAAGGAAGCGATGTCGCGGAGGACCTGGTTCAGCGTCTCCGCCGTGCGGAACACCTGCATGTTGGCGTCCATGGTGTCCTGGAGTTCCTTGCGGATCACAGCCACCTTCTCGTCACCGCTGCCGTTGCGGGCTATATCCAGCAGTTCGGTGGTGTACGCCAGCGGGTTCTCGGGCAGTTCCACGAAGTCAGCCGTCTTGGCGTATTCTGCCGCGGCGATGCCGGCACGCTTGCCGAACACGTTGATGTCCAGCAGCGAGTTGGTGCCGAGGCGGTTGGAGCCGTGAACGGACACGCACGCAACTTCACCGGCTGCGTACAGGCCCGGGACCACGGTGTCGTTGTCCTGCAGGACCTCGGTGGTGATGTTGGTGGGAATGCCGCCCATGGCGTAGTGCGCGGTGGGGAACACGGGGACGGGCTCCGTGTACGGCTCCACACCCAGGTAGGTGCGGGCGAACTCGGTGATGTCCGGGAGCTTGGCATCGATGTGCGCGGGCTCGAGGTGCGTCAGGTCCAGGAGGACGTAGTCCTTGTTCGGGCCGCAGCCCCGGCCCTCACGGACCTCGTTGGCCATGGAGCGTGCCACGATGTCGCGGGGCGCCAGGTCCTTGATGGTGGGGGCGTAACGCTCCATGAAGCGCTCACCCTCGGAGTTGCGCAGGATGGCTCCCTCACCGCGGGCAGCCTCGGAAAGGAGGATGCCCAGGCCGGCCAGGCCGGTCGGGTGGAACTGGAAGAACTCCATGTCCTCCAGGGGGATGCCCCGGCGGAAGGCGATGCCCATGCCGTCGCCGGTCAGGGTATGCGCGTTGGAGGTGGTCTTGAAGACCTTGCCTGCGCCGCCGGAGGCGAACACCACGGACTTGGCCTGGAAGACGTGCAGTTCGCCCGAGGCGAGGTCGTAGGAGACGACGCCGGCAACGCGCTTCTGCTTGTAGGGCGTACCGTCCGCGCGGACAGCATCCTCTTCGACCGTCAGCAGGTCCAGGACGTAGTACTCGTTGTAGAACTCAACGTTGTGCTTGACGCAGTTCTGGTAGAGGGTCTGCAGGATCATGTGGCCGGTGCGGTCCGCGGCGTAGCAGGCGCGGCGGACAGGGGCCTTGCCGTGGTCGCGGGTGTGCCCGCCGAACCGGCGCTGGTCAATCCGGCCTTCGGGCGTGCGGTTGAACGGCAGGCCCATCTTTTCGAGGTCAAGCACGGCGTCGATGGCTTCCTTCGCCATGACCTCAGCGGCGTCCTGGTCAACCAGGTAGTCGCCGCCCTTAATGGTGTCGAACGTGTGCCATTCCCAGTTGTCTTCTTCGACGTTGGCAAGGGCCGCACACATGCCACCCTGCGCCGCACCGGTGTGCGAGCGGGTGGGGTAGAGCTTGGTCAGTACTGCTGTGCGCGCGCGCTGACCTGATTCGATCGCGGCGCGCATGCCAGCGCCACCGGCACCGACGATGACGACGTCGTACTTATGGACCTGCATACCAGATGCTCTTTCTCTCAAAATTCGCTATAAAACAACGGGCCGGCGTGGCCTGCGCCGCAAAACAGGGCCCGCGGTTGTACCCGCGGGCCCGGGGTGGTGCCGGTGCTAGGCAGGGCAGAATCCGCCAGGCAGGGGCACGCCGTCGACGACGGGGCAAGGGTCGAAGGTGAAGATCACCAGGGTGCCCAGGACGATGATGACGACGGTGGCCGAGTAGAGGACCGTCTTCAGCCAGCGGCGGGTTGAGTCCTTTTCGGCGTAGTCGTTAATGATGGTGCGGACGCCGTTGGTTCCGTGCAGCATGGCCAGCCACAGCATGGCGAGGTCCCAGAACTGCCAGAACGGGTCGGCCCACTTGCCGGCCACAAAACCGAAGTCGATGGCGTGGATGCCCTCGCCCACCAGGAGGTTCACAAAGAGGTGCCCGAAGATCAGGACCACAAGGACCACGCCGGAGAGCCGCATGAAGAGCCATGCGAGCATCTCGAAGTTGCCCTTGCTCCCGCCGTGACGGCGGTACTGCGGGGCGATCCGCCCGCTGCGCGGACTTTCGATGGTTGCACTCATGGCTTAGTGACCTCCGAGGGCGAGGGACAGGTGGCGGATGGAGAAGGCGACCATGGTGACAAGCCAGAGTGCAAGGACTGCCCACAGCATCTGCCGCTGGTACTTGGCGCCCTTCTTCCAGAAGTCAACCGCGATGATCCGCAGGCCGTTGAAGGCGTGGAAGACAATGGCGGCAACAAGGCCCGTCTCACCCAGGGCCATGAGGGGGTTCTTGTAGGCACCGATCACGGTGGTGTAGGCCTCTGGAGACACGCGCACCAAGGAGGTGTCCAAAACGTGGACCAACAAGAAGAAAAAGATCACTACACCGGTAATGCGGTGTCCTACCCAAGACCACATGCCTTCACGGCCGCGGTACAAGGTGCCAGCTGGTTTTGTCGGCACTGATAAACCTCCCTGCAACACAGCGGCGCTGGCATGAGATCCACGCGGGGGGAACGCCTGCTGCGAGAGCACTCGTAGCTCAGGCCTAAATCTAGGCTTCGCTGACAGCTTATTCAATTTAGGAGTTCCTTGGTGACCAGCAGTGGCGCGGATCCCGCGAAATTTTGAGACAAAGGACACACTCGCCGCGGCCAGTGCCGGGCATGGCTGCCAATTTGCCGTCCGGCAGGGGCCTGAACCGCTTGACGGAGGGTGCATTGCCCGTTCCGCTAAAGTAGGCGGTGATGAGTACAGACAAAGTGACAAGCCCGGCATCACCCCTTGACCGCTTCATCGCGGTGATCCCGGCCGGCGGCGTGGGGACCCGCCTCTGGCCCCTGTCACGCGCCGCAGCTCCCAAATTCCTGCACGACCTCACCGGCTCCGGCAGCACCCTGTTGCGTGCCACCTATGACCGGCTGCACCCGCTTGCCGGAAGCAAGGTGCTGGTGGTTACCGGGAAGGCCCACCGCGATGCGGTGTGCCGCCAGCTTCCGGAACTCGAGGATTCGGATCTCGTCCTCGAGTCCGAGCCAAAGGATTCCGCGGCAGCGATCGGCCTTGCCGCCGCGATCCTCCACGAGCGCGACCCCGACACGATCATGGGTTCCTTCGCTGCGGACCAGGTGATCAGCCCGGACCACCTCTTCCAGGAGGCAGTCCGCGAGGCAATCCACACTGCGGCTGCCGGCAAGATCGTGACCATCGGCATCAAGCCCACCCACCCGTCCACGGGGTTCGGCTACATCCGCTCCGGCCAGGCCCTTCACATCGACGGTGCTCCGAGCGCCCAGGACGTGGTGGAGTTCGTCGAGAAGCCGGACGAGCAGGTGGCCCAGCAGTACGTGGACAGCGGCAATTACGTATGGAACGCCGGCATGTTCGTGGCGCCCGTGGCGCTGCTGCTCAAGCACCTGGAAGCCAACCAGCCCGAACTGTTCGGCGGCCTGCAGGAAATCGCACGGGCCTGGGACACTCCCGAGCGGGACGAGGTCACCGCCCGCGTCTGGCCCACCCTGCCGAAGATCGCCATTGACTACGCGGTGGCCGAGCCTGCCGCCGAAGCCGGGGACGTCGCCGTCGTGCCTGGCTCCTTCCGCTGGGACGACGTCGGCGACTTCGCCTCCGTGGGCCGGCTCAACAGTGCCAAGGAAGTTGACGACGTCACTGTGCTGGGGGAAGGCGCGCGCGTCTTCACGGAAAACTCCAGCGGCGTGGTGGTCACCGACACCAAGCGCGTGATCGCCCTGATCGGAATCCAGGATGTTGTCATCGTGGACACGCCGGACGCGCTGCTGGTGACCACCATGGCCAACTCCCAGCGGGTCAAGGCCGCCGTCGACGCCCTCAAAGCCAGCGGGGATACCGACGTCCTCTGATGTAACGCGGCGACCGTGATGGCCGCTAATGCCGACACCCTCGCTAGAGTGAAACAGTGCGCAATTACACTACTGAAGCCGAGCCCACCGCCCTGGTGGCTCCGTGGCTCGAGCCGCTCCTGCCGGAACTGATCGACTTCCGCAGGGACCTCCACGCACACCCGGAACTCTCCTTCAAGGAATTCCGCACCACGGACAAGCTCGCCGAGCGGCTTGAAGCTGCCGGCCTCACGCCGCGCCGCCTGGAGGGCACCGGCCTCACGGTGGACGTGGGGGAGGGGCCCATTGCCACGGCACTGCGCGGTGACATCGATGCCCTGCCCATCATCGAGGAGACCGGCCTGCCGTTCGCCTCGAAGAACCACGGCGTCACCCACGCCTGCGGCCACGACGTCCACACCACCACCATGCTGGGCATCGCCCTGGTGCTGCACCGGATGCACCAGGACGAGCCGCTCGGCGCCACTGTCCGCATCATCTTCCAGCCGGCTGAGGAAACCATGCCCGGCGGGGCCCATGCCTGCATCGAGCAGGGCGTCCTGGACGGCGTGCCGAGGATCCTGGCCCTGCACTGTGATCCCCGGATCGACGTGGGCAAGATCGGGACGCGCATCGGCGCCATCACCTCAGCCTCCGACACCATCCGGATCGAGCTGTCCGGCCGCGGCGGGCACACGTCCCGTCCGCACCTGACGGAAGAACTCGTCTTTGCGCTGGCACAGATCGCAGTGAGCGTGCCCGCGGTGCTCTCGCGCCGGCTGGATGTCCGCAGCGGGGTGTCCGTGGTGTGGGGGCAGATCTCCGCGGGTTCGGCACCCAACGCCATTCCCGGCACCGGCTACATGGCGGGAACCATGCGGTGCCTGGACCGCGACGCGTGGCACGAAGCCGGCGAACTCCTGGACGAGGTGGTCCACCAGGTGGCCGCGCCCTATGGCGTGGACGTGCGGCTGGAGCACACCAGGGGAGTGCCGCCGGTAGTGAACTCGGAGCATGAGACGGCCATCATCGAAGCGGCCGCACGCGCCGAAATCGGGGAAAGCGCCGTGGTCCTGACCCCGCAGTCCATGGGCGGGGAGGACTTCGCGTGGTTCCTTGCCGAACTTCCCGGAGCCATGATGCGCTTGGGCACCAAGACTCCCGGCGGCGAGGAATACGACCTGCACCGCGGGGACTACATCGTGGACGAGCGGGCCCTGGGACTGGGAATCCGCGTTCTCACTGCAGCCGCGCTGCGCACCATCCGCGACATCTAATTCCGGGAAACGGGGTGTGCCCGATTGCGTCGGGCACACCCCCAAGACCACTTTCGGGCCGGAACAAGTAAGTTGTGCGCAACTTACTTGTGTACTATCGTTTCTGTCATGACTGACGCACCCCGGCTAAACCACCAGGTCTGCTTTGCGCTCTATTCCGCCTCCCGGGCTGCCACCGCCGTATACCGCCCGGTCCTCGAGGACCTGGGCCTGACCTATCCGCAGTACCTGGTGATGCTGGTGCTGTGGGAAAACGAACCGCGCGGCGTGAAGGAGATCGGCGAGGAGCTCGGACTGGACTCCGGCACCTTGTCGCCGTTGCTGAAGCGGCTGGAAGCCCTTGGCCTGTGTGAGCGGCGCCGGTCTGGCGAGGATGAGCGCCGTGTCGCCATCCATCTCACCTCCGCCGGGCGGAAGCTTAGCGGCAAAGCGGGCGCCATCCCGCAGCGCCTCGCCCAGGCCGCGGGACTTACTGCCGAGGAACTGGATCAGCTGCGCAACACGCTGGACCGGCTGACGGACGCCCTCCACAAGGCGAACTGACAGTTCAGTCAAAAGAACTTATTCAACCCCTACAGGACGGATACCACCCGTGAAACCTCTATACACTGCCGAGGCACTCGCTTCGGGCGAAGGCCGCGACGGCAATGCGCGGACGAACGACGGGAGGCTGGACGTTACCCTGTCCAGCCCCGTGGAGCTGGGCGGAACGGGCCAGGGCACCAATCCCGAGCAGCTCTTCGCGGCGGGCTACGCCGCGTGCTTCCACTCAGCACTCCGATTGGTGGGCCGCAAGGAGCAGGCCGACCTGACGGATTCCGCCGTCGCGGCCAAGGTGCACCTGGGCCAGCTGGACGGCGCCGGGTTCGGACTCGCCGCTGAACTGGAGGTGGCGCTCCCTGCCCTGGACCTGGCAGCCGCCGAGGCGCTGGTGGCCAAGGCTCACGAGATCTGCCCCTACTCCAACGCCACCCGCGGCAACATCAGTGTGGACATCAGGATTCTGGAGTTCGCCGCATGAGCGCCGGAACCTTGCCCGCCAGCACCCGCGAAATCCAACTCGCCTCCCGCCCGGTAGGGCGGCCAACCCCGGATAACTTCCGGCTGGCCGAGTCCCCGCTGCCTGAACTTGGTGACGGACAGGTCCTGGTGCGCAACCTGTTCATCTCCGTGGACCCCTACATGCGCGGCCGCATGAATGACGTGAAGTCCTATTCAGCGCCGTTCGCCCTGGGCAAGGCGCTCGACGGCGGCGCGGTGGGTGAGGTGATCGCGTCCCGTTCCGATGAGCGAAAGGAGGGGGACGTCGTCGTGCATTCACTCGGCTGGCGGGACTATGCGGTGGTGGACGCCGCGGCCGCCACGCCTGCCCGCACCACACTTGCCCCGGCGTCCGCGTTCCTCGGCGCCCTGGGCATGACCGGCCTTACCGCCTATGCCGGGCTGCTCAAGGTTGCCCGGTTCGCTCCGGGAGATGCCGTCTTCGTCTCCGGCGCCGCAGGGGCAGTCGGTTCGCTCGTAGGCCAGATCGCGAAGGCGATGGGCGCTTCCCGCGTCATCGGCTCGGCAGGTTCCCCGGCCAAGGTGGCACGGCTCCTGGAGCTGGGCTTCGACGCCGCCTTCGACTACCACGACGGGCCTGTGCGCGGCCAGCTGGAACAGGCCGCCGGCCTCGGCGGCATTGATGTCTACTTCGACAATGTGGGCGGAGAACACCTCGAGGCCGCACTGGCCGTCCTCAACGTTGGCGGGCGGGTGGCGATGTGCGGGGCCATAGCCCAATACAACTCCACCGAACCGACGCCTGCGCCCCGCAACCTGATGCTGGCCATCGGCAAGCAGCTCACGCTTAAGGGGTTCCTGGTGGGCGGCCAGCGGCAACACGCCGCGGAGTTCGCCGAAAAGATGGCGGGCTGGCTGGCTGACGGCACGGTCCGCTATGACGAGACGATCGTGGACGGGCTGGAAAACGCCCCGCAGGCGTTCATGGACCTCCTGGACGGGGCCAACACCGGAAAGATGCTGGTGCGCCTTTAGCCAGGCGCCGCGACCTGCGGCCGCCATGGCCAACCGATAGGGGTGCCGCTAACAGGCGGTGCCCCTACTGGTTGGTAACAACTTGTAAACAATCTTCGGGATACCCTGCGGCTGTGCTACGGGACGTGGCGCAGGCCACTAAAGTGAGTGCCATCAGTGCGCTCCGGCGCAGTGCTGCGTGCCCTCAGTGACAACAGAATTTCAGTGTAGAAACGGACACTCATTGAATTCGAGCCGTAGCGCCACTCTCTTCATCCTGGAGGAAAATTGAAGGAATCACTGCGTGCAAGTTTCAAGCGCGGTTCAATGGCCGGCGTGGCTACCCTAGGTGCTTCGGCGCTCGTGTTGACCGCCTGTGGCGCAGCCCCGGAAGCCGGAAGCACCTCAACTGCAGGAGCCAGCGACTACACCGGCTGCATCGTTTCCGACTCCGGCGGGTTCGATGACCAGTCCTTCAACCAGTCCTCCTACGAGGGTCTCAAGAAGGCCGAGAAGGACCTGGGCATCAAGGTCAACCAGGTGGAGTCAAAGACCAACAACGACTTCGAACCCAACCTCAGGGCGATGGTTACGGCCGGCTGCGACCTCACCGTCACCGTGGGCTTCCTGCTCGGCGACGCCACCAAGGCGCAGGCAACGGCCAACCCGGACAGCCACTTCGCCATCATCGACTTCGGCTACGCGACGCCCATCAGCAACGTCAAGCCGATCATCTACGACACCGCCCAGGCAGCCTTCCTTGCCGGCTACCTCGCTGCAGGGACCACCAAGACCGGAACGGTTGCCACCTTCGGCGGCATCAAGCTTCCCACCGTCACCATCTTCATGGACGGCTATGCGGACGGCGTGAAGTACTACAACGAAAAGAAGGGCAAGGACGTCAAGCTCCTTGGCTGGAACAAGGAAGCCCAGGACGGCAGCTTCACCGGTGACTTCGAGAAGCAGGACGTCGGCAAGCAGCTCACCCAGAACTTCCTGGACCAGGGCGCGGACATCGTGATGCCCGTGGCCGGTCCGGTAGGCAAGGGTGCAGGCTCTGCGCTCAAGGAAGCCAAGGCGGCAGGCAAGGACGTCAAGCTGATCTGGGTGGACTCCGACGGGTTCCTCACGGCACCTGACTACAAGGACATCATGCTGTCCTCGGTCATGAAGCAGATGGGCGACGCCGTGGAGGCAGTCGTCAAGGAGGACAAGGAAGGCAAGTTCAGCAACACGCCGTACGTTGGCACCCTGGCCAACGAGGGCGTCCAGCTGGCCCCGTTCCACGACCTCGACTCCCAGGTCCCGGCCGAACTGAAGTCCGAGCTGGACCAGATCAAGAAGGACATCATCGACGGGAAACTGAAGGTCGAGTCCGCGGCAAGCCCCAAGGCCTGACCCCGCCTGAGCGCCACCCCCGGCCGGTAACCGACTGGCCGGGCGGTGGCGCTTTTTTGCTGGCTGCCCCCACCTGGCCGCAGCCTGCCTTTCCCATGACTGCACCCACTAGGCTTGGTGCTGCAGCCACATATCCCGTCCGGTCGATCACTGGACGCTTCGAGATTGGTCAGAGTTTTGAAACTTGAACTCCGAGGGATCACAAAACGCTTTGGCACCCTGGTGGCGAACGACCACATCAACGTGGTGGTGGAATCCGGACAGATCCACTGCCTGCTGGGTGAGAACGGGGCCGGAAAATCCACCCTCATGAATGTGCTGTACGGGCTCTACGAACCGTCTGAGGGCGAGATCCTGGTTGACGGCACGCCAGTTTCCTTCCGCGGACCGGGAGACGCCATGGCGGCGGGCATCGGGATGGTGCACCAGCACTTCATGCTGGTTCCCGTCTTCACGGTCGCCGAGAACGTGGCGTTGGGCGCCGAGCCCACCAAGGCCGCGGGCTTCCTCAACCTCGACGAAACGCGCCGCCGGATCAAGGAGATCTCGGACCAGTACGGCTTCGACGTGGACCCGGACGCGCTGGTGGAGGACCTGCCGGTGGGCGTCCAGCAGCGGGTGGAAATCATCAAGGCGCTGGTCCGCAATGCCAGGGTCCTCATCCTGGACGAACCCACCGCCGTCCTGACACCGCAGGAAACGGACGAACTGCTGGACATCATGCGCCAGCTCAAGTCCGGCGGAACGTCCATCGTCTTCATATCCCACAAGCTGCGGGAAGTGAAAGCAGTCTCGGACACCATTACGGTGATCCGCCGCGGCAAGGTGGTGGGGACGGCTGACCCCGCTGCGTCCACTACCGAACTGGCCTCCATGATGGTGGGCCGTGCCGTCAACCTCAAACTGGATAAAGCACCGGCCCGGCCGAAGGAAAAGACGTTCGAGGTCCGGGACCTTACCGTCATCGCTCCCAACGGCCAGCACGTCGTGGACGGCCTGAGTTTTGAGATAGCCAGGGGAGAGATCCTTGCAATTGCCGGCGTCCAGGGGAACGGCCAAACCGAGCTGACGGAGGCGATCCTCGGCCTGCAGGAGCGGGTCCACGGCTCCATCCTGCTGGACGGGCAGGAGCTCGTGGGCCGCAGCGTCAAAGAGGTCCTGAACGCAGGAGTGGGCTTCGTGCCCGAGGACCGCTCCGTTGACGGCCTTATCGGCACTTTTTCGATTGCCGAGAACCTGATCCTGGACCGGTACGATCAGGCCCCCTTCGCAAAGGGCATCAGCATGAGCCCTGCCAAGGTGCTGGAAAACGCAACCTCCCGGATCGAAGAGTTTGACGTCCGGACCCCTTCAGGAGCCCTTGCCGCCGGAACGCTTTCCGGCGGCAACCAGCAGAAGGTAGTGATGGCCCGCGAGCTGTCCCGTCCGCTGCGCCTGTTCATCGCCTCCCAGCCCACCCGCGGCGTGGACGTGGGGTCCATCGAATTCCTGCACAAGCGGATCGTGGCTGAACGCGACCAGGGCACGCCCGTCATGATCGTCTCCACCGAACTTGACGAAGTGATGGAACTGGCCGACAGGATCGCCGTGCTCTACAAGGGCAAACTGGTGGGCGTGGTTCCGGCCGGAACCAGCCGCGACGTCCTGGGCCTCATGATGGCGGGCATCCCGCCGGAGGAACACACGGCCCCGACAGGCAGTGAACAGGATCCCGCCGCCACCACGGCTTCCGTATCCGACGCCGAAGGAGGCGACCATGTCTGACACGCATCCCCCCAAGCACGCGGCCGGCGAGCCTGGCCCCGAGGCGCAGGAGTCCGCTGTCCCGGACGAGCGGACGGCCGCCGTCGTGGCCGTTGATACTGCCGGCGGGGTCATGGAACCATCCGCCGTTCCGGCCACCGCCCAAAGCGGAAAGATCCCCGGCGGTCCCGACACCCTGCTGCGCAAAATCTTCACCGGCAGCGGCATGGTCTCCGTCCTGGCGGTCCTGCTGGCCCTCATCATCGGCGGGCTGCTGATCGCCAGCACCGACAAGCAGGTGGCCACCACCTCCACGTACTTCTTCGCACGGCCCACTGACTTCCTGTCCGCCGTCTGGAACGCGGCCACGCGTTCCTACATCGCCCTGTTCCAGGGTTCGGTCTTCAACCCCCGCGGCAACAGCGTTGCGGCCCAGTTCGCGCCGTTCATGGAGACCCTCACCATCGCCACCCCGCTCATCACGGCCGGCCTGGGCGTAGCGCTGGCCTTCCGCGCGGGGCTGTTCAACATCGGCGCCCAGGGCCAGATCATCGTGGCCGGCATCCTGGCCGCCTGGGTGGGTTTCGCGCTCGACCTTCCCGTGGGCCTGCACCTGCTCCTGGTCCTGGCGGCAGGCATCATCGGCGGCGCCTTCTGGGGCGGGCTCGTCGGCCTCCTCAAGGCCCGCACGGGGGCCCACGAAGTCATCCTGACCATCATGTTCAACTACATCGCGCTGTACTTCCTGCGGTACCTGCTGAACACTCCGGCGTTCCAGCGGCCGGGGGAGTCGAACCCCATCTCGCCCATCCTGGACCCTACCGCTGTCTACCCGCAGATCTTCGGCACCCAGTACCGGCTCCACCTCGGCTTCCTCCTGGCCATAGCCACCACCGTCCTGGTCTGGTGGCTCCTCAACCGCTCCACCGTGGGCTTCGAATTCCGCGCAGTAGGCGCAAACCCCAAGGCGGCGCAGACAGCGGGCATCAACGTGTCCCGCTCCACCATCCTGGTGATGGCACTCGCCGGCGGGCTGGCGGGCATGTCCGGCGTCGCCCAGGTGGCGGGCACGGAGAAGGTCCTTACCGACGGCGTTGCCGCCACCTATGGCTTCGACGCCATCACAGTGGCCCTGCTGGGGCGTTCGACGCCGTGGGGCACCTTCGCAGCCGGCCTGCTGTTCGGCGCCTTCCGGGCCGGGGCGGTCCAGATGCAGATCCAGACCGGCACGCCCATCGACATCGTCCTGGTGGTCCAGTCCCTGATCGTGCTTTTCATTGCAGCACCGCCCCTCGTCAGGGCCGTATTCGGCCTCAACCCGCGGCGCAGGAAGCCGGCCAAAGCCGGCAAGTCCCGTAAGGCAGCAACCACCGGAGGTGCAGCATGAGCACAACAGTTTCCTCGCCCCGCTCCGGAAAACCGCAGCCGGAGGACGCCTCAGCGAAGGCAGGTTCCGCCCTCTCCGGCAAACCCGTCAGCTGGCGGACGCCGGCGATGCTCACGGCCTTCGGCCTGATCGCCCTGGTGTTCTTCGGCCTGATGGCCCCCAACCAGACGGCCAGCTTCGGCATCTCCACAGGGGAAGACTTCTTCCAGCTGCCGGCCCTGGCGGTCAACGCGGCTGCCGGCGGCATCGTGCTGTCCGTCCTCCTGCTGGGGCTCGCCGCCTATGCGGTGTACCTCAAGACCAAGGACATGCCGGCCCCGGGCTGGCTGACGGTGACCTTCATCGTCCTGTTTACGGCCGCCTTCCTCATCTGGGTGGTGGGCGGCGCCCGCACCCCGAACATTTCGCTGGCCGGCCTCATCGCCGGCTCGGTGACCCTCGCCGTTCCGCTGGTGTTCGGATCACTGTCCGGCGTCCTCTGCGAACGGGTGGGCGTGGTAAACATCGCCATTGAGGGCCAACTGCTGGGCGGTGCGTTCACCGCCGCCATTGTGGCCAGCATGACGCAGAACCCCTTCATCGGGCTGCTGGCTGCTGCCGTGGCCGGTGCAGTGGTGTCCATGGTGCTGGCACTCTTCAGCATCAAGTACCTGGTGAACCAGATCATCGTCGGCGTGGTCCTGAATGTGCTGGTTTCGGGTGTGACCGGGTTTCTGTTCAGCACGGTGATGCAGGCCAACAAGGCGCAGTTCAACTCGCCCCCGGGGCTGGACATCATCGAAATCCCCGTCCTGTCCAGCATCCCCGTGATCGGCCCCATCCTCTTCCGGCAGTCCCTGGTTGGCTACCTCATGTACATCGCCGTCCTGGTGGTCTGGGTGGGCCTGTTCAAGACACGTTGGGGCCTCCGGGTGCGCGCCGTGGGCGAACACCCGCAGGCCGCGGACACCCTGGGCATCAACGTGAATGCCACCCGGTTCTGGAACGTCACCCTTGGCGGCGCCGTGGCCGGCATCGGCGGCTCCTTCTTCACCCTGGTGGCCATCGACAGCTTCACCAAGGAGATCTCCGGCGGCCGCGGCTTCATCGCCCTGGCAGCCCTGATCTTTGGCCGGTGGAACCCGATCGGAGCCTTCTTCGCAGCGCTCCTGTTCGGTTTCGCGGACAACCTCCAGAGCATCGTCACGATCATCGGCACGCCCGTTCCAAGCCAGTTCATGGCCATGCTCCCGTACCTGGTGACGGTCCTCGCAGTGGCCGGGCTGGTGGGCAAATCCCGGGGACCGGCGGCCAGCGGCATCCCCTATGTCAAGGGCTGACGTCGTGGACAGCACTGCGGGCGCCGCGCGGCCGGTTGACTGGGCCGCGCTGGAGGCATCCGCCGTCGCCGCCATGCGCCACGCCTACGTTCCCTACTCGAAGTTCCCGGTGGGAGCGGCGGCACTGACCCACGACGGCCGTATTGTCAGCGGCTGCAATGTAGAGAACGCCAGCTACGGCCTTACCCTCTGCGCCGAGTGCGCGCTGGTGGGCAACCTGCACATGACCGGCGGCGGGCTGCTCCGCGCCTTCTACTGCGTGGACGGCAGCGGCAACATCCTCATGCCCTGTGGACGCTGCCGCCAGCTGCTGTACGAGTTCCGCGCCCCGGACATGGAGCTCATGACGACCCAGGGCATCAAGTCCATGGACCAGGTGTTGCCTGACGCCTTCGGTCCCGAACACCTGAAGGAAACATAATGACTGACAAGGTGACAGAGACCCGCGCAGTGGACAACATTGCCGAACCCTTCGACGCCGTCGACATCATCCGCGTAAAGCGGGACAAGGGCACCCTCAGCCCGGAACAGATCGACTGGACCATCGATGCTTACACCCGCGGCGCCATCGCGGACGAACAGATGGCAGCCCTGAACATGGCCATCCTGCTCAACGGCATGGACCGCACCGAGATCGCCCGGTGGACCGCTGCGATGATCGCGTCCGGCGAACGCATGGACTTCTCCAGCCTTCGCCGGCCTGACGGCGGCCTGAAGTACACGTCTGACAAGCATTCCACGGGGGGCGTGGGGGACAAGATCACCCTGCCGCTCGCGCCGTTGGTTGCGGTTTTCGGGGTCGCCGTACCGCAGCTCTCCGGCCGGGGCCTTGGCCACACCGGCGGCACCCTGGACAAGCTTGAATCCATCCCTGGCTGGCGTGCCTCCCTCAGCAATGAGGAAATCCTGGCCCAGCTCCAGGACGTGGGCGCGGTGATCTGCGCCGCTGGCGCCGGCCTGGCCCCGGCGGACCGGAAGCTGTACGCACTGCGGGACGTCACGGGCACGGTTGAAGCCATTCCCTTGATTGCCTCCTCCATCATGAGCAAGAAAATCGCGGAAGGGACCGGCTCCCTGGTCTTGGACGTGAAGGTGGGCAGCGGCGCCTTCATGAAGGATGAGGCCAGGGCCCGGGAGCTTGCCGAGACCATGGTGGCGCTGGGCAAGGACGCAGGAGTGAACACCGTGGCACTGCTCACCAACATGGATACCCCGCTGGGACTGACCGCGGGCAACGCCATCGAGGTCGAAGAATCCTTGGAGGTGCTTGCCGGCGGCGGCCCGGAGGACGTGGTGGAGCTGACCGTCAGGCTCGCCGAGGAAATGCTGGCCTCGGCGGGAGTGAACGACGCAGATCCGGCCGCCGCCCTCAAGGACGGCCGCGCCATGGATGTCTGGAACCGCATGATCGAAGCCCAGGGCGGCGATCCGCGGGCCAAGCTTCCGGCGGCCCGGGAGTCCGAGGTGGTCTACGCCCCGGCGGACGGCGTGCTCGTGGAACTTGATGCCCTGGCCGTCGGTGTTGCAGCCTGGCGCCTGGGCGCCGGCCGTGCCCGCAAGGAGGACGCCGTGCAGGCCGGTGCCGGGGTCCGGATGCACGCCAAGCCCGGCGCCGTGGTCCGGGCCGGCGAGCCCCTGATGACGCTGCTCACGGACACCCCGGAACGGTTCGCGCGGGCGAAGGAGGCGCTGGAGCACGCAGTGGTCATTGCGCCCGAGGGATCTCGGCCGGCGCAGCGGCTGATCATCGACCGAATAGCATAGGGATCCATGCAGGCCATCAATGACTTCATCCTCGCCGCAGCCGGGCAGCCCTGGGTGCTGGTCCTGGTGCTGGCCTGCTGCGTCATTGACGGCTTCTTTCCGCCCATCCCCAGCGAGTCGGTGGTGGTGGGCCTCGCCGCCGTTGCCGCCACCGCGGACGTCCCCAACCCCTGGGTCCTGATGCTGGTGGCTGCACTGGGGGCATTCTCGGGGGACAACATTGCCTATCTGATCGGCCGCAAGGTGGGCACCAGGAGATGGGGGTGGATGCGTAACCCCCGGATGCAGAGCGCCTTCCGGTGGGCGGGCAGGGAACTGCGGAAGCGTCCGGCCTCGCTCATCCTCGTGGCGAGGTTCGTTCCGATCGGGAGGGTGGCAGTGAACCTGACAGCGGGCTTCACGCATTATCCCCACGTGCGTTTCATCGGCCTCACCGTTCTGTCCGCGACCCTCTGGGCCGGCTACTCCGTGGGGATCGGGCTGTTTTTCGGGCAGTGGTTCGAGGACAACCACCTTTTGGGCGCCGCCATCGCCATCATCTGCGCCGTGGCGCTGGGGATCCTTGTGGACCTGGGCATCAACCGCCTCCGTCGCCGACCTCCGATGGTGGAACGGATGAAGGAACCGGAAGCGTAGTTGAAGCGTTGTTCCAGGAAGGCCAGGGCGTAGCGAATCGCGCCTTGGCCATGGGACACTTAGGAACGATTTCCGCTTTGGCTGCGCCACTTACGGCTATGCCATTTTGCATAGGAGCAAGACCCGCGTGGAGTTTATTAATGAGGCCGTGCTCCATGCAGCTGGTCAGTGGTGGATTTACCCGATACTGCTCGTGTTCTTCTTCGTTGACGGCTTCGCGATGGTGGTCCCCAGCGAGACCCTGATCGTGGCACTGGCGGCCTTTTCCCGGCACAGCGGGGAGCCCAATCTTTGGATCCTCGGCCTGACAGCCCTGGTTGGGGCCATTGCCGGGGACAATATGGCGTTTATGCTCGGACGGCGGATTGGCCTGGACCGGTGGAAGTGGATGCGCCGCCCCAAGGTCCAGAAAGCCTTCGGCTGGGCCCGCTACGAGCTCGAAAAGCGCGGCGCCGTGCTGATCTTTACTGCCCGCTACATTCCGTGGGGCCGGGTGGCCGTCAACTACGTGGCCGGCAGCACGGGCTTCGCCCACCGGCGCTTCTTCCTGCTGGATGCCTTCGCCTGCATCACGTGGGTGGGCTATTCGATTGGCATCGGCCTGCTGGCCAGTTCGTTCCCCTGGCTCCACCACAATCCGCTGCTCAGCGCGGGCATAGCCGTGGTCTTCGCCATCGTGCTCGGCATCCTCATCGACCACGTCCTGCGCTGGTGGCACAAGCACCTTGCCCGCAACGACGCCGAAGAGGTTGATGAGTGGCTTGACGGCGGTCCCTCCGGCGCCCGGGGCCCCGGTAACGGCAGCTCGGCCATCCTCGCTCCGGCGGCCCGGGACGGCAAGCCAGCCGCTAATTAGCGGCTGGCTTTGAACTCCCGCCCACCCTAAGGTGGGAAGGTGACTGAGCCCATTGTTGACGCTGCCCCTGCCATCGATTTCGACCTGAAGAACCTGCCGAAGGTCTCCCTCCACGACCACCTGGACGGAGGACTGCGTCCGGCCACCATCATCGAACTGGCCGAGGCCGTTGGCCACACGCTGCCTTCCACCGATCCCGTGGCGCTGGGCGAATGGTTCCGGGAGTCTGCCAACTCCGGCTCGCTGGTCCGCTACTTGGAAACTTTTGACCACACCGTTGCCGTCATGCAGACCCACGAAGGCCTGTTCCGGGTGGCCAAGGAGTTCGTTGAGGACCTCGCTGACGACGGCGTGGTGTACGGCGAAGTCCGGTGGGCGCCCGAGCAGCACCTCCAGAAGGGCCTCACGCTGGACCAGGCGGTGGAGGCCGTGCAGGAGGGACTCGAAGCCGGCGTCGAAGCCGTAGGGGAGAGCGGACGCGAGATCCAGGTGGGCCAGCTCATCACCGCCATGCGCCACGCGGACCGCGGGCAGGAGATCGCTGAACTCGCCGTCCGCCACCGCAACAAGGGCGCCGTCGGCTTCGACATCGCCGGAGCCGAGGACGGCTTCCTGCCTTCCCGTTTCCGGGACGCCTTCACCTACCTGGCCCAGCAGAACTTCCCGGCCACCGTGCACGCCGGCGAGGCCGCCGGGCTGGACAGCATCCAGTCCGCCCTGGTGGACGGCCGCGCCCTGCGGCTGGGACACGGCGTCCGGATTGCCGAGGACATCATGGTGGAGTTCGACGACGATGCAGAGGACACGATTGGCCTGGTCACCCTGGGCGACCTTTCCAGCTGGATCCGCGACCGCGGCATCGCCCTGGAAATCTGCCCCTCTTCCAACCTCCAGACCGGTGCGATTGCCGGGTTCGGCGAGGGCATCGAAAGCCATCCCCTGGACATGCTCTACCAGCTCGGCTTCAACGTCACCATCAACACCGACAACCGGCTGATGAGCGGTGTCACCCTGACCGACGAGTTCGAACTGCTGGTGGAAACCTTCGACTACGACCTCGATGACCTGCTGGAGCTGACGCTCAACGCGGCCGAGGCTGCCTTCCTGCCGCTCGAGGAGAAGGAAGCCCTGGTGGAGTACATCAACGACACCTACGCGAACCTTGGCTGAAACTCCCGCCGAAGGACTGGTGGCGGTCATAGCGCAACTGCGGGAACACTGCCCGTGGATGGGCGCCCTGACGCACGCCTCCCTGGTGGAATACCTGCTGGAAGAGGCGTTCGAGGTGGCCGAGACCATCGAGGCCGGCGTGCCGGCGGAGAAGGATTTCGACGTCGAGCTCCAGGGCGAGCTGGGCGACGTCCTGCTTCAGGTGGTCCTGCACGCCCGCCTCGCTGAGGAACGCGGCGCCTTCACGTTCGACGACGTCGCGCGCGGCCTGGGTGCCAAGATGGTCCGCCGCAACCCGCACGTGTTCCGCCCGGACGGCTCACTGCAGGACAGCTTTCCCGCAACGGTCGAGGAGATCGTGCAGAAGTGGGATGCGGTGAAGCGGGCGGAGCGGCCGGAGCGGCAGGATCCGTTCGAAGGGATCCCGCTGGCCCTGCCGGCGCTCGCGAGTGCGCAGAAGTCCATCGACCGCGCGGCAAGGGCAGGCGTCGAACTGCCTGCACAGGCTCCCATCCCGGAAACGGAAGAAGAACTCGGCGAGCTGCTGCTCGCCGTCGTACGCGCCGCACACGCCAACGGATTCGACGCTGAGCGCGCCCTCCGCGGGGCCGTGCGGAACTACCAGCAGCACGTCCCGCAGCAGCACCAACAAAGTTAGCCGCACCATCATGACGTCCGGGGGTGGATAGTTTTCCGTAACCCGGACCACTCTCGACTACGCTGGTCTGTGACGAGTACGTCGAGTCTTTCTGCAAGATCCCCCCGTTAATCGCCCATAAGGAGCAAAATTCATGGCGCTTATCGATGCCATCCACGCCCGCGAGATCCTCGATTCCCGTGGCAACCCGACCGTAGAAGTTGAGGTACTGCTCTCCGACGGCCAGATCGGCCGCGCCGCAGTTCCCTCCGGTGCTTCCACCGGTGAGCACGAGGCTGTTGAACTGCGCGACGGCGACAAGGGCCGTTACCTCGGCAAGGGCGTCCAGAAGGCCGTGGACGCGATCATCGACCAGATCGCTCCGGCCCTGACCGGCTTCGACGCCACCGACCAGCGCAGCATCGACCAGGCCATGCTGGACCTGGACGGTACCCCGAACAAGGGCAAGCTGGGCGCCAACGCCATCCTGGGCGTTTCCCTGGCCGTTGCCAACGCAGCCGCCGCCTCCGCGGACCTGCCCCTCTACAAGTACCTCGGCGGACCGAACGCGCACGTCCTGCCCGTGCCGCTCATGAACATCCTCAACGGCGGCTCCCACGCGGATTCCGACGTCGATATCCAGGAATTCATGGTTGTGCCGCTGGGTGCCGAAACCTTCTCCGAGGGCCTCCGCTGGGGCGTTGAGGTCTACCACGCGCTCAAGTCCGTCCTGAAGGAAAAGGGCCTCGCTACCGGCCTGGGCGACGAAGGCGGCTTCGCGCCGAACCTGCCGTCCAACCGTGCAGCACTGGACCTGATCCAGGAAGCCATCAAGAACGCCGGCTACACCCCGGGCAAGGACATCGCGCTGGCCCTGGACGTGGCCTCCTCGGAGTTCTTCACCGACGGCGCCTACCAGTTCGAAGGCAAGTCCCTGACCTCCGCCGAGATGAGCGCCTACTACGCCGAACTCGTGGCGGACTACCCGCTGGTCTCCATCGAGGACCCGCTGGACGAGAACGACTGGGACGGCTGGAAGACCCTCACCGACTCCATCGGCGACAAGGTGCAGCTGGTGGGCGACGACCTCTTCGTCACCAACCCCTCCATCCTGCAGCGCGGCATCGACACCAAGACCGCCAACTCTCTCCTGGTGAAGGTCAACCAGATCGGTTCCCTGACCGAGACGCTCGACGCCGTCAGCCTGGCCCAGCGTGCCGGCTACACCACCATCACCTCGCACCGCTCCGGCGAAACCGAGGACACCACCATCGCCGACATCTCGGTGGCCACCAACGCCGGCCAGATCAAGACCGGCGCCCCCGCCCGCTCCGAGCGCGTGGCCAAGTACAACCAGCTGCTGCGCATCGAAGAGGAACTCGACGACGCCGCCCGCTACGCAGGCCGCAGCGCGTTCCCGCGTTTCAAGGGCTAGTAGCCGCGTAAAGCAAACAACGGTGGCTATGGTTGAAAGACCATAGCCACCGTTGTTGTTTCGGCAGCATTTGTTTCAGCCCAGATAGTGGCGGCCCAGGCAGGCTGCGCGTTTCAGGAGTGTCATGGCTACCCGCCGTCCCAAAGTTCCCAAGGTCGCCCCATCCCGCGCCGCAAAGGAAGCCCCCGAGGGCGCGGACGTCATCCTCGCGGACTTCGGCCCGGGCAAGGACACGACGGCAGGAGACGCGGCCGGCGCACAACCGGCCGGCACCGCAGCCGGGCGCCGGGACCAGGCCTCCCGCAAGGGGCCTGAACAGGCCCGCCGCAAGGGCAGCAGCGCCACCGACGGCAAGGCAGGCCCGGCGGCTCCCGCAGACGACGAAGACCAGCAGCCGGTACCGGCCAAGGCGTTCTCCGGGCGGATGCTGGCGCTGGCCGTGGTGATGATTGCCATCACCATCATGCTTGCGCCCACAGTGAAGATCTTCTTCGACAAGAAGGCCGAGATTGACGCGCTGAATGCCGATATCGCTGCCCGCCAGGCGGAAGGCGACACCCTGCGGCAGCAGGTGTCCCGCTGGCAGGACCCCAACTACGTGAAGCAGCAGGCCCGCGACCGCATTAACATGGTTATGCCGGGAGAAACCGGCTACTGGGTCTTCGGCAGCGATCTGCCGGCCGGAGAAACCAGCAGCCAGGCCGGTGCAGCAACACAAGACCCCGCCGATCTGCCGTGGGTGGATTCCCTGTGGGAGTCCATCACGCGCGCGGCTACAGACTGAACCGCAACAGGAAGGACGGCCCGCCACAGTGGAACACAACACGGCAGCCGCCCGGGACGAATCCCGCCAACCATCAGCGCACGATCTTGAAGTCCTGAGCCGCCAGCTGGGACGGCCGGTCCGTGATGTGGTGGAAATTCCTGCCCGCTGCGTCTGCGGCAATCCGCTCGTGGCCGCCACGGCTCCCCGGCTCAGCAACGGGACTCCGTTTCCCACCACCTTTTACCTGACACACCCGGTCATCACCTCAGCGGTGTCGCGGCTCGAAGCCGCAGGCGTCATGAACGAGATGAATGAACAGCTGGCCGGTGATGAAGAACTGTCCGCGGCCTACCGCGCAGCACACGAAGACTACCTCGCGGCCCGCGACGCCATCGGGGAGCGGTCCGGCATCGGGGCTGTCCCCGAGATTGACGGAATCTCCGCCGGAGGCATGCCCACGCGCGTCAAATGCCTGCACGTCCTGGTGGGGCACTCCCTGGCCGCCGGGCCCGGGGTCAACCCGCTCGGGGACCAGGCGCTGGCCGGCATCACCGAATGGTGGACCGCGGACAGGTGCTACTGCGACGGCGCCTGGGACACCACGGGCGAGGCACCGTCCAGGGACCTGAGCCGCCACGGGCCCCAGGGCCTGCCGGACATCGTGGGCCGGCCGGCCCCGGTGCGGAAATCCGCCGACACGGCTGGAGCCGCGGAGTGACACGCGTTGCGGCCATTGACTGCGGCACCAACTCCATCCGCCTCCTGATTGCCGACGTTGAACGGACCAACGGCACTACCTCGCTCAAGGACGTGGTGCGGGAAATGCGCGTGGTGCGGCTGGGCCAGGGGGTGGACGCAACGGGCGAGCTGGCACCGGAGGCGCTGGAGCGCACGTTTGCGGCAACCGCTGACTATGCTGCGCTCATCCGCGACCATGGCGCCGCCAGGGTCCGTTTTGTTGCAACCTCGGCCAGCCGCGACGCACGCAACCGGCAGGTCTTCGTGGACGGGATCCGCGACCTGCTTGGCGTGGAGCCCGAAGTGATCTCCGGCGACGAGGAAGCCGCCTTGTCCTTTGCCGGAGCCAGCAGCGTGCTGCCCATCCTGGACGGGCACGAGGTGCTGGTGGTGGACCTGGGCGGCGGCAGCACCGAGTTCGTCCTGGGTACGGCTGCCGGGGTCACGGCCGCAAAGTCCGTGGATATCGGTTGCGTCCGCCTAACTGAGCGGCACCTCCAGGACGATCCCCCCACTGCCCAACAGATAGCGGACGCCGAAGCGGACGTGGACGCAGCCATCGCCCGCGCCCGCCGCGACGTGCCGCTGGAACGCGCCACCGCCGTCGTCGGTGTTGCCGGGTCCATCACCACCATCACCGCACACGCGCTCGGACTGGCCGAGTACTCGCCGGCTGCAATCCACGGCACCGAACTGCCCCTGGAAACCGTCCGGGCGGCCTCCACCGGCCTTCTGGAGATGACCAGGTCGGAGCGGGCCGCGCTGCCCTACATGCACCCCGGGCGGGTCGACGTGATCGGTGCCGGAGGGCTGGTGTGGCGGCGCATCCTGGAACAGCTGGGGGAGCTGACCGGCGGCCGCGTCGCCACAGCTACCGCCAGTGAGCACGACATCCTCGACGGCATCGCCCTGAGCATCGGCTGAGCGGATGCACTACTTCATTCCACGGGCGACGCCCCCGCTTCGCCGTGCCGCCGCAGCGCTGCTTGCCCTGCTCCTGGCTGCCTGCTGCCTGGGTACCGGCCTTTTCGCCGCTCCCGCAGCGCACGCGGACGAATGGCGGGACAAGCAGTACTGGCTTCCTGAGTCCGGCATCACCAAGGCCTGGGAAGTTTCCAAGGGTGCGGGGGTCAAGGTGGCCATCATCGACAGCGGCATTGACGCGCAGCACCCTGACCTGAAGGGCGCCGTAATCGGCGGCTACGACGCCTCCGGCTCGGGCCAGCCGGACGGACAGAAAAGCGTGGGCGTGAAGCCGGAACACGGCACCCTGGTGGCCACGATGCTTGCCGGACGCGGACACCAGCCGGCCAGTGCCAGCCCCAGCCCCAGCCCGGCGCCCGGCCCGGCCGGCCTGCCCCCGGAAGGAATCGTAGGCGTGGCACCCGAGGCGCAGCTCCTCTCCGTCTCCACGTGGCTGGGTTCCACCAACCCCTCCGGCAAGAGCGACCAGGACCAGATCCCGGAAGCTGTCCGCTGGGCGGTGGACAACGGGGCAAAGGTCATCAATATCTCGCTCGGCAGCACTACTCCGCAGTGGCCCCAGAGCTGGGATGCGGCGTTCCTTTACGCCGAGCAGAAGGACGTGGTCATCGTTGCGGCTGCCGGAAACCGGGTGGGCGGCAACATCCAGGTGGGGGCTCCGGCCACCATCCCCGGCGTCCTCACGGTCGCCGGCCTGGACCGCAAAGGCGTGGCCAGCGTTGACGCCTCCTCCCAGGGCATCAGTATCGGCGTGGCCGCCCCGGCGGAGAACCTGCTGGGCGGCCTTCCGGGCGGTGGCTACGCCGAATGGGCCGGAACGTCCGGCAGTGCCCCCATTGTTTCCGGCGTGGCGGCACTGATCCGCTCCAAGTGGCCGGCCATGAGCGCAGAGCAGGTGATCAACAGGATTGTGTCCACGGCCAAGGATGCCGGGGCGCCGGGGAAGGATCCGCTGTACGGCTTTGGCGTGCTGAACGCCGAGGCGGCGCTGAAGGACGATGTCCCGGAAGTCACCGGCAACCCGCTCGGGTCCATCGCCGAATGGATCCGGGTCCACCGCAGGGGAAACCTGGCTTCTCCCGCGCCGCTGCCCACCACCGACGTTCCCAGCGCGGTCCCCACGCTGCCCGAAGCAACGGTGCCTGCAGCTGAGGCGCCCTCGAAGCGTGACAGTGCCATCGGCGCCGCCGTCGTCATTGGCTTTGCCGTGCTGTTCGTGGCGATCATCGCGGCCGCCGCGGTCCAGCTGCGCCGGGCCGCCAGGAACCCCGCCCTGCTCAGTGAAGAAGCGGAAACGGGGGCTGTCCAAAGGGTGGAATCCCGCGGAAAACCCGAGATTACGGGCCGAACTCCCAGTTAGTGAAGATTTTCACAAACTGTTGTATTCTTAAACCCATGGCAACCACCCCAGAGCTCCAGGACCGTCCCAGGGTACTCGTCGTCGGCGGCGGGTACGTCGGCCTGTACGTAGCACTCAAACTGCAGAAGAAGATCGCGAATGCCGGTGGCATCGTCACCCTCGTGGATCCACTGCCCTACATGACCTACCAGCCCTTCCTCCCTGAGGTAGCCGGCGGAAACATCGAGGCCCGCCACGCTGTGGTCTCCCACCGCAAGCACCTCCAGCAGACCGAACTGATCCAGGGCCGCGTTACCTCGATCGACCACGAGAACCGCACCGCGGTTGTGGCTCCCGCCGACGGCGGGGCTCCCTTCGAGGTTCCGTACTTCGACGTCGTCCTGGCGGCCGGCGCCATCACGCGTACGTTCCCCATCAAGGGACTCGCGGACAAGGGCATCGGCCTGAAGACCATCGAGGAAGCGGTTGCCCTCCGCAACAAGGTCCTGGAGCGCATCGAACTGGCCTCCACCATGACCGATCCCGCTGCCCGCGCCAAGGCCCTCACCTTCGTGGTGGTCGGCGGCGGCTTTGCCGGCATCGAATGCATCACCGAGATGGAGGACCTCGCCCGGGCCGCCGTCCGGAACAACCCGCGCATCAAGCAGGAGGAAGTCCGCTTCGTCCTGGTTGAGGCCATGGGCCGGATCATGCCCGAGGTCACCGCCAAGCAGGCTGAGTGGGTTGTGGAGCACCTCCGCAGCCGCGGCATCGAGGTGCTCCTGAACACCTCGCTGGACAGTGCCGAAGGCACCCTCAAGCTCATCAACCTTCCGGACAAGTCCCCGGCCCAGGAGTTCGAAGCGGACACCCTCGTGTGGACCGCCGGCGTGCAGGCCAACCCCATGGTCCGCTCCACCGATTTCCCGCTCGAGCCCCGCGGCCGCGTCCGCGTCCTGCCGGACCTCCGCATCGCCGGTGACGAAGGCATCATCGAGAACGCCTGGGCCGCCGGCGACGTCGCGGCTGTTCCGGACCTCACCGGCAAGGGCCTCCCGGACGGCACCTGCGTCCCCAACGCCCAGCACGCCCTCCGCCAGGCCAAGCGCCTCGCCAAGAACCTGTGGGCTTCCCGCTGGGACAAGCCGCTCAAGGACTACAAGCACAAGAACCTGGGCGCTGTAGCCGGCTTCGGTGAGTGGAAGGGCGTCGCCAACATCAACCTGGTTGGCAGCATCGGCCTCAAGGGCGGCCTCGCGTGGCTTGCGCACCGCGGCTACCACGGCCTCGCCATGCCCACGTTCGAGCGCAAGTTCCGCGTGATCCTGAACTGGGTCATCGCCTTCTTTGCCGGCCGCGACACCACCCAGCTCATGGACCTGGACAACCCCCGGGGCGCCTTCGTGGCAGCAGCCGCCCCGGCACCCAAGCCGGCGGCTGCGCCGGCTCCGGCACCCGCTCCGGAGCCCGCCGCTGTGCCCGCCGGATCCGGTTCCACGGCGACGGCACCTGCCGCTGCCGAAGCCAAGGAAACCGTTTCGGCCAAGGCCAAATAGCGCCTGCGCCGCGCCCTGCGCTGCAACGTCCGACGGCGGCTGTCCCCTTCCAGGGGGCAGCCGCCGTTTGCGTGGGCCCCGCAGGATGTGTCCGGGCCGGCCGCACTTCCCGCCGACGGCGTTGCCCGGCTTCTAGACTGGCACCATGACTGGCGAAAAAAACCTCGAGGCACTGTTGGCCGGGATGCATCCGGTACAGCGCGACGGCGAATACGTCTACGTGCTGTGGCCCTACGGGAAGGCGCTGGTGGAGGGCATCGAGGCGGCAGTCCGCGAGGCGGAAGGCCTGACGGTGGTGCTGCCCCGGGCGGTGGCGGACAGGGAAGGCCTGCCCTACGACTTCGTGGGTGCGTGGATCACCCTGCAGGTGCATTCCGCCCTGGAGGCTGTAGGCCTCACCGCCGCCGTCAGCAAGGCGCTCACCGAGGCAAGGATCAGCTGCAACGTGCTGGCCGGCTTCCACCATGACCACCTGCTGGTGCCGGTGGCGGATGCGCCCCGGGCCCTGGAGGTCCTTGCCGAGCTTTCCGCGCGGAGCCGGCCGGCGCCGCCGTCGGAGCTGGTGCTGCGCGACGAAACGCCGGAGGACCGGGAAGCGATCCTGGCCCTCACGGCTGATGCCTTCGCCGTCTCGCCGGTCACGGGGTTGCCCGTGGAGGGTGAGCCGGTGGAGGTGCGGGTACTGCGCGGGCTTTTCGAGTCGGAGGAGTACCTGCCGGAGTTCAGTGTGGTGGCGGTCCAGGACGGCAAAGTGGTGGGCCACGTCATCAGCACCCGGGGCTGGGTGGGCGACCACCCGCTGCTGGGCCTGGGGCCCCTCGGGGTCACGCCGCGGCTCCAGCGGCACGGTATTGGTTCGGCGCTCATGAAGGAGACCATCAGCCGGGCGAACGCTGCCGGGGAGAGCGGCATCGCCCTCCTTGGCAGCCCCGCGTATTACTCCCGGTTTGGTTTTGTCCCGGCCACGTCGCTGGGGGTCCTGCCGCCCGAGGAATCGTGGGGAGACCACTTCCAGCTGCTGCCGCTCGCGCTCTGGCCGGGTGGAGTCCACGGCACCCTCCGGTACGCCGAACCATTCAGGCGCGTCTGACGGGATACCATTGACCGGGCGCCCCAGTAGCCCAATTGGCAGAGGCAGCGGACTTAAAATCCGCGTGTTGTGGGTTCGAGTCCCACCTGGGGTACAAAAGCAGGCCAAGGGCCCAAGAAACGGAAGCCGTCCGCACGCAGCGGGCGGCTTCCGGCGTTTAATTCCACATATGCAACTACTGTTATAAGGATGTGACCTCAGTCACTTATCTTCCCCGTGTATATGCATTAGCTTGAAACTAAATCAGGAACACCTGGTTTTTTCGTGTCAAAGGCCGTTCGCACCTTTAGATCGAGGAGCTCGTAAATGACTTTATTCCCCCAGGCGGGAACCCGTGTTGCCAAGCTGACAGCGCTTGGCATCGGCGTTGCCTTCATGGCAACGGCATGCGGCGGTTCGTCCACACCCACGGCAACCGAATCTTCCGCCACCGGATCTGCGGCAGGAATCGCGTGTCCGGCAGCTGAGGGCGGCGGAGGCGCGGCCGCCAGCCAGGCTGCCGACACCCCCTCGGTGCCGCCGTCAACCGCCACTACTGAAACCCCGCTGCGGATTGGCTCGCTCCTTCCCACCACCGGCTCGCTGGCCTTCCTCGGCCCGCCCGAAATCGCCGGCGTCAACCTTGGCATCGAGGAAGTCAACAAGGCGGGCGGCGTCCTGGGCAAGCCGGTCGAAGTAATCCACCGCGACTCCGGTGACACCAAGACCGACATCGCCACGCAGTCCACGTCCGCGTTGCTGGGCCAGGGGGTCAGTGCCATCATCGGTGCAGCGTCCTCCGGTGTATCCAAGACGGTCATCAACCAGATCACCGGCGCCGGTGTCATCCAGTTCTCACCGGCCAACACCTCCCCGGACTTCACCACGTGGGATGACAAGGGCCTGTACTGGCGTACAGCGCCCTCCGACGTTCTCCAGGGCAAAGTGCTCGGCAACTACATGGCCACCTGCGGCGCGCAGACCGTGGGCATGATCGTCCTCAATGACGCGTACGGAACCGGGCTGGCCAAGAACATCAAGTCGGCCTTTGAATCGGCCGGCGGCCAGGTTGTGGCGGAGGAGCTCTTCAATGAGGGCGATACCCAGTTCAGCAGCCAGGTGGACAAGGTCATTGCCGCCAAGCCCGATGCCATCGCCCTGATCACCTTTGACCAGGCCAAGAGCATCGTCCCGCTGATGACGGGCAAGGGCGTCAAGCCCACCCAGATGTTCCTGGTGGACGGCAACACCTCCGACTACAGCAAGGACTTCCAGGCGGGCACCCTGAAGGGCGCGCGGGGCACCATCCCGGGCACCTTCGCCCAGGAGAACTTCAAGAAGAAGTTGCTGGCCATCGACCCCGCCCTGAAGGACTACAGCTACGCCGGTGAATCCTACGATGCCGTCAACCTGATCGCGCTGGCAGCCGAGTCGGCGAAGAGCACCAAGGGCGTGGATATTGCAGCCAAGCTCAAGGAAGTCTCTCAAGGCGGCGAGAAGTGCACGTCCTACGCCTCCTGCGTCACGCTGATCCGTGCGGGCAAGGATGCGGACTATGACGGCCAGTCCGGCCCGGTGACGTTCTCTGACGCCGGTGACCCGACGGAAGCCTACATCGGCATCTACGAGTACCAGGATGACAACAAGTACAAGGCAGTCAAGGAAGAGTTCGGCAAGCTCTAACAGCCCCGCCTGATACACAAAGGAGCCCCCGTCCAAGAGGACGGGGGCTCCTTTGCGCGGTGGTGCTATTCGACGGTGTCGGCCAGCGTCCCGAGGTAGAGCTGGATGACTTTGGGGTCCTTCATCAGCTCGCGGCCGGTGCCGGTGTAGGCGTCCCGGCCCTGGTCCAGGACGTAGGCGCGGTCGCAGATCTGCAGGCAGCGCCGGGCGTTCTGTTCCACCATGATCACCGAGACCCCTGCGCGGTTGATCTCATGGACACGCAGGAAGGTCTCGTCCTGCTTGACGGGGGAGAGGCCCGCGGAGGGCTCATCAAGCAGCAGCACGGCCGGGTCCATCATCAGGGCACGGCCCATGGCCACCATCTGGCGTTCGCCGCCGGAGAGCGAGCCGGCCCGCTGCGCGCGCCGCTTGCCCAGTTCCGGGAACAGGCCGGCCACGAAGTCGAACCGTTCGGCGAAATCCTTGGGCCGCTGGAACATGCCCATCTGCAGGTTTTCCTCGATGGTCAGCGTGGCGAACACATTGTTGGTTTGCGGGACGAAGCCCACCCCGCGGGACACCAGCTTGTTCGCCTTCAGCCCGGTGATGTCCTGGCCGCGGACCACCACCGTGCCCGAATGGACCTTCACCAGGCCGAACATCGCCTTCAGGAGGGTGGACTTGCCGGCGCCGTTGGGGCCGATGATGCCGATCAGTTCGCCTTTGCGGGCCTCGATGCTGCAGCCGTTGAGGATATTGACTCCCGGCAGGTATCCCGCCACAAGGTCGGTGACCTTGACCACCGAATCCCCGTCAATGACCGGGTGTGCGGCCGGTGCCGCGCTGGTGCTGCTCATTGGCTGTCCTTCCCTGTGTTGCCTGTGTCCGTGCTGCCGTGGCGGCCCCGGGCCCCGCCCGGGCGGTCCTCGTCCGCCTCCTTGGCCACAACGTCGAGCGAGATGATGCCCGCATTTTCCGTTCCGACGATCGATTCCTCGTCCGCAACAAGTTCGGCTGCAAGCTCCTTGAGGCCTTCGGAGTCACCGAGGTCGACGTCGTGGTGTGCACCCAGGTAGGCGTCGATGACGGCAGGGTTCTTCATCACTTCGCCTGGCGGGCCTTCCGCGACCACCTTTCCCTCGGCCATGACCACAACCCAGTCTGCGATGTGGCGGACCATATGCATGTCGTGTTCCACGAACAGGACTGTCATGCCTTCGGCTTTGAGGTTCTTGATGTGGTCCAGCAGCGACTGTGTCAGGGCCGGGTTGACGCCTGCCATGGGTTCGTCAAGCATCACCAGCTTGGGCCGCACCATGAGGGACCTGGCCATCTCCAGGAGCTTGCGCTGGCCGCCGGACAGCGACGCCGCGTAGTCGTCCTTCTTGGCGTCGAGCTTGAACTTCTCCAGCAGCACGTCGGCTTCGCCGGTGATTTGTTTCTCCCGGCCGCCCCACATGCCTTTGAACAGCGCCTTGGACAGCCGCTCGCCGGGCTGGTTTGCCGCACCGAGGCGCATGTTTTCCATCACGGTCAGCTTGCCCATGACCTTGGTGAGCTGGAAGGTGCGCACCATGCCCATCCGCGCCACCTTGTAGGGAGACACTCCGGCGAGGCTCTTGCCTTCGAACTGCCACTTACCGGTATTGGGTGTGTCAAAGCCGGTGAGCAGGTTGAAGAGGGTGGTCTTGCCTGCGCCGTTGGGGCCGATGAGCGCCGTGATCTTGTGGCGGGGGATTTCGAGGTACTCGACGTCCACCGCATTGATGCCGCCGAAGCTGCGGGTCACGTTTTCCGCCACCACGATGGGGTCGCGCTTTTTGCAGCCGGGCCCCACTTCTCCGGCCGCGATGGGCCGGGTGTCGGTCATGTAGTCCAACTCGCCCGTACCGGCCGGTGTGGGTTCTTCGCTGTGCATGCTCATGCGAACGCCAGCTCCTTCTTGTTTCCAAAGACGCCCTGGGGCCTGAAGATCATCAGCAGCATCAGGGCGACGCCAACCAGGATGTAGCGCAGCTGGCCGGCCTGGACCGTGTTCAGCCACGTGATGGCCCCTGACTCGATCAGGCCGTAGAGGATGCCTTGGGTCAGTGACAGCACGACCCAGAAGATCATCGCGCCGATGACCGGTCCGAGCACGGTGCCCAGGCCTCCCAGCAGGAGGCAGGTGTAGAGGAAGAACGTCAGCTCAGTGCCGTAGTTGGCCGGCTGCACCGCTCCGCGGGGGAGGGTGAAGATCATGCCGGCGAGTGCGCCAAGGACGCCGCCGATAATGAGTGCCTGCATCTTGTAGGCATAGACGTTCTTGCCCAGGGACCGGACCGCGTTCTCGTCTTCGCGGATGCCCTTGAGGACGCGTCCCCAGGGGCTGCGCATCAGCAGCCACACCAGGGTGCAGCAGAGGGCCACCAGTGCCCAGCCCACCACGCGGATGAAGAAGTCGCGGTTGTTCATGCCGAAATAGGAGCCCTCAGGGAACGGGTTCATTGCGTAGAACCCGCCTTCGAAGGCCGCCAGCCCGTTGGCCGATCCGGTCACCGAGGTGAGCTGGTTGGTGGTCACGATGTACCGGACGATTTCCGCCGCTGCAATGGTCACGATGGCGAGGTAGTCTGCCCGGAGCCGCAGGGTGGGAATGCCGAGAAGCAGCGCAAAAATTGCGGAGGCAATGATGGCGATCAGCAGTCCCACGAAGAACGGGACACCGAAGGTGAGGGTGGAGATGGCGAAGCCGTAGGCTCCCACCGCCATGAAGCCGGCCTGGCCGAAGTTCAGCAGGCCGGAGTAGCCGAAGTGCACGGCGAGCCCGAGGGCGGCCAGGGCGTATGCGGCCGTCGTCGGGCTGAAAATTTCACTTGCAGCGCTGGCAAGAATGAATCCAAAATCCATGGCTGTCTCCTAACCCACGCGCTCGCGCCGGCCCAGGATTCCCTGCGGCCGGAACAATAGGACAACGATCATGATGAACAGGGCACCCACGTACTTAAGGTCAGCGGCAAGGCCGAACACGGTGGTCAGCTCCACGAAGATGCCCACGATGATGGAACCGATCAGGGCGCCGAAGACCGTGCCGAGGCCGCCCAGGGTGACGCCGGCGAAGATCAGCAGGAGGATGGCCGAGCCCATGTCGAAGGTGACTCCGGGACGGTAGTACGCCCAGAGGATCCCACCCAGGGAGGCCAGCATGCCGCCGGTGATCCAGACAATCCGGATGACGGAGTCGACGTCGATGCCCGAGGCGGCCGCAAGGGCCGGGTTGTCGGCTACCGCACGGGTTGCCTTGCCCAGCCTGGTCTTCAGCAGCACGATGCCGATCAGGGCGATCACCACCGCGCTGATCCCGAGGGACCAGAGGTTGTTGGGCGAGATGGAAACCGGGCCCAGCTGGATTTCGGGGCTCTGTGCGAACGGCAGCTGCTGGGTGGCACCGCCGAAGTAGAACTGGATGACGTACCGGACGGCAAGTGCAAGTCCGATGCTGACGATCATCATGGGCACCAGGCCGGTGCCGCGCCGGCGCAGCGGCCGCCACAGGCCCCGGTCCTGGGCATATCCGAACAGGCCACCGCCCAACAGGGACAGGATCAGGGCCAGCCAGAAGGGAAGACCGATGGCGTTAAAGGCAAACACCAGCACCGCTCCAAGGGTGACCATCTCGCCGTGGGCGAAGTTGGTGAGCCCGGTGGTGCCGAAAATCAGGGACAGGCCAACTGAGGCGAGGGCAAGGAGAAGGCCGAAGCTCAGGCCGGCCACGAGGCGGTTGAGCAGGTTTTGGCCGAAGTCCTGCTGCTGCACCACGATGCCCTTGCCGAAGGCGAAGATCACAGACAGGTTTGAGGTCTGGCTGAAGGTCACCTGGCGCGGATTCTCCTGGCCATCAGCCAGCTTGATGCCCTCGGGAAGGGTCGATTCGTCCAGTTCCACCGTGTACGTGCCCTGATCGGGGACGCCGATGTTCCAGGATCCGTTCGCGGACGACTTGGCCGTACCGGTGAAGCCGTCCTTCTTGGCCGTGATGGTCACATCCGCCAGGGGTGCGCGGGTGTCATCGCGGAGAAATCCACTGATGTTGTTTTGGAATGTCTGGTTCGACGGGGATGGTGTCGGAGCCGGGGAAGTGGCCTGCGATGCCGGTGCTGCCACGAGAAGGATTGCCAGGATGGAGGCGCTTACGGCTCCCATTAACCTCAGCAACCCACGGCGTCCTCCGGCCGGCCGGCCTTGGGGTGTACTTCTCAAATTGAAAAACCTCCACTTGGGGGGCGGTCTCGGCTGCGCCTTTGCAGCCGTTGCGAACGGATGCAGGGAGGGGATGGTGCCAATCTGGCGCGGCACCGCACGTGTGTGAGTTCCGTCACCCTGCTTGGCTTATGGTACAGCGCGGATGTTGCGGGAAATGCCGAGGTTCAGGCGCCGATGGTAGCGATCGGATAACAACTCCGCCGTCCTGACGGGGGCGGGGAACTTTCACGGGTGCAATTACGTGAGAATTGGTACCGTAAACCTTAAGGTTTCAACACATCCCTATGGAGGAATCCAGCAATGGCACTTGGCGGCAACCCGATCTTCAACGGAAAAAGCTTCCGTGGAGCCACCCAGGCACCGCCTGTCCCGCAGGCTCCCTACGGACACGCGCCCTATGGCCAGCAGCCGTACGGGCAGGCACCCTACGGCCAGCAGGCATACGGCCAGCCACAGAACATGACCACTGAGCAGCTGCAGCAGATGTACAGCCAGCCCGCTGCGGGCCCGGCGGACACCGGCAGGATGACCTTCGACGACGTCATCGTCAAGACCGCCGCCTGCCTCGGAGTGCTGCTCGCCGGTGCCGCGGTGACAATGTTCGTCAGCATGGGCCTGGCTTCGCTCCTGATGATCGTTGGCGCGCTGGGCGGCTTCGTGCTTGCCCTGGTCAACACTTTCAAGAAGCAGCCGTCGCCGGCACTGATTCTTGCCTACGCAGGCCTTGAAGGCCTCTTCCTCGGCGGCCTCACCCGGGTCCTGGACACCATGTACCCGGGAGTGGGGCTTCAGGCTGTGCTCGGCACGCTGTCCGTGTTCACGGTGACGCTGCTCCTGTTCAAGAGCGGCAAGGTGCGCGCCACCCCGAAGGCCATGAAGTTCTTCATGATCGCTTTGGTTGGCTACGCCCTCTTCTCCGTCGTGAACCTCGTCATGATGATGACCGGCCTGACATCGGAACCCTTCGGGCTGCGCAGCGGCATCATCGGCGTCGCCATCGGCATCCTGGCCATCGGCCTCGCGGCATTCTCCCTGGTCATGGACTTCACCAGCATCGAGGAGGGCGTCCGCAATGGCGCTCCCCAGCGCTTCTCCTGGACGGCCGCATTCGGCCTGACGGTCACGCTGGTATGGCTCTACGTGGAGATCATCCGCCTGCTGTCCATCCTGCGCGGGGAAGAGTAGCGCACAAGGCGGCAACCGCCGTCGGACCTTCCCAATAGCTGAGGGCCCCACCGTATGGTGGGGCCCTCAGCAGTTAACCGTACTGGGGCCGGCGCTAGGCAATCCGCCGCGCTCCCGCCGCGGGCGAGACTGCGAAGATGTCTGGCGCCTTGAAGCCGGCATCCGCGAAAGCAGTGGCGACGGCGTCACGCACCTTTTGCTCCAGGGCCACCGGGGTGAGCGCTATGGTCGCCCCGCCGAATCCGCCCCCGGTCATCCGTGCACCGATGGCGCCGCCGGCGCGGGAAGCGTCCACTGCCAGGTCCAGCTCGGGGCAGGAGATCTCGAAGTCGTCCCGCATGGACGTGTGGCTGGCATCCAGCAGGGGACCAATGGCCGCTGGCCCTTGGCTTGCCAGGAGCTCCACAGTCTGGAGTACGCGATCGTTTTCCGTGACCACGTGGCGGACGCGCCGGAACGTGACGTCATCCAGGAGGCCGCCGGCTTCCTCCAGATCGCCCACCTGCACGTCACGGAGCGCCTTGACCCCCAGCACCTCCGCGCCGAGTTCGCAGGATGCCCGCCGGGAGGCGTAGCCGCCGTCGGCATGCGAGTGCGAGACCTTGGTGTCGATCACGAGCATCACCAGGTCCGCCGGCCCTGTCTCGAAGGGAACCAGGCGCACGTTCTGGTCGCGGCAGTCGAGGAAGACCGCGTGGCCTTCCGAACCGCGGAGCGAGGCGGACTGGTCCATGATCCCCGTGGGAGCGCCGACGAACTCATTCTCGGCACGCTGTGTGGCCAGCACCATTTCGCGGGCTTCGAGCCCGGCCCCGGTCAGATCGTTCAGTGCCGAGATGACCGCACATTCAATCGCGTGGGAGGAGGACAGTCCGGCTCCGAGGGGGACATCCGAGTCCAGCAGCAGGTCAACGCCCGGGACAGCGATGCCTCGCTGTTGCAGGGCCCACATCACGCCGAGCGGGTATTTGGTCCATCCTTTGGCGGAGCCCGGCTCCAGGGAATCCAGCGTGGTGCTTACCATGCCTTGGTCGCCGTAGGTGGAGAGCAGGCGCACGGAGGAATCGGGGCGGACCCTGACGGCCACCCGGGCGGTGCGGTCGATGGCGAAGGGCAGGACGAAACCCTCGTTGTAGTCCGTGTGCTCGCCGATCAGGTTTACGCGGCCCGGCGCTTGCCAGATTCCGTCCGGAGCGCCGCCGAATTCCCGCGAAAACCGTGCTGCAAGGTCCTGGGTCCCGGCAGGCGCGCCCGTGGCCAGGGGATCCGGTGCGAGGTTCACGCGTGCGCTCCTTCGGGTGCGGCCGCTGCGGCGGCGGGGGTGGTGGAAAGCGGAAGGGTCACCGCGCGCAGCCGCTCCGCGACGCTTTCCGGGGTGGTGTCATTGATGAAGGCGCCCATGGCAGCCTCCGATCCTGCCAGATACTTCAGCTTATCGGCCGCCCTCCGCGGGGAGGTCAGCTGGAGGTGGAGGTAGCCGGCGGGCCGCAGGACCGGATCCAGGGGAGCCTGGTGCCAGGCCGAAATGTACGGGGTTGGCGTGGGGTAGAGGCCGTCCACCCGCCGGAGCAGATCGAGGTAGACGCACGCGAGTTCGTCCTTCTCCTCGCCGCTCAGCGCCGCGAGGTCGGGGACCTGGCGGTGGGGCACCAGGTGGATTTCGAGCGGCCAGCGGGCGGCAAAGGGAACATACGCGCTGAAGTTCTCCCCTTCCAGGACCATCCTGCTTCCGTCCTCACGCTCGGAACGCAGCAGTGAGCCGGTGAGGGTGTCGCCGCCGCCCTGGGCATCGTAGAACCTTCGTGCTGCGGCGCCGAGGACGCCCGCGCGGGGGGTGATGTAAGGGTAGGCGTAGATCTGTCCGTGGGGGTGGTGGAGCGTTACTCCAATGTCCGCCCCACGGTTTTCGAAGGGGAAGACCTGCTTGATTCCGGGCAGCTCGCTCAGGGCCTGCGTTCGCTGCGCCCAGGCCTCGATGACGGTACGGGACCGCTCTTCGCCCAGTTCGCTGAATGATCCGGTGTGGGCGGGCGTGAACGCCACTACCTCGCAGCGTCCGTACGCAGGACCCTTGGTACCCCACGATGCCTCGCCCGGTATCGGGCCCAGCGCGGGGCCAAGTGAGGGGAAACGGTTTTCAAACACCACCACGTCGTAGTCCGAAGCCGGGATTTCAGAGGGGTTGCTGGGGGTGGTGGGGCAGATCGGGCACTGGTCCGCCGGCGGGAGGTGCGTTCGGGTCTGCCGGTGCGCGGCGACGGCAACCCACTCATCCGTCAGTGCGTCGTAGCGGACCTCGCCCGGTTCCCCCCTCGGGGGAAGTCCCCGGTGGTCGGTGGTGAATTCGGCGGCTCGCGGCTTGGGAGTCCCGGCGTCATCGAAATAGATGAGCTCCCTGCCGTCGGAGAGCATGGTGCTCGTGATAGCTGTCATGAAAAAAGTGTGACACGTTCGATCAAAAAAGAATAGTTAACAACAAAATATAACATCGAGCCTGCTGCGGGCACGTGTCCGGCCGGGGTACGGTGTTGCCCATGACTTCCAGTTATCCCCATGAATCCAACAGCGAGCCTGGCCTGCGGAGCTATGCCACCGGCAGGCAGTATGAGCTCCGCCGCGGCGATGCCCTGGCCGTGGTCACCGAACTTGCCGCCGGCCTGCGGTCTTTCAGCAGGGGAGGAACGCTCCTGACGGAAACCTACCGTGACGACCAGATCGCACCCGGCGCTGCCGGCATTACGTTGGCGCCGTGGGCCAACCGCGTGGAGGACGGCAAGTGGTTCCTGAACGGGAAAAAGCAGCAGCTGGACATCACCGAGGTGGCCAGGAACAACGCCAGCCACGGGCTGCTCCGCAATTCCGCCTATGCCCTAGTGGACGAGTCAGAGCACTCGGTTACCTTGGAGGCCACCATCTTTCCGCAGCACGGGTACCCCTTCCTGGCGCGGCACCGCGTGCAGTACCAGCTCGGGGATGACCTGGGGCTGGTGGTCCGCCAGACCCTGCTCAACGATGCCAAGGAGCCGGCACCCTTCGTCCTGGGCGCCCACCCTTACCTGCGGCTGGGTGACACGCCCGTCGAGGACCTGGTGCTGACCGTTGCTGCCGACACGCGCCTGGTGGCTGACGAGCGCCTCATCCCGCGCAGCACGGCAGCCGTCCAGGGCGAGACCGATTTCCGGGCCGGGCAGAACATCGCGGCCCTCGCCGTGGACGTCGCGCTGACAGGCCTGCACTTCGAAGCAGGGAAAGCCCGCCACACGCTCGCGGGGAAGGACGGCAGGAACGTGAGCCTCTGGCAGGACGAAGCCTGCCAATACGTCCACGTCTTCGTCAGCACCGAGTATCCCGGACGCAGCCGCGCGGTGGCCGTTGAACCCATGACCGGGCCGGCCAACGCCTTCAACTCCGGGGACGGCCTGCGCTGGCTGAACCCGGGTGAGTCCTTCACCATCGAATGGGGGATTGACTACACTCCGGGCAGCGAAGGGTAGCGGTTTCCGAATAAGCCCCGGCTGGGGAAGTATTATGCTATGACGCCAGCAGAGGATGCCGTTACCTCCCCCAGCCCTTCCCCAAGCCAGCAACTGCCTGCATTGAACCAGCCCCTGCGGGTCCTTGCGGACCGTGAACTGGACCGCGACATACCCTACGGCGTGCGGATCGCGGCGTCCTGGGCCTGGCGCCTGGGACTGATCCTCCTGGTGGGAGGTGCGCTGGTCTGGCTGCTGAGCAGGATCAGCTTCCTTATCATTCCGGTCATGGTGGCTGCCTTGCTCGCCGGGCTCCTGAGCCCGGTGGTGCGATGGCTCAAGAAAAACAGGCTGCCGTCCGGGCTGGCTGTGGCCGTCACCGTGCTGGGCTTCATCGGCCTGATCGCAGGATCCCTGGCGCTGGTGGGCAGGCAGCTGGTCGCCGGTTTCGGGGAGCTCTGGTCCGAGGCGCTCGCCGGGGTCAAGCAGATCCAGGACTGGCTGGCTGACGGGCCGCTCCATGTCACGGCAGACCAGATGGACCAGTACCTGAGGGAAGCCACCACCGCCCTGCAAAACAACACCAGCAGCATTGTCAGCGGGGCCCTGTCCTTCGGCAGCACGGCGGGGCACTTTGCTGCCGGTCTCATCCTGGCGCTGTTCATCCTGATTTTCTTCCTCCTGGAGGGGGACCGGATCTGGGCGTTCCTGGTCCGTTTGCTCCCCAGGAAGGCCAGGGCGGCAACGTTCGGTGCCGGGCGCAAGGGTTGGGCGTCAATGGTCAGCTACGCCCGCATCCAGATGTTTGTGGCCTTCGTTGACGCGGTAGGGATCGGAGTGGGCGCCGCCATTATCGGCGTCCCCCTGGCGCTTCCCTTGAGCGTGCTCGTTTTCATCGGTTCGTTCATCCCGATCGTCGGCGCCCTCGTGACCGGCGCCATCGCGGTCCTGCTGGCACTGGTGGCCAACGGCCCCATCAACGCCCTGATCATGCTCGGCATCGTCCTGCTCGTCCAGCAGTTGGAAAGCCACATCCTCCAGCCGCTCGTCATGGGCAAGGCCGTGGCACTGCACCCGGTGGCAGTGATCCTCTCGGTGGCAGCGGGATCCTACCTTGCCGGCATTCCGGGCGCCCTCTTTTCGGTGCCCATCCTCGCCGTCGCAAACACTGCCATTCGCTACATCGCCGCCAGAACGTGGGAACATGAACAAGTGCCGGCATTCACCGGAGAGCCTTTGACGGCGGGCGCCGGAGTGGACAACACCATCCGGGACGTCCAGCCGCCGGCAGTACTCAGCCGCGGCAAGGGCGCCGCCGCCGGCACGAAAGCAGAACAACCTGATGCCCCTCCCGCTGCGGAACGGGGCGCCGGGGCCGAACCCAAAGGAGAATAGTCCGTGAACATCCTCGAAACCCTTCCCGTCACGCTGGACGATGTCCTGGAGGCGCAGAAGCTGCTCGACGGGATTATTGCGCGGACGCCGGTGGAATCATCCCGCGCCCTTGGAACCATGGTGGGCGGGGATGTCTTCTTCAAGTGCGAAAACCTCCAGCGGGCCGGATCGTTCAAGGTCCGCGGCGCGTACGTGCGCATGGCGCGGCTTTCCCCCGAGGAAAAGAAGCGCGGAGTGGTGGCTGCTTCTGCCGGCAACCATGCCCAAGGCGTGGCCGTTGCCGCCAAGAGCCTGGGAATCAAAGCCCGCATCTACATGCCGCTGGGCGTGGCGCTGCCTAAGCTGGCGGCCACCCGCAGCCACGGCGCCGAGGTGATCCTCCACGGCCACAACGTTGACGAGGCGCTCGCCGAGGCCCAGCGCTACAGCAACGAGACGGGAACCGTTTTTGTCCACCCCTTCGACAACGTGGACGTGGTGGCGGGCCAGGGCACGCTGGGCCTGGAAATCCTCGAGCAGGTTCCCAACGTGGACACCATCCTCATGGGCGTCGGCGGCGGGGGGCTCCTGGCCGGGGTCGCCGTCGCTGTCAAGGCCAGGGCCAAGGAACTCGGGCGGAACATCCGCATCATCGGGGTCCAGGCCGAAAACGCCGCCGCCTATCCTCCCTCCCTCGCCGCGGATGCCCTGGTGCCCCTGAAGAAGGTCTCCACCATGGCTGACGGCATCGCCGTCGGCCGGCCCGGGCAGCTCCCCTTCAGCATCATCCGTGAGCTCGTCGATGACGTGGTGACGGTCAGTGAAGACTCGCTGGCCCGCGCACTGATCTTCCTGCTGGAGCGCGCCAAGATGGTGGTGGAGCCCGCGGGTGCAGTTGGCGTGGCAGCGCTGATGGACGGCAAGATCGAGAACCCGGGAACCACGGTAGCGGTCCTGTCCGGCGGCAACATCGACCCCATGCTCATGCTCAAGGTCATCCAGCGGGGCCTCTCCGCGGCTGGGCGCTACATGACGGTCCGCATGATGCTCGATGACCGCCCCGGTTCGCTGGCCACCATCGCCAGGATCATCGCCGAAAACGATGCCAACGTCACCGGCCTGGACCACACCCGCGTGGGTGGCGCCATCAGCATGGGGGACGTGTCCATCACGGTGAACCTTGAAACCAAGGGCCACGAGCACGGGGAACAGGTGCTCAGCGCCCTGCGTGCCGAGGGCTTCCAGCCCATCGTGGTGCACTAGGACGCCCCATGGCCGGACTGGCGGGAAACGGGAGCCTCGGGCAGCGGCGGACAGTCGCCGCCCGGGCCAAGGGCGGGCTGCTCGTGCTGGGCAGCTTCGTGGTGTTCCTCTTCGTCATCGAACTGTTCAACATGGTGATGCTGCGCTCGCTCAACGCGACGTTCGGACTCCGGCCCAGAACCGCCGACGGGCTGCTGGACATCTTCACTTTCCCGCTCCTGCACGCCAACCTGAACCATCTCCTGTCCAACAGCCTGCCCCTGGTCATCTTTGGCTTCCTGGTGTTCCTCTCGGGGCTCCGGGTATTCCTGACTGCCCTGGCCTTCAGCTGGCTGGGATCCGGCCTCACCGTGTGGCTGATTGGCGACGGCGGCATCACAGTGGGAGCGTCAGGCCTGGTGTTCGGCCTGTTTGCCTTTCTCCTGGTCCGGGGATTCATCAACCGCAGCTGGCGGCAGATCCTCCTGGCCGTGGTCCTCTTCATGGGGTACGGGAGCATACTGCTGGGGGTCCTGCCCATCGGGGCAGGCTACATCTCATGGCAGGCGCACCTCGGCGGGGCGGCCGGGGGAGTGGTGGCCGCCCTCCTGCTTCGCCGCCGCAGCCGAGCCATGGGTCCGGCGATCTAGGTTCCTGCCGCTTAACTGGAAACGCCGGCCGCCCCTTTCGGGACGGCCGGCGTTTCCAGTTAATGGACGGCTATGCAGCGTAAGGCTTGGCGGAGAGGATCTCCACCTTGATGTCCTTGCCGTTGGGAGCCGTGTAGCTCAGGGTTTCGCCTTCCTTGTGTCCAAGAATGGCTGCCCCCAGGGGTGACTTCTCGCTGAACACGTCAAGATCGGAATCGCCGGCGATTTCGCGGGAACCGAGCAGGAAAGTCTCTTCGTCGCCCGCGATCCTGGCAACGACGATCATGCCGGGCTCCACGATCCCGTCGTCCGCGGGAGCCGCGCCGACGTGGGCGTCACGGAGCAGCGCGGTCAGCTGGCGGATGCGGGCCTCGATCTTGCCCTGCTCCTCCTTGGCTGCGTGGTAGCCGCCGTTCTCCTTGAGGTCACCCTCCTGCCGGGCTGCTTCAATCTTCTGGACGATCTCTGCCCGGCCAGCGCCGGAAAGGTGGTCCAGCTCTGCCTTCAGGCGGTCAAAAGCTTCCTGGGTGAGCCAGGCTGCAGCTGCGCTGTTGGTGGTAGACACGGACTTCTCCTCTTGTGGTCCTACATGCAAAAGACCCCGCCACGGTGGCCACTTGTGGAACAGTAACCAGCTCAGCGGGGTAAAGGTATGCCTTCATTGTAGTCAATCCCTTGGAGTTAACCCAACAACGAAGCGGCGCACGTCACATGCTCCGGCCACTTTTTCAGGCGCCGGCCCCAGGCAACACCGGACTTATGTGTCAGCGGCCCAGCAGCTGTCCACCACCCCGGAGACGGACAGTGACTCCGTGCGTACGGGCACCCTCTGCGCAACTGTGCGGCCGCCGTCGGCTGTTCCGTCGGCCTGTGCGGGCGGAATGTCCACAACCTTCCACCCCACCACCGCGAACTTGGAGTCCAGTGCCTTGACGGCGCACTTGACGGCGGTTCCGGGCTCGCGCGTCACCTGGAAGTCAACTTCCGCAAGCGTGGCGTCCGTGGTGCTGTAGCCAATGTCCTTGAACGAAACGTCGGACAGCGACTGGGATGTGGAAACCCAGGCGAGGAACCCGATTCCCGCGGCCAGCGCCGCACCGCCGACGGCGCGCCTGGCTCCTGGCTGCAGCCTGCGCTTTTTAGCACCATAGCGATTGGCTAGGCTAGTGTTTGCGGGCGCGGATTGGGCCGGCTGGTCCGGGGAAGTCACCAGACCAGTTTAGTGCCCTTTCCGGCGGACGCTTGTTGGTCCCAGCCCGGGCCAGCGTCCGCCCGCCCAAGTGATCCGTCAAGCGCCCACAGGCCGCAGAAAAGAATAAGGAGCCGTCCCTCGATGACAGCGTCCAGCACCTCCCCGGCGCCGCTACGGCTGCTCGCGGTCCACGCCCATCCGGACGATGAGTCCAGCAAGGGCGCTGCGACGATGGCCAAATACGCCGCGTCCGGCGTGGACGTCCTGGTGGCCACGTGCACCGACGGGTCCCGGGGAGACATCCAGAACCCGGCAGTTGAGGGGGAGCCGCATCCCAAGCGGGACATGGCCGGCGCCAGGCGCCTGGAAATGGAACGGGCAGCGGCCATCCTGGGCATCAGGCAGCGGTGGCTGGGCTTCGTGGACTCGGGCCTGCCCGAGGGCGACCCGCTTCCGCCGCTTCCCGCCGGATCCTTCGCCACCCTGCCCCTGCACCAAGCGGCTGCGCCCCTGGTGCGGCTGGTCCGGTCCTTCAAGCCGCATGTCATCCTCAGCTACGACGAAAACGGCGGATACCCCCATCCGGACCACATCATGGCCCACCGGGTGGCAGTGGAAGCCTTCGAGTCCGCCGGTGACGGTTCGCGCTATCCGGACGCCGGCGAGCCCTGGGAACCCAGCAAGCTCTACTACGACAGGGCATTCAGTCCGGAGCGTTTCCGGGCACTGCATTTTGCCCTGGAGGAGGCCGGCCTCCAGTCTCCGTATGCCGAGCGGCTGGCAGCGTGGCTCGAAGCGGACGCGGAGGGCCATACCCCGCCTCCCGCCACCCACCCCACCACTACCCAGGTGGACTGCGGGGACTTCTTCGAAGTACGCGACGACGCGCTCCGGGCCCACAGGACCCAGGTGGACCCGTTGGGGTTCTTTTTCGCCGTCTCGCCCGAGATGCAGCGCCGGGCATGGCCGTGGGAGGACTACTCCCTGATTCACTCCAGGGTTCCCTCGGAGCTCCCCGAGCGGGATCTGTTCGCGGGGCTAAGATAGAAGCAGCCGGCAATTTCTATGTCGCGTAGAAGATAGGGTCCGGCGCCTCGCCGTCCCGCCGCGGCTTCTGCCACCCGCACCACAGAAGGTATACAACCGTGCATCACCTGCTCCTCAGCCTGGCCACCACCCCCACGCCCCTGCCCACGCCCACGCTGCGTGAGGGCATTTCAGAGGACCAGGTGACGCCCGGCCTGCTGGGCTTCATCATGACGGCGTTCTTCGTGGTTGCCACCGCACTGCTGATCGTGGACATGGTCCGGCGCATCCGGCGCGTGCGGTACCGGGCACAGGTGGAAGAGGACCGCATTGCTGCCGCAGCCGCGGCGGACGTGGAGGCGGCGGACGCCGCCCAGGATGCGTCCGGCGGGCAGGTGCCCGGCACCGTGCAGGGAACGGCCGACGGCGGGACAGGGCCCGTGCAGGGAGACCAGCGGCACTGACCATCCGCACCGGCTTCCCATGGAGTGCGGAGCCTTTCGCCCGCGGTGTTCGGCCGCGCTAGCTGAGGACCGCCATGGCTATGGCCGTGAAGTGTGCCGCGAAGGCCACCACGGTCAGGGCGTGGAACAGCTCGTGGAAGCCGAAGTGGTGGTAGCTGATGTTCGGTTTTTTCAGCGCATAGAACACGGCTCCGGTGATGTACAGGATGCCGCCCACGCAGATGAGGACAGCCGATGGAATGCTGGCCTGGAAAAATTGCGGCAGGTAAACGAGGGCGCCGCAGCCCAGGGCTATGTAGATGGGTACGTAGAGCCAGCGCGGGGCATCCGTCCACAGAAGCCGGAACAGCACCCCGAGGATGGCCCCGGACCAGATGACCCACAGCAGGAGGACCGCCTGGGGGCGCTCCAGCAGGGTCCAGGCCAGGGGCGTGTAGCTGCCGGCAATCACCAGCATGATGTTCGTATGGTCCAGCCGCTTGAGGACGATCTTAACCCTTGGCGACCAGTTGCCCCGGTGGTACACCGCGCTGACTCCGAACAGCAGGACGCCCGTTGCCGCGTAGACGGCGGACGTAATTTTGCGGTCCGTCGTGGGGGCAAGAACCACCAGCACGATTCCTGCCGCCAGTGCGAGCGGCGCCGTAACGGTATGGATCCAGCCCCGCCATTTCGGCTTGATCATCAGGAGTTCGGCCAGCCGGACGGCGGCGTCGTCCACAGCGTTTGTTTCGTGGCCTGATTCCGCCCTGCTGTCCTTGCGCTGCGGCGTCCGCGGGGCGTCCGGGGTGTCGCTGTTCATGCTCCCAGAATAACCTACGCCGCAGTAAGTTACTGATGAGTAGCTATGTGCGGAACGGCCTTCCGGAGCACGTCTGCAGGTCCTGGCCGCTCCGGACGGTAGCCTAGGATGTGCAAGTACGTACAGCAAGGAAGTCAGGTGAGTGAGCGCGTGGAGTTGCCCGGGTTCCTCTACGGCTTCTACGAGCGCAGGCTGCTCAAGGACCTTCCGCGTGACCGGATACCCCGGCACATCGGCGTGATGGTGGACGGGAACCGCCGGTGGGCGAAGCAGTTCAATGCCCCCACCAGCCAGGGCCACCAGGCGGGCGCAGACAAGATCCACGAGTTCCTTGGCTGGTGCCAGGAGCTCGGGGTCAAAGTGGTCACCCTGTACATGCTGTCCACCGACAATATGAACAGGTCCAGTGAGGAACTGGACCTCCTGATGGGCATCATCGCCAACACCCTGGACCGCCTGGACGAGGACGCCAACATCTCCGTCCATGCGATGGGTGCCCCGGAGCTCCTGCCCGATTACCTGGCAGAACGGCTCAACAAGCTGACCGCGCGGACTCCCGTCAGGGAGAAGATCCACGTCAACGTGGCCGTGGGATACGGCGGCCGGCGGGAGATCGTCGACGCGGTGCGGGAACTCCTCCACGATGCCGTGGCGAGGGGAGCGGACATCTCCCAACTGGCCGACGACCTCTGCGTGGACGACATTTCCCGGTTCCTGTACACCCGCGGCCAGCCGGACCCGGACCTGGTGATCCGCACATCGGGGGAGCAGCGGCTCTCCGGCTTCCTCATGTGGCAGAGCGCCTACAGCGAGTTCTACTTCTGCGAGGCCCTGTGGCCCGCATTCCGCAAGGTGGACTTCCTGCGGGCCCTGCGCGACTACGCGGGGCGGCAGCGCCGCTTCGGCTCCTGACACATCCGGTTAATCACGAGTTCATAGTCCCGCAACAGGAATCGCCGCGTAATGGTTGCGGAAATTAGTTGGCGTGGATTTACGTTATATCCATCAGCAGGCAAAACCGCCGGCTGATCGGGGAGGCCAGTACATGGAGCGAAACATCGCACCGGTTGTATGGGAGGCCGGACCCGGCCTCGTGGCCGAGCCGCCTCACCAATAACAATTCCGGGCTGGTGCCCGGGGCTGGAGTCGATGTGGCTACTTCTGAACAACTGCCCGAGGTCCTTTCCGACCAGGGAGAGAAAGCTACCTCTCGCGCCATGCGAGCCACCATACAAACCGGTGCGGCAGAAGATGCCGCGGCCGGTTTTGCTGTCTCCGGAAGGGAACCCGCCATTAACACCTTCGTCATCGACACCTCCGTCCTGCTCTCCGACCCCCGTGCGCTGCTCCGCTTTGCGGAACACGAGGTGATCGTCCCGGTGGTAGTCATCACGGAACTGGAAGCGAAACGGCACGACCCCGAGCTTGGCTACTTCGCCCGGAAGGCGCTCCGGCTGCTCGACGACCTTCGGGTCAAACACGGCGGACTCAACCAGCCCATTCCCATCGGCGACGACGGCGGCTCCCTGATGGTGGAGCTCAACCACATCTCCTCCGAGGTCCTTCCGCTGGGATTCCGCAGCGGCGACAACGACAGCCGGATCCTCGCCGTGGCGAAGAACCTCGCCAACGAGGGCCGCAACGTCACCGTTGTGTCCAAGGACCTTCCGATGCGCGTCAAGGCCTCCGCCATGGGCCTCACCGCCGACGAATACCGCAACGAGCTGGTGAAGGATTCAGGCTGGACCGGCATCGCCGAAGTGGAAGTCGGCGAACAGGAGATCTCCACGCTGTACGGCCACGAGCCCGTATTCATCCCCGCCGCCGCGGAGATGCCGGTCAACACCGGACTCGTGCTGCTCTCCAACCGCGGCTCCGCCCTGGGCAGGGTGGGGGCAGACAAGCAGGTCCGGCTCGTCAAAGGCGACCGCGACGTGTTCGGGCTCCACGGACGGTCCGCGGAGCAGCGGCTGGCCATCGACCTGCTGATGGATCCCGCCGTCGGCATCGTCTCCATCGGCGGCAGGGCAGGCACCGGCAAGTCCGCCCTTGCTTTGTGCGCCGGCCTGGAAGCAGTGCTGGAACGCCGAGAGCACCGCAAGGTCATCGTGTTCCGGCCCCTCTACGCGGTGGGCGGCCAGGAACTGGGCTACCTGCCCGGCTCCGAATCCGAAAAAATGAACCCTTGGGCGCAGGCGGTTTTCGACACCCTCGGCGCACTGGTCAGCCAGGAAGTAGTGGAGGAGGTCATGGACCGCGGCATGCTCGAGGTCATGCCGCTCACCCACATCCGCGGACGCTCCCTCCACGACGCCTTCGTGATCGTTGACGAAGCCCAGTCCCTCGAGAAGAACGTCCTGCTCACCGTCATGAGCCGCATGGGCCAGAACTCAAAGGTCGTGCTGACCCACGACGTCGCCCAGCGCGACAACCTCCGCGTCGGACGCCACGACGGCATCGCCGCCGTCGTCGAAACGCTGAAAGGACACCCGCTCTTCGGCCACATCACCCTGACCCGCTCCGAAAGGTCCCCGATCGCAGCCCTGGTCACCGAACTCCTCGAAGGCTAAGCGGGGGTGCCCGGGTGCCCCTTCCTCTGCGTGCTGGCTCCTCCGTCGCCTTTGACGCACGCTGCCGGAAGGCGCACCCGGGCACCAAGTCCCGGCACTAGCTGATGTTCAGGAAGTTCGCGGCTGCTTCGTGGCCCTCTACCTTGACGGTCCAGTCGGGGCGCTTGAAGGAGTCCGGGGTGAGGCGGACGTGCTGGACTGTTTCGACTTGCGTGCCCCAGGCCTTTCTGGTGATGCCGTTGAGCTCGTAGCCGAGGGAGCGGGAGACGCCGAGGGAGGCTTCGTTCCAGCTGGCGGCCTCGGACTCGGCTACTTCTGCGCCCAGCCAGTCAAACGCGTAAAGGGCGACGGCGGCACGCATCTCCTTGCCAAAGCCGCGGCCCTGCACTGACTGCTTGAGCCACGATCCCGTGCTGACCGTCTTGAGGGTGGCGAAGTCCTTGGCCCCGACGTCCTGGCAGCCGATGAACTCACCCCCGTGCCAGATGCCCAGCAGGAGGGTCCACGACTCGGGGGTGCACTCCGCGCGGCAGCGCCAGTACCAGCGGGCCATGTTCGGTCCAAGCTCTTCGGCCGGAAGCTCAGTCCATGGAGTGCTGAACGGGTTTCTGTCGCGGGCATGAATCCCGCTCTGCGCCGCTGCAACTGCCGCCGGAATCTCATGGTCCTGGATGGGGCGCAGCTCCAGCCGGGGCGTTGCCAGCGTGAGATCGAAGAGCGGCCACACGGTGTTCAGCGTCGTCATCCGCGAAGCCTAGCCGATGAGCCCGCATTGCGGCCTGTCACAGTCAGGCGGGGACATCCCAGCTGATGTGGCGCCGGACGTCCGTAAGGTTCATGGACTCGGCCAGGAACAGGTCGTCCAGCATGTACTCATCTACGGCGAGGATCCGCAGCCAGTGCCCGTACTGGTCCGTGTCGGATTCAAGGGAGCGGCTGGAAACACACACACCCGTTCCCAGGTCCACCCGGATCCGGCTGCGGCCCGGCAGGCACAGGGGAGCGGCAGGATCCACGGGATGGTAGGCGGCGGTGGGGGAGACGACGGCCTCGAGCGCGGGCCGGCCCTCATGCTCCCTACGGTGGATGTCGTGGAGTTCCATGGCGTTACTGCCCGGGAACTCGAGGGGCACAGGGGCGTTGCCTGCGAGTTCCACCGGGTCCAGGGCGGCGGAGAAGCGTCCGTTGCCGAAACCCGGCTCGCCGTAGGCTGCTTCCGGGCGGCGCCGCACCAGCCCCAGGTCGTCGTAGACGGGCGTCACCAGATGGGGCGGGAGGAGCCAGGATCTCCGGGTGGAGCTGGTGTAAAGGCCGTCCTTTGAATCGTTAATTCCCGTGGTGCTGTGGAGGACCAGTCCCTCAGGGCTTTCGAGGCGGAGTGCCCCGGGCCGGCGCAGCCAGGCGCGGACAAGCGGAGCAGCAGGACTGGGGGCCTCTGCAAACGGCTCGTCCCAGTATTCAAAGCGCAGCGACTGCCACTTCCAGGGAGAGGACCGGCACAGGTCCCGGAACATGGCCGCGAGGTCCGTCGAGGCAGCACCACTGTCCGGATCCGGCCGGTGCCGGGATTCCCACGTCGCCATATCCACAGTTTACGCGCGGCCAGTACTGCCACGGAGCGGAAATCCAGTAGCATCCGAGGGTGATCCAACGACTGGGCGAACTGTGGCAGCACACCCCGCTGGCCTTCTGGCTGGTGCTGGCTGCCTGCGCCTACTTCGCGGTGATGGCCGTGCGGCTCACAGTGATTGACGTCCGCCACCACCTCCTGCCAAACCGGATTGTCTTCCCGTCCTACGCCGTTGCCGGTGTGCTCCTCCTCGCGGCGTCGGCCTTTCCCGGAACCGGCGACGGCGGGGCCCCGGATTCTCCCGGATCTCCCGCAGGCATCCTGGCCCTTCCGGTGCTCCGGGTAGTGGCCGGAGCCGCCATCCTGTGGCTCTTCTACTTCATTCTCCGGGCGGCCTACCCACCCGGAATGGGATTTGGCGATGTGAAACTCGCAGGAGTCCTGGGTATGTACCTCGGCTACCTTGGCTGGGGCCACCTGTTTGCCGGTACCTTCCTGGCCTTCCTGCTGGGCGGCGTGTGGTCCATCGTGCTCCTGGCCGCGCGCAGGGGGACATTGAAATCCTCCATCCCGTTCGGGCCGTTTATGCTCGCAGGAACTGCTGCGGCCATGCTGCTTCCGGCCTGACCCTCGGCAGCAAGGGGCCCGGGGACAGCTTCCAGCGGGCAAAGGGGGCAGACACTTCGGTAGGCTGGCGGGATGCCAGCGCCTGACTACGTCCTGAAGCTCCGTAAGAAAATCGGCAATGATCCCCTGTGGGTTCCCGGGGTCCGCGGCGTGGTGGTGGACGCGCTGGGACGTGTCCTGCTCGCACAGCGGGCGGACAACAAACAATGGGCCCTGGTCAGCGGGATGCTGGAGCCCGGGGAGCAGCCGGCCCGCGGCCTGGTGCGGGAGATTTTCGAGGAAACGGCAGTGGTGGCCGAACCCGAGCGGGTGGTCTCCGTCGGGGCCGTTGGTCCCTTTACCTACCCGAACGGCGACGTGTGCGAGTTCCTGGATGTGGTGTTCCTTTGCCGCTACGTTTCCGGAACCGCCCGGGTGAATGACGACGAATCCCTGGCCGTCGGGTGGTTCGGCATTAATGAACTGCCTGAACTCATGGCCGGCCACCTCACCAGCATCCACCGTGCCCTGGCTCCGGCGGAAGCCGCCCACTTCGAACCCTGAGCCCTCCCGGGCGTTCATGCGACGGCCGCCCGCCTTCGCGGGAAATCCCGGCGCTCGCAGCTGGCCTTAAAGACGCCGGCCGCCCGCCTTCGCTGGGAAGATGGGCGGCCGGCGTCGTGCTTGCCACCGCCAGGCGGACCTGGCGGGGAAGGGGACCTAGGCCTTGTGGGCCGGAGCCGTCATGGTGGTGACATCCAGTGCCTTGTCCAGATCGGCTTCGGACACCTTGCCCTCGCCGTCCCCGACGAAGCCCAGCTTCTCGGTTGCCTGGCGCACGGTAAGGCCCTCAGCCACGGCCGTCTTGGCGATCTTGGCCGCGTTCTCGTAGCCGATGTACTTGTTCAGCGGGGTCACGATGGACGGTGAGGCCTCGGCCAGGAAGCGGGCGCGCTCCACGTTCGCGGTGATGCCGTCAATCATCTTGTCCGCCATGACGCGGCTGGTGTTGGCGAGCAGGCGGATGGATTCCAGCAGGTTGGACGCCATGACCGGGATGCCGACGTTAAGCTCGAACGCGCCGTTGGTGCCGGACCAGGCGATGGCGGTGTCGTTGCCGATGACCTGTGCCGCCACCATGATGGATGCCTCGCAGATGACCGGGTTGACCTTGCCCGGCATGATCGAGGAACCCGGCTGCAGGTCCGGGATGGCGATTTCGCCAAGGCCCGTGTTGGGGCCCGAGCCCATCCAGCGGAGATCGTTGTTGATCTTCATGAACGAGATCGCGATGTTGCGCAGCTGGCTGGACGCCTCGATCAGGCCGTCGCGGTTGGCCTGGGCCTCGAAGTGGTCGCGGGCCTCCGTCAGGGGAAGCCCCGTGTCGGTTGCCAGCAGTTCGATGACGCGCTCCGGGAAGCCCGCCGGGGTGTTGATGCCGGTGCCTACGGCCGTGCCGCCGAGCGGAACCTCAGCGACGCGGGGGAGCGAGGCGTTGATCCGCTCGATGCCGTAGCGGACCTGCGCGGCGTAGCCGCCGAACTCCTGGCCGAGCATCACCGGGGTGGCGTCCATCAGGTGGGTGCGGCCGGACTTGACGACGTCCTTGAACTCGACAGCCTTCCGCTCCAGGGACTCGGCAAGGTAGCCGAGGGCCGGAATGAGGTCGTTGATCAGGGCCGAGGTGGCGGCGACATGGACCGATGTGGGGAAGACGTCGTTGGAGGACTGTGAGGCGTTGACGTGGTCGTTCGGGTGCACAACCTTGTCACTGCCGGCGGCCTTGAGGGCGCGCGAGGCAAGCTCGGCGATGACCTCGTTGGTGTTCATGTTCGAGGACGTGCCGGAGCCCGTCTGGAAGACGTCGATGGGGAAGTCGCCGTCATACTTGCCGGCGGCCACCTCATCGGCTGCATCTGCGATCGCCTTGGCCAGCTCGCCGTCGAGCACACCCAGTTCAGCGTTGGCCTGGGCGGCAGCCTTCTTGACCCGGGCCAGTGCTTCAATGTGCGCACGTTCCAGGGTCTTGCCGGAAATGGGGAAGTTCTCCACTGCCCGCTGCGTCTGCGCGCGGTACAGTGCGTTCACGGGGACGCGGACTTCGCCCATCGTGTCATGTTCAATGCGGAACTCTTCAGTGGAAGTCATGGGGCTAGCTTAGGACGCACGGGCGCCGCATCGAAAACCGTGAACTGCTTGCTACAGGCCCACCGCCGCGGCAGGTTTGGGAAGCTCCTAGTGCTCGCCGATTCCGGAAACCAGGTTGGCGCGGCCTTCGGCCAGGCTGTACGAGAGGCCGATGACCGCGGTCTTGCCCGAGCCGATTGCGTCGGAAATCACACGGGAGCTGTCCACGAGGCGCTGCGATGTCTGCTTGACGTGTTCCACCACCATGTCATTGACTTCGGTTTCGTCATTGCGCAGGGAGGTGAGGACCGACGGCGTAATCCGTTCCACCAGGTCCCGGATGAAACCTGTCGGCATCTCTCCGGTTTCCACCGCGGACTTCGTGGCGCTGACGGCCCCGCAGCTGTCGTGCCCCAGGATCACGATCAAGGGCACCCCCAGCACTGCCACGCTGTATTCCAGCGAGCCCAGGACGGCGTCGTCAATGACTTGGCCGGCCGTCCTGACGACGAAGACGTCGCCGAGACCCACATCGAAGATGATCTCTGCGGCGAGCCGCGAGTCGGAGCAACCGAAGATGACGGCGAAGGGGTGCTGGTTCTCCACGAGGGACGACCGCCGTGACGCATCCTGGTTGGGGTGCGAGGTCTCACCGTTAACGAATCGTTCATTGCCTTCGCGCAGACGGCGCCAGGCGAGTGCAGGAGTCAGATAGGTAGCCACGCGCCTACCTTACGGTGCGGCGGGCGCGGAGGGTGAAACTGTGACAGCCGGGTTGCTTTCCAGGGACCTGACGACGGCGTCCGCCAGCACGGCGATCTCGTCCAGCTGGGCCTCCCCGGACAGGACAACGGTGGTGCCGCGGTAGTCCAGCACCAGGGACTTTTCGCCCTTGCCGGTGTCCCGAAGCTGCCAGTCCTGCCCGCCGGCGTTCCGGGAGCCGGTGACGGGCGCGTTCCTGGTTTGCTGAAGAAGCCAGGTGGGGTTGGCGCTCCTGGTCTGGACCAGGCTGATGAAGGACTCCCTGGGCGTCAGGTAGCCCACTTCCCAGGTGGGGACACCGCTGCCGGTTCCGGCTTCCCACCGGGCGTAGTTCGGCCGGAAAGTATTGCCGGTGTCCGGGGCCACGGGTGTGAATCCCGCCACATCCGTGGCGTTGCGTGCGGTGGCTCCCACATCGATGTTCGGACGGTAGCCCTCGCTTTTGGGGAGCGGATTCATGAGGATGATGGGCAGGAACGCGGCGATGCTCACCACCAGGGCGATGACCATTCCAATCACCGAGGCGTTGGCGCGCTTGGCGGCTGCCGCCGGAATGACGGGCTTGGCCTGCCCCTGTCCTGCCGTGGCGCCGGACACGCTGCTGCCTCCGGATCCGTGCGGCTCGGGACTGGGGGTGGTCTTTTCCTGCATGTCATTCACCCCTCTATAGTCGCCCATCGCGGCAGTCAACTTCCATTTGGCCTCCGCGGGCTCCCTGGCACGGCCTCCTGGCACATTGCGGTGTTGCGTCATCCGCCGCTCCGAAGGCGGTGCCGCGACTATGATCGATATCAGAGGAATCACCGCCCTGCTGCACCGGCGGGGTGGGTTCAATGATCGCCACTCGAAGAAGAGGTTCACGTGTCACCAGCGTCCATGACCCAGAAGTACTCCACGCTCTCCCCGTCCCTGGCGGTGGGCAATGATGAGCCGGACCGGAACCTTGCCCTCGAGCTCGTCCGCGTCACCGAAGCAGCCGCAATCGCCGGCGGCCACTGGGTTGGCTTCGGCGACAAGAACAAGGCTGACGGTGCCGCCGTTGACGCCATGCGCTCCTTCCTGCAGACCGTCCACTTCAACGGTGTCGTGGTCATCGGTGAAGGCGAAAAAGACGAAGCTCCGATGCTTTTCAACGGCGAACGCGTCGGTGACGGTACGGGGCCCGAATGCGATGTGGCCGTTGACCCCATCGATGGAACCAGGCTGACCGCGCTGGGCATCAACAACGCCCTCGCCGTCCTGGCAGTGGCAGAGCGCGGCTCCATGTTCGACCCCTCCGCCGTGTTCTACATGGAGAAGCTCGTCACTGGCCCGGAAGCCGCTGACATGGTGGACCTCCGCCTCCCGGTCAAGCAGAACCTGCACCTGATCGCGAAGGCCAAGGGCGTCAAGGTCAACCAGCTCAACGTCATGATCCTCGACCGTGACCGCCACAAGCCGCTGGTGGAGGAAATCCGGCAGGCAGGCGCGCGCACCAAGTTCATCATGGACGGCGACGTGGCAGGCGCCATCGCGGCCGCCCGCTCGGGCACCGGCGTCGACGCACTGATGGGCATCGGCGGGACCCCGGAGGGCATCGTGGCCGCCTGCGCCATCAAGTCCCTCGGCGGTGTCATCCAGGGCCGCCTGTGGCCCACCAGCGACGAAGAGAAGCAGAAGGCCATCGACGCCGGCCACGACCTCGAGCGGGTCCTGTCCACCAACGACCTCGTCTCCAGTGACAACTGCTACTTTGCCGCCACCGGCATCACCGACGGCGACCTCCTCAAGGGCGTCCGCTACTCCAAGGACAGGGTCCTCACCCAGTCCATCGTCATGCGTTCCAAGTCCGGCACTATCCGCTTCGTTGACGGCGAGCACCGGGCTGACAAGTGGGAAGGCTACGCCCGCAAGAGCTGACCCCGGCCGCGTTGTGATCCCAGGCCCCCGGAGCGCACCGCGTTCCGGGGGCCTGGCGTTTAAGCCGTTGGTATAGGGTTGAAGCCATGATTCCTGCTGTTGTGCCCTGTACTGACCGCGCCCTCTGGGACGACCACGTTGACCGGTTCCAGGGACATCCGCAACAGCTCTGGGGGTGGGGCGAGACCAAGGCCATGCACGGCTGGTCCGTGGACCGTGTGCTCATCAATGACGGCGGGAACACCATTGGCTGCGCCCAGTTGCTGATCCGGCGCCTTCCCCTTCCGTTCCGTGCGCTGGTGTACATTCCCCGTGGCCCCATGTGTGCACCGGAGAACGCGCAGGCGGTCCTCAACAGCCTGGCCCGCCATGCCGCCGTCCGCCACCGGGGAGTGGCCCTGAGCATCGAACCGGACTGGGACCAGGATTCAGTTTTCGCCGGTGCAGTGGCGGCCGCCGGGTTCCGGTCATCCAGCAATACGGTGCTTATCCCGCGGACCCTGATCCTTGACCTCACCAGGACCGATGACGAGCTCATGGCGGACATGTCCAAGTCCACCCGGGCCAACATCCGCAAGGCCATGCGCAGCGACGTTGAGTTCCGCAAAGTGAAGAACGACGCCGAACTTGAGCAGGTACTGGCCGTCTACCACGAGACCGCGGACCGGGCCGGTTTCGGGATCCACGAGGACCAGTACTACCGGGACATCTTCAAGAACATGGCGGACGGCTCGCCGATCATCGGGGCGTTCGACGGCGAGCAGCTGCTGGCGTTTGTCTGGCTCGCCAGGAGCGGCGCCACCGCCTTCGAGCTCTACGGCGGCGTGTCCGGCGAGGGGCAGAAGCAGCGCGTCAACTACGGCGTGAAATGGGCGGCGCTGCAGGCGATGCGCGAGGACGGATGCTCCCGCTACGACTTCAACGGGCTGCTCAACGACGGCATCTCCGACTTCAAGAAGCAGTTCGCCAAGCACGAGAACATGCTGCTGGGCACCTGGGAAAAACCGCTTTCGCCGTTCTACCCGGCCTATGCCCAGGCCATGCCACTGGCGCGGCGCGGGCTGCAGACCGGCCGGCGGCTGCTGAAGGCTGCTGCCGGCAGGGTCCGGCCCGTACTCAAGAAGCTGCGCCCGGGCAGCTAGCCCCGGCAGGCAAAGGGCGACGGCGGCACCCGCCCGGGTGCCGCCGTCGCCCTTTGCCGTTGCCGCCAGTAAGCCGCGGGGCGCAGCCTGCTAAAGGCCCGTGGTCACGGCGAAAGCAAGCGCAGGTTCCGTGCTCCCTGCCACCGGGTGAACGTTGACCGGAGCCTCGGCTGCGGCCAGGAAGGCGCTGCCGCCCCGGGAGAGCTCCAGGTCGCCCTTGGGCGAATCCAGGTAGATGTTGCCGGCCACAACGATGACCACGGCCGCGCCGGACTGTGCCAGCGGTACCGGTCCCGCGCCGGGTGAGAGCTCGATGCGCTGGAGCTGGAATTCCTCGAACGGGGGGCGGAACAGTTCCTGGTCCAGGACCGTCCTTTCGGCCGCGAGCCTGGGCACGGCCACTGGCTGGAAGTCGACAGTCCGCAGGAGTTCGGGCACATCCACGAACTTGGGGGTGAGGCCGCCGCGCAGGACATTGTCGGAGGATGCCATGACCTCCACGCCCAGGCCGTGCAGGTAGGCATGGACGTTTCCGGCGGGGAGGTATACCGCCTCACCCGGTGCCAGCGAAATGCGGTTCAGCAGCAGGGAGATCAGGACTCCGGGATCGCCGGGGTACTTTTCGTTCAGGCTGATCACTGTGTTGAGTTCGGCCTCGTAGGGGGCAAGGGGCGCTCCGGAGAGGAGCGCAGCCACCACCAGCGCAGTAGCATCAGCCACGGGCTGGCCGCCGCTGATCAGGCGCTCGAAGGCCTTCCGCAGGCCCGTGCTTTCACCGGGGGACTGGAGGTCCGCAAGCAGCCCATTGACCAGCGCGGGAGCCCCGCCCTCCACGGAGTCGAAGGCGGCCGCAACATGCTGCAGGATGTCCACGGTCCCGGCTGCCGGACGGAAACCGCACAGCGCCTCAAACGGCGTCAGGGCGAGAATCATCTCCGGCTTGTGGTTGTCGTCGCGGTAGTTCCGGTTGGGTGCATCCGGAGCCAGGCCCGCTGCGTTTTCCCCCGCAAACCCCGCCCGTGCCTGCTCCAGGCTCGGATGGACCTGCAGGGACAGTGGCTGGGCTGCCGCCAGGATCTTGGCCAGGAACGGCAGCCGCGGACCAAAGCGGGCCACGGAGTCCGCGCCAAGGAAATGCTCCGGATCGCGCGAGATCAGGGCGTCCAGGCCCGTGGTCGCCGAACCGTCCTCGGGAACGCGGGCAACCGACGGGGAATCGGGGTGCGCGCCGATCCACAGTTCCGCTTCGGGGCCGCCGGATTCCGGGCGTCCCAGGAGGGCGGCGATGGCCGTCGTCGAACCCCAGGCGTAATCCCGGAGGACGTTGTCAATCTGGTACAAAACCGTTCCGTTCCTTGGTGGGTTGGCCGCTAGAGCGGGGCGCACTGGCCGTTGGTGGCCACGAGCTGGCGGATGGTTTCTTCATCGCCATTGCGCTTGAGCTGGTTCAGCATCTCTTCGGTGATCGGCTCGCCGTCGGGGGTTGTGGTCACCGGGGTGAAGTCCGACGGCGTGGGCTGCTGCGGGGCGCGGCCGCCGGCCGGCAGGGCGGCGGGGGAGGCCCCGGCCGCCTGGATGTGCCCGGCGCCCGCCTTCGGGACGGCGATGGCGTCGTCGGGAATTCCTGCCGACTGGGCGCCCTTGGCGGAGGCCGACGCCAGCAACTGGTCCACGCGCTGGTGGATCTGGTCGAAGTCCGGGACGGTGGAGAAGGAGGCGTCGAAGTCCGGGGGGCCGATCGTAAGCCGCTTGACGTCCTGGCCCTTCGCCTTGATCGCGAGGTCCAGGAAGCTGCCAAGCTGGGAGGAGGAAATGTTGGATTCCACAACCTGGGTGCCCGCGTTGGCGATGTCTTCGAACTTGGCCAGCAGCGTGGCCGGGTCCAGTTGCTTCAGCATGGCCTGCTGGACGCATTGCTGGCGCTGGATGCGGGCGTAGTCATCCACATACTCGCGTGACCGTCCGTACCAGAGCGCCTGGTTGCCGTCGAGTGTCTGCTCTCCGGCCGGGATCCACCCGAGGGGCATGCCGTGGGTTTGGCTGTAATCGTCGAAGTAGCCGCTCATGGGTACCCAGCCGCCGGCCTTGATCTTGATGCCGCCCATGGCGTCGATGAGCGTGGCAAAGCCCTCCATGTCCACCAGGACATAGGCCTGGATTGTCATTCCCAGCGTTCCGGAGACGGCTTCCATGGTTGCCTGCGCGCCTGGATCGGCCACCCCCGGGTAAAGGTCCGCATGCTGGTTGGTGACTTCGGTGTTAATGGCATTGATCAGGCATTCGTCGCCGCAGTTGTAGCCGTCGGGATAGATCTCCCGCATCGGCGAGTCTTTGCTGAACTGCGCGTTCTGGAAGTTGCGGGGGACGGAAATGATGGCGGTCTGGCCGGTTTCGGCGTCAACGCTCAGCACGGAGAGGCTGTCCGGACGCCGTCCGGTACGGTCCTCACCGGCGTCGCCGCCCATCATCAGGAAGTTGTAGCGCCCGTCCACGGGGTCGATAGCGGGCCCGGCAGAAAAAATGTTGCCGATCGCGTTACGGCCCACATTGAGGAGGTAGGCGGCGTAGCCGAGCGACCCGCTCCCGAGGACCAGGGCCAGTACCAGGGCAAACCCGACGGCGGGCCGTACCGAGGGCTCCAGCAGTACGGGGCGGATCAGCCGCAGGGTGTTGATGAACAGTGCCGCCCAGCCGACGGCCAGCGCTACCAGCAGGATCACGATCGCCAGGGAGGCGAAGGGGTTGGTGATGATGTTGATCAGGAGGGGCCGGTTGAGGAGCAGCAGGAGCAGGGTGAGCGCCAGCACTGCCCAGACGGAGAGCGTTACGGCCAGTGCGGCGCGGCCCAGCCTGCGGTCGCCGGCCACAATCTGGGCACTGCCCGGGACCAGGAGAGTCAGGAGGACAAGCACGAAGGCCCGCTTGGTGCGGACGTGCGGAGAGGCGCTGACCGGGTACCGGACGGGGTCTGTCATTGCGCCGCCGGGAGCGGAGTCATGCAGCTTGCTGCTGGACATACGCGCCGCCCTAGCGGCTGCCCCGCAGGGCGCCGTTGCCTTCGGCGAAGACTTCGCTGACCTTTTGCCGCAGGTTCGCACCCTTGCGGGTTGCGACGGCGTTGAGGTCCGCGGCGAAATCAAGGAGGTCTGCGCGAAGCGATGCGGCAAGCTCGTCCGTGCCGGCTGCCAGTATCCGCACCGCCAGGAGTCCCGCGTTGCGTGCCCCGGCGATTGAAACGGTAGCCACCGGAACGCCGGCCGGCATCTGGACGATGGACAGGAGTGAGTCCATGCCGTCCAGGGTTTTCAGGGGGACAGGCACGCCGATGACCGGAAGCGGCGTAACGCTGGCCAGCATGCCCGGCAGGTGGGCCGCGCCCCCGGCGCCGGCAATGATGACCCTCAGGCCCCGCTCATGGGCCGTCTGCCCGTAGCGGATCATTTCCGTAGGCATGCGGTGGGCTGACACGACGTCGGCTTCGAACGGAATGCCGAACTCCGCCAGCGCGTCCGCGGCGGCTTCCATGACAGGCCAGTCCGAGTCGGAGCCCATGACCAGGCCTACCAGGGGCGCTGTCTCCGAAGCGGTGGCTGGTGTGGCTTGGGCGCTCATGCGTTCTCCTCGAAAGTGCTTGGCGTTTCCTCCGCCGCCACCCGCCCGTCGCGGATGATGTTGGCCACCATGGTGGCACGGCGGCGAACGGACTCGACGTCCGCGGTTGATGAACCCACCAGGTTCACGTGGCCGATCTTGCGGCCGGGCCGGACGGACTTGCCGTAGCAATGCACCTTCGCGGCAGGTTCGCTGGCAAGCGCCAGCGGGAAGGCGGAATACAGGTCCTGGTTCTCGCCGCCCAGGAAGTTCTTCATCACCACAACCGGTGCAAGGACATCGGTGGCGCCAAGGGGAAGGTTCAGTACCGCCCGGAGGTGCTGCTCGAACTGGCTGGTCACCGAGCCGTCCTGCGTCCAGTGGCCGGTGTTATGGGGGCGCATGGCGAGTTCGTTGATCAGGAACCCTGCCCCGGAGCCCGGCGTCTCGAAGAGTTCAACGGCCAGCACGCCCGTCACTCCCAGCTCGCCGGCAATCCGCAGTGCGGCGTCTTCCGCTGCCGCGGCAACCTCCACGGGGATATCCAGCGCGGGCGCTATGACCTCGTCACACACGCCGTCCACCTGGATGGTGTGCACCACGGGCCATGCCCGGGCCTCGCCGTCGGGCGTCCGTGCCACCAACGCAGACAGTTCCCGCGTGAACTCGACTTTGGCCTCGGCGAGGAGGGGGCTCATGGCGTCAAACCATTCCTCTGTGTCCGCAGCCTCTTCCGCCGAGCCCACCATGCGGACACCCTTGCCGTCGTAGCCGCCGCGCGGCATCTTCAGCACAACCGGCCAGCCGGTTTGTTCCCCGAAGCTGACGAGGCCGGCCACATCCTTCACGGCGGCCCAGGCAGGATTGGGAAGTTCCAGACGGTCGATGGCTGCACGCATTACCAGCTTGTCCTGGGCGTTGACGAGCGCGTCGGGTCCGGGCTGGATATTGACGCCGGCATCCTGCAGGGCACGAAGGTGGGCCGTTGGGACGTGCTCATGGTCAAAGGTCATGACGTCCAGGCCTTCTGCGAAGTCCAGGAGGGTCTGCAGGTCCTTGTAGTCACCCACGGGCGAGGACGGCACCGCCGAGACAGCGGAGACATCGTCACCTTCGGCAAGGACGCGTAGTTCAAAGCCAAGTGCGGTTGCGGCCGGGGCCATCATGCGGGCAAGCTGGCCGCCGCCCACCACGCCTATTACTGGAAAAGTCACATTGCCAGCCTACCGAAGACCGCCCGGTATCCCACGTTTCCGGTCCGCGGCGGGCAGGAGTGTTTCGGCCGCCGAAGGCCCCGGCGCAGGTTGGGGAGGCTGCCACGCAGGTTTGGGGGCTAAAATAGGCGTCTGGCCCGATGGCCCACATTTCAGACAGCCATGGAGGGCCATGTTTACCGCACTTGCAGACCGTATCCGGGGGCTCGCGTCCCTTTTTTGGCGTGAAGTAGCCAAATTCGGAGCTGTTGGCGGCGTTGCGTTCGTCATCGACAACGGCCTGACCTACTACCTCATGCACGGCCCCATGACCGACAGCGAGGCCAAGGCAAGGTTTGTCGGCGCCTCGGCGGCCACGGTGTTCTCCTGGATTGCCAACCGGCTCTGGACCTTCCGGCACCGTCGGCAGGCCAACGTGCTCCGGGAATTCCTGATGTTCGTCCTCATCAACGGGATCGGCATCGGCATCTCCACCGGCTTCACGGCGCTCGCCAAGTACGGTATGGGCGTGACGGACAAGAACATGCTGTTCTTCGCTGGAATAGTAGGCATCCTGGTAGCCACTGTTGTCCGCTTCTTCGCCTACCGGTTCCTGGTGTTCAACCAGGAACTGGACCAGGAGCCGGAGTTTTCCCACGACCACGAGCTCATCGAGCTGCACCACCACGCCAAGGAGCACGACCGCCGCACCACGGAGCACGCCGTCGCCGTCGAGCGGGAAACCTCGGCCGAAGGCCAGGGCAAGGCTTAGCCGGCCCGGCAGCTCAGCTGCCGTGGATGCGTTCCGCTGCGAGCAGTTTGTCCGTCAGCTGCACGTCCGGGTGGGTTACCACCACCGAGCCGTCGCGCCGCCAGGCGCCGAGGGCGTTTGACAGGGCAGCCTCGAGGCCGTTCCCGGCAGGGATGTGCAGCCGCACGCCCTCTTCATGGGGTGCCGCGAAGCCGTCGAGCAGGTCCCGGTGAAGGTGGCGCCGGCCGTCGCTGGCCACGATCGCGCAGCCTGAAGGATCAGCTTCGGCGTGGGCCATGAACACGTCGCCGTGGGAGCGGACTTCCGCCGCGTAGTCGATATAGCCAGTGCCCAGCTCACCCGGCCAGCGCATGGCCAGCGCAGGCAGCGCGACGGCGATGACGGCGTCGTACCTTCCCTCGACTGTTCCCGGATCGGCGGTGACCAGGTAATCCGCCGAGCTGCCGTCAAGGACCGTCTGCATCCCGAGCTGCCAGGCGGCAAGTGCCCAGACCATCGACTTCCAGTGCGCCGGCAGTTCCAGGCCGAGCCGCATGCCGGGGGCGGCGTCCAGTTCGTCCTGAAGCAGGTTGCTGGTCTTGGCAACCCAGTTGTCCAGCACCCGGCCGGATAACTCGACGCGCTCGTCGCCGGGGCCGTACCAGGTGAGGCGCGGGGCGGTGGAGTTGCCTGAACGAAGGGTTGCCATGAGGTCGGCTGCCGGGTTGGTCATGGCTACATCCTGCCACCGGCGAAGGTCTTTGGACCACGGTTGGCCGGCCTCCGCCGGCGCAGCGCACAAGGGCCCGTCCCGTAACACGGCGTGAGATATCTCACACCAGATGCTCAGCGTGCTTGCTATTTCTTGGGATTGCGGCTATTTTCCGGCAAACGGCGGTGAATTTGAGGGTTCAGGGCCGTCGGTTCGGGCTGCCGGACTTCTGCACCGCGCGGTCGTAATAAATTACCGGGCGTGGCGTACGCCTTATTCGTGATCCAGAGTGATTATTATCCGGCAGCGGCTTGACTCGCCCAAGTTACACACGTGTAATTAGATAACTAAAGGCAACTGCGTAAATGCCGGCACACAACCGAGTGCCACGTATCCAGGCAGGGGCTGCAACATCAGGAGGGTCGCCATGGGGCAAGCAGAGCGTATCCAGGAAGATGCCGTCGTGGCCGGCCAGGCAACGGCAAAATACCGCGCGCGGGGGGTGCCGAGCGACTGGTACGTTGACCCGGCCGACCCCCATGCCGCCGAGCGGTACAACAGGAACGCCGGGGGCGCCCTTGAGGACCAGGCCACTGCCTTCCTCGCCGCGCACGAGGCCCTGCTGGACGGCGGCGCCGAGCCGGAGGATGAACTCGACCCTCCCATGGAGCTTGCCGCAGGAGGCGCCACCCAGCCCGTATGGATCGGACTGCCTTTCCAGCAGGATTTCGACGACGAGGGCGAGCTGGGCTGGCAAACAGACGCGTTGTGCGCCCAAACTGACCCCGAGGCATTCTTCCCTGAAAAAGGCGGCTCCACCCGCGACGCAAAAAAGGTTTGCGGGGCCTGCAACGTGCGTTCGCAATGCCTGGAGTACGCGTTGGCGAACGACGAACGGTTTGGCATTTGGGGAGGCCTTTCCGAGCGCGAGCGCCGGCGGCTTAGGAAGCGAGCAATCTAATTCACCAGGATGTCCATGTCACTGCCGTTGTGGTCGCCCACAACGGCAGTGCCTATCTGCCCAGAACCCTCGCAGCCCTAGCGGACCAGACCCGGCCCGTGGACTACGCCATTGGCGTCGACACCGGCTCCCGGGATGATTCCAAGGCCCTTCTCCAGCAGGCCCTGGGCACGGCCCACGTCGTCAGCCAGCAGCGGGGTAAAGGAGGCATGGGGGCGGCGGTGCTGGCCGGCCTGGCTGAACTGGCGCCATGGCGCGGAAGCGATGCAGGCGGCAAGGCCGAGTGGATCTGGCTGCTTCATGACGATGCAGCACCCGCACCGCAGGCCCTCGCCGAGCTGCTCAGCGCCGTCGAACGCGCGCCTTCCGTCACCGTAGCCGGCTGCAAGCAGCTGGACTGGGACGCCGGACGCAAGTTGATCGACGTCGGCCTGTCCACCAGCCGGTGGGCCGAACGGCTCACCCTGATCGACGCCGACGAACTGGACCAGGGACAGTACGACGGACGCAGTGACACCTTTGCGGTCAATTCCGCTGGAATGCTGGTTCGCCGCGACATCTGGGAGCAGCTGGGCGGTTTCGATCCCGCCCTGCCCGGCAGCGGCGATGACGTCGACTTCTGCTGGCGCAACCGGCTGGCAGGGCACCGCGTTGTGGTGGTGCCCGCGGCCAGGATGTTCCACGTCGCGCACCGGCCGCACGCGCTGGGCAATGCCGCAGCCGCCCGGAAAGCCCAGGTCCATCTGCGCCTGAAACACTCGCCGCTGTGGATGGTACCCGTCCATGGAACAGGGGCCCTCCTGGGCAGCCTGTTCAAGCTGGTGCTCAGCATTCTGGTAAAAGACCCCGGCCACGGCTTGTCCCAGCTGGTTGCTACCTGCGCCGCCCTCGGCAGGCCGCGCGCCGTGGCCAAGGCCCGACGCAGCGCCCGCCAAACCCGCCGGATCCGCAGGTCGGTGATCCGCAAGCTCCAAACGCCCAGGCGCGAGGTCTGGAGCCACCGCCGGTCCCTGATGGAGGCGCTCGGCTCGGACAATTCACCTGCCGATGACCTCGAGCAGGATCCACTGGCGCACCAACCCACGGGGGATGCGTCGGACGACTTCGCGGCCCTTGCCACCTCAAAACGCGGTTGGGTGGGCAACGGCGCCCTGGCCACCGTCATCATCGCATCCGTCGCGTCAATGCTGGCCCTTACGGGACTTTTCCGTGCCGACGCCGTAACCGGTGGCGCCCTCATTCCCGTTTCCGGCGAGCTCGGCAATCTGTGGCACCACGCCTCAAGCTGGTGGATCACGCTCGGCGCAGGATTGCCCGGGCGGGGAGACCCCTTTGGATACGTCCTGTGGATCCTGGGCGTACTCGGCGGGGGCGACGCCAACCCTGCCATCGCCTGGCTGCTGCTGCTCGCAACTCCGCTGTCCGGGCTGACGGCGTGGTTTGCTGCGGGAGGCCTGACAGTCCGGCGCCGCCTGCGGCTGGCCGCAGCGGTCTTTTGGGCTGCCGCCCCTGCCCTCCAGGTGGCGCTTAACCAGGGCCGGGCCGGCGCACTGGTTGCCCACATCATGCTTCCCTTGCTGGTCCTTGCGCTGCTGCGGGCCACCGGCTCTGCAATAGGGCACGGCCGCTTCACACTGCCTGCCCCTGCCGACGGCCGCCTCGGCGACAGGCCGCCGGCCCGGCCCGGCATCAACGGCACGCCGTCCTGGACCGCTGCCGCGGCCGCGGGCCTTACATTGGCCGTTGTTGCCGCGTCGGCACCGTCGCTCCTGGCTCCGGCCGCCGTGGTCATCGTGCTCTGCGGCCTCCTGCTCGGCCGCCGCGGGCGCACGGTCTGGTGGGCCCTGCTGCCCGCCGCGGCCCTTTTCATTCCCTTCGGCATCTCCGTGCTCGACAGGCCGAGGGCGTTGCTGGCGGATCCCGGCCCGCCGCTGGCCTTTGATGCTGCACCTTTGTGGCAGCAGCTGCTGGGACAGCCGCTGCAGTTTGATCCGCAGGGCGGCCTTGAGGGGCTTCCCCACTTCACCGGCGGCCCATTCCCCTGGGCCTTGCTGCTGGCGCTCCTGGGGGCGGTCCCGGTGCTCGCCCTGGCCGTTGCCGGGCTGCTGGTCCCCGGACACCGCGCCAGGACAGTGAGGTGTTTCTGGGTGGCCGGCATCATTGCCTTGGCAGGCGGCTGGCTGGCAGGCCACGTGGCCACCGGACTGAGCGCGGAAACGATGGTGACCCCCTTCACCGGGCCGGCCGTCTCAGCCGCGGCCTTCGCACTCCTGGCCGCAGGCATCCTGGGTGCCGAACAACTCCTGGCCATGACCGACAAAGCTGTGGCCAGCAGCACCACCAAGCACAGGACTGCCCTGCGGTCAGTTGCTGCCGTCAGCATGCTCCTCCTGCTGGCCGGCCCCTTGGCGGGAATGGCGGCCTGGTCCGCCCAGAACCTGCTTCGCCCTGCGACTGCCGCCGCGGGGACGGGCCCGGCGGGCGCCGGTGCCACGGCAACGGGCGTTGCCGACGACGCCGACGCGCTCGGAGCTCCCCGCCTGGTGGAGCCCGCCACCCCGCGGACCCTCCCGGCTACCGCGATCGACCGCGGCACGGGGCCGGAGCAGACCCGCACCCTGCTGATCAGTACACGGGACAACGGCACTTTCGATGCGACCCTGATGCGCGGCGCCGGTACCACCTTGGACAGTTTCTCGGCCATTGCGTCCGCACGGAACATCATCGGTGCGCCGGGGGCAGAGTCAGTACGCGAGGATGATGACATCGCCGCCGCCGTCCGCCGCGTGGTGGCCACCCTTGTAGCCGGCCAGGGCGTGGACCCGCGGAACGACCTCGAGCAGCTCGGCGTCGGGTTCATTGTGCTGCGCTCAGCGGACACCGCGGCGCAACTGACAGCCAGCAGGATGGATGCTGTACCCGGACTTGTGGCGGTAGGCCAGACCGACGTGGGATGGCTCTGGCGGATCACCCCGCTGAACCAGCCGGTACTGCAGGCTGCCGATGTTGCGCACCGGGTGCGGATCGTGGACGCAGGCGGTGCTTCCATCGGCTTGGTTCCCTCCGCCTACACGGACGTCGACGCCCCCGTGGATGCCGGCCCGGAAGGGCGCCTTGTGGTCCTGGCAGAACGCGCGGATCCGGGCTGGAGCGCCTGGATCGACGGCCGCAGGCTCACGGCAACCACCTCGGGCTGGGCCCAGGCCTTCACGCTCCCTGCCTCCGGAGGACAGTTGACCATCCGCTATGAGAACCCTTGGGCGCTGTGGACGGCCGTAGCGCAGGTCACGGTGATTGGCCTGACGGTCCTGCTCGCCATCCCGATGCCCGCCCGGAGGACACGGACCGGCCTTTCACGGGACGAGGGCTCCCTGCGTAAGGAACACCAGAATGCATGAGCACACTCCGCCCGCTGAAGCGCCGGAAACCCTGGCCTCCGGCGGGGCGCAAAGCGCAACGGGCGCCGAAAACACCTCGGACACTGACCATCGTTCGTCCCGGCGGGCTTCAGTACAGGGACGCAAAGCGGCGCTGGCGGGGCTCGCTTCGGCGGCAGTGATCCTCGCCGGAGCGGGGGCCGTGGTAGCGGGTGGATCCCTCCTGCCACAGGCGGATTCCAGCCGTGCGGTGGCCGCCCCGGCAGTAGCTGTTCCCGCCGGGACGAGCCTGGGTGTGTGCCCGGGACCGGCCCGGCTGCTGGAAGGCACCGAGGCAGGAACTGATCCCCAGTTCAGTCCGGTGTCCGCTACGGCCGCCACTTCTGTCACAGGGGCGGTCCTCGGCTCGGCGGGAGTGCTGCCGGCAAGCCGGCTGTCGCAGCTGGACGGGACAACCGCCGTCGAAATTTCCAAGGAGCCCGGCCAGGCTGCTCCTGCCGGTTCGCCCCAGGAACTCCTGGCCGGAGTGGTGGCAGCCCGTCCTGTGGAAAAGGCCAGCGTACTGAGCGCCGACGCCTTGGCAAACCAGAAGGCATCGGCCGCAGCGGTGATGAAGTTCACTGCCACAGACGGGGATCTCCAGGGCACCGCAGCATCCAACTGCCAGCCGCCCTCCAACGACCAGTGGCTTGCAGGGGCGAGCACAACCGTGGGCCGGGCGTCCGTGCTGGTGCTGACAAATGCCTCCACCACGCCGGCGACCGTAAGCCTGGAACTTTTTGGCGCCCAAGGGCAGATCCAGGCGCCTGGCAGCCGCGGCCTGCTTGTCGCTCCGGGCACCTCCCGATCCGTGGTCCTCGCAGGCCTTGCGCCCGGGGAGCCGCAGCTCAGTGTCCACATCCGCAGCGCCGGCGGTCCCGTCGCGGCCGTGATCCAACAGGGCGTACTGCGCGGCCTTACTCCCGGGGGAGTGGACTTCATTGCGCCGGGAGCAGCTCCCGCTGTGCGCCAGGTGATGACGGGCGTGGACATCCAGGACCCCGCCGGGCTGGCCCAGCTGACCGGGAAGCCAGGGTATGGGGATGCCGGCCCGGCACTTCAGCTGACGGTTCCGGGGCCGTCGGACGCAGTGGTGGAGGTCAAGCTCTACGGCCGGGACGGCCAAAAGGCCCTGCCCTCCGGGGGCGTCATTACGGCAAAGGCAGGCGCCGTCACCGAAGTCTCGCTCGCTGGTGTCCCCGCCGGGCAGTACACGGTGGCAGCATCCTCGGATGTCTCGTTCGTCGCCGCCACGCGGATCACCCGCGGGCTCCAGGAAGACCGGCCGTCGGACGTCGCCTGGGCAGCGTCCGGGGTGAGGCTGGGCAGCCAGCACGTGGTTCCGGTTCCCCAGGGCGGGAGCCGCAGCCTGATCTTCGGCGCCTTGGACGCCAGGGCCACCATCACCTATTCCGCCATCACATCGGACGGCAAAGTCCGGACCCCGTCCACCGCCGATATTGCCGGCGGAACCACGTCTTCCATAGCGGTGCCGGACAAGGTTGAGGACGTGGGCGTCGTGGGCTACGTAGTTTCCGCATCCGGAGATGCCGCGTACGGCGCTGTGCTGGTTCAGCAGGATGGCAGGAACGACGTCTCAACGCTGGCATTCCTGGCGGCCGCCGCCGGCCAGGAAACAGTGCCCGTGACGCTCAGCCACTAGGCCGGCCGCACAGCCGCTGCGGCCGGTTCAGTACCGGCGGCGGTAGACCGGGTCCAGTGTCTCCGGAGCCACTCCGAGCATCTCGGCGGTGTGCTCCACAACGACATCGTGGATCAGGTCCTGGAGCTCTTCCGGGCCGGGGCTCGCCTGTTCCACCACGCGCCGATACACGGTAATCATGGGTCCTTCCCCGTCCGCAGCGGGAGTATAGGAGCCCATGGGAGCGGGGGAAGTGCTGGCTGCCAGCTGCTCCAGGTCCGGGGGGATCTCGTCCACGCCAAACCGGACCCCGTCCAGCGTCTTGCCCCAGATGTCGTGAAGCCGTTGGGCGGAATCCATCACCATGTCATCAAAGCGGTCCGAGCGGGTCCGGTAGCCGGGATGGGTCGGGAGCACCACTTCCCCGCGGAGCCCGCGCCCGTGGCGGTTGCGCCGGCGCATTGCGAAGCTCTTGCCCGGTGAGCCGGTCCCTGGATCCCTGCGGGCATCCGGATCAGCCAACCGGACCGTGAAACCGGATTTCTGGTTCGATGACTGCATACATTGACTGTAAACCCGGCGGAACATTTACGCGATACATTCTGCCCGGGGCACGGACGCGGCGGCCCCGGGGTAGCAATGCGCCGTTTTGGCCGCGATACGGAGTAGTCTGTGATGTCGTGGGAGCTATCCGTCAGTGTTCAAGATCTGCCTGCCGCCAGTCAGCGGTGGCCACCCTGACGTACGTCTATGCAGACTCCACAGCAGTCCTCGGTCCGCTGGCCACGTACGCCGAGCCGCATTGTTACGATTTGTGCGAGCAGCACGCAGGCTCCCTGACGGTCCCGCGGGGCTGGGAGGTCCTGCGGCTGGCGATGCCGTCGACTCCCCAGCAGCCCGGCCCTGATGACCTGCTCGCCCTTGCGAATGCCGTCCGGGATGCTGCGGCCCTGCCCAACCAGGCGAAGCAGCCGCCGGCGCAGCGCGGCCCCCATTCAGCCCTTGAGGCGCCGGCCGGCGCCGAAGGCACCCGCAGGGGACACTTGCGCGTCCTGCGTGAACCCTCCTGACATCCATGTGGCGGTAGGCTGGAAGCTGCACATCAGTCCGCTACCGGCGCGAGCGCGCCCGCCAGGGAGCACCAATAAATGCCCAAGATCAGTCCCGAACTGCTGTCCGTCCTGCGTTGTCCCGTGACCGGTTCGCCCCTGGTGCAGGAAGGCGAGGAACTGGTTGCCGCCGTCGCTGCGGAATCCGGGGTCAAGCCCCGCTACGCCATCGAGGACGGCATACCGCTGCTCCTGCCCCCGGAGCTGCTCGCTGCAGCCTCCGCGGCAGGATCTGACCAACATGACTCAGCCTCCGGAACCAATTAAGGACCATCCATGACTTTTGATTACAAGGTTGCCGACATCTCCCTGGCGGAAGCCGGCCGCCACCAGATCCGCCTTGCCGAGCACGAAATGCCGGGGCTTATGTCGCTGCGCGAGGAGTTTGGGCCCACCCAGCCGCTCCAGGGCGCCCGAATCGCAGGGTCACTGCACATGACAGTGCAGACAGCGGTGTTGATTGAAACCCTCACGGCCCTGGGCGCGGAGGTCCGCTGGGCCTCCTGCAATATCTTCTCCACCCAGGACGAAGCCGCCGCCGCCGTGGTGGTCGGCAAGGGCACCGTGGAGGACCCCCAGGGTGTGCCGGTGTTCGCCTGGAAAGGCGAAACCCTCGAAGAGTACTGGTGGACCGCCGAGCAGATCCTTACCTGGCCGGGCGCGGAGTCCAATCCCGAACTGGGACCCAACATGATCCTGGACGACGGCGGCGACGCCACCATGCTGGTGCACAAGGGTGTGGAGTTCGAGGCAGCGGGCAACGTGCCGTCCGCTGATCCCACTGATTCCGAAGAGTACGGAATCTTCCTTGAGGTCCTCCGCCGCTCCCTGGCCGCGGATCCGAAGAAGTGGACCCGGACGGCTGCCACCATCAAGGGCGTCAGCGAGGAAACCACCACGGGCGTGCACCGCCTGTACCAGCTCGCTGAACAGGGCAAGCTGCTGTTCCCGGCCATCAACGTCAACGACTCCGTCACCAAGAGCAAGTTCGACAACAAATACGGGATCCGCCACTCGCTCCCGGACGGGATCAACCGCGCCACGGATGTGCTCATGGGCGGCAAGGTCGCCGTCGTCTGCGGCTACGGCGACGTCGGCAAGGGCGCCGCGGAAGCGCTGCGTGGCCAGGGTTCGCGGGTCATCGTTACCGAAATTGATCCCATCTGCGCGTTGCAGGCCGCGATGGACGGCTACCAGGTGGCCAAGCTGGAGTCTGTCCTCGCGCAGGGTGACATCTTCATCACCACCACGGGCAACAAGGACGTCATCATGGCGGAGCACATGGCCGGCATGAAGAACAAAGCGATCGTGGGCAACATCGGCCACTTCGACAACGAGATCGACATGGCGGGGCTCGCGAGGGTCCCCGGCATCAAGAAGGTCGAAATCAAGCCGCAGGTCCACGAATGGGTTTTCGAGGAGGACCCTGCCACAGGCGAGGCCAGCCGGTCCATCATCGTCCTTTCCGAAGGCCGGCTGCTGAACCTGGGCAACGCCACCGGGCACCCGTCCTTCGTCATGAGCAACTCGTTCGCCAACCAGACCATTGCGCAGATTGAGCTGTGGACCAAGAAGGACCAGCCCGAAGGCGAACGCGAATACGAAAACCAGGTCTACGTGCTGCCCAAGGTCCTGGACGAAAAGGTGGCCCGCCTGCACCTGGATGCCCTGGGCGTTGAGCTGACCGAGCTGAGCAAGGACCAGGCCGAGTACCTGGACATTGACGTCGCCGGCCCATACAAGCCCGAGCATTATCGTTACTAAGAAGTAAAGCGCCCGGGCGCCCACTGCGCCCGGGCCGTTACTTTCTGCGCCTAGGATCAAACATATGGAGCCCGAAGTCCAGTCCCGCCGTCCGGGACGCCTCAAGAAAATCCTCCTCGTGGTGGCCGTGTGTGTCCTCGCCGCCATCGGTGGCGTTTTCGCTGCGGTTGCGCCGGGCATCGCCCGGGGTGCCATCGAATCCGAGGCGGGATCCGCCATCAGGACTTCCCCCGGCATTGCCTCGCCGGTTATTGCTCCCGTCAAGTCCGACGCCGTGCCGGCCGGCGGCGCCAAGCAGGTAAATCCGGCGGCCCCGGTGTCGCTGAAGGTAACCAACGGCACCATCGAGCGGGTCACCCTGACCAGTACCTCAGGTGAAATCGTCGAGGGCCGCATTGACGCCGCGGGCACCGGCTGGTCTGCGGCCGGACCGCTCAAGTTCAACACCGACTACAGCTACACGTATGTCGTCAAGGACCAGGCGGGCCGCGAAACAAGCACCACGCAGTCCTTCAGCACGGTATCCAGCACGCACGAGGCGGACGCTGCCATCTACCCGCTTGATGGCATGAAAGTCGGCGTCGGGCAGCCGTTGCAGGTCATTTTCAGCGAGCCGGTGGTCAACCGCGAAGCCGTGGAAAAGGCCATCACCATCACCAGCAGCGCCGGCCAGGTGGGAGCGTTCCACTGGTACAGCGACACCATGGTCCGGTACCGGCCTGAGACCTTCTGGGCCGCCAACTCCACCATCAGCATGGATATGAAGCTCTTCGGCGTGGACCTGGGCAACGGCCAGATTGCCAATTTCAACAAGAAGGTGAACGTCTCGATCGGCGACAAGAAGGTGGCAGTTGCCGACGCCGCCGCGCACACCTTCACGCTGAGCGTCAATGACCAGGTGGTCAAGACCCTGCCCGTGAGCATGGGGGACAAGCGCTTCCCGTCGGCCCGTGGCTATGGCGTGCTGATGGAAAAGAAGCGGTTCGACCACTTCCGGGCCTCGAGCATCGGCCTGAAACCCGACGATCCGGCCTACTACGGCGACGTCGACGTGGAATACACCATCCGCCTCACCCTCAGCGGCGCCTACATCCACCAGGCCCTTGAGTCGGCCTTTCCGTTCATTGGCAACACGAACGTCTCGCATGGCTGCATCGGGTTCGCTCCCGACGGCGCTGCCTGGGTCTTCGACAACATGGGCACCGGGGATGTGGTGCAGATCGTGAACACCGAGGGCGACTACGCCGCCCACGACGACGGGTTCGGCGACTGGAACATTCCGTGGAGTGAGTACGACAACTGACGGTCAGCTGCCGAAAGGCAGCCGCTGCAGCCGCTCGCCCGTCTCGGTGTTGCGCCGGCGCGACTGGGCCAGCCTGGTCAGCTCCCGGTTGCGGCGTTCAGCCACGACGGCGGCAAGGTAGTCGTCCGGCCCGGTACCGGCGGGAGGGGGCGGAGCCACGTGGGCGGACAGTTCGGTGGCGATGGACGCGGCCATTTCAGAGCGTGACAGGGGGGCCATCCGCCCTGCCTGCCGGAGGAACTGCGTAGCCCTGCGGGCCGTAGCATCAGGGATCCGTCCGATATCGGCGGCGGCTGCCCACGCTTTCAGCCGCTGCGGAACGAAAACCGGCACCGGCTGCTCCACGGGGACGCGCGTACGGACTGCATAGGTTCCGGCCATGAGGTCACCCAGCCGGCGTGACTTGTCATTAAAGAGCGCAACGGTCAGCGCAATCCCGCCAAAAGTCAGGTAGATCTCCAGGAATCCGGTCAGGCCGCGGATGACTGCATGCCGGAAACGGATGGCGCCGCCGTCCTCCCGAACCACCCGGAGGCCGGTGGCCAGCTTCCCCAGGGACAGGCCGCGGCTGAGCGTTTCAACACCTACCGGAACAATCACCAGGCAAAAGACCACGGCCACCAGGATCAGGGCGCGCGTGGCCGCCTCGTCGAGGTCCTCACCGGCAGCGGACAGGCCAATCAGGATCGCCACCAGCAGGATGACGCTGAAGGCAACATCAAGGAGCAGGCCAAGGGCGCGGGCCGCAAAGGACGCCGGCCGCAGTTCCAGCACCACGGCCTCGCCGGTGACAATCGAACTCACAGGTTTTTCCCGTTCTCGAGGCTTACGGTGTGGTCGCTCACAGTCTAGTGCCGGAGCGCTAGGCTGGTCCCGTGGATATGGACGCCTTCTCCGCTGTCAACGCGGACAAGTGGGCACGGCTGCACGAGCTTGCCTCCAAGGGCAGGCTCAGCGGCCGCGAGGCCGATGAACTGCTGGCGCTGTACCAGTCCACGTCCGCGCACTTGTCCCTGATCCGCTCGGTTGCCCCCGAAAGCGGGCTCTCCGCCTCGCTGTCCGCCACCCTCGCCCAAGCGAGGACACGGTTCACCGGCGCGCGGTCCAATCCCATGGCGGACCTGGCACGGTTCTTCGTGGTGGCACTTCCGGCTGCGTTCTATCGGCTGACCTGGCTCACGCTTGCCTGCGGCACGGCCTTCGCCCTCATCGGTGCGGCGTACGCACTCTGGATTGGCACGTCCCCGGAAGCGCTGCGGGCAGTGGCGTCCGAGGCCGCGGCCCGGCAGTACGTCGAGGAAGACTTCATCAACTACTATTCCGAGAACCCGGCTGCGTCCTTTGCAGGCGCCGTGTGGACCAACAATGCCTGGATCAGCGCACAGGCTGTCGCCCTGGGGATCACCGGCTTCTGGGTTCCGATGATCCTGTTCAGCAACGCCCAGGGCGTGGGGGTCGCCGCCGGTATCTTTGCCGCTGCCGGCAAAACCGACGTCTTCTTCAGCTACATCCTGCCGCACGGCCTGATGGAACTCACTGCAGTCTTCATCGCCTGTGCCGCCGGCCTGCGGATCTTCTGGGCGATGGTTTCACCGGGACCGAGAACCAGGGGAAGGGCGGTGGCCGAGGAAGGCAGGTCCCTGATCACCGTGGCCCTTGGCCTGGTCCTGGTGTTGTTTGTCTCCGGGCTGGTGGAAGGATTTGTCACTCCCAGTGCACTGCCGGTGTGGGCCAAGATTGCCATCGGCGCCGCAGTTTTGGCTGCGTACTGGTTCTACGTGCTGAAGTGGGGCAGGCCGGCTTACCTGGCCGGAGAACGCGGGGATCTCCGGCGTGAGGACGCGGGCTACCCGGAAATCGCTGCCTGAATCGTTGTAATCCGACCGGGGTGGTTCCTCGCCCAGCCGAAGGCGCGGACGGTAGGCTCGTCAACAGATAAAGCGCGCCTGCTGACCCCGGCCCGGCGCGGACATTCGACGGAAGTGACCTGCTGTGAAAGACGAAACACCGGCCCGCGCCAAAAGCCCGGAGCCGCAGCCGGAACCCCTCCTGGATACCTCCCGGGACTCCGACGAGCCCGCCTTTTCCTGGCTGACCCCCGGGCGCGGTTCCAGTGCAGCCAGCAGTTCCAGCGCAGCATCCGGGTCCTCGGCCGCCCCAGCCTCCGGCGCCCCGGCCCCATCCACCGCTGACGGTTCCGCCACTCCCACCGCCACCGCAGATGGTTCCCCCGCTTCCACCGGCACGGCCGGGACGAAAGGCGCCGGCTCCGCAGGCGCTGAAGCCACATCAAGGGTTCCGGAAGGGACCGGCCGGCCTGAGACCAGGGCGGACCGGAAAGCAGCCGAAGCCGCCGCAGACCCCGACGGCGACGGCAGTTCCCCGGTCTTCAGGGAGCCCCTTGCCACGTCCGCGCTGCAGGTCCGCCCGCCGGAGGAAGAGGTGGAGCGCCGCAATGCCCAACGTGAGAGTGCCGCGAACGCCAAGCCGGTGGCGCCGCGCGTCATGCAGGTGTTGCTTGCTGTCTTCTTCCCGGTGACTTTGCTGATCCTGGCTGTCCGGGCGGTGACCAGTCCGCTGTTCCTGTGGGTGGAATACAACCGCCCCGGATTCCCCGGCGACGGGTACGGGTTCAGCACGGACGACAGGATGACCTACGGCTCCTACGCAGTGGATTACCTCAGCAACTGGTCCGGCCCGCGCTACCTGGGCGACCTGGTGCACCGCGGCGGCGACAAGTTGTTCAAGGACGGCGAAGTCAGCCACATGGCGGACGTAAAACTGGTGATCCTCTCAACCTTCGGCGCGGGTGTCCTGCTGCTCCTGTTGGGCCTCATCGCCGTCCTCTACCTCCGCAAACGAAGCACCGGGGGCGTCCGGCGGGGGCTGTTCGCCGGCTCCATCGTCACCTTAGTCCTCATCCTGGGCCTGGGGACGCTGGCGTTCCTGGGCTGGCAGCAGTTCTTTACCGAGTTCCACCGGATCTTCTTCGCCGACGGCACCTGGACCTTCAGCATGGATGACACCCTGATCCGGCTGTTCCCAGGCCAGTTCTGGATTGATGCCGGGATGGTGATCGCCGCCCTGGTTCTCCTGACAGCGCTCCTGACGCTCATCCTCACCTGGCCCACCCGCCGGCGGCGCGGACTGGTGAAGGACGAACCGGTTCCCGCCGCAGGCCAGGAGTAACCGGGACAGGATCGCCGTCCGGGCAGCCGGCTCCATACAGCCCGGGCGGACGGGGTCAGGCGTACAGCTTGGCGATCTCGTCGCCGTAGTCACGCACGACGGCGGCCCGCTTCAGTTTGAGGGACGGGGTCAGGTGTCCCGACTCCACTGTGAACTGGGCATCGAGGAGCGAGAAGCTCCGGACGGACTCGGCTTTGGACACCAGCAGGTTCGCCTGGTCCACCGCATCCTGGACTGCCGCGAGGACGTCCGGGTCCTTGGTCGCGTCGCTGGCTGAGAGGGCGGGCAGGCCCTGCTCCGAACGCCAGTTGTCCACACCCTCGGGGTCGAGGGTGACCAGCGCCGAGACGAAGGGTTTCCCATCGCCCACCACAACCGCATGCGCCACCAGCGGATGGGAACGGATCTTTTCCTCGAGAGGGCCCGGTGCCACATTCTTGCCGCCCGCAGTGACCAGCAGGTCCTTCTTACGGCCCGTCACGGTGAGGAACCCCTGCGGATCCAGTTCCCCGAGGTCGCCGGTCCGGAAAAAACCGTCCACAAAAGCCTCGGCATTCGCGGCCTGGTTGGCGTGGTAGCCCTTGAAGACGCCAATTCCCTTCACCAGGATTTCACCGTCTTCCGCCACCCGGATGGTGGTGCCGGGGATGGGTATCCCCACTGAGCCCACCCGGGTACGCGACGGGGTGTTGGCGGTGCACGGCGCCGTGGTTTCGGTTAACCCGTAGCCTTCCAGTACCGGGATGCCGGCGCCCCGGAAGAAGTGGGCGTCCTCCAGGGCCAGCGGACTGGCCCCGGATACGGTGTACCCGACCTGTCCGCCCAGGGCCTGCCGAAGGCGGGGATACAGCAGCCGGTCAAAGATTCCATGGCGCACCCGGCACAGCAGCCCGGGGCCGCTGCCCTTCCCGCGGTTCCGCTTATCCTCTTCCTGCGAGAACTCAATGGCCGTGGCCGATGCAGCCCGGAAGAGCCAGGCCTTGCCCGAGAGGGCAGCCTTGTGGGCGGCGGTGGCCCTGACTTTTTCGAAGATCCGCGGCACCACCAGCAGGAAAGTGGGCCGGAACGTGCCCAGGTCCTCAAGGAGCCGGGCGGCTCCCGGGGTATGGCCCAGAGTGGCCCCGGCGGCGAGGCACACCACTTGGACGGCACGGGCAAGGACGTGGGCCAGGGGCAGGAACATCAGGGTGCGGGCCTGGTCCTGCAGCAGCAGCTCCGGAAGGAACGCCACGATGTTCTTCGCCACCAGGGCGAAGTTTCCGTGCGTGATCTCGCAGCCCTTGGGATTTCCCGTGGTGCCCGACGTGTATACCAGGGAGGCGACGTCCTCCAGGCCGGCCCGGCTGCGGTGCCGCTCAAGCTCCGCGTCGGTAACCCCCGCGCCGGCAGCGGCGAGGCTGGCAAGGTCCGGTGCTTCGCCGTCGTAATCCATCCGCACTACGTTGACCAGCCGGTCCCGGAGCAGGAAGGAGCCCTCGAGCACAGTGGTGACCAGGTCCACCGTGGCCCGGTCGCCGGCAAAGACGCGGCGCACGCCGGCGTCCTGGATGATCCACTCCACCTGGCGTGCGGAGGACGTCTCGTAGATGGGGACTGTCACACCGCCGGCAAACCAGATCGCGAAATCGACCAGGGTCCATTCGTAGGAGGTGGGGGACATCACGGCCACGGCGTCGCCCGGCTCAAGGCCGCCGGCGATGAGGCCCTTGGCCAACGCGCTGACATCCTGCAGGAACTTGTGGGCTGTGACGTCAACCCAGCCGTTGGGTCCCTTCCTGCGGTACAGGGCGTGCGCAGGGTTGGCCGCATGCTGCTCCAGCAGCAGGTCAGTCACATTGCTGGCGGCGTCAAGCTCAACCAGCAGTTCGGTGCTCGCTTCTCTCACATCAGGTCTCCGTTTCCGCTGCCACGCCGCGGCAGCGGCTCCGTTGGGGGTCTGATGCCATCCTGCCCTAGATCCAGGACGGCATCCACATCCGGACTTTCCAGTCCTCGTAGGGAATGGTTTCGGCGGCCCAGACAGGATAGAAGAAGGCCGACAGGAGGACGGCGGCCGCCACGAAAAGGGCAACCAGGTAGAGCCCCGAGCGGCGGCGCCAGGGCGGGTCGGCGGCCTTGCCCAGGACGAGCCCCAGGCAGTATGTCAGGGCCAGGATGAGGAACGGTTCAAAGGACACCGCGTAGAAGTAGAACATGGTCCGTTCGGGGTACAGGAACCATGGCAGGTAGCCTGCGGCCACGCCGGCCAGCACCGCTCCGGCGCGCCAGTCCCGGCGCCCGGCCCACCAGAACAGGAGGACCACCAGGGCTATCGCCGCACCCCACCAGATCAGGGGGTTTCCCACGGACAGGATCGCGGAGGTGCATTTTTCCACTGCACAGCCGGGTGTGCCCTGTTGGGGCGATTCGTAAAAGAACGACGTCGGCCTGCCGAGTACCAGCCAGCTCCAGGCAGATGCCTCGTACGGGTGCTCCGAGCCCAGGCCCTGGTGGAACGTGTAGGCCTCCTGGTGGTAATGGGCCAGCGAGCGGACAGAGTCTGGCAGCCAGCCCCACTCGGCGGAGGGGTTGCCCTCGGCCCACCGGCGGAAGTACGCATGTTCGGACCGGAACCAGCCTGTCCACGTGGCCGCGTAGACGACACCGGCCACCGGAACGGTGCTAAGGAATGCCGGGATGCCGTCCTTGATGACGCCTCCGCTGATCCAGCCGCGGATGCCTGCCACGCGCCGGGCGCTCAGGTCCCACAGGACGGTGAGCAGTCCAAACCCGGCCAGGAAAAACAGGCCGGACCATTTGGTCCCGATTGCGAGCCCCAGGCAGATTCCTGCCGTTACCCGCCACCAGCGGACGCCCAGCCGGGGGCCGGAGAGCAGGTGGGCCGCCGTGGGGATGCCGCCGTTTCCTGCGGCAGCACGGGCCAGCCGAACCGCGAGCCGGCGCCGGCCGTCATCCCGGTCAAGCAGCAGGGCGCCAAACGCGGCGAGAACCCAGAACATAAGGAAGATATCCAGCAGCGAGGTCCGGGACATCACCAGGTGGTGGCCGTCCACGGCCAGGAGGAGTCCCGCGGCTCCGGCCAGCGGAAGGGACCGGAACAGCTTCAGGGCGATCAGCGACAGCAGCAGGATGGACAGGGTGCCGGTCAGCGCGGCGGAGAAGCGCCACCCAAACGGGTTGTCAGGGCCGAAAAGCCACATGCCCGCCGCAATCATCCACTTGCCCACGGGCGGATGGACCACGTACTCGGGGGACTCCAGCAGCACTCCGGGGTTTCCGGAGTTGAACGCGTCATTGGCCTTGTCCGGCCAGCTGCGTTCGTAGCCGCTGATCAGGTAGGAGTACGCGTCCTTCACGTAATACGTTTCGTCAAAGACCAGCTTGGGCGGCGCCTCGAGCCGGACAAGCCGCAGGATCCCGCCGACGAGGGCAGCCAGGACGGGAACCAGCAGGAGCCACAGCCGCAGCGACGGCGGGTAGTCGCGCCATGTTTGGACGCTGCCGAGGAGCCTGGCTGTGAGGGATTCCACCGTGAACGCCTCGGCGGGGCGGCTGACCCACGGCCGTTTTGCGGTACTCCCCGGACCGCCCGGGGTCCCCCCTGTTTCGCTGCCTGCTGCTGCGGGGGCGGCGTGTCCGGTCCCGCCCGGCCGCGTCGAGGTCTGCGTCACGAGCCCCATGCTACCGTTTGCGGCCGGCAGTCCTCCGCAGCAGTAGGCTGGTGGCGTGGACCCTAACCCCAGCACCCCTCCAGATTCCGGCCCGGCAACTCCAGGGCGCATCGTGCTTGCAGCCACTCCAATCGGCAACACCGGGGACGCTTCCGCAAGGCTGGTGGAGCTGCTGGGAACCGCTGACATCGTGGCCGCCGAGGACACGCGCCGGCTGCACCGCCTGGTCCAGAGCCTCGGCGTGACCGTGGCCGGACGGATCATCAGCTACCACGAACACAATGAGGCCGCGAAGACCGCCGAGCTGCTGGACCAGGTGCGGGCGGGGAACACCCTGGTCATGGTCACCGACGCCGGCATGCCCTCGGTGTCGGACCCCGGGTTCCGGCTGGTGCAAGGTGCCGTGGCGGCGGGCCTGACGGTCACCGCCGTGCCCGGGCCATCGGCAGTGCTCACCGCCCTGGCGTTGTCCGGCCTGCCCACGGACCGGTTCTGCTTTGAAGGCTTCCTTCCACGGAAGGCAGGGGAGAGGGCCTCGCGGCTCGCGGACCTGGCAGGCGAGCAGCGGACCATGGTGTTCTTCGAAGCGCCGCACCGGTTGGAGGCCATGCTCCGGGCACTGCGCGAACGGTTCGGGCCGGACCGTCCCGGTGCGGTGTGCCGCGAACTGACCAAGACGTATGAAGAAGTAATCCGTGGCACCCTCGGTGAACTTCTGGCTTGGGCGGAAAGCACGGAGATCAGGGGAGAGATCGCCGTTGTCCTGGGCGGTGCGCCGGACCAGGCGGCAGGGACGCCGGAGGACCACGTGGCGGCAGTTAACGAACTCGTGGCCCAGGGCATCCGGCTCAAGGAAGCCGTTGCAGCCGTCGCGGAGGACGTCCGGGTGAGCAAAAGGGAGCTCTATTCAGCCGTTTTGGCGGCCCGCTGAGAATCCCTGGCCGCACCCGCACCGGCTGTGCAGCTGCACAGCACCAGCGCGGACCGGCAGTGCGCAACGGCGTAGACCAGCGTGAAGCCGCCGCAGTAGTCTGGCAGTAATCCAGCCTGTATGGGCCCGGTCACTCCGGCCGCTGCCGACGGGCTGCACCAACCCTACTGACGAGGGAGTCATCGTGACTGTCACTGCACAGCCGGCCGTTTCCGCAGACCGCGAAAGCGCCCTTCTGGCCACTATCCCCACTGGCCTGCTCATCAACGGCGAATGGCGCGATGCCATCTCCGGGAAGACCTTCGACGTCGAAGATCCCGCCACCGGGAAGGTGCTGCTGAGCCTTGCCGACGCCGGGCCCGAGGACGGTGCCGCAGCCCTGGACGCGGCCGCCGCCGCGCAGGAGTCCTGGGCGAAGGTTCCTCCCCGCGAGCGGGGCGAAATCCTCCGCCGTGCCTTTGAACTGGTGACCGAGCGCGCCGAGGACTTCGCGTTGCTGATGACAATGGAAATGGGCAAGCCGCTGGCCGAAGCCCGCGGCGAGGTCACCTACGGCGCAGAGTTCCTGCGCTGGTTCTCGGAGGAAGCCGTCCGGGCCTTCGGCCGCTACTCCGTGTCTCCGGACGGCAAGTCGCGCCTGCTCGTGACCAAGAAGCCGGTGGGCCCCTGTTTGCTCATCACGCCCTGGAACTTCCCGCTGGCCATGGCCACCCGCAAGATCGCCCCCGCTGTCGCCGCCGGCTGCACCATGGTCCTGAAGTCGGCGAACCTTACCCCGCTGACCTCCCAGCTCTTTGCCGCCGTCATGATGGAAGCCGGCCTGCCGGCGGGCGTGCTGAATGTCATCCCCACCTCGACGGCAGGTGCCACCACCGGCCCGCTGATCAAGGACTCCCGGCTGCGGAAGCTCTCGTTTACCGGCTCCACGGAAGTGGGCCGCCGCCTGCTCGCCGATGCGTCCGGAACAGTCCTGCGCACCTCCATGGAGCTGGGCGGCAACGCCCCATTCGTGGTGTTCGAGGACGCTGACCTGGATGCCGCCGTCGCAGGGGCGATGCTCGCCAAGCTCCGCAACATGGGGGAGGCCTGCACGGCAGCGAACCGCTTCATCGTGCACGAGTCCATCGCCGCCGAGTTCGCGGAGAAGTTCGCCGCGAAAATGAAGGACATGACCACCGCACGCGGCACCGAGCCTGAGTCCAAAGTGGGCCCGCTTATTGATGCCAAGAGCCGGGACAAGGTCCATGAACTGGTCTCCGACGCTGTTGCCTCCGGCGCGAAAGCCATCGTGGGCGGCGGACCGGTGGAGGGTCCGGGCTACTTCTACCAGCCCACGATCCTGTCCGGGGTCACGGAGGGCACCCGGATCCTGTCCGAGGAAATCTTCGGCCCCGTGGCCCCGATCATCACCTTCAGCAGCGAGGACGACGCCGTCCGCCTGGCCAACAACACCGAATACGGGCTGGTGGCCTACGTCTTCACCAAGGACCTGAACCGCGGCATCCGGATGGGCGAGCGCCTCGAGACCGGCATGCTTGGCCTGAACGCCGGCGTCATTTCAAACGCGGCTGCCCCGTTCGGCGGAGTCAAGCAGTCCGGCCTGGGACGTGAGGGCGGCCTCGAAGGCATCGAGGAGTACCTCTACACGCAGTACATCGGCATCGCCGATCCCTACGCCGGATAAGTCGACGGGCTGGGAGCGGTCAGCCCCCGCTTCGCCGGTGGACGCCGTCGCGCGGTCCGGGCCTGGAAGGAACAGGCCAGGAGCGTGCGGCGGCTTTAGCCGTCCTGGCCAGGACCCGGCCAATGGCGCGGCCAGTGGAGCGGAACGGGGCGGCGAGGAAGCGCCCCAGGCCGCCCATGACCGACGGCGGCACCCAGGCGGCCTGCAGCCGCCGCCTGAGCGGAGCATTGGCGCGCAGTGTTTCTTCCACGGCCCCGACTTCGGCTGCCATGGCCGTTGCCCTGTCCCGGGCGGACCGGGACTTTGCGTCATCGGTATCCTGTTCCGGTATGGTGCGGGGCGGGCGGCCGTAGCTGTGGCGTTCGAACTCTTCCGTGAGGGCAGCGGCTGCCTGGTGCGCGGGCCGGTCCACGCCTTCCGGGTCCCCCAGCAGGGTGCCACGGAGCCGCGCCGAATAGGCCCGGGGTGTCTCGCTGGCGCCTGGGGGCAGTCCGTAGTCGGTGCCGAGATCCAGCAGTTCGCGCCATCCCATGGGCACGGCCTTGCCGGGGTCCTGCGGCCGGAGCCGCCGTGCCCGGATTCCCGCCCGAACCATCCTGGGGGCGGCCGCAAGGAGCGCCACCGCCAGGACGCCGCCGGCGCCCAGGAGCCACGGCAGGAGCTGGACGCCGGCGTCAGCGCTTCCGCCGCCACCGCCGGGGGCGGGCAGGGGAGTGGTGCTGGGTGCAGGAACGGGAGCGGGCGTGGCGCCGGGAACCAGGTCCTGGTTGTTGTCCAGTGCGTCGGGGGAGGCAGATACCGATGATTCCGTGGCGTATTCGGGGACCACACCGCGGGACGGAGTGGGCTCGAAGGGCACCCAGCCGAGGCCCTGGAAGTAAAGTTCCGGCCACGCGTGGGCATCACGCGCATCCACCTCATATTCGGGCAGCGCTCCCTGACCGGCCACGGAAACGGTGGCACCCGTGAGCCTGCCGGGGGCGTAGCCTACGGCGATCCGGCTGGGGATACCTTCCAGCCTCGCCATGACGGCCATGGCGGACGCGTAATGGATGCAGTATCCGCTCTTCTGCTCGAGGAAGTCAGCCAGCACCGAGAGCCCGTTGCCGTCGTAGCCGCCCTGCACCGGAGACTGCAGTGAGTAGGTGAACGCGGCCGAACGCAGGTACTTCTGGATCGCCATCGCCTTCTGGTACGGCGTGCCTGTCCCGGCGACGGTATCGGCGGTGGCGCGCACAATGTCGGGAACGTTGCCGGGGATCCGGGTGAAGTCCTCGGGGATGCCCTGGACTGCTGCCGAGGACTGATCCAGGAGCGCTGCCGTCAGTTTGGGCACGGAGGACGTCACCAGGTACTCCTGCCTTCGTGATGTTGTGGTGCCGGATCCCTTGATGCTCAAGGTCGCCGGGTCCCAGGTCCACCGGCCGCTGAGCCCGCGGACCGTTTCGGGGGCATACGGTGCGGGAAGGTAGGGGCTGTTGAAACTGCCGGCGTCGATGGCCGTGACCAGCCGGAGCTGTTCGTCGGCAAGCACCGTATAGCCAGGGTCGATCCTGCCGCCCATCGGCAGGCGGGAAGCGTCACGGTCGTCGGGGCCCCAGGATTCGCCGTCGAAATTGTCCACGGTGACCGAGCGCAGGTACAGCGGGGCGGCGGCATTGGTGGCGTAGGTGATCCGCCCGCTTCCGTCGGGAGTGCGCAGGCTGTTGCCCAGGGTGATCATGGGGTTCAGTCCTGTTGACGTGCCCCACGGATTGAGGCGGGATCCTTGCGGGAAGGTGCCCTGGTCGAAGCCGGGAATGGCCAGGGGCGCCACCAGGGTTGCGGCGAGTGCAACGGACCCCGTGAGAACGGCACGCCGCAGGTGGCCCGGACTCCGGGCGGCATCGGTCTGAAGCCGGGCATCGGGGGCGAAATACTGGCTGCAGGCAAGGATCATCAGGTATCCGGCAACTGTTGCGGCGAATCCCCAGAAGCCTACGCTCTGCGGCTTGATCATCGCGGGCACCACCAGGATGGCCAGCAGCCCCACCCCGGTAGCGGCCGGCATGCCGAGCGGCAGCGCAAGTGCATCCACCAGGATCACCGCCAGGCCCAGGACAGCGCAGGTAACCATGACGATGCCTACATTGGGCGCCACGGGCGCGGTCTCGGAGAGAACAGTCTCGCTGGCGCGCCGGACCAGGCGGTCCAGTTCGGCAAAGCTGCCTCCGGTGGGGACAAGCCCGGCAAAGCTTGAGCTGCGGAAAAAAGTCAGCGTCAGGATGGCACCCAGGGAAAGGAACCCGCCGGCCGTCACGAGCAGAGGCTGCGCGCGCAGGGACCGGAGGGCGGCCAGGGTGAAACTGACCACAAGGACGGTGGTCAGCACCGGCCAGTACCAGCCCCAGCCCCGGAGCACGCCGTTCAGCGAAAGGGCGGCACCGCACACGGCCACGGCGATCGCTCCGGCCATGGCCCAGGGGTAGGCGCCCACCGGGGGCCGGGCGGCGGGGTTTCCACCAGGCGTCCCGGACGGCAGGTCTGTTCCGTGCCTGCGGGCTGGTGCCATGGTCACCGGGACACCCCCGTTCCGCGGCGGACGTCGGCGGTCGGGGCGGGTATGGCAAGGTCCTGGTCGAACTGGCTCCAGGCCGCCGCTACGGGAACCGAGGGGGCAACGGCCACTGCCCGCCAGCCTCCCTGGCGGAGCACCTCCAGGACATCCGCGTACTCTGCGGGCCTTTCGGCAGCGATGATGGCAAAGGCATTGGTGGCGTAGCCTGCCGCCGGGGCAAGCGCAAGGGCCTCCATGCGGCTAATGGTTCCGAGCACCGCGATCACCGGACCCCGCATGCGGTGTGCGGACAGCTTGTCCATGAGGAGGTCGTCGAAAGCCTCCGGCCCCGGGTCATGGGACGTGCGGTCGCGAGTGGACGCCCGGGCCGCCCACTCGTGAAGGACATTGTCGCGGCGGGCGTGGTGGGATCCGGTCAGCTGGATGGCCGCAAGGCTTTCTCCGATGGACTGGAGCCCGGCACCGCCGCTGTACTCCTCAACATCAGGTTCGGGAGCGGACGGCGAGTGCAGGAAGGCAGGCCCGCCGCCGGTGTCCAGCAGGCGCAGGGCGTAGTTTCGCTCCGCCAGGTGCGCGCTGATCGACATGACCGCCACAACGCTCCACTCGAAGGCCGCGCTGCTGGCCATGGAGGGCCCGTCCTGGCCAGCCTGCCCGGCCGGACCTGCGGAGCCCCCGGAAAACGCGCTGTACCGATGGTCCATGACGATTGTTGCCTCGGGGGTGGTGACCGACTCCTCCTGACGCACCATGAGGTCGCCGTGGCGTGCAGTGGCGGCCCAATGCACCCGCCGCATGGGATCCCCGTGCCGGTACTCGCGGGTCATGACGTCGTCGTCGCTGGGATTGGCCCGGATCCTGGTGGCCGTGATGCCGTCGTTGCCCCGGGCGCCGGCCAGCCCGGTCAGGGGAAGCACGACGGCGGCAGGCGTCACGGTGAGGATGTCGCCGTCGTCAATCGCCTGGCGGTGCAGCGAAAGGCCGAACGGGTCCGTGAACTCAGCCGTCACCGGGCCAATGAGGAACTGCCCGCGCCGGGCTGAGCGCAGGTGGTACTCGTACCGGCTGGTGCCCCCTGTGGCGGAACGGGAAGGGAAACGGAACGCCGGCGACTCGCCCAGGCGGGCAGGCAACCGCTCCTCCATGGTGGCCCGGCCGCTGCCGGTTCCCGTCCTGGCCACCGCGAGCCGGACGGTCGTGGGCGCGGAGGTTTCCACGGGGGAGGGATTGAACTCCCGGTACACCTGGAACCTGGGTTTCACCAGCCGGATCCCGGCAAGGGAAACCAAAGGAAGGACTATGAGCAGCACGCTCAACGTCAACAAGTCCCTGCGGCCCATGATGTACGCAGCTCCGAGGGCGATGCCGCCGGCGGTGATCATGCCCCAGCCGCGGGTGGTGAAGAGGTGCCGGGGCACTTTGTCCAGCAGTGCCATGGGTAGCCGCCTAGCGGTTCCTGCCCAGGCCGGTGACCGGGGCAGCCGTCCTGCCGGCAGGGGCAGGGGCCCTGGTGCCGGCTCCAGCGGTCCCGGACGTGACGGGCAAGCGCGACAGGATGCCCCGCAGGACACTGTGGGGGGTCTCCCCGGCACCAGCGGCCTTCCGGTCCAGGATGATCCTGTGTGCCAGCACGGATTCGGCGAGGTGGACGACGTCGTCCGGCAGCACGAAGTCGCGCCCGTCCAGGGCCGCGGTGGCTTTCGCCGCGCGCAGCAGCTGCAGCATGGACCGGGGGCTGGCACCCAGCCGGAGCAGCGGGCTTTCCCTGGTGGCCCTGCCCACGGACACTGTGTACTCCTTGACAGCCTGGGACACGTAAACCTGCTGGACGGTGGTGATCATGGCCGCCACCTCAGCTGCAGTGACGACGGCGGAAACCTTGGCCAGGGGCGAGGTTGCCTGATGCGTTTCGAGCATCTCGATTTCGGCGTCCTTGTCCGGGTATCCCATGGAGATCCTGGCCATGAAACGGTCCCGTTGCGCCTCGGGCAGCGGGTAGGTCCCCTCCATTTCGATGGGGTTCTGGGTGGCGACCACCATGAACGGCTCGTCGAGCCGGTACGAGTTGCCGTCCACCGTCACCTGGTGCTCTTCCATGCATTCAAGCAGCGCGGACTGGGTCTTGGCCGAGGCGCGGTTGATTTCGTCGCCGATGACGATGTTGGCGAAGACAGCCCCCGGACGGAACTCAAACAGCCGGGAGGCCTGGTTGTAGATGGACACGCCCGTCACATCGGACGGCAACAGGTCCGGGGTGAACTGGATCCGGTTGACGGTGCAGTCGATGGTGCGTGCCAGTGTCTTGGCGAGGAGTGTCTTCCCTACGCCCGGGACATCTTCAAGCAGCAGGTGGCCCTGGGCCAGCAGTACGGTAAGCGCCAGTTTGGCGGCGTCGGATTTCCCATCGATGACTGTATTAACGGACGTGAGGATGCGCTGGCTCGCTGCGTGGAAGGATGCAGCGTCCATGGCTGCGGGGCGGTGGCCGTTCAAACGGCTGACGGGATCGGTGATCCCCGCCAGGTTGCCGTGCACAGCGCTCACATCGTTGGCAGTGCGTCGGTGGGGTTCCATCGGCAACCTTTCAGCGCTGGTTCACCTGGACGGGACAGCAAGCCTGCCTTCGCCCGTCGGGTGGGCGTTCGCATGTGTTCGTACCAGACTACTAACACAACTGCCACCGCAGACAGAGAGTTCCGACAAATATGCGGCAGCATCCGCGGCTAGGCTGGACGGATGTGCAATCCGCTTCCTCCCGCTGCCTACCAGGACCCCGCAACGGCAGGCGCACCGGAGCCGGGGAACTCACGGCAAAAGGCGTTTCCGCCCGCTCCGGAACCCCTGCCGGTACCCGTTATGGACAACCACACCCACCTTGACTTCCCGGACGGACAGGCCCCGGTCGGAGTGAAGGCGGCTTTGGATGCCGCCGCGGCCGTGGGTGTCCAGGGAGCAGTCCAGGTGGGCTGCGACCTGGAATCGTCCCGGTTCACGGTCCGCGCGGTGGACCTGGACGAGCGGCTGCTGGGGGCGGTGGCGCTGCATCCCAACGACGCCCCCCGTTACGCCGCCCGCGGCCAACTGGAAGAAGCGCTCGCAGAGATTGAGCAGCTCGCCTCCCACCCCCGGATCCGGGCCATCGGGGAGACCGGGCTCGATTTCTACCGCACCGAGGGGGAGGGGCTGGCGCATCAGAGGTACTCCTTCCGGCGCCATATCGACATCGCCAAGCGCCTGGACCTGACGCTCCAGATCCACGACCGGGACGCGCATGACGACGTCGTCCAGGTACTGAGGGAAGAAGGCGCGCCGGGGCGGGTGGTTTTCCACTGTTTCTCCGGCGACGACGAGCTGGCGAGGATCTGCAACGAGGAAGGGTGGTGGATGTCCTTTGCAGGTACGCTGACTTTTCGGAATGCGGCGAATTTGCGCCGGGCCCTCGCAGTTGCGGACCCTGGTTTGGTCCTGGTGGAAACCGATGCGCCGTTCCTGACTCCGCACCCCCACCGCGGGCGGCCGAACGCCAGCTACATGGTTCCTTACACAGTCCGCGCCATGGCCGAATTGACAGAATCCGATCTTGCAGAAATATGCGCCCGAATAAGCGAAAATACCGTACGGGCATACGGATCCTGGGACTAGGCGGCCGTTTCCCGGGCATTGTCAAATAAATACCCGGTATGCACAATTGTTGGTTGCTTTATAACGCTACGGTTACAGTGGACAGATATTAGCCGGGGTCGGGGAAGGCCAGCGGGTAATTCACTTCTTTCTGCAGCAGGCTCTCGGGCGTTGCCCGGCCTGCCGATTGAGCGGAGTTTAGGCGGCGCAACGGTGCCCGGACTGCCCCTTGTGGCCGTACCGGGCATTTTATTGCGCGATTCCCCGTGCCCGGATGGACCTAAAGTTACGGGCAATCGTGATCAAGTTCTTTACGTCGGACGGCAAGTTCAGCTTTGTCAAGGTTGGCGCGCAACTGCTGGTGCTCTGCGCACTCGTGGTGGGCCTCGTAGCCTTCGTCGGCAATAACAAGACCATCACACTCAATGTTGACGGCAAGGTCTCGTCCGTGCAGACGTTCGGCGGAACTGTTGGCCAAGTGGTCAAGAGCGCCAACCTGGAACTCAACCCTGCAGACCGCGTGTCACCGTCCGTTGATGCGTCGGTCCAGAACGGCACGGTAATCAACGTCAACAAGGCCAAAGAGGTCAAGGTGAGCCTCGACGGTGCCGAGAAGACGGTGAACACTACCGCGCAGGACGTCGCGGGGCTGGTTACTGAACTCGGCGTCGCGAGCGCGTCCTCGGTTTCCGCGCCCAAGGATGCCCAGCTTTCAGTTGCCGGATCCTACGTTTCCATCTCCACACCGAAGTCCGTCAGCATTGTTGCCGACGGCAAGGTGGACACCGCAACCACCACGGCGGCCACCGTCGGCAAGGTCCTCGAAGACGCCGGCCTGGCCCTTGGTGCCAACGACCGCACGTCGCAGCCGGCTAACGCGCACGTGGTGAACAACATGGTCATCAAGGTCTCGCGCGTCGACACCGGCCAGACTGCGGTCGCCACAGAGGACGTCCCCTTCGAGATTGTCACCAGTGAGAGCGCCGAACTGCTGAAGGGTGAAAAAGAAGTCACCCAGGAAGGCGTCGCAGGCAAGCTGGAGAAGACCTTCAAGCTGGTACTGGTGGACGGCCGCGAAGCGTCCCGGACCCTTGTGTCGGAGACTGTTGCGGTCCAGCCCGTACCTGAGAAGGTCACCGTGGGCACCAAGCCCAAGCCCGTTGCGCAGGCTGCCACCTCGGCATCTGCAGGCGCCAACACCGGGGCCGCTGCTCCGGCAATGATGAACGAAGCCATGTGGGACAAGATTGCCCAGTGCGAGTCCGGTGGAAACTGGAGCATCAACTCCGGCAACGGTTACTACGGCGGCCTTCAGTTCGATATCCGGACCTGGATCGGCGCCGGCGGCGGCGCGTACGCCCCCAACGCCAGCCTTGCCACCAAGGCCCAGCAGATCGACATTGCCAACCGCGTTTACGCACAGCGCGGCCTGCAGCCGTGGGGCTGCGGTTGGGCTGCCACCAGCTGACCTCGCGGATTGCCTGCCCATGCGGGCACTGCGGCCGGTCCCGGATACCCGGGGCCGGCCGCAGCCGTTTAACCGGGCAGTCTTTCCCGGCGGGTTCCCCGCCTGTTTCCCCCTCCTGTTTTTCCGGTGGGGCGCCCGTACCGCGCGGGATAGGATACCTAGGTGACTGAACCAATCCCCGCGCCCGCACCATTGTTTGGTGCATCCGACATACGCCGGCTCGCGGAGGAGATCGGTGTCCGCCCCACCAAGACCCTCGGCCAGAACTTTGTCATCGACGGCAACACCATCCGCAGGATCGTGGCCGCCGCGGATGTTGGCCCGGAAGAGACAGTGCTGGAAGTGGGGCCGGGGCTGGGATCCCTGACCCTCGGACTCCTCGATGCTGCGGCGTCGGTAGTGGCGGTGGAAATTGACCCGGTGCTGGCTGCCAAACTGCCGGAAACCGTCAGGGAATGGCGGCCGGCCGCCGCGGGAGCCTTCCACCTGGTGCATGCCGATGCCATGAAGGTCACGGAGCTGCCGGTGCAGCCCACGGCACTGGTGGCCAATTTGCCCTACAACGTCGCCGTTCCCGTGGTGCTGCACCTCCTTCAGCACTTCCCCAGCCTCCAGCACGGACTGGTGATGGTCCAGGATGAGGTGGCGGACCGGCTGGCCGCTGGGCCGGGTTCCAAGACCTACGGCGTGCCGTCGGTAAAGGCGGCCTGGTACAGCCAGATGCGCAAAGCGGGGGTGATCGGCATGAACGTTTTCTGGCCGGCGCCCAAGATCCATTCGGGGCTGGTGGCCTTTACCCGGCGTGAGCCTCCGGTCACCACAGCCACCAGGGAACAGGTCTTCGCCGTGGTGGACGCCGCCTTCGCCCAGCGGCGCAAGACCCTGAGGGCCGCTTTGGCCGGTTGGGCCGGCGGGGCGCCGGAAGCGGAGCGCTGCCTCGTTGCCGCCGGCGTCGACCCCACCGCCAGGGGCGAGGTCATCGGCATCGAAGCCTTCGCGAAAATCGCGGAAGCCAAGCAGGCGCTGGCATGAGCGCCCCGGGACGGTTCACCGCAAGGACAGTCCGCGTCAAAGCCCCCGGCAAGGTGAACGTTTCGCTGGAAGTGGGGCCGCTGCGACCGGATGGCTACCACTCCGTTGCCAGCGTGTACCTGGCCGTATCCCTCTACGAGGAAGTGGCTGCCACCAGCACGGAGACGCCCGGGATCACCATCAGCCTCAGCCCGGCCAGCACGGTCGATCTTGACGCCGCGGACATCCCGCTCGACGGAAACAACCTGGCCCACAAGGCCGCGGCGATTATGGCCGACGTCTCCGAGCACTCCACCGGGGTCCATCTGGAAATTACCAAGCGCGTGCCGGTGGCAGGAGGCATGGGCGGCGGATCGGCAGATGCTGCCGCAACCCTGCTGGCCTGCGACGCGCTCTGGAACAGTGGCCTGTCGCGGGAAGAGCTGGCGCACCTCGCTGCCGAACTGGGGGCCGACGTCCCCTTTTCCCTCCTTGGCGGCACGGCGGTTGGCCTGGGCGTGGGCGACGAACTTTCGCCGGCGCTGGCTAAGGCACAGACCCACTGGGTACTGGTCACCGCGGACTACGGGCTTCCCACTCCCGAGGTGTACCGCACCCTTGACCGCCTCCGCGAAGCGGCCGGCGCCAACGCCGCAGAACCCACCGGGGTGGACCCGAAGATCCTGACAGCGTTGCGCAGCGGTGACGCCGAAGCGCTGAGCCGTGTCCTGGTCAACGACCTCCAGCGGGCATCCATTGAACTGGCGCCCGCCCTGCGCGATACGCTGGGTATCGGAGAATCGCACGGAGCAATTGCGGGCATCGTCTCCGGATCGGGGCCCACGGTGGCCCTGCTGACTGATGATTCGGTGGCCGCTGAAGGCCTGGCCGCGGATCTGCGGCACTACGGCTTGACAGCCCTCGCAGTCCATGGCCCGGTTCCGGGGGCGCGCATCATTTCCGACACCCTCCTCTAAACCTCCAGTTTTTTACCTGAAGCAGAAAGCAGTTCCTTTGGCACACCTTCTTGGCGGCGAGAACCTGACGGTCTCCTACGCGACCCGTACAGTCCTGGACGGGGTAACCCTGGGGCTTGAGGAGGGTGACAGGATCGGCATGGTGGGGCGCAACGGCGACGGCAAATCCACCCTGATGCGGCTGCTTGCCTTGCGCTCCACGCCGGATTCGGGCAGGGTCACCAAGCGCGGTGACGTCAACGTGGGATACCTGGATCAAAGCGACGTGCTCGACGGCGACCTGACAGTGGGTGCCGCGATCGTGGGGGACCAGGCGGACTACGAGTGGGCCCGCAATCCCCAGATCCGCGAAGTCATGGGCGGGCTGGTGTCCGACGTCGATTGGCACGCCAACGTCCATGCACTCTCCGGCGGCCAGAAGCGGCGCGTGGCGCTTGCCAAACTGCTGATCGAGGACCACGACGTCATCATGCTGGACGAGCCCACCAACCACCTCGACGTGGAGGGTGTGGCCTGGCTGTCGCGCCACCTGAGGACGCGCTGGCGGCCCAACCAGGGTGCTTTCCTGGTGGTGACCCACGACCGGTGGTTCCTCGATGAGGTCTGCAACAAGACCTGGGAAGTCCACGACGGGATCGTTGACCCCTTTGAAGGCGGTTATGCCGCCTACGTGCTGGCCCGTGCCGAGCGGGACCGGATGGCGTCCGTCGTTGAGGGCAAGCGCCAGCAGCTGGTCAAGAAGGAACTCGCCTGGCTCCGCCGCGGGGCACCCGCGCGGACGGCAAAGCCCAAGTTCAGGATTGAGGCCGCCAACGCCCTCATCGCAGATGTGCCTGAGCCGCGGGACTCCATGGCCCTCAGCAAGATGGCAACCGCCCGCCAGGGCAAGGACGTGCTGGACCTGGAGAACGTCTCCCTCAACTTCCAGGGCAGCGATGACGGGCGGAAGCTCTTCGACAACATCACCCTGCGTCTTGCCCCCGGCGAACGCCTGGGACTGGTGGGCGTCAACGGCGCCGGCAAGACCACGCTCCTGAAGCTTCTCAATGGAGAAATCCTTCCCGACGCCGGAAAGGTCAAGCGGGGCAAGACCGTGGTCACCGCTGTCCTGACCCAGGAGGTCAAGGAACTCGACGACGTCAAGGACCTGCGCGTCATCGAGGTGATTGAGCGGGAAAAGCGGTCCTTCAACGTGGGCGGCAAGGAATTCAGTGCCGGCCAGTTGGTGGAGCAGCTGGGTTTCACCAACGAGAAGCAGTGGACCCCGGTCAAGGACCTGTCCGGTGGCGAACGCCGCCGGCTCCAGCTTCTTCGCCTGCTTGTCGGCGAACCCAACGTGCTGATGCTGGATGAGCCCACCAACGACCTCGACACCGATACCCTTGCGGCCGTCGAAGATGTCCTGGATGGCTGGCCCGGAACCCTGGTGGTGGTCAGCCACGACCGCTACCTGCTGGAAAGGGTCACCGACCATCAGATGGCACTCCTCGGCGACGGCAAGCTCCGCGGCCTGCCCGGCGGCGTGGACCAGTACCTCGAGCTGCGTGAGTCCGCCCTGGCAGGCTCCACGGTCACCGGCGGCGGGAACCCCGTCACCAGCGCCGGCAGCAGCACCGCCGCCTCAGCCCCGTCAGGCGCCTCGGAAGCAGAGAAGCGCGACGCCCGGAAGGCCCTCAACAGGATCGAACGGCAGATCAAGAAGCTCGACCAGCAGGAAAAGAAGCTTCACGACGACATGGTCAAGAGCACGGAGAAGTCCGACTTCGACGCCCTGGCAGAACAGAACAAGCAGCTCAAGGACCTGGCCGACGAAAAGGACGCCCTGGAACTCGAATGGCTTGAGTCCTCGGAACTCCTGGGCGACTGACCCTCACAAGCGGGGAAGGGGGTTATCCGGCAGCATGCGTCAGAGGCGAGGAACGAGCCAGCATGCAGAGGATGACCCCCTTCGCCGCGGACGGAACCACGGCGAGGCCTAGAGTTCAGACTGCAGTTCCGGGTCCTTCTTGAGGCCGGTCAGGCCGTTCCAGGCGAGGTTGACGAGGTGTGCGGCCACCGTGTGCTTGTCGGGCTGGCGGGAGTCCTGCCACCATTGGCCGGTCATTGCCACCATGCCTACGAGCATTTGGGCGTACATGGCGCCGTCCCGGGCGCTGAAGCCGCGCCGGTCGAACTCGTCGGAGAGGATGTGTTCCACCTTGGCGGTCACGTGCGAGAGCAGTGTGGAAAAGGCGCCTTCCGGCTGGGACGGCGGAGCGTCCCGCATCAGGATCCGGAAACCTTCGGTGCGGTCCTCGATGTAGGTGAGCAGGGCCAGGGCGGCACGTTCCACCAGGACGCGCGGCTTGGCTTCCTCGGTGAGTGCGCCGTTGATGGAGTCCAGGAGGAGCCGAAACTCGTGCTCTACCACCTGGGTGTACAGGCCTTCCTTGGAGCCGAAGTGTTCGTAGATGACCGGCTTGGAGACTCCGGCGCAGGCAGCAATTTCCTCGATGGTGGTGCCGTCGAGCCCGCGGACGGCGAAGAGGCCGCGTCCGACGTCGATCAGCTGGCTCCGCCGCTGAGGGGTTGGTGCTCACCGTTCCATCATGCACCACGCGTTCCCGGCGGATTTGCGGCGCTCCGGACGGGCCGGGAAAGCGGGCAAGGCGGGACAGGAACGGGGGAAGGGCAGGGGATGAAGGCCCCATGTCGCGCGGCGCCCCGAACCCGTGGCAAAATAACTACTTGTGCCCGGCCGCGCGCCAAGGCATGGTCCGCTCTGGTGTAATGGCAGCACCCCGGCCTTTGGAGCCGTGGAGTATAGGTTCGAATCCTATGGGCGGAACTGCTGTGCGAGGAGCGTTCAGTAGGATGACATACGGTGCCGCCCGCAATTTCGCCGGGACACCGTAAGCGCCAGCGTAACCAAGCAAGGAGAGCCCGTACGTGATCCCCGAGAATACCGGCCCGGCCGCAGTAATCGTCCTGGCGGCAGGCGCCGGTACGCGGATGAAGTCGCGTACCCCCAAGATCCTGCATGAAATCGGCGGCAGGTCCATGGTGGGCCACGCACTGCTGGCCGCCCGCAGCATCAACCCCCGGCAGCTGGCCATCGTGGTCCGCCACGAACGCGACCTGGTGGCACGCCACGTCGCGGAGCTGGACCCTGCTGCCCTGATCGTGGACCAGGACGACATCCCCGGCACCGGCCGTGCTGTGGAAGTGGCCCTGCAGGCCCTGGACGCAGAACAGGACCTTACCGGCACCGTGGTGGTGACCTACGGCGACGTGCCGCTGTTGTCCGGACAACTGCTGGCCGAGCTTGTGGCCACGCACGAGCGTGAAGCCAATGCCGTCACCGTGCTGACCGCCGATCTTGACGATGCCACGGGATACGGCCGGATCCTTCGCGGCGAGGACGGCACCGTGACCGGCATCCGCGAACACAAGGACGCATCGGACGCCGAACGCCTGATCCGTGAGGTCAACTCCGGCATCTACGCCTTTGACGCAGCCGTCCTCCGGGACGCACTCACCCACGTCACCACCGACAACTCGCAGGGCGAAAAATACCTCACTGATGTGCTCGGACTCGCCCGGAAGGCAGGCGGCCGCGTCGCCGCCGTCGTTACTGCCGACCGCTGGCAGGTGGAAGGCGCCAATGACCGCGTCCAGCTCTCCGCCCTCGGCGCAGAGCTGAACCGCCGCATCGTGGAGACCTGGATGCGCGCCGGCGTCACCGTAGTGGACCCCGCCACCACCTGGATCGATTCGTCCGTAACCCTGGACGAGGACGTCCGGATCCTTCCCAACACCCAACTCCACGGCGCCACCACCGTGGCGAGGGACGCCGTCGTCGGCCCCGACACCACCCTGACGGATGTCACCATCGGCGAGGGCGCAAAGGTAACCCGAACCCACGGTTCCGGCGCCGTCATCGGCGCGGGCGCCGCCGTCGGCCCCTTCACCTACCTGCGTCCGGGCACTGTCCTGGGGGACACCGGAAAGATCGGCGCGTTCTACGAAACCAAGAACGTGACTATCGGGCGCGGTTCCAAGCTGTCACACCTCGGATATGCCGGGGACGCCGAAATCGGCGAGGACACCAACATCGGCTGCGGAAACATCACGGCGAATTACGACGGCGAGAAGAAGCACCGCACGGTCATCGGCTCGGGCGTCCGGACAGGCTCCAACACGGTGTTCGTTGCTCCGGTCACCGTGGGCGACGGCGCCTACAGCGGTGCCGGCGCCGTGATCAGAAAAGACGTGCCGGCGGGAGCGCTTGCCGTGACCGTTGCCGCCCAACGCAATGCCGAGGGATGGGTCGCGGCCAACCGCCCGGGAACCCGCTCCGCTGAACTGGCCCAGGCGGCCACCACAGATTCCTCAAGTACCCCGGCATCTACAGAAGAGGGCAAGTAACCATGAGCGAAATTACGGCGCGCGGCGAGAAGAAACTGGTGCTCGCAACCGGCCGGGCCCACCCGGAGCTGGCCAAGGAGATCGCCAAGGAGCTCGGTACCGACCTGCTGCCGGTGGACGCCTATGACTTCGCCAACGGTGAGATCTATGTCCGCGCCGGTGAAAGCGTCCGCGGTACGGATGCTTTTGTCATCCAGGCCCACCCTTTCCCGCTGAACAACTGGCTGATGGAACAGCTGATCATGATCGATTCGCTGAAGCGTGCCTCCGCCAAGCGCATCACGGTGGTGTCCCCGTTCTACCCCTACGCACGCCAGGACAAGAAGGGCCGGGGCCGGGAACCCATCTCCGCCCGCCTTGTGGCGGACCTGTACAAGACCGCCGGCGCGGACCGCATCATGAGCGTGGACCTGCACACCTCGCAGATCCAGGGCTTCTTCGACGGCCCGGTGGACCACCTCATGGCCATTCCGCTGCTCGCTGACTACATCCGCACCCGGGTGGCCGCCGAAAACGTTACCGTCGTTTCCCCGGACACCGGACGCGTCCGCGTCGCGGAGCAGTGGGCCGAGCGCCTGGGCGGCGCGCCGCTCGCCTTTGTGCACAAGAGCCGGGACCTGACTGTGCCGAACCAGGCCGTGTCCAAGACCGTGGTGGGCCAGATCGAGGGGCGCACCTGCGTCCTGATCGACGACATGATCGACACCGGCGGAACCATCTCCGGTGCCGTGCAGGTGCTGAAGAACGCCGGTGCCAAGGATGTCATCATCGCGGCCACCCACGCGGTCTTCTCCGATCCCGCCGCCAAGCGCCTCTCCGAGTCCGGCGCCCGTGAAGTGGTTGTCACCAACACCCTGCCGCTCACTGCATCCCAGCGGTTCCCCCAGCTGACGGTGCTTTCCATCGCCCCGCTGATCGCGCGCGCCGTCCGTGAAGTGTTCGACGACGGTTCGGTCACCAGCCTTTTCGACGGCAACGCCTGACGGCGTCGGCTGCAATGGGCCCACGCCGGCAGGGTTCCCTGGGCGAGCCTGGGGAGCTGGCGGGGACCGTTTTCAGTAAACGGGCCCGGCGCTGGTAAGCTGTTCAGCGATACCTTGGCGAGGGAGAGCACCGGTAACCGCATCTGCGGGAAGCCGTTGCAGGTCTCCGTTATCGACTGGGTCTGAATCTCCCTTCTAGGATGGGCCGGCTCCGGCCGCCCGGCGTTGAAGGTCGCAACAGACCTCCGCCCTTGCTGAACACCGTTTAGGATTCAAGGAGATTTCCATGTCTGAGCAGAAGCTCGCAGCAGAACTGCGCACCGAATTCGGCAAGGGCTACGCCCGCCGCGCCCGGATGGCCAACCTCATCCCCGCCGTCATCTACGGTCACGGCGCAGAGCCCATCCACGTCACGCTTCCGGCCAAGGCCACCACCCTGGCAGTCCGCACCCCCAACGCCCTGCTGTCCCTGGACATCAACGGCGAAGGCCACCTGGCCCTGGTGAAGGACGTCCAGCGCGACCCCATCAAGCAGATCATCGAGCACATCGACCTCCTCACCGTCCGCAAGGGCGAAAAGGTCACCGTTGACGTTCCCGTCCATGTTGCCGGCGAAACCGCCCCCGGCACCGTGCACAACCTGGAACTGACTGTGGTGTCCCTCGAGGCCGAGGCCACCCACCTGCCCGAGGCCGTTGAGGTGAGCATCGAAGGCCGTGGCGCCGGTGAGCACATCCACGCTTCCGATCTGGTCCTGCCCAAGGGCTCGGTCCTGCTGACCGACCCCGAGGCCCTCGTGGTGAACATCTCCGAGGCCGTTGAGGTCGCAGAGGAAGAAGCAGGCGAAGAGGCCGAAGCTGCCTCCGAGGCCGCTTCCGCGGCCACCGAGGAAGCCGCAGCCGAGTAATCAGCCGCATTCCCTGCCAATGGCCGGACTCCCGCGGGGTCCGGCCATTGGCATGTCTACTGCCCGTTGCGGCACCAGGCCGGCGGGCCACCCACCCTAGGATTGACTCATGACTGATAGCTGGCTGATTGTCGGCCTTGGAAACCCCGGCGCCCAGTACCAGGGCAACCGGCACAATGTCGGCCAGATGGTGCTTGACGAGCTGGCAGGCCGCATAGGTGCCGGCTTCAAAAGCCACAAGGCCCGCGCCCAGGTCCTCGAAGGCCGCCTCGGCATCGGCGGACCCCGCGTCGTGCTGGCAAAGCCGATGAGCTACATGAACGTTTCCGGCGGGCCCGTTGCGGCGCTGGCGAACTTCTACGGCATTGCCCCGGACCATGTGGTGGCGGTCCACGACGAGATCGACATTCCCTTTAATACGGTCAAGCTCAAGATCGGCGGGGGAGAAGGCGGCCATAACGGGCTGCGGGACATCTCCAGGGCCTTGGCCACCAAGGACTATCTCCGCGTCAGGGTGGGGGTGGGCCGGCCGCCGGGACGCATGGAGACCGCCGATTACGTGCTGCGCGACTTCGGCTCCGCCGAGCTGAAGGAACTGCCCTTCCTCCTGGACGATGCTGCAGACGCGGTTGAAGCGCTGCTGCGTGACGGCCTCACGGCGGCGCAGCAGAAGTTCCATCCAGCGAAGTCCGAACGCCAGTAACCAAGAACTCCGGTCAGTCAATTACTCCAGCAACTTGAAATCTCCGGTAACTTTGAAAACTTAAGTGCCTTTGGCCCTGTCTCCTTGTCTCTGGTGCGGGGTAGTCTTCTACCTATGCGGGGGAGCGATGGGGCTACATCCCGCTATCGCGGGATGTAGGGGAAAAGTTCATGTCAATCGAGCCACTTAGCTGGGGACGTGGGTCAACACCTCACCACGTCGGGCTGAACACAGACACCTCCGAGAGGCGGGAGGGTCAGCTTTGGTCTGCCCCTGCACGCGGCGCAAACCTTGAGTCGGTCCGCACCGCCCTGACCGGCGCAGACTCCCTTGGGGTGGTGATCACCGGCGGCCGCGGCGTGGGAAAGTCTTCACTGGCCCGCGCTGCCGTGATGGACCTCGGCCCCGACATCTGGTCACTGCAGCTCCGCAGCGGACCCGCCGGCTCCGCAACGCCCTATGGTTGCCTCTCCTTTCTCCTGGCAAGGCTTCCGCAGGCGTACATGGGCTCGCCCACGGCAATCCTCCGCGGCATTACTTCCCTGATCCGCAGTGACGCCGCAGGACGTCCCTGCATCATCACCCTTGACACCTCCGGCAGCATTGACGACATGAGCGCCGGAGTGCTGCTCAACGTCCTGCTGACCGGCACCGCCAAAATCATTGCTGTGGCCCCGAAAATCAGCGATCTTCCTGCCGATTTCCACTGGCTGCTCACGGACCACCGGCTGACCGAAGTCCGGCTGAACAACCTCAACGAACTGCAGACCCGCCAGGTCCTGTTGTCCCTGCTGGGGCACCGCGTTTCGGCCTCCCTGGTCAGCACCTATCACCACATGGTGGGCGGCAACCCGCTGCTCCTGAAGGCGCTCGTCACCGAACAGCAGCTGTCCGGAAACCTGGTGCTCTCCGATTCAGTCTGGACCCTGCGGGACAAAGTGGTGCTCGATGGCGCGGCCAGCCTGGACGACATCGTTCGCTCCAGATGGTCCAGGGAAACGCCCGAAACCCGGGAAGTCATCGAGATGCTTTCCTGCGCCCGCAGGGTTGAGCTGTCCAGGCTGACGGCCATCTACCGTGCCGAAGTGGTGGCCGACATGGAAGACGGCGGCCTGCTGGAGATCGACCAGTCCGACCATCGCTGGGTTTCGTTGCGTGAAAAGTACATTGGTGACGTGGTGCGCACCTGGCTGAGCATTGCCCGGCGCAGGGAACTGCGCAGCGTGCTCCTGGCCGGTGCGGAACCTGATCCTGCCGCCATGACCGTCGAGGAGCTGATGGCTTTCGCGGCGTGGACGCATGAATGCGAGGCGGACCTGAGTCCCGCCCTGGCGTTGGCTGCCGCGGAAGCGGCAGTCCAGCTCTTCGATCCGCGGTTTGCGCTGACGTACGCCGAAATGCTTCAGCGGACGGACCGGGAGTGGACGGCCGGCCAGCGGCAGAAAGCCGCCGCGTACCTTCAGCTGGACATGCCGGTCCAGGCCATGGCCGCACTTGATGACATTTCGCAGCCGGAACTCGAAAGCCTTGACGTCGAGGAGTATGCGGACGTCATAGCCGCCAAGTCGCAGGTCATGATGCGGCTCCCGGAGGCGGCAGGCAAGGTGCCGGACCTGCTCAGTGAAGCCCGGCAAAGGCTGGAGTCCGCCCCGAACTTTACTGGGTGGCCGGAGCCTGCGGCCGCCGCAGCGAACCGGGTGGCCTTGAGCGGGTTCGAGTATCGCGCTTTCGTGGGTGATTACGCCGCCATCATCCCGGACCTTGAAAGGGCTGCGGACCCTGCGCTGAACCCTGATACCGGCTACCGCATGGATTCGGCCATCCTGCTGATGACCGCATTGGCCATGACCGGACGCGAGATGGATGCGCTCAGCCTCATGCGCCAGTTGGGCGGCCAAATCAGCGATGCCTCCCACATTGTTGGTCTGCGGGAACGTTATACCAGGGAGGCCTACCTGGTATTACTGACGGCGGGGCAATGGCGGCGGTGCATTGACCTCCTGGGTCCGCAGGCCACGGAGGAGCCGCACAGCCTTCCCTTCCGCAGTGCAGCAACCGAACTGGCAGCCGGCATTGCCTATGTCTATTCGGGCCGGGGCATGGCGGCCCTTGACCCCCTGATCTCCGCCGCGGCGCAGCTGGAGCTGCAGCCGGTCCAGGCCGCCCTGCGCTGCGCGTACGCGGCCATTGCACTGGCCCACGCCCAGACCGGCAACGTAGCCCAGGCGCGCAAGTACTTGGCGAAACTGCAAAGGACGTCCGGAAAGTCCAGCTTCATCACCGACAGCATCGTTGAGTTCTGCTCGCTCGTCGCGGGCCGCTGGCTGGGCGATCCCGACGCCGTGACCGGCCTCAAGCGGTGCGCCCGGCAGGAAATGGAGGCCGGGCGCTTCACCCTGGCCGGGATCAACCTGCTCGCTGCAACCATCAACGGCAGCGATGCGGACTTCCGCCTGCTTGAGGAGATTGCGGGCCACCGCCAGGGCCCGCTTGCCGAAGTTTCCCGGCTGATCGCCGTGGGAAGCAGGACGAAGGACGCCAGGACCCTCCTTGCCGGTGGTGAATTGGCCGCCACCCTCGAACTGGATGCCGTGGAGGCGCGGTGCATGGCCGTCGCTGTGGACTTCGCACGACAGGACGGCGATTCACTCACCGCGCGGACCGCGCAGGCCCGGCTGGACATCCTCGCCGCCACCGTGTCGAACCTTCCCATCGTCCCAAGCAGCGGAAGCCCGCTGCTGACCAGCAGGGAACGCCAGATTGCCCGGCTGGCGGGCCGGGGTTCCTCCAACCGCGATATCGCCCTGGAGATGGGCGTGTCGGTCCGTACCGTGGAAGGCCACTTGTACCAGGTCTTCACGAAGCTCGGCGTAACCTCCAGGGGTGATCTGACTGGACTCGTCTAACGGCCATAAGCCTGCCACAGCGCACCGGCTCCTCACCGGCCGCCGGGAGCCGCTTGAACGGATCTGCAATATTGTCCGGAACCATGCGAGCCAGGCGGTTTTTGTCATGGCAGGGCCGGGAATTGGAAAATCGTCCCTGACGGAGGGGATCGCGGAACGCCTTGGCGGGGAGCTGAATGTTCTGCAGCTGCACGGCAGTTCCGCCCTTGCTGCCGTGCCGTTCGGCGTCCTCACTCCCTACACCGGCGAGTTGACTGCCGAGGAGTCTGTCTCTCCGGTTGCCGTCCTGCGGTCCATGTGGAGCTACTTCGAAAAGCTGAAGGCAGGAAGCGGATCCCCTGTCCTGCTCCTCATTGATGATGCGCACTACCTGGACGAGGCTTCGGCCGGTGTGATTGCGGACCTGATCTCGGCCGGATGGGCAACAGTGGTTGCTGCTGCCAGGCCGCGGCCGGGCCTTCCGCAGCCACTGGACCAGCTCTGGTACGACGGCCTGGCCGAACGCGTGGACCTGCGCCCGCTGAACCGCGACCAGATCGAGGAAGTCCTGGCCCACGTTCTTGACGGGACAGTGCCGGATGCCACCGTGGACGCCGTCTGGAGCGCCTCCGGGGGCAACCCCCGGCTCCTGGACGCCCTGCTCCACGACGCCGCAGAGGCCGGAATACTGGCCAAGCGGAACGGAATTTGGGTCCTGCTGGGGTCTTTGCCCACGGATGGCGTCCGGCTCACGGGAGTTGTTACCAAGGATCACCTCCGCCGCCGGCCGGAGGAACAGGAGGCCCTGAAATTCATTGCCCTTGCCGGGCCGGTGGGCCGGAAGGTCATCGAAGACATTTGCGGCGCGCCGGTGGTCCGCTCCCTGCTGGATCAGCAGATGGTGGTCGAGAATTCAGGCGTCCCCGCCGAACTGACTGTCTGGAACAGCCTGTTCGCGGAGGCCATCAGAAACACCATTTCGGTCTCCCGCAGCCTGCAGCTCCTGGAAAAGATCCGGGAACACAAGGATCCCGCCACCCTGCGGGGAGAAGGCCGGCTGCGGTCCGTGGAGTGGTCCCTTGAGTGCGGCCTGCGCGTACCCGACGCCGAGATGCTGGACGCCGCACGCGAGGCACTGACCCGCTTTCGGAACCACAGCGCCCGCGCCATCGCTGCCAAGGTCCAGGACCCCGAGTTCCTTCCCCTTGCCCATGCCGTCCGAGCGCGCGCCCTGTACAACGAGGGCTCGTATGCGGACGCTGCGGCCCTGCTCGACGCCTGTTGGCTCCAGCTGGCAGGCCACCCCGAGGGTCCGTCCGTCCTGCTGCTGAGGGCGGCGGCCCATCAGGCAACGGGACGCCCCCTGGCGGACCTGGCAGAGGAGGGCGGGGAACGACACGCTGGCACAGCGGAGCCCGCAGCATGGTGGCTGGAACAGCTCTTGCAGCTGCTCCAGCTCGGTGCGGACATGGATGCGGAAGGATTGCGCGGCCGCGTAGCGGACATCAGGAACCGCAGCTCCACCGAAGAAGAGGCGCCGGTCGGGGCTGTCGGGGAGGCGCTCCTGGCACATGCCCTGGCCGCAGCGGGCAAGGCCGCCGAAGGACTCGAGGCCGCGCTTGTGGCGTCCTCGGAACTGCGGCCCCTGGAAGGGAAGCTGTTTTTCTTTCCAGAGTTCGTCCTGGGGCGGCTGGTCGCCGATTACCTCGCCATGGGGGAATGGCACTCCGCCGAGCGTGAGATCGAAAGCTACGCCGCAGGGCATACGTTCTCGGCCGCCACGTTCAATGGCAGCCTGCAGGTGCTGCGCGGCTACTCCCTGCTGCGGCAGGGCCGGATGGAACGGGCCTACCAGCTGCTGCTGCCGGCGGTGGAAGCGTTGCGGCTCAACGATCCGCTCCAGCTGTTCCGCTTCGGCTCTGCGCTGGGCTTCTATGTCGCGGCGCGGCTGGGAGACACTGCCCAAGGGAAGCGGCTGGAACAGGACTACAAGGATGCCTTGGCAGGTGCCCCCGCCCATGATTTCCTTGCCCGCGCCTACGCTGCCGCCGCGTCAGAATACCTGTCCAGGGACGGCAAGGGCCTGGCTGCGCTGCACACGCTGATGACCACCCATGAGGCCTCCACGAGGGCCGGCACCCTGCTGGAGCTGCTCGGACTCGGCTGGGACCTGGGTGACCCCTCCGTGATCCCCATGGTGCAGAGGGCAGCTCACGGCGTGGAAGGCCGCTGGGCAGCCGCCATGCTGAAACTGGCCACGGACTGGGAAGCCGCTGACGGGGATGCGTTGATGGATACCGCGGCCTCGCTGGAGGAATCCGGTTTCGTCAACCTTGCACGTGAGGCCTACGCCCGCGCCAGCACCGTGCTGGAGCAGTCAGGGGAGCGCCGCCGCTCCAGGCAGGCCGTGGCCCAGCGCGAAAAGTGCGACCACGAACTGGGCGAGCGGTTCCGGGAGGGCCGTTTCATTGCCGCCACCCCGGCCGTACAGCTCACCCGCCGGGAGCAGGACATCGTCGAGCTTGCCGTGCAGGGCCTCACCGACCGCGAGATTGCCCAGCGGCTCATGGTCTCTGTCCGTACGGTAGAGGGACACCTGTACCGCACCTACGTGAAACTCGGTGTGCGCAGCCGGGACGAGCTCGACGCAGCGCTCCCCAAGTAGCCCCGGCAGCCGGTACCGGAAAAGACACCCGCCCCCGCTGTGCCCAGGCGGCGCAGCCGCTTTTGCCTGCCCGCCTCCGCTTGATGGACGTGGTGGCCACCCGCCGTCGCAAATCACCCTCCCGGGTATATGCCGGGCGGTCCCGGTAGTACTGGCTCGCGGAATTCGAGTACTGCCTACTCGTGTACCTCCCGCCGCCGCAGTATTTACTTAAGGAAGCAAAGGACGCGGCGGAAACAAAGCCGCAGAGCATGCTGAGAGCAGTACAAGGCTCCTTGAGTTTCCGGTCCCCGTGACCGGGCCAGACGGGGCCGGCGACGTCAGAGTCTTCTGAGACCGAGACTCTCCCCCCAGCCGTCGCCGGCCCTCCATTCCGCGGGCTGAAGCCCGGAGCGGCTGTGGCGGCTACCCTTCCCGGGCGGCCGCCACAGCCGTGCTGTGGGACAATTGAGTGTCATCCGTTGGCATCTCAAGGAGTTAGTCTTGGCCGTAGTATCAACGCCAGCCACACTGGAACGCGCCTTGCCGGCCATGGATGACGCCGAGGTACTCCGCATCCGGAACGACTTTCCCGTCCTGAACCAGCTGGTCAACGGCAGGCCGCTCGTCTACCTCGACTCCGGCGCCACCTCACAGAACCCGCTGAGCGTCATTGAAGCCGAACAGGAATTCTACGAACAGCGCAACGCGGCCGTGCACCGGGGGGCGCACCACCTCGCCGTCGAGGCCACCGAGGCCTTCGAGGATGCCCGGCAGACCATCGCGGACTTTATCGGCGCGGATTACGCGGAGACCGTTTGGACGTCAAACGCCACTGAAGGCCTCAACCTGCTGAGCTACGCGTTGTCCAATGCAGGGCTATGGGCCGCCCAGGGCCGGGGCGACGCCAGGCTCAAGGAGCTCGCACTGAGCCCGGGTGACGAAATCGTGGTCACGGAAATGGAGCACCACGCCAACCTGATCCCATGGCAGGAACTGGCTTTCCGTACCGGTGCCACCCTGCGCTACATCCCCGTCGACGACGCCGGCCACCTCCGCATGGATGCAGCCGCAGAGATCATCGGCGCCCGGACCCGGGTGCTGGCGTTCACCCACGCGTCAAACGTCCTGGGCACCATCAACCCCGTCGCCGACCTTGTGGCCCTCGCCCGCCCGGCCGGCGCCCTGGTGGTCCTCGACGCCTGCCAGTCCGCCCCGCACCTGGCCCTGGACGTCAAGGACCTTGACGTGGACTTCGCCGTGTTCTCCGGCCACAAAATGCTGGCACCCACCGGGATCGGGGTGCTGTACGGGAAGCAGGAGCTTCTGGATGTCCTGCCGCCCTTCCTGACCGGCGGCTCCATGATCACCACTGTCACAATGGAACGTGCCGAGTATCTGCCGGCACCACAGCGCTTCGAGGCCGGAACGCAGCGCATCTCCCAGGCCGTGGCGCTGGCGGCTGCGGCCAACTACCTGACGGAAACCGGGCTGGACCGGATCCATCAGTGGGAAGCCGGGCTCGGCCAGCGTATGGTCACCGGGCTTGAGTCCCTTCCCGGAATCCGGGTCCTGGGCCCCGCCGCGGGCCAGGAACGCATCGGACTGGCTGCCTTCGACGTCGAGGGTGTCCATGCCCATGACGTGGGGCAGTTCCTGGACTCACGGGGTATCGCCGTGCGCGTTGGCCACCACTGCGCGCAGCCCCTGCACCGCAGGCTGGGCCTAACTGCAACCACCAGGGCCAGCGCGTACCTGTACAACACGACGGACGACGTCGACCAATTCCTGGATGCCGTAGCCGGCGTGCGGGCCTATTTCCGCGCTTAGCGGGGAAGACCGAAGGACACCATGAGCCTTGACCAGCTGTACCAGCAGATCATCCTGGACCATTCAAAGGCCCGGCACGGCAGTGGACTGGCCGGGACAGAGGCCCCTGAGGGCGCTTCCACGGGCCAGTCCCACCAGCTCAACCCGGTGTGCGGGGACGAGGTCACCCTGAGGCTCGCTGTCGCTGACGGGAAAGTGGCCCAGGTTTCGTGGGACGGGGCGGGTTGTTCGATCTCCATGGCCTCCGCGTCCGTGCTCAGCGAACTGGCGGAGGGCATGACCGTGGCGGAGCTCCATGAAGTGATTGACAGCTTCCGGGAGGTTTTGCGCTCCCGGGGGAAGGTCCCTGCGGATCCGGCGCTGCTGGGCGATGCCGCGGCGTTTGAGGGCGTGGCCCGCTACGCGGCGCGGGTCAAGTGCGCCATGATTTCCTGGGTTGCGGCGGAGGATGCGCTGAATCAGGCCGCCTGACCCGGTCCTGCCGGCGCAGGTTCCCGCCTCATACGGAGAAGGCCCTCGTCCCAGCGGGACGAGGGCCTTCCTTTTGCAGTTTGTTAGCCGGCCAGCGCCAAGATGCCGATCACGGCAGTGGCCGCGCCAAGCACCATGGAGACGCCCACCAGCACCACGTGGACGGTGAGGAACTTCGTGGCCTTCCCGGCGGAGTCCCTGGCGCGGGGATCCTTCATGACCCGGCGCAGGAACTGCGGCCAGACCACCAGGGACCATACTCCCGCAATGATCAGGACCAGTGAAGCGAAAACGGGCAGCTCCATGAACTTAGTGGCTTTCCAGCCAGGCCTGCGCCTGCTTGGCCTGGAGGTTCAGGGCCTTGGACACCATCGGCTCCGCTGCATCAGCGATCTTGCCGCCGAGGAATGGAACGGACGATTTCACGGCGCCCTCAAGCTCCACGCGGGTTCCGCCGGCGTCTGCCACCAGGCGCTGAACGGCGGTGACGTCCACGGGGGCGCCGGCGATCTTCAGCGAGATGTTGCTCTGGCGGGAGCCGTCCGCTGCGGGGGCGTCCCAGTTCTCCACCTGGGTGACCTTGAGGTGCTCACCCACGAACTTCCGCGCGATCTCGGGGAGGCGGGTGGTGGGAAGGGTGCGCACGGACGTGGCGCTGAACGCTCCGGCGACGTCTCCGTCCACGGTGAATGACTCCAGCGAGCCGCCCACCAGCTGGCTGACGTGGCGCTGGAAATCTTCGTTCACCAGCACAGCTGCGACGCTGTCGACGGAGTGGGGAAGGGTGGTGGTTGCGCTCAAGGCCATGGGTCCTCCTGGGACGTGGGGGTCGGATTAGGCTCCAAACATCCTACGGTGTCCTGGCCGCGTGCTCCGCATCCGCGATCTCCCGGGCGGCCCGGGTGATGTTCCTGGCCATGGCGGGAAAGATCAGGCTGTGGAACGGAAGGACGGCCAGCCAGTACAGCCGGCCGCTGAGTCCTTTAGGAAAGAAGATGGCCCGCTGCCGGTAGCGGCTGCCGTTCCCGTCCGGCTCCACGGAGAGTTCCAGCCAGGCGCGCCCCGGGGCGCGCATTTCCGCGCGGAGCCTCAGCAGCCTGCCGCGGTCAATCCGTTCAACACGCCACCAGTCCACCACCTCGCCGGCCGCAAGGGTGTGGGGATGCCGCCTGCCGCGCAGGAGCCCGGCGCCCCCGGTCAGCTTGTCCAGCCAGCCGCGCACCTGCCATGCCAGCGGCAGGGAGTACCAGCCGTTCCGGCCGCCGATCCCCTCGATGACCGTCCACACCTTCGCGGGATCCACGTCCCCGTGGAACGTCCGCTCATCGATGTACACCTTGTGGCCGGCCCACTCGGGGTCGCTGGGCAGGGGATCGGAAGCAGCTCCGGCGTTTGCCCAGGTGGTTTCCACCTGCCCGTCACGTTCCTTGCCGAGCGCCAGGGCGACGGCGGTGCGATAGTCGGTCAGGCCGCCGTCGGGCTGCGGGATGTATTGGTCGATGTCGTGCTCGTCGGACACGGCATCGTGCTGCAGGGACTGGACCAGCGGCATTGCCATGGACAAGGGGATCGGCGTGGTGAGGGCAACCCACATGCCGGCCAGCTTCGGCGCCGGGATGGGCAGTGCCAGCACCGGGCGGTAGGGCAGGCCGGCCTCGGCGGCGTACTCCTGCATCATCCCGGCGTAGGTGAGGACCTGCCGGCAGCCGACGTCGAACGTGCGGTTGAGCGGGCCGTCCAGCGATGCGGCGGAGACCAGGTAGTACAGGACATCGCGCACGGCGATGGCCTCGATCCGGTTCCGGACCCAGCTGGGCGCCGGCATCAGGGGGAGTGTCTCGGCGAGGTGGCGGATCATCTCGAAGGACGCCGAGCCGGAGCCGATGACCACGCCCGCCTGGAACACGATGGCGTCCACGGGGCTATCCAGGAAGACTTTCCCCACCGCTTCCCTGGACCGCATGTGGGTGGACAGTTCGACGCCCGTGGGGTGCAGCCCGCCCAGGTAGACGATCCTGCCAACGCCCGCGGCGGCTGCGGCGTCCGCGGCCGTGCGCGCCATCGCCTGCTCTTTCGCTTCAAAGCCCGCACCTGCTGCCATCGAGTGGACCAGGTAATACAGGACGTCGACGCCGGCCAGCGCCTGGCGGAGGGCGTCGCCGTCGTCGAGGCTGCTCTCCACCACGTCCACCCGGTCCCGCCATGGCACCCCGGCGATCTTGTCCGGTGAGCGCACCAGGACCTTGACCCTGTGGCCGGCCTCAAGGAGCTTGGGCACCAGCCGGCCGCCGATGTAGCCGGTAGCCCCGGTGACCAGGACCGTTCTGGAGGTGCGGGCGGTGTTCCCGGGTTCGGTCATGCTGACTCCTTAGTGTCCACAGGCCATTCGGAGCGGCCTGCTGTTTGGACTGCCTGTCTCGCGGCCCGTTGCCGGCGGGCCCCGCCCTGCCAGCCTATCCCCGGGCCGGCTCGCATAGTCGCTGCTGCGCGGTAGGCTGGGTTTACCCGGGATTCGAAGAGAATTTCGGGTTTTCGCGTTGCCTGCCTTTCGTTGCACACCACAGGAGCTTTCTGCCATGAGCCTTCCAGGCCCGTCCAACGCCGGCCACACCAGCACGGGCCCATCGCTGGACGGACTGCGCCGCGCCCTCGCCGCGGACCAGACCTTCGCCCGCGTCCGCGCCGAGGCCGCCCGGGGGTTCGAGGTCCGGGGCCAGGACTACCAGATCAGCGCACCCGCCGGGCTTCGCCCGCTGCTGCTTGCCGAGATGGCGGACGGCGTGGCAGCCGCCGCAGGCGAAGGGCACGACGACGGCAGGCCGGGTGTCGTTCTTGCCGTCACCGCAACCGGCCGCGAGGCCGAGGACCTTACGGCGGCGCTGCGGGCGTACCTTCCCGCGGACTGCATAGCCGAATTCCCCAGCTGGGAAACCCTCCCGCACGAACGCCTCTCGCCGCGCTCTGACACCGTGGGCCGCCGCCTCTCCGTCCTGCGCCGCCTGGCGCACCCGGAAACCTCCGCATCGGGTCCGCTGCGGGTGGTGGTGGCGCCCGTCCGCGCCGTGGTCCAGCCGGTGGTGGCCGGCCTGGGCGAGCTGGTCCCGGTCACCCTGAAAGTGGGCCAGGAGAAACCCTTCACCGAAGTGGTGCGGAGCCTCGCGGACGCCGCCTACGCCCGGGTGGACATGGTGACGCACCGCGGGGAGTTCGCCGTCCGCGGCGGCATTATCGACGTTTTCCCGCCTACCGAGGACCACCCCATCCGCGTCGAGTTCTTCGGTGACGAGGTGGACCAGATGCGCTGGTTCGCGGTGGCAGACCAGCGCTCGCTGTCCTCGCCCGGCCTGCACCACCCCACCGAACTGCATGCCCCGCCGTGCCGGGAAATCCTCATCACCCCGGCCGTCATGTCCCGGGCAGCCACCCTCAAGGCGCAGCTCCCGGCAGCTGCCGACATGCTCGAAAAGATCGCCGGCGGCATCACCGTGGAGGGCATGGAATCCCTGGCACCCGTGCTGGTGGACTCCATGGTCCCGTTCGTGGAGCAGCTGCCTGCAGGCTCCATCTCGGTGGTCATCGAGCCGGAGAAGGTCCGGACCCGGGCCCACGACCTCGCCGCCACCAATGAGGAGTTCCTCGAGGCCGCCTGGTCCACCGCCTCGGACGGCGGGACGGCGCCGCTGGATCTCAGCTCGCAGGCAAGCGCCGCGCTCCATTCCGCCAGCTTCCGCTCCCTCACGGAAACGCGGACCTCATCCCTGGAGCACGGGGTCTCATGGTGGTCCATCACGTCGCTCGCGCAGGACGAGGAACTTCTCCCGGACATCGACGTCCTGAACCTGCATGCGCGGGAACCGCGCGGCTACCAGGGCGATGTGGCCGAGATGATGGACTTCATCGGCTCACATGTCCGGGACCAGTGGCGGATCGTTGTCGCCACGGAAGGCCCCGGTCCTGCCCAGCGCCTGGCAGAGCTGTTCCATGAGAACGACATCCCGTGCGCCCGCGTGGACACCCTGGACCACGAGCCCCAGGCGGGCATCATCGAGGTGACCACCGCCGCCGTCGGACGCGGTTTTGTCCTGGACGGGCTCAAACTGGGCCTGCTCACCGAAGCCGACCTGCTGGGCCGCACCTCCGCCGGGTCCACCAAGGACATGCGCCGCATGCCCTCCAAACGCCGCAACGCCGTGGACCCGCTGCAGCTCGTGGCGGGGGACCATGTGGTCCACGAACAGCACGGCATCGGCAAGTTCGTGGAGCTGATCCAACGCAAGATCACCGTCGGCGGCTCGAAAGATACAGCCGGGGTGCGCGAGTACCTGGTCCTCGAGTACGCGCCGTCCAAGCGCGGCGCGCCGGGGGACAGGCTCTTCGTTCCCACGGACCAGCTGGACCAGGTGACCCGCTACGTGGGCGGTGACACCCCCGTCCTGAGCAAGATGGGCGGCGCGGACTGGGCCAGCACCAAGTCCAAGGCCCGGAAAGCCGTCAAGGAGATCGCCGGCGAGCTGATCCGGCTGTACTCGGCCCGGATGGCGTCCCGCGGGCATGCCTTCGGCCCGGACACTCCTTGGCAGCGCGAGCTTGAGGAAGCCTTCCCCTACGTGGAGACGCCGGACCAGCTCACCACCATCAACGAGGTGAAGGCGGACATGGAGCGCGAGATCCCCATGGACCGGCTGGTTTCCGGCGACGTGGGCTACGGAAAGACCGAGATCGCCGTGCGCGCCGCGTTCAAGGCGGTGCAGGACGGCAAGCAGGTGGCCGTGCTGGTGCCCACCACGCTGCTGGCCCAGCAGCACTACGAGACGTTTACCGAACGGTTCTCCGGATTCCCCTTGCGGGTCAAGGCACTGTCGCGGTTCCAGGGGACAAAGGAAACCAAGGAGACCGTGGAGGGCGTCAAGAGCGGCTCGGTGGACGTCGTCATCGGCACGCACCGGTTGCTGTCCAAGGACTTTGCCTTCAAGGACCTGGGCCTGGTGATCGTGGACGAGGAACAGCGCTTCGGCGTGGAGCACAAGGAAGCTCTCAAGAAGATGCGCACCAATGTGGACGTGCTGGCCATGAGCGCAACCCCCATCCCGCGCACCCTGGAGATGTCGCTGACGGGAATCCGCGAGACATCCACCCTGGCCACCCCGCCGGAGGAACGGCACCCGGTCCTGACCTACGTGGGTCCCTACACGGACAAGCAGACCTCCGCGGCCATCCGGCGTGAGCTGATGCGCGAAGGCCAGGTCTTCTTCGTCCACAACCGGGTCTCCACCATCGAGCGGACCGCGGCGAAAATCCGTGAGCTGGTCCCGGAGGCGCGCGTCGAGGTGGCGCACGGCAAGATGTCCGAAAGCCGCCTGGAGCAGATCATCGTGGACTTCTGGGAAAAGCGATTCGATGTGCTGGTGTGCACCACCATCATCGAAACCGGGTTGGATATTTCCAACGCCAACACCCTGATCGTGGACGGCGCGGACAAGTACGGCCTGTCCCAGCTGCACCAGCTCCGCGGCCGCGTGGGCCGGGGCCGTGAACGCGCCTACGCCTACTTCCTCTACCCGTCCGAGAAGCCCTTGGGCGAGGTGGCGCTGGAACGGCTCAAGGCCGTGGCCACCCACAACGAGCTCGGTGCCGGCATGCAGCTGGCCATGAAGGACCTGGAGATCCGCGGCGCCGGAAACCTGCTGGGCGGTGAGCAGTCCGGCCACATCCAGGGCGTCGGCTTCGACCTCTACATCCGCCTGGTGGGCGAGGCCGTGGCTGACTTCCGCGGCGAGGCCGAGGAGAAGGCCGCCGAGATGAAGATTGAACTGCCGGTCAACGCGCACCTTCCGCACGACTACGTGCCCGGGGAGCGGCTCCGCCTCGAGGCGTACCGCAAGCTCGCGGCTGCGCTCACGAATGAGGCAATCGACGAAGTCCTGGCGGAACTGGTTGACAGGTATGGCGAGCCGCCGCTCCCGGCCCGGAACCTGGTGGCCGTGGCCCGCTTCCGGGTGGGAGCCCGTGAAGCCGGGCTGTCCGATGTTGCCCTGCAGGGCAACTTCATCAAGTTCTCGCCGGCCACCCTTCCTGAATCCAAGGTCATGCGCCTGAACCGGATGTACCCGGGGTCCCAGTCCAAGCCCGCCCTCGATGCCGTGCTCATCCCCAAGCCGAAGACCGCGAGGATCGGGGGCCGGGACCTGCAGGATGCGGAAATCCTGGAATGGGCCAACGGCGTGATCCGGAACATCTTCTCGGACCAACCGGTCACTGTCGCGCCGACCGGGAGCTAGCACTTGATGGGAGGACACCACGCCGCGTCGGGAGCCGCGGCGTGGGTAGCTATTGCCTCAACCGGGCCCTACACCCTTGGCTGGTACCCGCTGGACGCCACTGGCATCCTGATCGGCGGGATGGCGACGGCGGGAACCGCCCTCGTGTGCGACTGGGACCACCGGCACAGCACGGTGGCAAATTCCCTGCCGCCGTTGTCCAATGTGATCGCGGTCGGGATTGAAAACGCCAGCGGCGGGCACCGCCAGGGCACGCACTCCGTCCTCGGGGCAGCCTTTTTTGTCCTTCTCGCCACCCTGGCAGGCCAATTCCAGCTGGAAACGGACTGGGGACTGCTGTCCGTGGGTGCGGGGCTGCTGTGCATGTTCATGATCAACATCGCGGCCAAGGCACTGAAGCTCTTTCCGAAGGCGGGGTTCATCAGCAACTGGATCTTCGCGCTGACCATGGCCGGCCTGGTCACCTGGTTTGCCCCGGACCAGTGGACCTGGCTCCCCATTTCGATGCTGACCGGCGTTGTGGTCCATATCGTGGGCGACCTGGTCACCACGGGAGGAGTGCCGCTGCTGTGGCCACTGGTGGTCAGGCCGCCCAAACCCCTGCGGCGGGTACCGCTGCTGCGCCAGGTCTGGCGGCCCAACGGTGCATTGTCCCTCCCGCTGCTGGGCCGGGCGGGGTCAAAACGCGAGTGGCTTGTCCTGATCCCGGTGAGCGCCTACGCCATGGTGGGGATGTGCATGGCCGGCTGGTCCATAGCGCACAGCCACTGGGGCCGCGCGGCAGAGGCAGCGGTGGCCTGGGCCCGGCTCTGGCTGTAATGCCCGGGCGGCGTCCGCCGGGCATACGACAAAACCCCCGGACAGCGTCCAGGGGTTTTGTGCTGGCTGGTTGGTGTGGGCTAGTGCTCGCCGGCTGAGTCGGAGCGTCCCAGGACGGTCTGCGGAATCCAGAAGGCCAGGGCGAACAGCGCGATGCAGACAGCCATCGGCCAGGGGTTGTCCAGCGTGAGGAAGGAAAGCGAGTACACGGCACCAAGGAACAGCGCGATCATGACCACAAAGAGGAAGACACTGGTTCCCAGCTTGTTCTCGTTCTGCGGGGTCTGCAGCGTGCCCTGATGTGCTCCGCGGCTGGAATCCGTGCCGTCGTTGGACGCCATAATCTTGCTGGACATTCGTTCCTCCTCGGCCCCTCGGGGCTCAATCTGTGGCCGCGTCCGGTTGCTGTCAGTAGCCGGATGAACCCTGTTCACCCTTGACAATGGCAATTCCGGAGCTCGCACCAATACGTGTTGCACCTGCTGCAATCATAGCCTGCGCGTCTGCAAGGGACCGCACCCCGCCGGAGGCCTTGACGCCCAGGCCAGGCCCCACAGTCCTGCGCATCAGGGCGATGTCCTCCACCGTAGCGCCGCCGCCGTTGAAGCCCGTTGAGGTCTTCACGAAGTCTGCGCCTGCCTCCACTGCGGCTTCGCAGGCAAGGACTTTCTGGCTGTCGGTGAGCAGCGCGGTTTCGATGATGACTTTCAGGATGGCCCCGCTGGCGTGCACGGCCTCCGCCACCGAGGCGATGTCCTCGACAAGCGCCCCTTTGTCCCCGGCCCGGGCGGCGGCGATGCTGATGACCATGTCCACTTCGTCCGCACCGTCCAGCACTGCGCCCCGGGCTTCGAAGGTCTTGACGTCGGTGGGGGTGGCACCCAGCGGGAACCCCACCACCGAGCAGGTCAGGACGCCGGATCCCTTGAGGGCCTTCTTCACCGTCTTGACCCAGATGGGATTGACGCATACGGACTTGAAGCCGTATTCAGCTGCTTCCGCACAGACCTTGAGGACCTCAGCCTCACTGGCCTCCGGCTTCAGCAGCGTGTGGTCGATGAAGGACGCTATGCTGCCGGAGCCCGCGGCGCCGGTGGCTGCAGCCTGAACGGAAGGGGTGGCTTCGTTGCTCATGATGGTCCTCTCCAAGGGCCTGTGGGCCGGGCGTTGTAACGCCCGCGACTCGTTTCGCAACCATCTTGCCATACGCTGAAGCGGCCAGAACCACCCCCGACTAACGGCAACGCGCGGTCAGTTTCCGCCCAATCCGAGCCGGTTATCGGGCGGGGAGTGACCCCGCGTTGCTTGATCAGGCCGCCGTCAGCAGCTGGGTGGCACAGGCTCCCGCAGCGGACGCGGCGGCCACCAGGAGTCCCAGCCGGACGCCGTCGAACGCTGCAGCGTCTCCGAGGGCCCAGATGCCCGGTACGGACGTCCGGAAGTCATGGCTGATCACGATCCCGCCGGTGGCCGCCGTCTCCAGGCCGGCACTGGCGGCGAGGTCGTCCCGGGATTCGCGTTCCTCGGCGAGGACCACCAGGTCGCCGTACATGCTGCTGCCGTCCTCGAACACCACCCCGGAGGCTGCAAAGCCCGAGGTTGACGGGGCAGGGATCACGGAGGCCGGGCGGGCCGTGGTGCGGATGGGCCGCACGCCGCGGGCCCGGAGGACCGCCTCTGCCTGGCCGGCTGCGGCGCCGGTGCCCACCAGGATTCCCAGCGGACGCCGGCCCAGCTCCCTGGCCACCTGGCTCACGGCCTCGCCGACGCGGGCGGCGTCGTCGATGGTGGAGTAGCTCAGGCACTGGCCCGCTCCCTCGACGGGGCTGGCCACGGGCGCCGAGCCAGTGGCGATGACCAGCTGGTCGTAGGCAAATTCCATGCCGTCCGCCGTGGCCACCGTGCGGTTCGCGGCGTCGATGTGGCTGGCCGGCTGCCCGAACCTCACCGAAACCTGGGGCAGCATCGCCAGCTCCAGCAGTTCCGCCGGGGTGTCGTCCCGGTTGCTCAGGACTGTGATGGTGCCGGTGAAACGCGCCCGGTCAAGCTGGCTGACCAGTGCCTGGGCAGCCGGGCCTGCACCTGCGATGACGATGCGGGTGGCGGGAGCGGCGGAGGTGGAGGGTGCCGGAGCGGACATGTGCTGGCCCTTTCGCTGGCGGCCGGGAACGGCCGTAACTTCGTGATGGACCCAGCGTAGGCCCGCGCCTTTTCCGGGGTGTTTCCCCGCAGTTGCTGTTTATCAGGGCTGTGTTCGCCAGTATTTACCGGCCGGTAACAGAACCCGTGACGTGCCTCTCATCCGCGTGCGCGGCTGACACATGAGCGCCCGGCTCCGGCCAGGCTAGACGCGGATCCGGTAGCCGCGCTTGACCACGGTCTCCACCAGCCGCCCGTCGGGCAGGGACGAACGGAGCCGGCTGACCGTCATGTCCAGCGCGTGGACGGAACCGCGCAGTTCCAGCAGGTCGGACAGCGACTCGCGGGACAGGACGGCGCCGCCCGCTCCGAGCAGGGCACGCAGGAGCAGCAGGGGAGCGGGCGCCAGTTCCACGAGTTGGCCGTTGATGCGGAGGCTGCGGCCGCGCAGTTCGATGTTCCCGGACCGGGTGTCGAGGCGGCGCACGTGGTTCAGGGCAAGGTGCTCGCACACCAGGCGGATAAGGGCGCCCATCCGGAAGCGCTCCGGGATCAGCGGGGTGACGCCGGCATCCAGCAGCGGCTGCGCGGTGACCGGACCCACCACGGCGGTGGTGACGTTTGTCTTCAGGCTCTCGATCAGCTGCTTGTACACGCCCATCTCGTGGGCGGTGCTCCACAGGGCATCGACGGCGGGCGCGCTGGTGAAGGTGAGGACATCCAGGTTGCCGCTGCACGCAGCCTCAATGAGCCGCGGAAGCCGGTCCTCGCCGTCGGGCTTTACCCAGCGGTAGGGCGTGACCGTCAGGACCGTCGCACCGGACATCCGCAGGCGCTCCAGCTGCCGCACGTCCGTGTAGCCGTGCAGCTGCACCGCGACGGTCTTGCCCCGGACGCCCTCCTTGAGCAGCATGTCCACCAGTGTTGCGGTGGTTTCGTCGCTGCTGATTCCGACGTCGGCAAGGCCGGCCGCGCGCACGGCGCCGCGGGCTTTGGGGCCACGGACGAACATCCGGCAGGCACCCAGGGCGTCCAGCAGCTGCTCGCCGATCCCGAAGGAATCCGCTGCCTCGCACCAGCGGCGCATCCCGTAGGCGGTGGTGGCGATGCAGAGGTCCGGCCTGGCGGCGATGATGGCCTTGGTGTCCTCGATGAGGCGCATGTCCTCCTGCACGGGGGCGATCTTCAACGCTGGGGCGTGCAGCACTTCGGCGCCGCGGCGTTCCAGGGCCTCGATGAGGTCGCTGGAGCGGCGGTCCGAGGTCACGCCGATGCGGAAGCCCTCCAGGGGCGACTCGGCGGAGTCCGGGGCTTCGTCAGCCCTTTGTTCGACCTGCGGCGTTTCGGCCGGTGCAAGTGCAGTCATGGGGGTCAATCCTTTCATGAACCCAGCAGCGAGGCCGCCAGCCTGTCCAGGTCGGCGGCGGCCTCGGCATGCCCGCGGTTGGCCTCAGCCACCCGAACCACCTCGCCGATGACCAGCACGGCAGGGTTGCTGCATCCGGCAGCGGCCGAGGTGATCGTGCCAAGATCCGCGATGGTGGTGCGCTGGCCGGGGCGGTAGCCGCGTTCGACGACGGCCATGGGCATGTCAGCGCGCATCCCCGCCCTGCGCAGGCCGGCAGCCAGCTGGTGGAGGGTTCCGATGCCCATCAGCACGACGATGGTCCCGCCCAGCCCGGCCAGGTGCTTGTGCTCCTTTTCGGTCAGCGGCGCGTGGCCGGAGACCACGGTGAACATGTGGCTGACTTCGCGGTGGGTCACCGGGATCCCGGCGGCGGCCGGGACGGAGATCGCGCTGGTGACGCCGGAGATGACGCGGACCTTGACGCCGGCGGCGACGCAGGCGGCAACTTCCTCGCCGCCGCGGCCGAACACGTAGGGGTCCCCGCCCTTGAGGCGGACCACGTTGTTGCCGGCCAGGGCACTTTCCACCATGAGCTTCTCGATGTCCCCCTGGCTCACCTTGTGGTGGCCGGGCTTCTTCCCGACGTCCACCAGTTCGGCCGAGGTCATGGACGGCAGCTCCTGGTACGGGGCCAGCCGGTCATAGAAGACGACGTCCGCATCACGCAGGGCCTTGATCGCAGCGACCGTGAGGAGTTCGGTGGTTCCGGGTCCGCCGCCCACCAGGGTGACGTGGCCCGCTGGGCCGGCTGCCGGTTCGGCCGCCACCGGGATGCCGGTGGTGCGGCACCGCTCCAGCAGGACCTCCCAGCCGGGCTGTCCGTCGTCGACTGCCGCCACCAGGAAGGGGCGTTCGGGCAGCGGGCCGTCATGGCTTGCCCCCTGGGGGGTGCTGAGGCGGTAGACGACGGCGCCGGCCGCTTCGTAGCGGCGGACGGCCTGGCGGGCAGCGTGGTCGGAGCCGGTGACCAGCACTTCCCGGCCGGTCAGATCAATGCTGAGCTGCATGCCTATGCCTCATTCCCGTTGCTGGGCCGGACGGGGATGGAGGCTCCGATCAGGACTGGCTGCTGGGCGGCCGCCGCCTTTTCCTCCGGGGTGGCGGGGCGCATCTGGCCGCGCTCGTCCGGGACGAAGGTGATGGAGTCGTCTTTCTGGTCGGGGGCGTTGACGAAGGAGCGGAACCGGCGCAGGCGCTCGGGGTCCTTGAGGGTGTCTGCCCATTCGTCAATGTAGGTGTCCACGTGCTTGGCCATGGCGGCTTCCAGGTCCGCGGCGATGCCCAGGGTATCCTTGACCACCACGTCCTCAACGTGCTTGATGCCGCCGTCGAGCTCTTCCTGCCAGCGTGCGGTGCGCTGCAGCCTGTCCGCGGTGCGGATGTAGTACATGAAGTAGCGGTCGATGTACTTGATCAGCGTCTCGTCATCCAGGTCCTTGGCCAGCAGCTGGGCGTGGGCAGGAGTGGCGCCGCCGTTGCCGCCGACGTACAGGTTCCAGCCGTCCGCGGTGGCGATCACGCCGACGTCCTTGCCGCGGGCCTCGGCACATTCACGGGCGCAGCCGGAGACGCCCATCTTGAGCTTGTGCGGGCTGCGGAGGCCGCGGTAGCGCAACTCCAGCTGGATGGCCATGGCCACCGAGTCCTGGACGCCGAACCTGCACCAGGTGGATCCGACGCAGGACTTCACGGTGCGCAGGCTCTTGCCGTACGCCTGGCCGGATTCGAAGCCGGCGTCCACCAGTTCCTTCCAGATCTCCGGCAGCTGCTCGAGCCGGGCGCCGAACATGTCGATGCGCTGGCCGCCGGTGATCTTGGTGTACAGGTTGTACTTCTCCGCGACGGCCGCGATGACACCGAGCTTCTTGGGGGTGATCTCGCCGCCGGCGATGCGGGGGACCACCGAGTAGGTGCCGTCCTTCTGCATGTTGGCCAGGGCGCGGTCGTTGGTGTCCTGCAGGGTGCCGCGGCCGGCGTCCAGGACGTAGGCGCTGTTCTGGCTGGCCAGGATGTTGGCGATGGTCGGCTTGCAGATGTCGCAGCCGGCGCCGGTGCCGTACTTGGCCATGATCTCTTCGAAGGAGGTCAGCTCCAGGACGCGGATGGCATCGAACAGTTCCTGGCGGGACAGTTCGATGTGCTCGCAGAGTGCCTTGGAAACCTCGACGCCGGACTTGGTCAGCTCGGTTTCCAGCAGCTTCTTGAGCATCGGCACGCAGGAACCGCACTGGGTGCCGGCGCGGGTGCAGCCCTTCAGTTCGCCCAGTTCCTGGACGGGGGCGTTGCCCTCGCAGGCGCCGCAGCCGTTGATGGCGTCACGGATGCTTCCGGCAGTGACGTTGTTGCAGGAGCACAGGGTTGCGTCGTCCGGCAGTTCGGTTTCGGGAGCGTCGCCGCCGCCTGCCGCGCTGAGGAAGGCGCCGGGCTCGGCGGGAAGTTCGCGGCCCAGCAGCGGACGCAGGCTCATGTACGGTGTGGCGTCGCCGACGAAGATGCCGCCCAGCAGGGTCTTGGCGTCATCGGTGGTGACGATCTTCTGGTACACGCCGCGGGCCGGGTCGGCATAAACGATTTCGAGGGCGTGCTCGGTCTTGGCGAACGCGTCACCGAAGCTGGCCACGTCCACGCCGGACAGCTTGAGCTTGGTGGCGGTGTCGAAGCCCGGGAAGGTGGCGTCCCCGCCGTGCAGGCGGTCGGCCACGATCTCCGCCATGGTGTTGGCCGGAGCGACCAGGCCCAGGCACATGCCGCCGTAGTTGGCCACTTCGCCGATGGCCCAGATGCCCGGCACTTCGGTTTCGCAGTAGTCGTTGATGACCACGCCGCCGCGGGGACCCAGGCTGAACACCTGTTCCTCGCCCTCGGCGGCGCGGAAGAGTTCGTCGCGGGGCCGGACGCCGATGGCCACAATGACCATGTCCGCGTCGATGATGCGGCCGTCCGCCATGAGGACGCCGGTGACCTGCCCGTCGTCGTCCGAGAGAACCTCGGACGGGAACACGCCGCCGTGGACCTCAAAGCCCTTGGCCTTGATGAGCCGGCCCATGGCCTGGCCCGCGCCTTCGTCCAGCTGTGTGGCCATCAGCCACTGCGAACCGTCGATGACGATGGGGTTGGCGCCCAGCTGCTCGGTGCCGGCGGCGGACTCGAGGCCCAGGAGCCCGCCGCCGATGGTGACGGCGTTGACCTTGCGGCCCAGCTTCTCCTTCAGCCCGGCGATGGCCTCGTTGATGGCCCACACGTCTTCGAGGGTGCGGTAGACGTGCGTGTGTTCGGCGCCCGGGATGGGCAGGCGGGCAGCATTCGAACCGGTGGCAACCACCAGTTCGTCATACTCGAAAGTGTTGCCGGCAGCGGTTTCCACGCTCTTGGCTTCGGCGTTGATCTTGACGACACGCTCGCCGGTCCTGAGTTCCAGGGAAGGGTGCTCCCACATGGCCGCCGTCCCCAACGTCAGGTCGACGTCTTTGTCTGTGAGGGCCTTGGACAGGGCCACCCGGTCGTAGGGGAGGTGGGCTTCCTCAGTGAGGACCGTGACATGCCAGCCATCGAGGCCACGGGCATGCATGGCGTCCGCAAAACGGTGGGCCGCGGGGCCGCCGCCGGCGACGACGATGCGGCGCGGAGTCTCTGTGCTTGAAGTCTGTTCGGTCACTGATGGGCCTTTCGCATGGGCCGCAGGCAGTTTTCCTGCAGCCTTCTCTGACGAGCTGTCCATTCAGACTAGGGAGGCGCAGTTTCGCTTCAGTTTCCCAATTGTTTCGTCAACTTAACTTCTGCATCACGAACGCATTTCCGGCCGCGTGAGGTGTCTTTTACGTTGTGGACACATTCACTGCATGCCTCTGAAACACCGCGGGCCTAGCGTGGATCACGGCCGCAGAGGTGGCCAATGAGCAGGACTACACGCACAGGGAGAGGAGCCGGACATGACGGCAACACTGGAACTTGGGGCACTCGAAGCCGGCATGGATGAGGCTGTCTCCGGCATTGCCGGCTGGCACACCGTCTGCCGGGTGGACGACTTGGAGGTTGCCTGGGGTGAAGCCGCCCTGATCGCGGGACGCCAGGTTGCACTCTTCCGCACCGGCGCCGACGAGGTTTTCGCGGTGGCCCATGAGGACCCTGCAACGGGCGCCCATGTCATGGCACGCGGGATCCTGGGCTCACGCGGCGAGCGTCCCACCATCGCTTCGCCGCTGCACAAAGAGGTCTACGACCTTGAAACGGGTGAATGCTTCAGCAGCCCGGACCTGAGCCTTGCCACATTCCGGACCCGCATTGCAGGCGGAGTCGTGGAGATCGAGCTGTAGCAGGGGCTAGAGCCCCAGGGCTTCGCTGACGTCGCGGAGCACCTCGTCCAGCGCGGCCCGCGCCGCCTGCCGGGCGGCGGGCAGTTCGGCCGCGGACCCCACGTGGTGGATCACCTCGAGGTAGCACTTGAGCTTGGGCTCGGTGCCGCTGGGCCGGATGATCACCCTGGTGAGGTTCCTGGTGACGTACAGGAGGCCGTCAGTGGGCGGAAGCCCGTCGCTGCCCTCGGCAAGATCGGCATAAACCTCAACTGCGGATGACCCGAACGTTTCCGGCGGGGAAACCCTCAGCCGATTCATCATGGCGTCCAGCAGCCCCAGGTCCGCAACCCTGATGCTGAGCTGGTCGCTGGCGTGCAGGCCGTGCTGCAGGTAGAGCTCGTCCAGGGTGTCAAAGACGGATTTGCCGTCAGCCTTGGCGGCCGCGGCAAGTTCGGCAATGAGGAGGGCAGCCGAAATGCCGTCCTTGTCCCGCACCAGGTCCGGGGCCACGCAGTATCCCAGCGCTTCCTCGTAGCCGTACACCAGCCCGGGAACCCGGGAAATCCACTTGAAACCGGTGAGGGTTTCCTGGTGGGCGTATCCGGCTGCCGCAGCGATGCGGGCCAGCAGCCTGGAGGACACGATCGAATTCGCGAACACGCCCTTGCCGCCCTCGTCCGCGCCGCCGTCGTCCTTTCCTCCGCCCGCGGCAAGCCGGGCGGCTATGTGCGCGCCAAGCAGCGCGCCCACTTCGTCCCCGCGGAGCATCCGCCAGGCCCCGGTGTCCGGGTCCTTGGCCGCAACGGCGGCCCGGTCGGCATCCGGATCATTGGCGATCACGATGTCCGCGGCCTGCCGCTCAGCGGCCTCCAGCGCGAGGTCAAGTGCCCCGGGCTCTTCCGGATTCGGGAAGCTGACAGTGGGAAAGTCCGGGTCCGGCTCGGCCTGTTCCGCCACCAGCGTGATGTCCGTGAAACCTGCCGCGTTCAGCACTGCCAGTGCGGTCCCGCCGCCCACGCCGTGCAGGGGGGTCAGGACAATGCGCAGGTCGCGGGCCGGGAAGTGGTCCGGCAGGGCCAGCCCGGCGGTCGCCCGTTCGTAGTCTGAAGCGATGGAGCTGTCCAGGAGGGTCCAGCCGGCAGGGGCCAGGGTGATGGATTCCAGCGGCCCCACGGCGTTGATCCTGGCCGCGATCTCGGCATCGTAGGGGGCCACGATCTGGGCACCGTTGCCGCTGTCCGCCACGGCGTGGCGGCCCAGGTACACCTTGTAGCCGTTGTCCTGGGGAGGATTGTGGCTGGCGGTCACCATGACCCCGCCGTCGCACTCCAGCTCCCGGACCGCGTAGGCCAGCAGGGGAGTGGGCAGCGCCGCGGGCATCAGGAAGGTCTCGATTCCGGCGGCCGTGAAGATGGCGGCAGTTTCTTCCGCGAAGATGTCTGAGTTGTAGCGGGCGTCGTAGCCGACGACGGCGCGCGGCCGCGTTCCCGGCGAGGCCTCGGCCACCGCCGAGAGCAGGAAGTCCGCGAGGCCGGCAGCGGCCCGCCGCACCACCACCCGGTTCATCCGGTTCGGGCCCGGCCCCAGGGCGGCCCGGAGCCCCGCCGTGCCGAACTGCAGTGTGCCGCGGAAGCTGTCCGCCAGTTCCTGGCGTGCGGCGGGGACGCCGTTGTCGACGAGCTGGACGAGTTCCAGGAGGGAAGCCGATGTGACGGGATCCGGGTCTTGGGCAGCCCATTCGCGGGCTTCATTGAGCAGGCGGAAATCGGCATCGGAAGACGTCATGGGCCTAACGCTATCGTCATTGGCCGCCGAAGCCGTGCCGCCTCCCGCGGAAAAGCGGAAAATTCACCGCAGGGCTGTCCCGCGTCAGAGCCGGGCGATGATTTCGGCGAGCAGCTTGGAAATCCGCGGCCCCGCCGCCTGTCCGGACTCGATGACTTCCTGGTGGCTCAAGGGCCGGGGGCTGATGCCGGCGGCAAGGTTGGTGACCAGCGAGATGCCGAAGACTTCCATCCCTGCGTGCCGCCCGGCGATGGCCTCCAGCGCCGTGGACATGCCCACCAGGTCCGCGCCGATGCGCTTGGCGTACTGCACCTCGGCCGGCGTCTCGTAGTGCGGGCCGGGGAACTGCGCATACACGCCCTCCTCCAGGGAGGCGTCAACCTCCCTGGCCAGGCCGCGGATCCGCGCCGAGTAAAGGTCCGTGAGGTCCACGAAGGTGGCGCCCTCCAGCGGAGAGGCGGCGGTGAGGTTGATGTGGTCGCTGATCAGCACGGGAGTTCCCGGGGTCCACTGTTCCTGCAGGCCGCCGCAGCCGTTGGTGAGCACCAGGGTTTTGCAGCCCGCCGCCGCGGCTGCGCGGATGCCGTGCACCACCGCGCGCACGCCCTTGCCCTCGTAGTAGTGCGTCCTTGCGCCCAGGACCAGGGCCCTCTTGCCGCCCTTGGTCAGCACCGAGCGGATGGTGCCCACGTGGCCCTCCACGGCAGGAGCATGGAAGCCTGGAACTTCTTCCGCGGACAGGGTCGCGGTGGTCTCGCCGATCAGGTCGGCCGCCTCAGCCCAACCGGAGCCGAGCACGAGGGCGACGTCGTGGCTGTCCACGCCTGTTTCCTCGGCGATGTAGTCGGCGGCGGCATGTGCGGCCGCGAAGGGATCGGTGTTCAGGAAGTCAGTTGTACTCACTGGTACAAGCTATCCTGCCGCCTGCGCTGGCGCCCACCCCGGCCGCCCGCCCTGCCGTCCGCCTTCCTGCGAGGTCCTGAGAGACCGTTTTCTTTGGCGGTGCGGGGGAGTTGCAGGAGAATGGTGGATTGTGACTACGCATCCAGATTTCAGCTCGCCCCGGATCGCAATCCTGGGAGGTGGTCCCGGCGGGTACGAAGCCGCCATGGTGGCCGCCTCGCTCGGGGCGCAGGTCACCATCATCGAGCGGGCCGGGCTGGGCGGATCAGCGGTGCTGACCGACGTCGTCCCGTCCAAGACCCTGATCGCCACCGCGGACCTCATGACGCGCGTCGGCGAGGCGGGCGAGCTGGGAGTGAAATTCGACGTCGACGGCGGCGACTTTGTCCCGGTAATGCGCGCCGACCTCAAGCACATCAACGACCGGCTGCTGAACCTCGCGCGCAGCCAGTCCAAGGACATCCATGACGGCCTGGAGCACCAGGGAGTGCGGATCCTTGCCGGATCCGGCCGCCTGCTGGACGACCACACCATCGAGGTCCTCACGGCGGAGGGCACCGAAACAGTTGAAGCGGACACGATCCTGCTCGCCGTGGGTGCCCACCCGCGCGAGCTTGCCACGGCCAGGCCGGATGGCGAGCGGATCCTCAACTGGACGCAGATCTACGACCTCGATGAACTGCCTGAGGAACTGATCGTGGTGGGTTCCGGTGTCACGGGCGCAGAATTCGCCTCCGCGTACAACGGCCTGGGGTCCAAGGTGACGCTGATTTCGAGCCGTGACCGCGTGCTTCCCGGGTCCGACGTGGATGCTGCAGTGGTGCTGGAGGAAGTGTTCGAGCGCCGCGGCGTCCGCGTCCTGTCCCGTTCCCGCGCGGAGACCGTGGAGCGCACGGACGACGGCGTGCTGGTTACCCTGAGCGACGGTTCCAAGGTGACGGGCAGCCACTGCCTGCTGTGCCTGGGCTCCATCCCCAACACGGCCGGAATCGGCCTCGAGGAGGCCGGAGTGGCGCTCAGCGAGAGCGGCCATATTAAAGTCGACGGCGTTTCACGCACCTCCGCGCCCAACATCTACGCCGCAGGCGACTGCACCGGCGTGCTCCCGCTGGCCTCCGTCGCGGCAATGCAGGGGCGCATTGCAGTGGCCCACTTCATGGGCGACACCGTTACGCCGCTCAAGCTGCACCAGGTGGCGTCCAACATCTTCACCTCGCCGGAAATTGCCAATGTTGGCGTTTCCGAGGCCGAGATCGATTCCGGCAAGTACCAGGGCGACGTCATCAAGCTCTCGCTGCGCAGCAACGCCCGCGCCAAGATGCGCAACCACCGGGACGGCTTCGTGAAGATCTTCGCCCGCAAAGGCTCAGGCACCGTCATTGGCGGGGTGGTGGTGGGACCGAACGCGTCCGAATTGATCTTCCCAATCTCCATCGCGGTGAAGCAGAAGCTGCACGTTGACGACGTCGCCAGCACCTTTACCGTCTACCCATCCCTGAGCGGATCGATCTCGGAAGCGGCGCGGCGCCTGCACGTGCATCTGTAGTCCATAGGTAAGGGCCCAAAGTCCCCTGCCGGGTTGCGCCCCATTGCTACACTCTGCTCATGGTTGGGCTTCCCTTCACGGGAAACGGGCTGGTGCATGCCGGCTTCGTCGGGCTGGGAATCCTCGCAGCCCTGCTGTTCTACGCCTATGAAAAGCGCCGCCGCGGCCTGTCCGATCCACGGCTGTGGCCCATTGCCGGTTTCGCAGTAGCCTTCGGGGCCGTTGGTTCCAGGGTGCTCACGTGGGACTTTTCCCGCGGGGTTTCGTTGGCTGAGTGGTGGGGCAATGGTGACCGGAGTATCCTGGCGGGCCTTGTCGGGGCCTGGCTTGGCGTCCTCCTGGCGAAACGGCTGACGGGGTACCGGGAAAAGACCGGTGATCTCATCGCACCCGCGGTTGCCCTGGCGCTGATCATTGGGCGGGTAGGCTGCCTCCTCACCGAGTTGCCCGGGACTCCGACCGGCGGCGCGTGGGGGATTGTCCTCACCCCCGCGCAGGCTGCTCTGGTGAACGGATCCCCTGGCGTGGGGCTGCATCCGTCCTTTGCCTATGAAATTGCCTTCCATCTTGCCGCGTTCGGGGCAATGTGGCGTTTTCGGGACAGCCTGCCTCATCCTGGCGACCTCTTCATCTGCTACGTGGCTTCCTACGCCCTGTTCCGCTTCGGCGTGGAGTTCGTCCGCGGCAATGAAGTGCTCTGGCTGGGGATGAGCCGGCCGCAATGGTTCCTGTTGGCTGTCCTCCCTTTGCTGTTCTGGCGGATGCAGCGGGTGTTCGGGAAACCACTCCGCCCGAAGTTGGAAGGAAAAATGGCATGAGCGAGGACAACCCCGACGTTCCGCGGAACCCGCCCCCACCGCCCGGGCGTGAGGAGCCGCCCGCCGAACCAAGGCGCGGTTCCATGGGGCTCGGAATCCTGGTGGGGGCTGCTGCCCTTTATGCCCTCTATTTCGGGACAACGAGTGGCATTGCTCCGGATGAAGGGTATAAGACCTTCCTCGCTGGGCCCGCCGCATTAATACCAGTGGCAGCCTACCTGGGGCTGGCCGTTGTGCTTGCAGTCCAGCCCCGCACGTCCCGGCTGGGTGCGGGGCTGCTTATTGGCCTGGGGATCTTCACCCTGCTCGGCGGCGGGATCTGCGTTGGAGCCCTCGCGCGGATGCGAGCCTGAGATGAACCCGTCCTCTGCGTCCCCGGCACGGATCCTGCCCGGCCCCGGCCAACCGCTGCGCGGCGACCGGATCCACCGGTACGTCACAGCATTCTGTCCCTATTGCCACGAAACGAATCGACCGCTCGCACAGGTGCGGCGGCTCTCCGGCGCGCTGCTGATCCGGGATGACCGGGTGTGGCTGGAACGCGGCTGCCCGGACCACGGGCTGGTCAGCACCTTGTACGACGAGTCTCCGGAAATCCTGCGCTACCTGGAGAAGTGGCAGGCGCCGACCAAGCAGCACATCCCTGACCAGGCCGGTAATTACCGCCAGATACCCGAGGCGTATGCCTACGGGCTTCCGGCAATGCAGACGCAGCACACCTGCATCCTCCTGCAGGACATCATCGAGCACTGCAATTTGCGCTGCCCCACCTGCTTCACAGCATCGGGCCCGCAGCTACAGGGCGTCGCGCCCCTGGACCAGGTGCTGGCGAACGTTGACACCCGGCTTTCCCGTGAGAATGGGCGCCTGGATGTGCTGATGCTGTCCGGCGGGGAACCGACGCTCTACCCGCAGCTAGCCGAACTGCTGGCGGAGCTGGTTGCGCGGCCGATTGTCCGGATCATGGTGAACAGCAACGGCATGCTGCTCGCCACCGACGATGAGTTGCTCTCGCTGCTGGCCAGGCACCGGGACCGTGTGGAGGTCTACCTCCAGTACGACGGGCCGTCGAAGGAGGCCTCGGTCCACCACCGCGGCGGTGACCTGACGCGCTTCAAGGACGCAGCGATCTCACGCCTCTCCGAGGCGGGCGTCTTCACCACGCTGACCATGACGGCAACCCTCGGCGTCAACGACGGCGAGGTCGGCGCCGTCGTCATGCGCGCCTTGGAGACCCCGTTTGTCGGTGGAGTCGCATTGCAACCGGTGTTTGGTTCAGGACGCGGGCACGGCATCGACCCCATGGACCGGCTCACGCATACGGGCGTACTCCAAAGGCTCGCGGAGCAAACCAACGGCGTAGTTTCCTGGCACGACCTGACAGCCCTGCCGTGCTCGCATCCGCACTGCGCGTCCGTCGGGTACATGCTGAAGGACGATTCCGGAACGTGGCGATCGCTCGCTGCCCTGATCGGGCATGACCAACTGCTGGCATGGCTCGAGCTGCATCCTGACAGCATTGCCAACCGTATCGCCGACAGCGCAGTCCCGCTTGAACTGCGCAGCCTCATGAAGTCTTCGCTTCTCGACCTGCTCAGCGAGCAGTCTTCCCTTTCCCATCCGCGGACAGCCGATCTTTGGAAAAACATCTGCACCCAGTGCGACCTTGGCATCGGTACTCTCACCACGCTTGCCGCCGGCAAGCTTCCGGGCCAGCAACAGCGGCTGCGCCGGCTCCTCGCAGAGCGGGTCACCAGGATCATGGTGAAACCGTTCATGGATATGTCCACCATGATCGAGGAACGGCTCACCCAGTGCTGCGTGCACGTGGGAACCAAGAGCGACACCGGTGACCACCAGTGCGCTCCTTTCTGCGCAGTCCAGGCATGGCCAGCCCTGGCGGTGCAGCGGATGAGCACGGCCACTGGCCAACAGCTTCTCCCGGTCCGCCAGGTTTAAGGAGGAATGATGAGCTCTGCCTCGGATGCCGGGCGCATTGCAGCGGGGGCACTGCCGTCGGAGCTTGTGGCGTCCGGGAGGGCCCCGCACCCGTCCCGCAGCGGCGCAGGCCATGACAACCAGCCCACGGCACCGTACGATCCGCTGCGCCTGTGCATTTTCGCCACTATCGCCCTGCTCGGCTGGGTGGCCGGCCCCGCAGCGCTGACGGTGTTCGCAGCCATCGGGTTCGCCGGCTACTGGAAAGCCCGGCGCAATGGCCTCAAGAAGTCAAACTGCTATCTTCAGGACACCAGGCTGGTACTGACGTATCTGGGAGCCCTGCTCGGGGCCGGGCTCTGGGGAATTTATGCCCTGGTGGCCGGTTTCCTTGGCCCTTGACCATGCGCACATATTCGGCAGCAATGAATCAACCGGTATGAAAGGTTAGGTACCAGCAATGACAACAGCACTTGTGAGGCCGCGCCGCGGCAAGATGATTGGCGGCGTCTGCGCAGCCCTGGCAGCCCGCTTTGGACTCCCGAAATTCCTGGTCCGGCTGGGCTTCGTGATCTTTGGGCTGGTAGGGGTAGGCGAACTCGCCTACATCGTGCTGTGGATCATCATTCCCAAGGAACCGGCGTAACCACACATGCTGGCCGGGGGCCGGGTCCCGGGCCGGAAGGCCTGCGGACCGGTCCGCGCCGCTGGGACGTTGTGCCCTAGTCTTCCGCTGCGCCCTGAACGCACAGTTGAGCATGGCTAAGATCCATATGCCCTACGGCAGCCTTGAAGGGCAGACAGCCCACATAGCCGAGTACATCGCGGACGTCATCCGGGCCCACGGGCACCAGGCCGAAACGGTGGACCTCAAGCACAACACGGGCAGGCTTCCGGACGGGCAGGACGGCGTCATCGTGGCGGCATCGGTGCACATGGGCAAGCACGAGGGCTTTGTTGCCGACTTCGTCCGCGAAAACCGCACGGAACTAGACCAGGTGCCCTCCGCCCTGGTTTCGGTCAGCCTGGCCGCCCACGGGGACGAAGCCAACGCGGAAAGCCAGGTGAAGCAGTTCGAGGAGGAGACCGGCTGGCATCCCCGGCACGTGGCAATGTTCGGCGGTGCGCTCCTGTACACCCGGTACAACTTCCTGAAGCGCCAGCTGATGAAGAAGATCGTCAAGGACAAGGGATCCCAGGACCTCGACACCTCCCGCGACTACATCTATACCGAATGGGACGGCGTAAAGCACTTCACGGAGGATTTCCTGGCCAGGCTGGCGAATCCGGCAAACCCCTCCTAGGGCGGCTGGAGAACCTCAACCCCCAGGCCCAAATTCAGGCGGCTGAGACCGCCTGGAAGTGTTTTTCGATGAGCCCCTTAATATCCTCGTGGCAGCCGCCGCAGCCCGTGCCCGCCCTTGTTGCCTTGGACACGTCTGCCACCGTGGAGCAGCCTTCCTCAACTGCGCCCTGGATGGCGGCTCCGCTGACGCCCGCGCACCGGCATACGGTGCCGGCGGGATCGGCGGGACCCGTGCCGGGCAGCTGGTCCGGGCCGTCAAGGCGCAGCAGCAGGGACCGGTCTGCCGGCAGTTCGGCGCTGCGTTCGAACAGCCCCACAAGCTCGGCGGCGGTGCGTGGCATGCCCACAGCCACCAGCCCTTCAAGAACGCCGCCGCGGGTGGTCATCTTCACGTAGCGGCCGTGCTCCGGATCCGCCCACTGGGCAACCTGGAGGCGCGGGCGCCCGTCCACGGCACCGGCGGACAGTGCTTCCTCGTCCCACGGCTCGGCAGCGTTGTCCCCGGCCACGGCCATGTTCATGCCGCGTGCCTTCAGGACGATGACGCCGGCCTGCTCCGCAGGCAGTTCCGGCAGGACTTCGGCTTGCTCCGGCGTGCCTGCGGCCAGGAGGGCCAGGTATTCGGCCAGCCATTCGGCCTGGCGCCAGCCCGGCCCCACCAGGCCCGACGGTCCTTTAGCATTGCGGCAGGATGCGCAGCCAGGGTCCGGGCAGCGCACCTCCGCGCAGTCGCCGATGGCGAAGATGTGCGGCTCGTGGTGGGCGCGGAGCTTGTGGTCCACCAGGATTCCTGCGGACGTGGAAAGCCCGCAGCCCTCGGCCAGCTCCGTTCGGGGACGGACGCCGCAGGACAGCACCAGGAGGTCGCCGTCGATCGCTGACTTGTCATCAAGCAGCAAAGCGGAGAAACCGCCGTCGGGAGCGTTGTGCTCCACCCCGGTGGAGCGGGCATTGCCGGCCATCCGGACGCCGCAGCGGCGCAGGCTGGCAGCCAGGACGGCGCCGCCGCCGCGGTCGATGTTGCGTCCCAGGGGGTGGGGCCCGTTGTGGACCACGGTGACGGTGGCGCCTTCTTCGGCCGCGGCCAGGGCCGTCTCCAGGCCCAGGACGCCGCCGCCCAGGACCACTACCCGCTTGCCGCCCTCCACTGCCTGGCGCAGCACGTCGGCGTCACGCAGGTCGCGCAGCGCGGTGACGCCGGCCGGAAGGACAGGGTGGGTGGGGTCCGGGTTGATGCCGGTGAGGTTGGGAATGACCGGGCGTGAGCCGGTGGCAAAGACCAGGCGGTCGTAGTGGACTGCTGCGCCGTCGGAGAGGATGACCTGCTGCCGGGCCCGGTCCACCCTGCGGACGCGGAGGCCGAGGCGGACGTCCACACCGTCGCCGGCCAGGGCGTCCGCGTCGGAGAGTGCCAGGGCATCGGCCGTGGTGCGTCCCACACCGAGGTCGGCGACGAGAACCCGGTTGTAGGCTGCTTCAGCTTCCTCGCCCACCACAATCAGGGTGGCCAGGCCGGTGCGGACCGCGGGCAGGAGTTCGTCCACCAGCCGGGCCGCCACCGGGCCGAATCCCACAATGACAATCTGCTCGCTCATGAGGCCTCCGTCGTTTGAAGCACGTTGGTGGAGAGGGGAACGGCCACGGGCCGGACCCACACGGTGTTGAACTTGAATTCGGGCATCCCGGAGATGGGGTCCGTGGCCGCCTCGGTGAGGCGGTTGGCGCTCTCCAGTTCGGGGAAGTGGAAGGGCAGGAAGACCGTCTCGGGACGGATGGCGTTGCTGAGTTGGGCCCGGCACACCACTTCGCCGCGCTCGTTGGCCACCGACACGAGCGCGCCTTCGGTGATGCCCATCGATGCTGCGGCTGCCGGATGGATCTGCACCTGTGCCTCCGGCTGCGCTGCCAGCAGTTCCGGCACCCGTCGGGTCTGCGCGCCGGACTGGTAGTGCTCCAGGAGTCGGCCCGTGATCAGTGTCATGGTCTTGGCAGCTGTGCCATCCCCTGCAGGGGGCGCAGCAGGAGTACGACGGCGGCGCGGCGTCACCGGGACCATCACGGCTTTGCCGTCAGCGTGCGCGAAAGCGTCCTGGAACAGGCGCGGCGTGCCGGTGCTGCCGGCGGGGTAGGGCCAGTAGGCGGCCTCCCCGCGGTCCAGCATGGCGTAGTCGATGCCCGAGTAGTCGGCCAGCCCGCCGGCGGAGGCCAGGCGGAGTTCCTCGAAGACGGTTTCGGGGTCTTCGCTGTAGGTGGACGGTGCGTCCAGGGCCTCGGCCAGCCGCGCCATGATCCAGAGTTCGCTACGGGCACCCGGCGGGGGCGCAAGGGCGCGGCGGCGGCGCAGCACCCGCCCTTCGAGGTTGGTCAGGGTGCCTTCCTCCTCCGCCCACTGGAGCACCGGGAGGATGAGGTCCGCCTCGGCTGCGGTCTCGGACATAAAGAAGTCGCAGACCATCAGGAAGTCCAGGCTGCGGAGCCCCTGGATCACTGCGTTCGCGTCGGGGGAAGCCACGGCGATATTGGAGGCGTGGACGAAAAGGCAACGGACGCCGTCGGGCTTTCCCAGTGACTGAAGCAGCTGGACGGCGGGCAGGCCGGGGCCGGGAATAAGTTCCTCGGGAACGCCCCAGACGCCGGCTACATGGGCGCGGGCGGCGGGGTCGGTGATCTTGCGGTAGCCGGGGAGCTGGTCCGCCTTCTGGCCATGCTCGCGGCCGCCCTGGCCGTTGCCCTGGCCGGTGAGGGTGCCGTAGCCGCTGCGGGCGGAACCGGGCAGGCCCAGCAGGAGGCTCAGGTTGATGGCCGCCGTTGCGGTATCGGTGCCGTCGACGTGCTGTTCCACGCCGCGGCCGGTGAGGATGTAGCTGCCGCCCTGGCGGGCCCCGGCGGCGAGCCGGCGGGCTGTTTCCCGAATGAGTTCGGCCGGGACGCCGGTGAGGGACTGGACGCGTTCGGGCCAGAAGGAGTTGACGCTGCGGGCTACGGCGCTGTAGCCGGAGGTGCGTTCCTCCAGGTAGGAAGTGTCCACCAGGTTCTCGTGGATGACCACGTGGGAGATGCCCAGCAGGAGGGCCAGGTCGGTGCCCGGCAGGGGCTGGAGGTGGAGGCCTCCGCCGTCGGCCGTGAAGGCAGCTGTGGCGGAGCGGCGGGGATCGACCACGATCAGCCCGCCGGCGTCGCGCGTTCCCTTGAGGTGCTGCACAAAGGGCGGCATGGTCTCGGCCACATTCGAGCCCAGCATCAAAATGGTGCTGGCGGTGTCCAGGGACTCCAGCGGGAACGGCAGGCCGCGGTCGATGCCGAAGGCCCGCATCCCGGCAGCCGCGGCGGAGGACATGCAGAAGCGGCCGTTGTAATCGATCCTCGACGTGCCCAGGGCGAGCCGGGCGAACTTGCCCAGCATGTAGGCCTTTTCGTTGGTCAGGCCACCGCCGCCGAAAACGCCGACGGCGTCCGCCCCGTGGCGTGCGCGGGCATCCTTCACCGCGGCGACTGCAAGGTCCAGGGCCTGCTCCCAGCTGATGGGGCGGTGGACGCCGTCGGGGCCTTTCAGCAGCGGCTCGGTGATCCGGCCGGCGTGGTTCAGGAGGCTGGGGGACGTCCAGCCCTTGCGGCAGAGGCCGCCGCGGTTGGTGGGGAAATCCCGTCCTTGGACTGTGAGCGGAACGTTGGTGGGCGCCTGGGGCGCTTCATGTTCCGCTGCGGGTGGTGCGGACACGGGGACTGGCCCCGGCTGGGAAGCCGGGGCCAGGCCCGTTGGAGACGTGAGCGTCATGGCGCACTGCAGGGCGCAGTAAGGGCAGTGCGTGTCGGCGCTTGTGGTCATGTTAGACGTGTCCCATCGCATTTCGGTTGGCGTTGCGGATGTAGCAGGCCCAGCAGACAACCAGCATCAGGACATACGCTCCGACGAAGCCGTAGAAAGCGGATGTGTAGGAGCCGCTGGCGGAGTTCGATGCGTTCAGTACCTGGGGGATCACGAATCCGCCGTAGGCGCCGATGGCCGAGATGAGGCCAAGGGCCGAGGAGGCCAGGCGCTGGGTGGCTACGGAGCTGGCGCCGTTCTTTGCTGCCCGGCTGGAGGTGGCGAAGATGACCGGGATCATCCGGTACGTGGCGCCGTTTCCAAAGCCGCTGGCGGTGAAGAGCATCAGGAAGAGCGCCAGGAAGAGCCAGAAGTTCTTCAGCGGCAGGGTCCAGATCATGGTCAGGGTGATCACGGCCATGGAAGCGAATGCCGCGATGGTCATGCGGGCGCCGCCCATCCGGTCAGCCATCCGTCCGCCGTAGGGCCGGGCCAGGGAACCCACCAGCGGGCCGAGGAACGCGAGGGACAGTGCCACGGTCCCCACTCCGATCGAGGAGAAGGCCGGGAAGTAGTCCTTGATGAGCTTGGGGAAGACACCGGCGAATCCGATGAACGAACCGAAGGTGCCGATGTACAGCAGTGCCATGATCCACAGGTGCGGTTCCTTCAGCGCTGCGATCGAACCGGCCACGTCACCCTTGGCGCTGGTGAGGTTGTCCATGTATTTGAAGGCGCCGAACGCGGCGATCAGGATGAAGGGGACCCACATCCAGCCGGCCATGGGGAGGTTGACGCTGCCGACGGCGAGCATGGTGATCACAATCGGGACGGCGAGCTGTGCCACGGCGGCACCCATGTTGCCGCCCGCAGCGTTCAGGCCCAGTGCCCAGCCCTTTTCACGGGCGGGGTAGAAGAACGTGATGTTGGCCATGGAGCTGGCAAAGTTGCCGCCGCCGAAGCCGGCCAGGGCTGCCACGAGGAGCATGACGCCGAAGGGGGTTTCCGGGTTGGACACGCAGAGTCCGAGGCCGATGGCGGGGATCAGGAGCAGCAGGGCGGACACGATGGTCCAGTTGCGGCCGCCGAAGCGGGGAACCATGAAGGTGTAGGGGATGCGGAGGGTTGCGCCCACCAGGCTGGGCATGGAGATGAGCCAGAAAATCTCGGAGGTGGAGAACGTGAAGCCTGCTGCGGGCAGCTGGACCACAACGATGGACCAGAGCTGCCATACGACGAAGCCGAGGAATTCGGCGAAGATGGACCAGTTGAGGTTGCGGCGGGCAATGGTGCGGCCGGCGGTTTCCCACTGCTCCTTGTTCTCGGCATCCCAGTTGGCGATCCAGCGGCCGGGGCGGAATTCAAGGGCGGGGGAGTCTGTGGTGCGGGTGGTGCCGGGCTGTGCGCTGGCGGCTGCGGAACCTTGTACGTCGAGGTCAAGGGAATTGCCGGTGCCGGCATCAGCGGTGCGATCAACAGTCACGGTGTACCTCCTTCGGGGGATGTTGTTCCTCCAAGGTAAAGAAGCCGCGTTTCACGGACCGACGATGTTTGTTAACGCGCTGTGACATTTGCCTATCGGCGGCCATGGGCCGCTGTTAGGCGAGGGTTAATGGCCAAAAATGAGACGGACTGCATCTGTCCGCATGCTGGACCTTTTGTCCATTCACTGGAACGCGGGAACTAATATTGGACTCTAACTATTTCGACCCGGAGCACGACTGCTGCCTCCGGACGGTTCTCACGAAAGCGTTTACCTATGTCATCCACCGAAACCTCCACGGTGCCCGGATCCCCGCAGCCCGTGAACTCCCGGGGCCGCGTGATCGTAGCCAGCCTGATCGGCACCACGGTCGAGTTCTACGACTTCTACGTCTACGCCACGGCCGCGGTGCTCGTCTTTCCGCAGCTGTTCTTCCCCAACCAGAACGAAACAACCCAGCTCCTGAGCTCCTTTGCGGTATTCGGTGTGGCCTTCGTGGCCCGCCCGCTCGGCTCGATCGTCTTTGGCCACTTCGGCGACAAGTTCGGCCGCAAGGGCACGCTGGTGGCATCCCTGCTCACCATGGGTATTGCCACCTTCCTCATCGGCTGCCTGCCCACCGCCCTGGTTCCGGGCTGGGCGTTCTGGGCCCCCGCGCTGCTGGTGGTCATGCGCTTCGCCCAGGGCCTGGCCCTGGGTGGTGAATGGAGCGGCGCTGCGCTCCTGGCCACCGAGAATGCGCCCGCGAACAAGCGGGCCATCTACGGCACCTTCCCCCAGCTGGGCGCCCCCATCGGCTTCATCATCGCCAACGTGATCTTCCTGGTGTTCAGCTACGCACTCTCCCCGGCCGACTTCCAGGCCTGGGGCTGGCGCGTTCCCTTCCTGCTCAGTGCCGTCATGGTCATCATCGGCCTGTACGTCCGGCTCAAGCTGATCGAAACCCCCGCCTTCACCAAGGTGATCGAGTCCAACGAGGTCGCCAAACTGCCGCTGGGCCGGGTGTTCAAGACCAGCTGGCGCCAGCTCATCCTGGGTACGTTCATCATGCTCGCCACCTACGTGCTCTTCTACCTGATGACCACCTTCACCCTGACCTACGGCACCCGCCCCGCCAGCCTCGAGGCCGCCAGGGCCGCGGCTGAAAAGGCCGGCAAGCCTATGTCGGAAGCGGCCGCCGCCGCGTTCGTCCCAGGCCTGGGCTACACCCGCAACGACTTCCTGTGGATGCTGATCGCCGGCGTCGTCTTCTTCGGCATTTTCACGCTGGTCTCCGGACCGCTGGCCGAGAAGTACGGCCGCCGCAAGATGCTCCTGGCCGTCACCGGCGGCATCTTCGTCTTCGGCCTGCTGTTCGTCCCGCTGTTCAGCGGCGGCTTCATTGGCACCATGGCGCTGCTGGTGATCGGCTTCTCCCTGATGGGCCTGACGTTCGGGCCGATGGGTGCGCTGCTGCCCGAACTGTTCCCCACGAACGTCCGGTACACGGGCTCAGCCGTCAGCTACAACTTCTCCAGCATCCTGGGTGCGGCGGTGGCCCCGTTCATCGCCGTGGCGCTGTGGGAAATGGCGGACGGCAGCCCGGTCCTGGTGGGCATCTACCTGACCTCCATGGCCGTCCTGACCCTCATTGCCCTGTTTGTGAGCAAGGAGACCCGCGACCTGGATTACGAGAACAACGTGGCCTGACCCGGTCCTGATGGAGATGCCCGGTATGGCCCTGCGGCCTGCCGGGCATTTTCATGCCTACCGGGCGTAGCGGGCCACGAAGTTCCGCAGGATCTTCATGGGTTCGGTGGCAGTGAACTGCCGGGCGCTCTCCATCAGCTCCTCGGCCGACTCCGGCGGAAAATACCCCGCGTGCCGGTAAATGTCGATCCGGGTGCACAGGCCTTCAGCGTCCAGCTCCGGATGGAACTGCGTGGCATACAGGTTTTCCCGGACCCGGAACATGTGCACCGGGCAGGCCGCGGAGCGGGCCAGCAGGATCGCCTGCGGGGGCAGGACGGTGCAGGCCTCCTTATGGCCGGTGAACGCCGTAAATGTCGGGGAGAGTCCCTCCAGCAAGGGGTCCTCAAGCCCGGCCTCCGTCAGCTCGATCTCCACCCCGCCCAGGGGTTCGCCGTAGGTCCTGTCGATCACGGCGCCCTGGTGCCGCCCCAGCGTCCCCACCCCGTAGCATGCCCCCAGGAACGGGAAGTCGCGGGCCACCAGTTCGTCCAGCAGTCCCGCGAGCTCGCGCTCCACCCGGTGCTGGACGGGGGATTTCGTTTCCGGGGGATCGCTCGAGGTGAAGGGGCTGCCGCCCACAATCACGCCCGAGTAGCTGGAAAGGTCCAGGCTGGGCAGCGGCGCAGCTTCCAGGCGCACCCTCCGCAGCTCCCGCGGCTCCAGCCCGCCGTACCGGAGGTAGGCGGCATACTCGTCCTCGGCGGCAGCATCCTCCGCCCGCGAGGCCAGGAGCAGGAAAGGCAACATCTGCTAAGTGTGCCGGTTGGAGACCGGTCTGTCAGCCAATATCAGCTGGCAGGCTGGGTGAGGGAGCGGCGCGACTGCGGCCGCGCGGCGGGGTCCGCGTGCCGGTGCACGAGCTTCCAGTAGCCTTCCTCGCGCCGGAAAATACTGGTGACCCGGAGTGCGAACTCCTCCGCGGCGGCAGCACCGTCCAGGCGTGCCCGGAAATGTTCGGTCTCCACGAGGTAGGCGGTGTCCCGGGCGGTGTAGGACGAGATGGTGTCGAACCCGAGCATCTGTCCGTCCTGGAACTGCCGGGCAGCCTGGTCCAGCCTGGCCTCCACCTGTGCCCAGCCGCGGGCTATCCCGCCGAACGGGTTGGCCAGGGTGACGTCGTCGAGCCGCGAATAGAGCTCCTTGATGGGGCCGGGGTTGCCCTGGGTGATTTCGGGGACGGCAAGGTGGTAGCGGTCCACTTCTTCCTGGAAGCTGGGTGCGAGCATGGGTGCCTCCGGCGCTTAGTCTTCGATGATGGCAATGACAGCGCCGGCAGACACTGTTTCGCCGGATGATGCCTGGAGCCCGATGATGGTTCCCGAGCGGTGCGCGGTCAGCGGCTGCTCCATCTTCATCGCCTCGAGGACCACCACCAGGTCTCCCTCGGTCACAAGGTCGCCGTTCGCGACGGCGACCTTCACGATGGTGCCCTGCATGGGGGAGGTGAGGGCGTTGCCGGTGGCGGCAGCCGGGCCGCCGGAGCGTGAGCGCTTCTTCGATTTGGCGGGCTTGGCTGCCGTTGCCGCCCCGCCCGTTCCCAGGGAACCGAGGGAGGCGGGCAGGACCACCTCGAGCCGCTTGCCGCCCACTTCCACCACCACGCGCCGGCGCTCTTCCGCGCCGTCGGTGTCAGCAACTCCGTCGGGCGTCCAGGCCGGAAGGTTGTTGACGAACTCTGTCTCGATCCACCGGGTGTGGATCTTGAACGGGCCCTCGGCCGGGGCGAATGCGGGATCGGAAACCACCGCGAGGTCGAACGGGATGACGGTGGGAATGCCCTCCACCACCATCTCCTCCAGGGCGCGGCGGGCCCGCTGCAGGGCCTGTGGCCGGCTGGCGCCCGTCACGATCAGCTTGGAGAGCATGGAGTCGAAGTTGCCGCTGATCTCGTCACCCTGTTCGATGCCCGAGTCGATCCGGACTCCGGGGCCAGTGGGATTCTTCAGCACGCGCACGGTGCCGGGAGCCGGCATGAAGTTCCGGCCCGGGTCTTCACCCGTGATGCGGAATTCGATGGAGTGGCCGCGCACCTCGGGGTCGCCGTAGCCGAGCTCTTCGCCACGTGCCAGCCGGAACTGCTCGCGCACCAGGTCGATGCCGGTGACTTCCTCGGAAACGCAGTGCTCCACCTGCAGGCGGGTGTTGACTTCCAGGAAGGAGATGGTGCCGTCCTGTCCCACGAGGAATTCGCAGGTGCCGGCGCCCAGGTAGCCTGCCTCCTTGAGGATGGCCTTGGAGGATTCGTAGAGGCGCCGGTTCTGGTCCTCGGTCAGGAACGGGGCGGGGGCCTCCTCCACCAGTTTCTGGTTGCGGCGCTGCAGGGAGCAGTCGCGGGTGGAGACCACCACGACGTTGCCGTGGGCGTCAGCCAGGCACTGGGTTTCCACGTGCCGGGGGGCGTCCAGGAAGCGCTCGATGAAGCATTCGCCGCGGCCGAAGGCGGCGGTGGCTTCGCGGACGGCCGACTCGTACAGTTCGGGGATTTCTTCCCTGGTCCGGGCCACCTTGATGCCGCGGCCGCCGCCACCGAACGCGGCCTTGATGGCCACCGGCAGGCCGTACTGGTCCACGAAGTCCAGGATCTCCTCGGCGGACTGCACGGGGTCGGCGGTGCCGGGAACCTGGGGGGCGCCCACTTTTTCGGCGATGTGCCGGGCCTGGACCTTGTCGCCGAGGGCAGAGATGGCTTCCGGCGACGGGCCGATCCACGTGATGCCGGCGTCGATCACGCGCGCGGCGAATTCGGCGTTTTCGGCAAGGAAGCCGTAGCCGGGGTGGATGGCGTCGGCGCCGGACTGGAGGGCGGCGTCGATGATCTTGTCCATCACCAGGTAGGACTCGGCCGCGGTGTTCCCGCCCAGGGCGTAGGCCTCGTCAGCGAGGCGGACGTGCAGGGCGTCACGGTCCGGGTCCGCGTAGACCGCCACGGAGGCGATGCCTTCATCACGTGCGGCGCGGATGATGCGGACGGCAATTTCACCGCGGTTGGCGATCAGCACCTTCGTGAGGGTCGACTGCGTGGTTCCTGCGGACTGCTCCAAATTTGCTGACAAGGCGTCTCCTTCTTTCCTTCAGGGAGCCTAGCGCGGTTTTGAGGGTTCCGCCGATATTACTTGCGGAATCCGCGTGTAAACGCTCCAGCCTTTGTAGGGAAGCTACAAGACGCTACGAAATGCGGCGCTTTTACCGCGCCGGGCGGGGCTCCGCTCAAGCGGGCCAGAGGTCGGTGATGCGCACGTTCGCCGAGGCCAGCAGGTCCCGGAGGGTGGAGACGGAAAGCCCGACGACGGTGTGCGGGTCGCCGTCGACCTTCCGGATGAACGCCCCGCCCAGGCCGTCGATGGTGAAGGACCCGGCGCAGTGCAGCGGCTCGCCGGTGGCGATGTAGGCATCGATCTCGGCCGGTTCCATCTCCAGGAAGGAGACCGCGGCGGAGGCAACCGTCCCCAAAGTGGCGCCCGAACCCTGTTCCCCGCCGCCGTCGTCGTCCGGATCGGTGTCCCGGCAGTCCACCAGCCAGTGGCCCGTGTGCAGCACCCCCGTGTTGCCGCTCATCCGCAGCATGCGCTCACGGGCCACGGCGGCGGTGTACGGCTTGCCGTGCGCCTCGCCGTCGAATTCGAAGACGGAATCGCAGCCAAGGACCAGCGCCCCTTCTGCTTCCGGGAGGGCGGCCACGGCTTCGGCCTTTGCCCGGGCAAGCAGCAGCGCGGTGTCATGGGGGTCGGTAACGCCGTACCGGGCCTGGACGGCGTCCTCGTCCACGTCCGAGACCAGGACGGTGTGGCGGATGCCGGCCTCGGCCAGGAGTTTGGTGCGGGCGGGCGACTGGGAGGCGAGAATCAGGCGGGGCACGGTTCCAGCCTAGTGGACCAGTTCCCCGGACGCCCGTGCGGCCTCGGGCCGGCTGAGCTTGGCGCCCTCCACGTCCACATCCGGCAGGATCCGGTCCAGCCAGCGGGGAAGCCACCAGGACTTTTCGCCCAGCAGGTACATCACGGCCGGAACGATGGTCATGCGCACCACGAAGGCGTCCAGGAGCACGCCGAACGCCATCGCGAAGCCCAGCGGCCGGACCATGGTGAGGTGGCTGAAGATGAAGCCGGCGAACACGCTGACCATGATGATCGCGGCGGCGGTCACCACGGCGGCCGCGTGGCGGAAGCCCACCCGGACGGCTTCCTTGGCCGAGGACCCGTGCATGTAGGCCTCGCGCATCCCGGAGGCGATGAACACCTGGTAGTCCATGGCCAGGCCGAACAGCACGCCGATCAGGATGATGGGCAGGAAGCTCAGCACGGCGCCGGGGTTGGCGACGTCGAACACGCCACCCAGCCAGCCCCACTGGTACACGGCCACCACCGCACCGAAGGCAGCGGCGAGGGACAGCAGGAAGCCGCCGGTTGCCAGCAGCGGCACCACGATGGAGCGGAACACCAGCAGGAGCAGGACCAAGGAAAGTCCGACGACGATTGCCAGGTAGGGCGGCAGGGCGTCGCCGAGCTTCGTGGAGACGTCGATGTTGCCGGCGGTCTGGCCGGTGAGGCCCATGGCGACGCCATACTCGGACTGGATGTCGTCATTCAGGCCGCGAAGCTCCGAGACGACCCGGACGGTGCTGGCGCTCGCCGGGCCTTCCTCGGGGATGACCTGGAACACCGCGGTGCGGCGGTCCTCGCTGAGTGCGACGGGCACGGCGGCCACCACGTTGTCCACGGCACGGAGCTTGTCCGCGACGTCGTACTGCAGTGCCTGCGCCTGGGCCTCGTCCAGGTTTTCCGGGAACTCACCCACAGCCACGATGGGGCCGGTGACGCCTTCGCCGAAGCTCCGCGCGGTCAGGTCGTAGGCCTGGTAGGCCTCGGAGTCCACCGGCTCCGAGCCGCCGTCGGGCAGTGCAAGCTGCAGCTGGGTGGCCGGGAGCGCGAGGGTGCCGAGGAGGAGCACCCCGGCCAGGAGCGCCACGATGGGGTGCCGGGTGACCAGGCCGCCCCAGCCGTGCGTGCTGCGTTCGCGGTCCTTTGCCTCATCGGCTGCTTCATGGCCGGGTTCGGCGTTGTGGGCCTCGGCTTTGGCCCAGGCCCGCCGGGAGATGATGCGGCGCCCGATCAGGGACAGCATGGCCGGAGTGAGGGTGATGGCCACCAGGACAGCCACTGCCACGGTGCCGGCCGCGGCCAGGCCCATCACGGCGAGGAAGGGCAGCCCGGGAACCACCAGGGCCGCAAGGGCGATGATCACGGTCAGCCCGGCGAAGACCACCGCATTGCCGGACGTTCCGGTTGCCCGGGCCACGGATTCCTCCGGATCCATTCCGGCGAGCAGCTGGGTCCGGTGCCGGTTCACGATGAACAGGGAATAGTCGATGCCGACGGCCAGGCCCAGCATGAGGGCCAGCATGGGTGAAATGGAGCTCATGTCGAACAGGCCGGACAGGGCGAACGTGATGCCGACGCCGATGCCGACGCCCACGATCGCCATCAGCAGCGGCAGCCCGGCGGCAACCAGGGTGCCCAGCATGAGGATCAGGACCAGGGCCGCGACGGCGATGCCAATGACCTCGGCCGCGCCGAAGAGTTCGGAGATGTCCTCGGTGATCTCCTTGCTGGCATAGGCGGTCACGCCGGCAGCGGAAGCTTCGTGGGCGATGTCCTGGACCTGCTGGCGGACCTCCGGGCTGAGGCCATTGATGGAGGTGTTGAACTGCACCTGTGCCACTGCCGCGCGCCCGTCCTCCGACACGAAGCGGATGGCGGACGATGCCTCGGCCTGGCGCTTGCCCAGCTCGAGCTTTGCCTTGCCCGCTTCCAGTTCCCGGGTGCCGGCTTCGAGCCGGGCCGGCCCTTCGGCAAGTGCTGCCTTTTGCTGGCCGAGCCGGGCTTCGATCAGGGCCGCCGGGGCGCCGGCCGCCGCCAGCTGCTGTTCCGCTGCGGCGAGCTGCCCCTGCCCGGCTTCAAGCTGGGCGCGGGAGGCGTCCAGCTGTGCCTGGCCTGCGGCAAGCTGCTGCTCGCCGTCGGTGATGGCATGGCCGGCCTGGTCCACCTGGGCCTGGGTGGCGAAGGGATCCACGGTGCCGCGGACACCCTGCACGGTCTTGAGCTTCTCCAGGGCCTCAGAGACGGCGGCCCGGCTCCCGGCGGTGAAACCGCCGTCGGGCGCTTCAAAGACGATGGTGGCGGTGCCTCCGGACGCCGAGGGAAGCTCTTCCTTCAGCTTGTCCGCGATCCGCTGCGTCTCAGTGCCTGGGATCTGGAAGTTGTTGGAAAGTGTGCCGTGGAAGGCTGCGGCGGAACCACCCACGGCCACCAGGGCGGCAAGCCACAGTGAGATGACCAGCCAGCGCCGGCGGTAGGAGAATTTGCCCAGGCGGTACAGGAACAGTGCCATGCGAGGAAACCGATCTGATCAGGAGGAACGGGTGGCGGAAGAGGATGGGGCAGGTGCACTGCCTGTGGTGAAGCCTGAGCCGAGCAGTGCCATGGCGTCGATCAGCAGTTGCCGCAGCTCGGCCAGGGATGCCGGCGAGAGGTCCGCGCCGCGGCGGGCAAACCAGACCTCCATTGCCGCCTTGCCGCAGGAGATGACGGAACCGGCCAGGGCACGGAGGTAGAGCTCGTTTTCGGCGCCCGGAGTGGCGGCAGCCCGGCTGCGTGCCACGGCGGTGATCTGTTCCCGGCAGTGGTCCCATGCTTCCAGTTCGGAGTGGGACATAAGCGTGCTCTGCTGGGTCAGGGTGAAGAGTTCTGCCAGCGGGGCCACTGTCATGGGGTCCGCCAGCGCCATCAGGGCCTCCTGCGCCGACTGCAGGATGGGCTCCTCCGCGGGCCGGAGTTTGAACTGCTGTATCGCGTTATCCAGGAAGCCATGGGTGATGGAGGCCAGGGCGGCGTCGGTGCTGCCGAAGTAGTTGAAGAACGTCCGGCGTGAAATCCCGGCGGCGTCTGCGATGTCCTCAACCGTGAAGTTGCCGGGGCCCTTGGTTCGCAGGAGGCCCAGTGCGGCGTCGGTAATGGCCTGGCGGGTGGCCGCCTTGTTCAGCTCGCGGCGCGATGGTGCGGCCGGTGGCGGGACGGAGGTTCCCTCTTGGACAGACTCTGCAGAAACAGTCACCCGTTTACACTATGTGCAACTTTGCACTCTGCGCAACTTACTTTCACAGGAGAATGAAAGGTTCCGAACAGGCCCCGCATGACTTGCTGCCCAATTCTGGAAGTGTCCCGAAAAGGACCAATCATTAGCAGCCGTCACCCGACGGCGGATCCAGGAGACACGTAATGTCACGCACAAAGAAGATGACCCTTGGCCTGTCAGCTACGGCGCTGGCCCTTGGTGCCGGTATCGGAGTTGCCGGCATGGCCTCCGCCACCACCGCACCCGCTCCCACGCCCAGTGCCAGCTCCAGCGCGTCCCCGGACGGGAGCACCGGCACCGCTCCCGGCGGAGGCATGGGCAAGCACGGCCGGGGCGGCGAACGGGGCGTAGCCCAGGCAGCCGCGCTCGCCGGGAAGCTGGGTGTCGACGAAGCCAAGGTGGCCGAAGCGCTCCAGGCCTTCCGCGAAGCCAATAAGCCTGCCACGCCGCCTGCGGAGGGGGAGAGGCCGGACCCCGCCGCCCGCGATGCCGCGCTGGCCAAGTCGCTTGCCGAATCGCTGGGCATCGAGGAGTCCAAGGTCACTGCTGCTCTGGAGGAGCTCCGCACGGAGAGGCAGGCCGCGAAGGCTGCGGCCCTCAAGACGCGGCTGGACCAGGCCGTCACGGACGGAAAGCTGACGCAGGCCGAGGCCGACGCTGTCACCAAGGCGGTGGAAAACGGCATAATCGGCGGCGGCGGTCACTGACGCGGCCATGACGCCAAGTGGGCCAGCCGCCTAACGCAGTAGAAGTTCCCGGGAAGACTTCCCGGGAACTTCTACTGTGTTGTTGCAGGGGGTGAGCAGAGGCCCTTAGGCCTTCGCGTCGTCCAGTTCACGCGAGGCGGTGTCCGTGGCGGTTCCGTCGGACGGGGCATCGGTATCAGCGCCGGCAACAGAATCGTCCACGAAGGGCGTGCCGTTGCGGGGAGCGTTGTACAGCTGCTCGTCGAGGATGCCCTGGCGCTTGGCCACGATGGTGGGGACGAGTGCCTGCCCGGCCACGTTCACTGCGGTTCGGCCCATGTCCAGGATGGGATCGATGGCCAGGAGGAGTCCGACGCCGGCCAGCGGCAGTCCCAGCGTTGACAGCGTCAGCGTGAGCATCACCACGGCTCCGGTGGTTCCCGCGGTGGCAGCGGAACCGAGGACGGACACCAGAGCGATCAGCAGGTACTGGGTGAAGTCCAGCTGGATGCCGAAGAACTGGGCCACGAAGATCGCGGAGATGGCGGGGTAGATGGCGGCGCAGCCGTCCATCTTGGTGGTGGCGCCCAGCGGAACGGCGAAGGAGGCGTAGGCACGGGGGACGCCCAGGCTTCGTTCGGTGACGCGCTGGGTCAGGGGCAGGGTTCCCACGGAGGAGCGGGAGACGAAGGCCAGCTGGACGGCAGGCCACACGCCCGAGAAGTACTGCTTGACGGAGAGGCCGTGGGTGCGGACAAGGATGGGATAGACCGCGAAGAGCACCAGGGCAAGGCCCGCGTAGATGGCGAAGGTGAACTTGCCGAGGGCCCCGATGGTGTCCCAGCCGTAGACAGCCACCGCGTTGCCGATCAGGCCCACGGTGCCCAGGGGCGCGATGCGGATGATCCACCAGAGCACCTTTTGGATGACAGCCAGTGCGGAGGCGTTCAGGTTCAGGAACGGTTCGGCAGCCTTGCCCACCTTCAGCGCGGCAACGCCGACGGCGATGGCAATCACCAGGATCTGGAGCACGTTGAAGCTGACCGAGGTGGTGACGGCGCCGGACTCGGCAACGGTGGAGCTGGCGCCCAGTCCCAGGAAGTTCTTGGGGAACAGGCCGACCAGGAAGGCCCACCAGTCACCGGACTTGCCGGAGTACTTGGCTTCCTGGGTGATGCCCGTGTTGGCGCCGGGCTGCAGGAGAACGCCCAGCCCGATGCCGATCAGTACGGCGATCAGCGACGTGATGGCGAACCACAGCAGGGTGTTCCAGGCCAGCTTCGCGGCGTTGGACACCTGGCGAAGGTTGGAAATGGAGCTGACCACAGCGGTGAAGATCAGGGGTACGACGGCGGTCTGCAACAGGGACACATAGCTGGAGCCGATGGTCTGCAGCGTGGCGCCGAGGCCGTTCGGGGCTGCCTTGGTGCTGCCGGTGTACTTGGCCAGCAGGCCGAGGCCCAGCCCCACGATGAGGGCGGCGATGATCTGGACGCCGAACGAGCCGGCCCACTTGGGCAGCTGGAAGCCGGTCTTCCCGGCAGGGGAGGGGGTGCTTGTCTGAGTGCTCACCCGAACACGCTAGAGCCACCCCGAATACCACGGCGAACGAACATTGAGAAATATTACGCGGCCATCGATTCGGCCTGCGCCTAAAAACCCCGGGAAATCAAGGTTGTACAGCGGCCATGTTACTTATTCCCTGCCTGAGTGTGCTTAACATCTCGCGCGATACGGCAAAAGGCCCGACGTGGGTGCCTTCCGGCAGCTTGCGTCAAAGCGACGAAGGAGCAGCAAGCAGAGGAAGGCACCCTCGGCGGGCCCGGGCGACTGCGGAGCCAGAGCTAGGAAAGCAGCGCACGCCTCAGGGTGTCCAGTCCTACGGAGCCGATGTTCAAAGCCCTTGTGTGGAACTCTTTGAGGTCGAAACCGGGGCGGGCTTCGAGTTCGGCGCGGATCTGCTCCCACAGGCGCTGGCCAACTTTGTAGGAGGGCGCCTGGCCGGGCCAGCCCAGGTAGCGGGTGAACTCGAAATTCAGCTGGCCTTCACTGATGGGCAGGTTCGCCTTCAGGAATTCATATCCCTTGTCCGGGGTCCAGGTGCCGGAGCCCCAGCGTTCCGGCATCTCCAGTTCAAGGTGGACGCCGATGTCGAACACCACGCGGGCGGCGCGCATCCGCTGCATGTCCAGCATGCCCATGTGGTCGCCCGGGTCGCTCAAGTAGCCAAGTTCCTGCATCAGCTTCTCGGCGTACAGCGCCCAGCCTTCGCCGTGGCCCGAAGTCCAGCACACGTTGCGCCGCCACTTGTTCAGCAACTCGCGGCGGTAGGTGGCGGTGGCCACCTGGAGGTGGTGGCCCGGGACGCCCTCGTGGTAGACCGTGGTGGTTTCGGCCCAGGTGGTGAACGTGTCCTCACCGGCGGGGACTGACCACCACATGCGGCCCGGCCGGCTGAAGTCGTCGGACGGGCCGGTGTAGTAGATGCCGCCCTCGTCGGTGGGGGCAATGAGGCATTCCAGCGTCTTCATGACGTCGGGGATGTCGAAGTGGACGCCGGCAAGCTCGGCCACGGCTTTGTCGGAGAGTTCCTGCATCCACCGCCGCAGCGCGTCCTTGCCCTTCAGCTGGCGGGCGGGATCGTTGTCCAGGATCTCCTTGGCCTCGGCGATCGTGGCGCCGTCCTTGATGGTGTGGGCCACCTGTTCCTGCTCGGCGATGAGCCGGTCCAGTTCCTCCACGCCCCACGCGTAGGTCTCTTCGAGGTCCACGGCGGCGCCGAGGAAGGACCGGGAGGCGAGGGCGTAACGGGCCCGGCCCACGGCATCCTTTTCGGGCGCTGCGGGCAGCAGCTCTGCGCGGAGGAAGTCCGCCAGCCCGGCGTAGGCTGCCCTGGCGGCGGCAGCACCGGCGTCGAGCTCTTCCCGGATGGCTGCGGGCAGCGGCCCGGCGGCAGTGGCTGCCCCCGCCGCCAGCTTCGCGAAGAAGCCATCCTCCGCGGCGTACTTCGTCACCTGCCCAATGACGATCTTCACCTGGCGGGCGGCGGCCACCCGGCCGGCGTCCTTCGCCTGCCGCAGGGATTCTGTATACCCGGCGATGGCGCCGGGTACGTTGGACGCGCGGCCGGCAATATGCCGCCAGTCCTGTTCGGTCTCCGTGGGCATAAGGTCGAAGATCGCCCGGATGTCCTGGGCGGGGGAGGCAATGTTGTTCAGGTCGGCGTAATCCCATCCCGAGGCGTGGATCAGCAGCTGCAGGCCCAGCCGCTCCCGCATGGCGTCCAGGGTGACCGCGTCAACGTCGTCCTCCGGCTCGAGGCCTTCGAGGTCAACCAGGGCCTTCCGGGCGGCCTCCGCGAATTCGGCGATGCCTGCGGGGGAGAAGTCCTGGTATTCGGTTTCGTGTCCGGCAAGGCCAAGGGTGGTGGCGAAGGACGGATTGAGCCTGATGAGCGTCTCGGTGTAGTCATCTGCGACGGCGTCAATCCGGGTGTGCGGGCGGGCGGCAGGAGAAGTGTCTGTAGTCACACTCCGAGACTAGCGCCCGGAATCCGGGAAGGCCTGCCTTTCAGCCGCGGCTTCGCTTCCACGCTCCGGGGCCGGGGGTGGGCTCCAGCCTCAGCTGCTGGCGGCGGACCCAGTGCCGCACCGGCGGCTTCTCCGTCTCCGCCTGTTCTGCACCGCCCAGGGAAAGTACGACGGCGGTCAGCGCCGCCAGTTCCTCGGCGGTGGGCTGCCCCTTGACGATGGACAACAGGGGTTCAGCGGGTGCCTCGGTTTCGGCAGCCTTGGCCACCGGCTTTTCCGCGTTCACAGCGGGATGTTCCCATGCTTCTTGGCGGGGAGGCTGGCGCGCTTGTCGCGCAGGGCACGCAGGCCCTTGATGATCTGCAGCCGCGTCTCGGACGGGGCGATGACGGCGTCAACGTAGCCGAGCTCAGCCGCCTGGTAGGGGTTGAGGAGCTCTTCCTCGTACTGCCGGATGACCTCGGCGCGCCGTGCTTCGACGTCGCCGCCGGCCTCCGCAACCGCCGCAAGGTCGCGGCGGTACAGGATGTTGACGGCACCCTGGGCACCCATCACGCCGATCTGGGCGGTTGGCCAGGCGAGGTTGAGGTCGGCGCCGAGCTTCTTGGAGCCCATCACGATGTAGGCGCCGCCGTAGGCCTTGCGGGTGATCACGGTGAGCTTGGGAACCGTGGCTTCGGCGTAGGCATACAGGAGCTTGGCGCCGCGGCGGATGATGCCCTGGAATTCCTGGTCCTTGCCGGGCAGGAAGCCGGGAACGTCCACCAGGGTAATGATGGGAATGTTGAACGCGTCGCAGTGGCGGACGAACCGGGCAGCCTTTTCCGAGGCGGCGATGTCCAGCGTGCCGGCGAACTGCAGCGGCTGGTTGGCGACGATGCCCACCGTGTGGCCCTCCACCCGGCCGTAGCCGATCATCACGTTCGGCGCGTAGAGGGCCTGCATCTCCAGGAAGTGGCCGTCGTCCACGATCTGCTCAACCACGGCGCGCATGTCGTAGGGCTGGTTGGCGGAATCAGGGACCAGCGCGTCCAGGGCGAGGTCGTCGTCGTCGAGCTCCAGTTCCTGCGTGTGCTCCAGGACGGGCGCCTCCGAAAGGTTGTTGGACGGCAGGAAGTCCAGCAGTTCGCGCACGAACTCGATCGCGTCCGCTTCGTCCGAGGCAAGGTAGGTGGAGGTGCCCGTGGTGGCATTGTGCTGCCGCGCGCCGCCGAGGGTTTCCATGTCCACGTCCTCTCCGGTGACCGTCTTGATGACGTCCGGTCCGGTGATGAACATGTGGGAGGTCTTGTCCACCATCACCACGTAGTCGGTCAGCGCGGGGGAGTAAGCGGCGCCGCCTGCCGACGGGCCCATGATGAGCGAAATCTGCGGGACCACGCCGGACGCGTGGACGTTGTTCCGGAAGATGTCCGCAAACATGGCCAGCGAGGCAACGCCTTCCTGGATGCGTGCTCCGCCGCCGTCCAGGATGCCCACCACGGGGCAGCCGTTGCGTAGCGCAAACTCCTGCACCTTGACGATCTTTTCGCCGTTGACCTGGCTCAGCGACCCGCCGTAAACCGAGAAGTCCTGGCTGTACACGGCCACCAGGCGCCCGTCCACGGTGCCGTAACCGGAAACCAGTCCATCGCCGAGCGGCTTCTTCTTCTCCATGCCGAACGCGGTGGAACGGTGTACTGCCAGGGCATCGAATTCAACGAAGGAGTCCTGGTCGAGGAGGAGGGCAATGCGCTCCCGGGCTGTGTTCTTGCCGCGCGCATGCTGCTTTTCGATGGCTTCGGGACCGGAGGGCTGTTCGGCACGCGCCTGGCGGTCGCGGAAATCGGCGATCTTTCCCGCTGTCGTTGTCAGATCGTGGCTCATCAAGTATCTCCGGCTCTGTAGCAGATTGATTCTGTGGTGCTGTGAATGCTGGCGGGCTGTGGCACTGAGGTTTAAGTAGCTTCCACACAACAGGCGAACCCTGCTGGCAAGTCTAGTGACGCTTCCGGCGGCTGCGGCTGTAGGGAACCTACAATTTTCTGTGCCGTCATCAGCAGCAGCGCCATGTTACTTGCCGGTAACTTAGTTGGGTTACAGTGGTGCCATGACTTCGAGCAATGACGCTTCGCGTGCCCTCGGCGGACCCTACCAGGCTGCCGGTTCACTCAAGGGGAGGACCATCCTCATCTCCGGCGGGAGCAGGGGTATCGGCCTGGCAATCGCCCTGCGCGCGGCGCAGGACGGCGCCAATATCGTGCTGATGGCCAAGACGGGGGAGCCGCACCCAAAACTGGCCGGGACTGTCCACACAGCTGCCCTGGAACTGGTGGAGGCGGGCGGACAGGCGCTTCCCCTGGTGGGTGACGTCCGGAATGACGACGACGTCGCGGGCGCCGTGGCGGCAGCAGTGGAACGGTTCGGGGGCATCGACGCCGTCATCAACAATGCTTCCGCCATCGACCTTTCCCGGACCGATGACGTGGACATGAAAAAGTACGACCTCATGCAGGACATCAATGTCCGCGGGACGTTCCTGATGTCCAAGCTGGCACTCCCGGCGCTCCGGGCCTCCGACCAGGGCCACATCCTTACGCTCTCCCCGCCACTGAACCTCGATCCCCGCTGGGCGGGAAAGCACCTTGCCTACACCATGGCAAAGTACGGGATGAGCCTTACAACCCTCGGCCTTGCAGAGGAGCTGAAGGCTGACGGAATCCGGGTTAATTCGCTCTGGCCGCGCACCCTCATTGATACCGCTGCCATCAGGAACATGCCGCACGGGGAAAGGATCGTCCAGGCCGCCAGGGGCGCGGAGATCATGGCGGACGCAGCCCATGCCGTGCTTACGGGCTCCAACCTCACGGACGGCGGCCGGCCAAGCGGCAACTTCTACACGGATGAGGAAGTGCTCGCGGCAGCCGGGGTCACCGACTTCCGGCCGTACAGCCTTGGCGCTCCCGAAGACCAGCTGGTGCCGGACATTTTCCTCTAGCCTCCGCTTCCCCTGGCCTCCGCCGTCGTCCTTCCGGTTCCCGCGGGCCGGCACGCCGGGCTGCCAGGACTAAGCCGGGTCGGTAGAGTTTAGCTATGGATGACGCACATGCCCCCGGCACGCCACTGGACCGGAGGGCCCTCGCGGACCAGCACTTTCTGTCCGCGGCCGGCATCCCGCGGCTCGACGTTGTTAACTCCACCGGCTCCACCAACGCCGATCTCCTTCGCTCTGTCACCGTGGAGCCTTCGGCCTGGCCGGACATGTCAGTGCTGACCGCGGAGTACCAGACGGCGGCCCGCGGCCGCCTGGACAGGCGCTGGGAAGCGCCGCCCCTGAGCTCTGTCTCCGTTTCCGTCGTTCTGCGGCCGGCCAACGCCGAAGGAAGGCCGCTTCCCACCCAGAGCTATTCCTGGCTTTCCCTCATCGGCGCCCTCGCGCTGCGGGAAACCCTCCTGGAAACGGCCGGCCTGCCTGCCGAGTTGAAGTGGCCCAACGACGTCCTGGTGCGCGGCAGGAAGATCGCGGGAATCCTGGCCCAGCTGGGCCCCATGGTGGACGGCTCCGCGCCCCCGGTCATCCTGGGAACCGGTTTGAATGTCACCCTCCAGGCGGCCGAACTCCCGGTCCCCACCGCCACGTCGGTGGTGCTGGAGTCACCGCGCACTGCGGACCGTACGGAGCTGCTGAAGAGCTACCTTCTGCACTTCGCCGTGCTCTACCGCGGCTTCTGCAACGCCGACGGCGACCCGGCGGCAGGCCTGGCCGGCGGCCCTTCGCTGCACAAGCGGGTGGAAGCCGTCCTGACCACCCTGGGCAAGCAGGTGCGGGCGCAGCTGCCGGGCGACCACGAAATTATCGGCCACGCGACCCGCCTCGACGAGTATGGTTCACTGCTGGTGGTGGACCGCGAGTCCAAGGAGCACGTGGTAACGGCCGGCGACGTTGTGCATTTGCGTCCGTGGCATTCCCCGGAGGGTTCCGGCCAGGGCGGTTATGCGTAAAGACCTCGTTCCGGGCGAGCAGGTGATTGTCACCACCCGCCCGCAGCCGAGGAAGCTGGCCGGGGCAGCTGCGGCCTTTATATTTTCACCGGCGCTTGCCGCGTTCGCTTCCGCCTGGGCAACCCGCGGGGAGGCGGCCAAGCTCATTCCCGCGCTGACTCCCCGGTGGACGCCGTGGCTGGTGGCCGGGTTTGCCTTGGCGGTGGCGGGGGTCTGGCTGGGTTATTGCCTGCCCCGGCTGCTGCGGTGGCAGGGCACCAGGTACACGCTCACCAGCCGGCGGCTCGTTGCCCGGTCCGGCATCCTGCGGCGACGGGACCAGCAGGTGAACCTGGCTTCGGTGCGCAACCTGACTGTCCATGAATCGGTACTTCAGCGCCTGTTGCGTTCCGGGAATATATCCTTGGAAACCGGGTACCAGGGCGTGGTGACATTCCAGGACGTGCCGGAGGTTGCCACGTTCCGGGATTTCATCCTTGATGCCATCGAGGAATTGCCCGACGAACATGACAGCCAGGCCGGCGGAGCAATGGACGATCCGGCCGGAGCTTTGCCCTGGGAATTGAGAGAAGGTGGACGGGATGAACGATGAGGACCAGCAGGAGCGCGTGGACTCCACCACACCCCCGCCCGCGATGGAGTCCCACCCCGCCACCGGCACCATGTCTGCCGAGCGGCTCGCCATGAAGGCTTTGGAGGCCAGGCTGCTGGGCGGCGAACGCAAGCTCCGGCGCCGCGAAGTCGCCGCCGGCGCCGGGCTGTCCCTGCTGTCCGCACGCAAACTGTGGCGTGCCCTCGGCTTCCCCAACTTCGGCGACGAGGATGTCGCGTTCACTGAACGCGACCAGGCCGCGCTCTCCACCGTGGTGGACCTGGTCCGCTCGGGGAAACTGACCGAGGAAGCCGCCATCTCCGTCACCCGCTCCATCGGGCAGATGACTGACCGGATGGTGGTGTGGCAGATCGAAGCCCTGGTGGAGGACATGGTCCATGAGCAGGGTGTTACCGACGCCGTTGCCCGCAAGCGCCTGGTCAATGAGCTTCCCGCACTGGTGGACGCCCTGGAAGAAATGCTGGTCTACTCCTGGCGGCGCCAGCTCAACGCAGGCGTCCAGCGGCTCGCGGTCCGGGCCGAAGCGGGCCTGCAGGCGAGCGAAGAGGGCCGGGAAGGCGACGAGGACGATGCCCCGCTTCCGCTGGCGCGCGCCGTCGGCTTCGCGGACCTTGTTTCGTATACCAGCCTGTCCCGCCGCATGAACGAAAAAACCCTGGCCCGGCTGGTCCAGCGCTTCGAGAACAAGTGCGCGGAGATCATCTCCGTGGGCGGCGGCCGGCTGGTGAAGACCGTGGGCGACGAAGTCCTCTACATCGCCGAAACCCCGGCCGCCGGTGCCGAGATCTCCCTGGCTCTTGCCCAGGCCTTCACGGAAGACGAAATCCTTCCCGAAGCACGGGTGGCCATGGTGTGGGGAAGGATCCTGTCCCGGCTCGGCGACATCTATGGCCCCACCGTGAACCTGGCCGCCCGCCTCACCACCCTCGCGGATCCCGGCACGGTGCTGGTGGACTCGATGACCGCCTCGGCACTGGAACACGACGAACGGTTCGTGCTGGAACCGCAGCCGCCCGAAAACGTCCGCGGATTCGGCGAAATCCGCCCCGTGCGGCTTAGCCGCGGGCTCGGCAAAGGCTTGGTGCTGGACTAAGGCCTGGGAAAGGCCGGAGGTTTATCCATTTGTTAGCCAATAGGGCTATATTTGTTGTGCCCGGCTGTTAAAGCCGGAAGCCGGCCGTCGCCGGGGTCTACTTGGGGGAACCGATCCATGAATCTTCGCGGGAAAGCACGCGCAAAAGGCGCCGTATCCGCACCCGCGTTCCGCCACAGGCTCTTCCGTTCCCGCCTTTTCGGCAGCACCGCATTTGGGCTGGCGCTCATTGTGCTGGTGGTTGGCGCGGTGCTGTATCCGGGGTTCAAGACCACCGAGGTGGAGTTGAACGACGGCGGGGTGTGGGTGGTCTCGAAGTCGAAGAATGCGGTGGGCCGGCTTAACTACCCCTCCCGCGTTCTTGATGGGGCGGTGACGCCCGCTTCGACGACGTTCGACATCCTGCAGGATGCGGGGGATGTGTTCGTCGATGATGAGACCGGGTCAACACTGAACCAGGTGTCGCCGGCGAACATGCGGCTGGGCGGGGATAAGCAGTTGCCGGGATCGGCGGACGTGAGCTTCGGCTCGGAGGTTATTTCCGTGACGGATGCGGCGTCGGGCAAGGTGTGGGCTGTGTCTCCGTCCACTGTTAATGGTTTTGACGAGGAAGCGTCGGAGCCCGTGATGGTGGGTTCGGAGGGCATTGTCTCGGCGGTCGGGGATGATGACCGGATTTACTCGGCGGACCCCAAGTCCGGCGCGGTGACGGTGACGGCTGTTGACGCCAACGGCGAGGTGA